>DAIUCJ010000031.1:32711-34024 GCA_036846225.1 Hylemonella sp.
GCGCGGGTCTTGCCGACATCGGCGGCGTACGCATGGCCAACCCCCAGGGCCGTCACAGCCAGGGCAAGAGCAGAGACAGTGGTGCGTTTCATGATGACATCCTTTCAATCAAACAAGTTAGTAACCACTCCAGCAAATTGATTGCTGCTGCGGATCACGTCGGTGCAACAGGGATTAGTTCGCGCTGCATCGATGAAACGCACTCTAAGGTTTCGCTTATCAACAATAAATGGCAAAATCAGTCCTGTCATATTTCTTTAATAGAAATAATGAAGGTCTTGAAAACCAACCATGGACCGTTTGCTGTCGATGCGGGTGTTTGAGCGGGTGGTCGCCGAAGGCGGTTTCGCCGCTGCGGCGCGGGCGCTGGACATGTCGGCGCCGGTGGTGACGCGGCTGGTCGCCGATCTGGAAGAGCATCTGGGCACGCGGCTGCTGCACCGCTCCACCCGCCGCATTGCGCTGACCGAAGCCGGCCAGAGCTATCTGGGGCGGGTGCGCCACATCCTGCAGGACATCGAAGAAGCCGACGCCGCGGCCCGCGCCCATACCCAGGAGCTGTCGGGCGTGCTGCGCGTGCATACGCTGCCGATGCTGGCCTCCTACGTGGTGGCGCCGCTGCTGGCAGGCTTTCGGCAGCGCTACCCCCGCATCGTGATCGAGATCGAGGTGGAAGCCCTGCGCGAGCCGCCGGTGGAAGATTACGACCTCACTTTGCTGGCCACCGACGAGAGCTTCAACGCCGACATCATCGCCCGCAAGGTGATCGACTCCGACGCCATCCTCGTCGCTTCGCCAGCCTACGTGCGCCGCCGAGGCCTGCCGGCTGCCCCCAGCGAACTCGCCCAGCACGACTGCCTGCGCCTGAAAACCCCGAACGGGCGCTCGCGCTGGTGGCGCCTATGGCGCCCTGGCCAGCCGCAGCAGCAGGAGGAATTGGAAATCGCGCCGGTGCTGCTGGCTAACCACGCCGACACGCTGCTGCGCGCCGCGCTCGACGGCGTGGGCATCGCAACCGTGACCGTGGATCTCGTGGCCCCTTACCTGATGCGCGGCGACCTGGTGCGCGTGCTGCCCGACTGGATCACCGGGCGGCTCAGCCTGTACGCCGCGCTGCCGAGCCGCAAGTTCGTTCCGCAGCGCACGCGCGTGTTTCTCGACTACCTGCTGGCGCACACACGGGAGATGAGCGCGCGGGCGTTGGCAGGGGGCATGGACACATCTCCCGCCTGAACGGCCCGACGCGGCCGCCCCGCCCTTAGGGAAACGCTGATCAAGTCCCGCGCCTGGTAGTAGTCCGTCTTGTCGCCGTG
>DAIUCJ010000032.1:0-32075 GCA_036846225.1 Hylemonella sp.
GCCCCATGCCCCTGAACCGCGAACCCCACATTCCCGACCCCGACGGCTTCTACGCCGAACTCGTGGCCGCGCAGCGCGACCTCAGCGACGAACAGGCCGACATGCTGCTGGCCAAGCTGGTGCTGATCTTGGCCAACCACATCGGCGACCGGGAGGTGCTGAGCGAAGCCATCCGGCTCGCGCGGGCCAATACGCTGGCAGCGGGCTGAATCCGCCCCCGCCGCTGCGGCCCGATCCGGCCGGCTCAGCGTTTGCGCGCCACCAGCCCGATCAGCGCCGAGCGTCCGCGATGCTGGCTGCCCTCGGCCAGATCGGCTTCGTATTCGCGCAGCTCCAGGATGTCCATGCGGGCGAAAGCGTCCCGCAGCATGGCCTCGGTGTAGAGGTGCTCCACCCGCGGCGGCCCGCCGGTTTTGTATTCGAGCTGCCGGGGCGTGTAGCCCTGCAGGATCAGCACCCCGCCCGGCTTGAGGCAGCGCTCGATGTGCCCAAACAGGCGGGTGCGCAACGCCGGATCGGCAAACTGCACGAAAATGGCCGCCACCCCGTCGTAGCGCGCCTCGCCATAGTCGTAGGCGTCGCAGTCGGCCACGCTGTAGTGCACCTGCACGCCAGCCTGCTGCGCCAGCCGCCGGGCCTTGGCCACCCCCCGCTCGGCGATGTCGAAGGCATCGACCACCAGCCCCTGCTGCGCCAGCCACACGCTGTTGCGGCCCTCGCCATCGGCCACGCACAGCACGCGCTGGCCCGGCTGCCAGCAGTGGGCATGCGCACGCAGCCAGGCATTGGGTTCGGTACCGAAGATGTAGTCGTCCGAGGCGAAGCGCTGGTTCCAGGTCTGCGCGGCGTCGGTGTAAGCACGGGAGTCCGGGGTGTTCATGGTCATCCGTTCCAGTCAGGCCAATATTGTCCCGCAGCAAGGTGAAAGCACTGCGTATCATGCCTGCATGGATGAGCCTGACACGCCCCGGCTGCCACCTTCCCCTGCCCCTGTGCCCTGGACCATCTGGCTGCAGATGACGCGCCCGGGCTTTCTGAGCCTGACCGCCGTGGCCTGCGTGCTGGGCACGGCCATCGCCGCCGCCTGCGGCCACGGGCCCCACTGGGGCACGGCACTGGCCACGCTGCTGCTGGCCTGCCTGGCCCATGCCGCCGGCAATGTGCTCAACGACGTGCACGACGCGCTCAGCGGCGCCGATGCCGCCAACACTGGCGCGATTCCGCCTTTTACCGGCGGCACACGGCTGATCCAGCAGGGCGTCGTCAGCGTCGCGCAGACACGCGCGCTGGCGCGCCTGCTGCTATTCTGGCTGGCCGCCTTCGGCCTGCTGCTGGCCGTGCGGACCAACGGCTGGGTGCTGGTGCTGGGGCTGGCCGGCGCCCTGCTGCTGTGGGCCTATTCAGCGCCGCCGCTGGCGCTGATGGCACGCGGGCTGGGCGAGGTGGTGATCGCCGCCGTGTGGACGCTGGTCGTCATCGGCGCCGATGCGGTGCAGCGCGGCACGGTTTTCATCGTGCCGGCCCTCACGGCCGTGAGCTACGGCCTGCTGGCCGCCAACATCCTGCTGCTCAACGAGTTTCCCGATGCGGCCGCCGATGCCCGGGTAGGCAAGCGCACGCTGGTGGTGCGGCTAGGACCGCAGGCTGCCGCGCTGCTGTATGCCGCAATCGGCCTGACGGCGCACCTGTGGCTGGCCCTGGGCGTGCAATGGCTCTACCAACCCGAGCCGGCCCTGTGGGGGCTGCTGTCGGCGCCGTTGACGCTGGCAGCCGCGGTGCTGCTGTGGCGCCGGCGGCACAGGCCGCAGCAGCTGCGCCCGGCCATCGTGCTGACGATCGCCGCCGCCCACCTGCATGGCCTGGCCATGGCGGCCGGCTTTGCCTCGATGGTGGTGCGCGGCTGACGTCCTTGCGCCCCGGTTGATCTGGGTCAGCCTCCCATCCGCCGCATCGGTGCACCATGGCTGCACGCGCCGCGGTGGCGCGCTGGAGGCTGACCCATGAAACTGTTCCAGGACCTGTTTTTCACCGACTACGGTCTGATGAGCATCATCGGCATCGCATTCATGATCGGCATGGCGGCGTTCTTCATCCGCCTGTTCACACGCGGGCCGAAGTCCTGACCTGCGCTGCGTTCTGGCGTGCCAGTCGCACGCGACTCTTGCTGCGCCCGATCAAATGGCGGATGTGATCGGCGCGCCTTGGGTTCGCGCTGCAAGCACCCGCCGGACGGTCTGATGCGGCGCCATGGGCGTGGGTCCATTTGCGCCCACAATACGCAGATGGACCACACCGTCGGCACCTGGGGAATCTGGCTGCGCCACGCGCTCGAACTGGCGGCCACCGTGGCGTTCACGCTCTCGGGCGTGCTGGCGGCTGCGCGCAGCCGGCTGGATGCCGTCGGGGTTTATGTGGTGGCGTTTCTGGCCGCCTTTGGCGGTGGCACGCTGCGCGACCTGTTGCTGGACCAGCGCCCTTTTTTCTGGGTGCGCCACGTCGAATATCTATGGGGCGTGCTGGCCCTGGCGACGGCGGCCATGCTGTTTCTGCGCCAGCGCCATTTCGCGCCGACCGAGCGCCTGATCCAGTGGCCCGATGCGATCGGGCTGGGGCTGTTTGCCGCGGTGGGCGTGGACATGGCCGCCGATGCCGGCATGCCCGCGCTGGTGGCGGTGTTGATGGGCGTGGTCACCGGCGCTTTTGGCGGTGTGCTGCGCGACATCGTCTGCAACGAAATTCCGACGGTCCTGCGCGACCACCGTCCCTACGCGCTGTGCGCCTTCGCCGGCGGCTGGGCGTATCTGGGGCTGGACGCGCTGGACGCGCCCGAGTGGCTGGCCCTGGCGCTGACAGTGACCACCGTCGCCGGCCTGCGGCTGCTGGCGCTGTGGCGCGACTGGCGGCTGCCGCTGTGGCAGATCGAGCGCTGACCACCATGGCCCGCTGCCGCCGGCGCCGCGGCCGGGCAGGCGCTTGCTCAGACCCGCTCGATGATCATGGCGATGCCCTGTCCGACGCCGATGCACATCGTGCACAGCGCGTAGCGCCCGCCGCTGCGGTGCAGCTGGTTGACCGCCGTGGTAGCCAGCCGCGCCCCGGAAGCGCCCAGCGGATGCCCCAGCGCGATCGCCCCGCCATTGGGGTTGACGCGCGGATCGTCATCGCGCAGCCCCAGCAGACGCAGCACCGCCAGCCCCTGGGCGGCAAAAGCCTCGTTGAGCTCGATCACGTCCATCTGCTCGAGCTTGAGTCCGGTCAGCGCCAGCACCTTTTGCGTGGCCGGCGCCGGGCCGATGCCCATGATGCGCGGCTCCACACCGGCCACGGCCATGCCGACGATGCGCGCGCGGGGCGTCAGCCCGTAGCGGGTGGCCGCGGCTTCGTCGGCCAGCAGCAGGGCGCAGGAGCCGTCGTTCACGCCCGAGGCGTTGCCGGCCGTCACCGTGCCGCCCTCGCGCACGATGGGCTTGAGCCGGGCCAGCGCCTCCAGCGAGGTTTCGCGCGGATGCTCGTCCTTGCTGACGACGATGGCCTCGCCCTTTTTCTGCGCAAGGGTCACCGGCGTGATCTCGGCATCGAAAAATCCTGCCTGCTGCGCGGCCACGGCCTTGCGCTGCGAAGCCAGCGCCATCTTGTCCTGGTCCTCGCGGCTGATCCGGAACTCGTCGGCCACGTTCTCGGCCGTCTCCGGCATCGAATGCGTGCCGTAGCGCTGCTGCATGCGCGGGTTGATGAAGCGCCAGCCGATGGTGGTGTCGAAGATCTCGGCGCTGCGGCTGAAGGCCGTTTCGGCCTTGCCCATCACAAACGGCGCGCGGCTCATGCTCTCCACGCCGCCGGCGATCATCAGGCTGGCTTCGCCGGTCTTGATGGCGCGCGCCGCACTGCCCAGCGCATCCAGCCCCGAGCCGCACAGCCGGTTCACTGTCGAGGCCGGCACCGTGGGCGGCAGGCCGGCCAGCAGCGCTGCCATGCGTGCCACGTTGCGGTTGTCCTCGCCCGCCTGGTTGACGCAGCCATAGACCACATCGGACAGCGCGGCCCAGTCCACCTGCGGGTTGCGCGCCATCAGCGCGGCAATCGGGATCGCGGCCAGGTCGTCGGTGCGCACGCTGGACAGAACCCCGGCGTAGCGGCCAAACGGGGTGCGGATGGCGTCACAGATATAGGCTTGGTTCATCGTGTGTTTCTCCTGTTGTGAGCGTGCGCGCCAGGCGCGTCGAAGTGGCGAACGAATAAGGCAACGGGCGTCAGGCGTGCTGGGGACAGCCCGCCCCGAGCGGCCCCAGAGATCTTCCCTAACAGGCGACCGGCAGGCCGATCAGCTTTTCCAGCTCGGCATGGCTGAGCCCCTCGACCCGGTCGATGAGCCGCAGACCCTGCGGCGTGCACTCCAGCGTGCACAGGTCGGTATAGACGCGCTTGACGCAGCCGATGCCGGTCAGCGGGTAGGTGCAGCTGCGCACGATCTTGCTTTGGCCTTGCTTGGTCAGCAGATCCATCATCACCCAGGTCTGCCGCGCCCCCACGGCCAGATCCATGGCCCCGCCCACGGCCGGTATCGCATCAGGCTCGCCTGTGTGCCAGTTGGCCAGATCGCCGGTGGCCGAGACCTGAAAAGCCCCGAGCACGCAGATGTCCAGGTGGCCGCCGCGCATCATGGCGAAGCTGTCGGCGTGATGGAAGTAGGAGCCGCCGGGCAGCAGCGTCACCGGCTGCTTGCCGGCATTGATCAGGTCGTAGTCCTCCTCACCGGGCGCTGGCGCCGGCCCCATGCCGAGCAGGCCGTTTTCGCTGTGCAGCAGCACCTCGCGCTCGCGCGGGATGTGGTTGGCCACCAGCGTGGGCTGGCCGATGCCCAGGTTGACCACCGCGCCTTCCGGAATGTCCTGCGCCACCCGGGCGGCCAGTTCGTCTTTGCTGCGTCTGCGGTAGCTCATGGTCAGGCCGCCTTTCTGAAGCCGCCAGCCTGCGTGGCGCGCCGCGGCACCTGCACGATCTTGCTGACGAAGATCGCCGGCGTGACGATGGCCTCCGGATCCAGGCCGCCCAGCTCCACGATCTCATGCACGCTGGCAATGGTCTGCTTGCAGGCCATCGCCATCGTCGGGCCAAAATTGCGCGCGGTCTTGCGGTAGGTGAGGTTGCCCCAGCGGTCGCCGCGCTCGGCCTTGATCAAGGCCACATCGCCGTAAATGGGATATTCCAGCACGTAGTGCCGGCCATTGATCTCACGCGTTTCCTTGCCCCTGGCCAGCTCCGTGCCGTAGCCGGTGGGCGTGTAGAAGGCGCCGATGCCGGCGCCGGCCGCACGGATGCGCTCGGACAGGTTGCCCTGGGGCACCAGTTCCAGCTCGATGCGCCCGCTGCGGTATAGCCCGTCGAACACATGGCTGTCGGCCTGGCGCGGAAAGCTGCAGATGATCTTGCGCACGCGGCCGGTGGCCAGCAGGGCAGCCAGCCCGGTGTCGCCATTGCCCGCGTTGTTGTTGACGACCGTCAGGTCTTTCGCGCCCTGCTCGATCAGCCCTTCGATCAGCTCCAGCGGAATACCCGCGGTGCCGAAGCCGCCAATCATGATGGTCGAGCCGTCCTTCACGTCGGCCAGCGCCTCGGCCACCGAAGCTGCGATCTTGTTGATCATGGTCTGCACTCCTCGGGCAACGAGCAAAATGTTCGTATATCGAACATCCGTTCGTATAATGAAATCATTCTAGTCCATCCCGCCCGACGCCCCGCATGCCCGCTGCCCCGTCCGCGACAGCTCCGCAGCCCGGTGATGGCTACGTCCAATCCTTCGCGCGCGGGCTCGAAGTGATCCGTTCCTTCAGCGCCGACGCGCCCGCCCAGACGCTGAGCGAAGTGGCCGCGCGCACCGGCCTGACGCGCGCGGGCGCGCGGCGCATCCTGCTGACGCTGCAGACCCTGGGCTATGTCGAAAGCGATGGCCGGCAGTTCCGGCTGACGGCGCGCATCCTCGATCTGGGCTTTGCCTACCTGTCCTCGCTGCCGCTGTGGAGCCGTGCCGAACCGGTGATGGAAGCGCTGGTGGAACAGGTCAAGGAGTCGAGCTCGGCAGCCGTGCTCGACGGCAGCGACATCGTCTATGTGCTGCGGGTGCCCACGCACAAGATCATGAGCATCACGCTGGGGGTGGGTTCGCGCCTGCCTGCCTGGTGCACCAGCATGGGCCGGGTGCTGCTGGCCGGCCTGGACGATGCCGAAGTACTGCGCCGGCTGCGGGCCGCGCGCCCGCGCCCGCTTACCCGCCACACCGTCACCGACATCGATGCCCTGCTGACCCGGGTGCAGCAGGCTCGCCGCCAGGGCTGGAGCCTGGTCAACCAGGAGCTGGAGGAAGGCCTGATTTCGCTGGCCGCCCCCATCACCGACCGCAGCGGCCGCGTGGTGGCCGCGCTCAATCTCAGTGGTCAGGCCAACCGCACCAGCCCCCGGGTCGCGCAGGAAACGCTGCTGCCGCCGCTGCTGGCCGCCGCGCGCGCCATCTCCGAGCGCCTGGGATAATTCACTCTCACGCTCACGCCACCGCAGCCAGCGCCATGTTCCAACCCTCCCCGGCCGACGTGCGCCGCTTTTTTTGCGGCGTCCATGCCAAAGCCCGCAGCGGCCAGCCTCTGGAGCCGATCGAGCTGCTGGCCAGCCAGTGGATCGCCGAACACCCCGAATACCACGCCGAGCTGGCCGACCTGGACGCTGCGCTGGCGCGGATCGCCCGCAGCGACCCCGCACGCGAAAACCCTTTTCTGCACCTGTCCATGCATCTGTCGATCAGCGAGCAGTGCAGCATCGACCAGCCGCGCGGCATCCGCCAGGCCGTGGAACTGCTGGCCGCGCGCCGCGGCGACCTGCACGCCGCGCACCATGAGGTCATGGATTGCCTGGGCCGCATGCTCTGGGAAAGCCAGCGCAGCGGGCGCGCGCCCGACGGCCAGGCCTACATCGCCTGCGTGCAGCAGCGAGCCACCCGGGACTGAGCGCCGCAGCGCGCGGCCTGCACCAACGAAAAAGCCGCTCGATGAGCGGCTTGCTTGGGCATCCGGATGCGCGCCGGTTTCAGCGGAAACGGCTCTGCGGAATGGTTTTGACTTCGGCCGGTAGGCTGCTGATGTACTGCGCCAGCGCCTTGAGCTCGGCATTGCTGAACTGCTTGGCCACGCCGCTCATCACGCCATTGGCGCGCCCCCAGGTGGCCTGGCCCTCGATCTTGTAGGACTTGAGCGCGACGAACAGGTAGTCGGCCGGCTGGCCCGCGACCTTGGGATAGCTCGGATCGATGGGCTTGTTGAAGTCCGCGCCGTGGCAGGCCACGCAGCCGCCCTTGTTCAGCAGCTGGGCCACCTGCTCGCTGGGAGCCGGGGCGGCTTTGGCTGCGGAAGCGGCGCCCTTGCCATGCTCTTCATAGTAGGCGGCCAGATCGGCGATGTCCTGATCGGTCAGCGACTCGGCGATGCCGCGCATCGACGGATGCTTGCGCTCGCCTTTCTTGTAGGCATTGAGCGCCGCAGCGATGAACTTGGCGTTCTGCCCGGAAATGGCCGGCACGCGGTAAACCTCGGGGAAACTGGCCTGATAGCCCGGAATGCCATGGCAGCCGATGCACATGGCATTCTTCTTCTCGCCGGCCTTGGCGTCACCCTTGACGTCCTGGGCGTGGGCGGACAACGCCGTCGCCGCAGCGACAAGCAGGGAGGGAAGCGTCAGCAACAGTTTGTTCATTTTGCGTGGACAATCAGCCGGTGGTTGATCTAAATCAGCGACGCATTATATCTAGCGCTCACTTCGGGTTTTCCCTGCCTTTCCACGCTCCACCCCATGAAATTCCAAGGCACTTCCGACTATGTGGCCACGCCGGACCTGATGCTGGCCGTCAATGCCGCCATCACGCTCAAACGCCCGCTGCTGGTCAAGGGCGAGCCCGGCACCGGCAAGACCATGCTGGCCGAGCAGGTGGCACAGGCGCTGGGCCTGCCGCTGCTGCAGTGGCACATCAAATCCACCACCAAGGCGCAGCAGGGTCTGTATGAATATGACGCCGTCAGCCGGCTGCGCGACAGCCAGCTGGGCGACGAGCGCGTCAAGGACATCCACAACTACATCGTCAAAGGCGTGCTGTGGCAAGCGTTCACTTCCGAGCAGCCGGTGGCCCTGCTGATCGACGAAATCGACAAGGCCGACATCGAGTTCCCCAACGACCTGCTGCGCGAGCTCGACCGCATGGAGTTCTACTGCTACGAAACGCGCGAGCTCATCCGCGCCCGCCACCGCCCGCTGGTCTTCATCACCTCCAACAACGAGAAGGAACTGCCCGACGCCTTTTTGCGCCGCTGCTTCTTCCACTACATCCGCTTCCCGGACCCGGACACCATGGCCCGCATCGTGGCGGTGCACTTCCCCGGCCTCAAGCAGGAGCTGCTGAGCGCCGCGCTGAAGACCTTCTACGAGGTGCGCAATCTGCCCGGCCTGAAAAAAAAGCCGTCCACCAGCGAGCTGCTGGACTGGCTCAAGCTGCTGCTGGCCGAGGACATTCCGGCCGAAGCCCTGCACAGCCGCGACGACAAGATCAGCGTGCCGCCGCTGGTGGGCGCGCTGCTCAAGAACGAGCAGGACGTCACGCTGTTCGAGAAGCTGGTGTTCATGAACCAGAGGAACCGATGAGCGCCTGGGTCGAACCCGTCGTGCTGCGCGAGCGCGGCGTGCGCCTGGAGCCGCTCACCCCCGCGCACGAGCGCGGCCTGCGCGAGGCCGCCGCCGATGGCGCGCTGTGGACCCTGCGCGTCACCTCCGTGCCCGAGCCCGAGCAGACCCGCGCCTACATCGACGCCGCACTCGCCGCCCGCGACCGCGGCGAGCGCATGCCTTTTGCCGTCATTGACGAAGTCAGCGGCCAGGTGCTCGGCAGCACCAGCTACCACGACATACTGCCGGCCGTGAAGCGGCTGGAAATCGGCTGGACCTGGTACGCCCGGCGCGTGCAGCGCACCCATGTCAACACCGTGTGCAAGCTGCTGCTCATGCAGCACGCCTTCGACACCCTGGGCGCGCGCATCGTCGGCTGGCGCACCGACAACTTCAACTTCGCCTCGCAGCGCGCCATCGAGCGCCTGGGCGCGAAGAAAGACGGCGTCATCCGCGGCCAGGCGCTGCGCCGCGACGGCACCATCCGCGACACAGTGATGTACAGCCTGAGCGCCTGCGAGTGGCCCGAGGCGCGCGCCCAGCTGCTCGACCGCCTGCGCCACCACGACACGGCCGCACAGACTGCGCCCGGAGGCAGCGCATGCTGATCGACTTCTTCTACACCCTGCGCGGAGCCAAGCTGCCGGTTTCGGTGAAGGAGTACCTCACGCTGCTGGAGGCGCTGCAGGCCGGCGTGGTCGGCCCCAAGGCCGACCCGGCCGCCGGCAGCGGCTATTCGCTGGACGACTTCTACTACCTGAGCCGCGCCGCGCTGGTCAAGGACGAAAAGCACTACGACAAGTTCGACCGCGCCTTTGCCGCCTACTTCAAAGGCGTGGAACTGCTCACCGACTTCACCAAGGAGATCCCGCAGGACTGGCTGCGCAAGACGCTGGAGCGCCACCTCAGCCCCGAGGAGAAGGCCGCCATCGAAAAGATGGGCTGGGACGAGCTGATGGAAACGCTGAAAAAGCGGCTCGAGGAGCAAAAGGAGCGGCACGAAGGCGGCAACAAGTGGATAGGCACCGGCGGCACCAGCCCCTTCGGCCACGGCGGCTACAACCCGCAGGGCGTGCGCATCGGCGGCAAGGGGAGCAACAAGTCCGCCGTCAAGGTCTGGGAACAGCGCGCTTACCGCGACTACGACGACAGCCAGGAGCTGGGCACGCGCAACATCAAGGTCGCGCTGCGGCGGCTGCGCCGCTTCGCCCGCGAGGGCCACGAACTGGAACTGGACCTGGACGACACCATCCGCTCCACCGCGGCCAATGCCGGCTATCTGGACATCAAGATGGTGCCCGAGCGCCACAACAACGTCAAAGTGCTGCTGCTCATGGACGTGGGCGGCACGATGGACGAGCATGTCCAGCGCGTCGAGGAACTCTTCAGCGCCACCAAAACCGAGTTCAAGCACCTGGAGTTCTACTACTTCCACAACTGCGTCTATGACTTCATGTGGAAGAACAACCGGCGCCGCTTTTCCGAAAAATTCCCGACCTGGGACATCATCCGCAAGTACAACAAGGACTACAAGCTCATCTTCGTCGGCGATGCCACGATGAGCCCCTACGAGATCCTGCAGCCGGGCGGCAGCGTCGAATACCACAACGAAGAGGCAGGCGCCGTGTGGCTACAGCGCCTGACCCAGGCCTTTCCCCATTTCGTCTGGATCAACCCCGAGCCTCAGGGAGTGTGGCCGTACCGCCAGAGCATCGCGCTCATCCAGCAGCTGATGGGCCAGCGCATGTATCCGCTGACCATCAAGGGCATCGAGGAAGCGATGCGGCTGCTGACCAAGTAAGTCGCCTGCCCACTGGACCGGCTCCTGCGCCGCTGCACTCAACCCAGTGCGGCCAGCAGGGCCGCCAACAGCAGCGCGCCGCCGCTGCCCAGCAGCCAGCCCCGCCGCAAGCGCTGCGCGCGCGGCGAGCGGCCACTGAAGTGGTACTGAAAATGCTCCGCGTGGATACGTTGCAGCGGCACGCCACGCGCGGTCAAGGCCGTTTCCACGGCTTCCATCATGCCGACCGGACCACACACCATGAAATCCGCCTGGGACAGCAGCGGCGCCACTTCCGGGCGGTCCAGCACCTGTGACAGCCCCTCCGCATCCAGTCGCCCCACTAACCCGTCCCAGCCCGGAGGAGGCGCTTCGACCATGCGCAGCTGTGCGAAGTCCGCTAGCCTGGGCAGTTCGCACAACTTTGTCACATCGACCATTTGAGCCGGATTGCGATCTGCATAAATAAGGCGCAAGGCTCGCCGCTCGCCCCGAGCCGCACAGTCTGCCAGCAAGCCCAGAAAGGGAGCAATCCCGATGCCACCGGCCAGCATCACGATGGGGGCCTGCCCCGGCGGCAGGCGGAAGTTGCCGTGCGGGCCGTCCACATAGGCCCGGGTTCCTATCGGCACCTGGGATAAGGCCATGGTGAAATCGCCTGCCTCCTTGATCACGAAACGCATCGTCCCGTCCGATGCGGGCGCGCTGCTGATCGAAAAAGGATGGTCCTGGTGTGGTGCCAGCGTACCAACCTTGAGCCAGACAAACTGTCCGGGCTGGAAAGGATAGGGACGACCATCCTCGGGCGCGATCTCGACTTCCCAGATGCGATACGCCAGCGGTGTGATGCGCTGCAGGCGCATGGGCCGGCGCGCCTGCAGCCACGGCCGCAACACATACACGCTGAGCCAGGCCAGCAGCGCGAGCAGCGCCAGCCCCCACCAGTACATCCGTACGGCCGGCAGCTGCGCGTAGCGTCCCAGCTCCAGCGTATGGTGCAACCCAAAACCCAGTGTGGCCAGCGCCAGCGCACTGTGCCCAAGCCGCCAGCGTTCGTAGCCCGCCGTGGGTGAGCGATAAACCGCCAGCATGACCAAGGCCAGCAGACTGCCCAACGCCAGAATGCCCGTGATCAACCCCCCCACAGGTGCGCCTCCACGCGCAGGGCCTGGGCAAAAGTTTCGTCCCACGGCAGATGCCGCCGGCCCCACAGGCTGTACAGCACCGGATGCAGCAGTACGAAAACCAGTGCACTTCGCGCCAGCAGCTGATGCGCCTGCATGGCCAGATCACTCCCCAGGGTCCGCGAGACGGGGCGGAACCGCCCCAGCAGCACAAACTCCATCAGCACGACGGCAAACGCCAACATGCCCAGACCCGCGGCCAGTTCATCACGCCATGGCCTGGCAGGCCCGCGCTGGGCGTCCGGCAGCACCAGGCCCAACAGCAGAGGGGCGAACAGAACCAGCAGATAAAAGATCGAAAAGAGCCACCACTTCCTCATCGCTTCCCTCCATCCATTCCAGCCGGATGCCTCCGCCTTGCGCGCCCGCTTACAATCAGCCCCCAGGTTTGCCGCCGTAGTTCAATGGATAGAACGAGCGCCTCCTAAGCGCTAGATACAGGTTCGATTCCTGTCGGGGGCGCCACACTCGAAGCCGGAACGGTCCAAAGCCTTCCGGCTTTTTTCACTTCCCCTCTGAAACCCTGTGGCACGTAGTGCGCTAAGGTCCGGGGCAGTATGACACATTCCGGGGGCATACGGGGGCACATTTGGGGGCAACGTTTCGCAAATTGGGGGCATGTCCGCACAGCAGGGGGCATGCTCGGTGCGCTCAACTGGCAGGCGGCCCTCAGGCCCAGCCATGACACCCCCACCCCGCGAAACTCGCGCATGCAAAAATCTGCCTCAGGGCTCGGTCTAGGCATTGAAGGCCCAGACTTTTACACCCCCTCCCCCCGTTCGATCTTCACTTAAGGCCCTTGGGCACAGCTCTTGAACAGCCGGTGTTCGCGCTCGCCACGACCCGTAGGACAGACGCCCAGGAAGGACCCGTGAAGCAATGGCGCCCAGCCCGCATCGGATGCGATGCGCCCGGCGTGAGGTGCGCGGCCCCCGCCCCTTGCGTTTTTCACTGGGAACAGTGGGAACACTGGGACACCCGCATGAATGCTGGGTTTTCGTGTTCCCACCTTGTTCCCAGTGCCGCGAAAAGTGGGAACAAATGAAGTGCGAGAAAGCCCGCAGACGTGCAGGCGCACAAAAGCCCGGGCAATGCCGGGCATGTGATTCGCTAGGAAGGCGTGGGACTCAGGGGGCGGGATCGGGCACTACGACGCGCCGCCCCGTCACCACATCCCATTGCAGGCGTGCCTCGATCTCCGCTTGCTCGGGGGTCATGGCCTCGCCCTCGGCCGGTGGATCAGCCTGCCTTTCCGCCTCCATCGCCTGCATGAATCCAGGGCCGTAGAGGGCGGCCCACACCGATTCGGGCAACCGCACTTCGTCCGCCCGATCCTCGGGCACAGCTCGCAGCGCCGCACGCAAGGCGGGCCCGTGCGTCTTGAAGTCACTCAAGGCAGCCAGGCCCAGCGCCTCGGCAAGTTGCACGGGATCGGGCGCGGCCGGCCTGGTGCGCTCATAGCGCACGCCCTTGACGCGCCCGGGCTCTAGGTGCCGCCGCCGCCACCGCTGCGCACGCTCCACGCTGTCCGTGGGCATGCCCCGCTTGGCCAGCTTGGACACCATCGCCGCCGATATGCCCAGGGCCTCGGCCAGTTCCTTTTTCAGCATGTCTTAACCCTCCGTCGAAAATCAACCGTAACGGCCCGAATGCACCGCCAAATGAACCTAAGCAGCACGGGCACTATCTACCCACCTATCGGGCTCGCAACGACCCTCACCGTGAAGGCCCAGGAAGGACCCGTGAAGGGGGCTCCCCCCTTGGCTATAGCGCGGGTGTAGCCCCGCTCCCCGCCGTCCACGCGCGGCCCGCCTGGTCGCTTGCGCTTGCTCACAGGTCCAGCTCGAACAGTGCAGGCGTGATCCGGTAGCACCAGCCCAGGCCCATGCCGGGCAGCCGCTGGCGCGTGTCGAAGGCGCGGCCCTTGTCGGGCATCAGGCAGGCGTGATCCAGCAGCACGCGGGCCACGGTCTTGTAATCGAAGCCCACGCACACCTCGGCCCGGAATGTCTCAGGGAGAATGAAGTACTCGAAGCGCACCGCCTCGCCCATGGCGGGCGTCATGCGCTCCCCGAATTCGCGCTGGTGGTCTGCATCGGTCTTGATGGGCTGGCCATCCTCGCCCACCATGCGCCGGAACCCGGCCCGCTGCAAGGTCTTGGGGGCGTGATCGTCGGCCGCCCGGTGCCACTGGGTAAAGCGGCCCTCGCCATTGGTTTCCAGGTAGCGCCGCACTTGCCGCAGCATGGCCACCACTTCACCATTCCCGATGCCGCCGCGTGCCTCAAGCCAGGCATTGAAGCAAGCCCGGGCCGCCCTTTCGCTCTCGCCAGGTTGCCAGCCTGTCAGGCCCGCCGCCGTGGCCAGCTCGCCCGCTGCGCCCACCAGCGCAAAACGTGCGCCCACGCGCTCGACCTGTCCGCTCGATCCATCAGGCACCAGTTGCGCGGCCAGGGCCGCCGCCCGCTGGCGTATGTCGGCCTTGAGGGTGTCCGCGTGCTGGGTCAGCCACAGCAGCCAGGCGCGGCCGGCTACGCCGTACACGCTGCCCGCTTGCTGCGTGATGTGCTTTGCGAAGGCGGCCCCGCCCTCGTGGCCATGCAGGCATTCAAAGGCCCCCATGCCCGCGCCTGCATCGGCGGGTATGTCGGCCATGCGCACCTCTTGCCCGGTGCGCGTGCGCTTCATGCCCTCGGCCATGTGATCGGCTAGGCCCAGCTCGCCCGCAGAAAGAAACAGCAGCCGCCAGGCCAGGCGCGGCCGGGGCGTAGCGTTGCGGGTCGCTCGGGCCTTGCTCTGCTCATTCGCCAGCATGTAGGCACACTCGCCCGCCGTCTTGGGGTCCACCTGTGCCAGTTCATCCAGGATCAACAGGCAGTCGCTGTGCTGAGCTGCAATGGCCTCCAGGGCGTTATCCGTGGTGCGCCAGCGTTGCAGATAGCTCGGGCCACCGTACACGCTGGCGGCAACCTTGAGGGCGGTAGTCTTGCCGCTCGAACTGTCCCCCCGGAAGTGAAAGCCCCCGCTCTCCACGCCGGCCGGGCGCAGCAGTGGCCCGGCAAAGGCACAGGCCACCGCAAACACCAGCCGCGAATTACCCGCACACGGCGCCCCGATGCGCTCGCGCCATTGCTCGGGGCTGCCCCTGGCCCTGAATGTGTTTTCCATCGCGGTTTCCGTCTGGAACACGATGCGCTCGGCATCGTCCCCGATGGTTTCGTGCGGCAGCACAAAGGCGCGGCCATGCCAGCCTACGCGGTCCGTGCAGCTTGCGAACTGCTCGGGCTGCCGCGTCTGGATGTACTGGGTCAGCAAGTTGCGGGCGCGGGTTGACGGTGCCACGATCAGGCCCAGGCCCAGCAGCGCGGCCCGGTATTCGCCGCCGTCGCCGCTCAACATACGGGCAGGCATAGCCCATTGCTTCACCTTGCCCAGCGGATCGGCAAAGGTCAGCAAGTAGCCCCAGCCGCCGCCGTCCTGGTCGCGGGTGCGGGCCTCCACGTCCAGGCGGCTGCACACCCACTCGGGCGGCTTGCGCTTGCCGTCCTGGTCAATCCCCACATGCCACACGCCGGAATCGTCCACCGTGAAGGGGTCGAAGGCGCGGGCATCATCGGCGGCCATGCTGGCGGTCGGGGGCGCGGCCTTTGGGGCTTGCCTGCCCTTAATGCCGTTCGCAGCCTGTGCAGCCCGCTGGGCTGCCTGATGGGCCTCTATTGCAGCCTGCACGATGCGCCGCACCTCGGCCAGCCCGGCAGCGCCGCCGATGTGTTGGTGCAGATCATTGAAGTCGCTCCCGCCCTCGGGCAGCCCCTCGGGAAACACAGCCAGTCCCTGCACGGCCCGCGCCGCCGCCGTCGCCTTGGCCCGGCCCGGGTTCGTGCCGCTGCGTGCATGCGTCTGCACGTCATCATCGCCGCACAGCACCAGCAGGGCGGCCGGGTACTTCGCCCGCAATGCCTTGGCCACGTGCGCCAGGTTGCCCGCGTCAAAGGCCACCGCCACCGCGCGGCCCGTGGCCTCGTGCAGGCTGGCGGCCGTGGCGTAGCCCTCGGCCAGCAGCAGCAGATCGGGCGCGGGCTCCACGCTGCCCAGCATGTGCCACAGGCCCGACTTGCGCCCGCCTTTGAGAAACAGCTTGTCGGGCCCACCGTCAACGGGCGGCCAGGGCGCGATGCGCTGCACATTCCACAACTCGCCCTCGCCATCGCGCAGGGGCACCAGCAGCCAGCCATCGGCCGACACGCGCACGCCGTGCGCCTGCACCCCCTTGCGCTCCAGATAGGGGCAGGCCCGGCCCTCGCTGGCCTCGGCCCACAGCGCCGCCGCCTGCTCGGCTGCACGTGTGTGCGCCGCTTCAATGCGGGCCTGTTCTTGCCGCTGGCGCTCGGCCCGCACTTGCTCACGCCGCGCCAGTTCCTCGCGGCTCGGGGCGGCCGGGGCGTGGCTGCCCTTGGGCAGCTCGAAGCCGTGTTCTTTGGCCAGGTGCAGCAGCGTGCCGATACCCACGCCGCCGCCTGCCTTCACGCTGCGCCAGGTGCTGCGCGTGGCCTTGGGGTCATAGCCATCGGGGGCGCTTTGGCTCCAGGCGTCGAACAGGTCAAAGCCCGTGCTGTCCGGATACTCGCTCTTGATCGCCATGGCCAGCCGCGCCCATTCGTCGCGGGGCAGGCTGGCCGGAATGTGCGCCAGGGCTGCGCGGATCAGCTCGGGCGTGATGGATGTTTGTTTCATGCGTCGGGGAAAAGGCCGGGCTGTGCGCTCGGGCGGAATAGAAGGGTGTAGGTGCGTACCTGCCGCCTGTGCGTACCAGCGGCACACAGCACATAGCGCCAGCCCTTCGAGATGCCATAGCCCAGGTCGGGCATCTCAGACAGCACCTTGGAGATGCAGCCGGTATCGCAAGCCGCGTCGATCTCTTTTTGCGTGCTGTCGGGGTGCGCCTCCAGGTAGTCGGCCACGCGGGCGGCTTGCTCCGGGCGGTTATCGAAAAGCGGCCGATTGGGGGCGGTCAGCATGGCAGCCCCTTCAATGACAGGGCGTGTGCCCGAAAACTTCCGTGCTGCCACAGATCGAACGGGCCATCGGCTCGGCAGTGGCTGGCGTGTCGAATAGCTCGATCAGCGTCATGCCATGCGAGACACGGCACCAGTACGGGCGGCCTTCATAGACGATGCGCGTAGGCGTCGCCTGGTTCACGGCCTCTTGCACCGCATGGAGTAGCCCCGTCAGGGCTGGATAGCCAGCCTCGGAGAATCCGAATTCGGCCTTTTCGCGGGCGGCCTTCGCCTCGCGTGCAATCGCTTCGTGGATCGAAGGGTCGCGCGTGGAATCCGGCTCGCGTGCAATCGCTTCGTGGATCGAAGGGTCGCGCGTGGAATCCGGCTCGCGCTCGCGCTTGCGCTTTGATGCCTTGCCCATCATTTGCCCCCGGCCTTGATGCGCTCGGCAATCCAGGCGTCAATCGCAGAGGCGGGCCAGCAGACGGCACGCCGGGACAGCTTCACGGGGGCTGGAAATGCGGGCGGGGTGCGCCGCAGCATTTCGTAAATGGCGCTCTTGCGCAGACCTACCCGGGCTTCCACATCGGGGAGCCGGAGCAACCGTTCAGGTTGCGATTTTCCATCGTGATTCGCTTGCATTGATGCATGTCCTAGGTGGTTGAACATGCGACGATTTCAGCGCGGGCCAGACAAGCCCACCAGCCCGATTGATCGAGAAATTCAGATCATCAATCGGGTGGCGGCTTAAATTGCAGCAGCATTTCCGGCGGTATCGGTGCGGGCTCTTTATCCGGGAATTGGCCGGAATCACTCATCTCCCGCAGGACCGATGCCACCATGGCAGGCCCTATCGAGACACCAACCGAAGCCCCCAGCTCGCGTATGAAGTCAGGAAACCACGACTCTTTGCTGCCCGGGGGTAGCTTGCCAGTGACATAGCGGAATTTTTCCGCAACACTACGCGCGATGCTGCGCCCGAGCATTTGCGATGGCCTCGCAGCCTTATCCGGCTTCACTTGCATGGCCGCGTATCGAGCGGCCGTTTCAATGTCTTGCACCGTGTCCCATAGGTGGGACAGCAGAGCCGATTCAAAAAAATCATTTGCATCGCGGGATCTCGCTAAAGATTGCGTCAAAGGGGATAGCCTTGCCGGCGGATCAGTCAGCCACGCTAAAGCCTCGCCATGAACACTTAGGCATTGCGCCGCGTCACCCGATAGCTTGTTCATGGCCACCAGCAATGCGTGCGCCTTACTCTCTACCTCAGCGATCTTGTCCCTTATCGCTCTCGCAGCATCGCGAGCTTTCAGCTCCGGCACTTCCTGCATGGCCTCGCCGGTCAGTGATAGAAAGAGGCATTTCCGGTCATGATGCATTCGTCGCGGCAGCCTCGCCCATAGCGAAGCCTTGATTTCGGCGGCCAGGTAATCAGGATTGACCCAGTACCCGCCTCGGCCACTTGGGAAACTGGGCTTTTTCAGCAAGCGCCTACGTGTGCCACCTTGCGTAGCCATCGCGCCCCCCTTCACGGTGCGGCCTTCATCAGGTGCCAGCGCCAGGCCGGTGAAGGTGTCCGGCTTTTCGCCCTCGGGGATCAGCCTCGGGCTAGGCGTGGCGAAACTTCAAACCTTGTCCGCTGGGTCCACGCTCTTGCGCGGCCGGCCGCGCTTGCGCTTCATGGGCTCGGCTGGCGTGGCCACGGGCACGCCCCACAGCAGGCCACATTCGGCCATGCTCAGGGCCTCGCCAGGTGCAACGATCACATGATCCAGCAGGCGCACATCAACATGAACCAGCGCCGTGCGTATGGCCTCAGTCAACACCATGTCGGCATTGCTCGGGTTCGTGCTCCCGCTCGGGTGGTTATGCGAGAGGATCACAGCCGCCGCGTTATGCCGCAGCGCGGCCCGCAGAACTTCGCGCGGGTACACACTGGTTTGTGACAGGGTGCCAAGAAAGTGATTCTCGAAGGCGATCAACTGATGCTGATTGTCAAGGTACAGCACGCCGAATACCTCGCGGCTCTCGCTGCCGATGGCCAGTTGCAAATATTCCTTGACGGCCGCAGGCTGTTCCAGCGCCTTGCCCGGCTGGCGCAGGTAGCGGCCCAGGATGGACAGCGCCGCGTCGATCACGCTGCATTCGTGGGCCGCCAGCTCGTGCCGGTAGGACAGCACGCCATCGCTCAGGCCGTAGCAGCCCGCGCCCTCGTGGGCCATGCTTGCCGCGCTCATGCCTGCCCCATTTGCATGGTGCGCCCGTGTTTCCGGCCGCCCGTCGCAGGGCTCCAGGGGAAGGCCCTCCCGCGCTCGATTCCGGCACCGTGCAAGGCAAACCGTATCGGTGCGGCAAAGGCTGGCAGCAGAGGGGCGGGGGAAGGTTGAACAGGTTTCATTGTGTGAGAGTGTTCCCACTTTGTTCCCACAATGTTCCCACTTTGTTCCCAGTGCCCTGCCGCCCACAAACCCGCACGAATGCTGGGTTTTCGTGGTTTGTTCCCACTGTCCCAGCGTTTTGCGGGGAATGGCAGTGGGTGCTCGTTTCGGCTGCGCATGTCAGGCGGCCCGCTTGGGCATCTTGACGACCTTGCCCGCCTTGCGGCCGTCCAGGTAGTCGGCCCACCACTGCATCAGCTTGGCCCGCTCTTGCAGGTAGGTGGATCGATGGTAGGCGGCCCGCACTTCGTTGCGCTCGGCATGGGCTAGCTGGCGCTCGATCACATCGGGATTCCAGCCGCATTCATTCGCCACCGTGGAGAACAGCGCCCGGAAGCCGTGGGCCGTGGCCGTGCCCTTGTAGCCCAGGCGGGCCATGGCCGAATTGAACGTGTTTTCGCTCAGGGACTTGCTGGGATAGAACGGGCTGGGAAACACCAGCTCACGGCCACCGCTCAGGGGCTGCATGGTGCGCAGCACTTCCACGGCTTGCCGTGACAGAGGCACCCGGTGTTCGTGGCGCATCTTCATGCGCTCGGCCGGGATGATCCACATGGCTGCATCCAGGTCGAATTCGGCCCAGCGTGCGCCGCGCACTTCACCGGGGCGCGTGGCCGTGAGCATCAGCAGCCGCAGCGCCTGCACGGTGTTGGGGTCGCCCTCGTATGCCTCCAGCTTGACCAGGAAGGCGGGCAGCTCTTTGTCTGCCAACGCGGGCCGGTGGTTCACCTGCCGGGGCTTGAGAATTTCCGAGGGCACCAGATCGAGCATCGGATTCGACGCGATGCGCTCGTGCGTCACGGCCCAGCGAAAGACGGCCTTCACCCGTTGCAACACGCGGCCCGCCTGGTCGCCCGCGCCCCGCGCCTCGATCTTCTTAACCGCCGCCATGACTTCGCCCGGCTTGATGCCGGCCATGGGCCGCGCACCCAGCGCCGGAAAAATGTCGGCCTCAAGCGAAGCCTTGACGCGATCCGCCGTCACGCTCTCCCAGCGGCCCGCCTGGTGCTTGAGCCAGTCGCGGGCCACGGCCTCCAGCGTGTTTGCCGCTTCATGGATGGCCTGCACCTTGGCGGCCTTGCGCAGTGCGCCCGGATCGTCGCCCGACTGGATCACCTTGCGGGCGGCCGTCGCCTGGTCGCGTGCATCCTTGAGGCTCACGGCCGGGTACACGCCGAAGGCCAGGCGCTTTTCCTTGCCGGCGTGGCGGTACTTCATGCGCCAGTACCGGCCACCGGCCGGGGTCAGCTCCAGGTACAGGCCGGCGCCGTCGAAGTACTTGCCGGGCTCGGACAGGTTGCGCAGCTTCGCATCAGTCAGTTTCATGGTGCATCCTTTTCAGCGTGGGGGCACATTTGGGGGCATTTTGACCCCAGCCCACTACAGCATCAAGGATTCATGCGGGTTTGCGGCTTATCTGCGGTTCCTGTCGGGGCGCCACGCCGCGTATCGCGCTTTTACCATCGGATCATTTAATCGGTGCGGCACTGGTGGCCGCTGGCGGTCCAATGTCCTGGAACGGCCCTAGCGGGTTGCGTGCGACTTCCACCTCGTTGATCGCGGGCTGCCCGCTCCAGGCCCGATAGACCACCGTGTCGTTGACCAGCAGCACCAGCGCGGTGAAACGCCAGCCGGTGGTTTCGGTGCGACGCTGGAAGTTGAAGAAATCCGCCCAGAAGCTGCCGCGCCGCGCCCGCAGGATCTTGGCCCCCGTGATTTCCACGCCGCTGCAGGCGTCCCGCGCCTCCAGACAGGTGACGACGCCCGGATCCAGGTCTTCGCGCCGCAGCAGCGAACCCGGCACGAAGCGCCGCACCACGTCGGCGTGCGTCAGCACGGTGGTGTTGGGATGCTTACCGGGAAAGAACCCGTTGGCCTCCAGCTGGTGGCGGTCGCTCTTCATCGGCTGCAGCGCCAGCAGCGCCGCGCGGGCCTCTTCATAGCTTTGAAAGGGCGTGGTATCGGTGCGGGCTTCGGGCAGCCAGCTGGCGCAGCCTCCCAGCAGAGCCGCCGCCAGCAGCACCACGCCAACGTTTGATCCAGATCGCTTGCGGGCAACAGGGGGCAATGCCATAGTGCCGATTGTGTACCGCCCCACTCTGGAAGGAAAGACCGTGATCCATCCGTCATTGCGTGCGCTGCTGGGCCGATGCGGCCTGGCCTTGCTGCTGAGCTGTGTGTGCGCCACCGCCGCCCTGGCCCAGGCCAAGGTGGTGCAGACGCCCTACAAAAACCCCAAGGCGCTGATCGACATCTATCTGGACGACCCGCGCAAGCTGGCCTCGGCCCTGAACTGGGTGCGCGGCGTGATGAACCCGCTGACCGAGGCGCCCTACAGCATGGCGCCGGAAGACATCCCCGTCATCGTGCTGATGCATGGCACCGAAATCGTGACGCTGGCGCGCAAGAACGAGCACCGCTACCCGGAGCTGGTGCAGCGCCTGCGCTACTACGCCGATCTGGGTGTGAAGTTCAAGGTCTGCGGCCAGGCGATGAAGGATTACGACTACACCCCGGCCGATCTGTACGACTTCGTCGAAGTCACGCCCTCGGCGATCACCGAGCTGATGCACTGGCAGAACCAGGGCTATGCGCTGATCCCGGCCCTGGTCAACGACAAGAAGTTCGCGATCGAGGACATCCGTTGACCCTGGGTTGAGCAGCCCCACTCAGCAAAAAGGGCCGGCAAAACCGGCCCTCTTTTGCAAGCGAGGCAATGATGCCTCAGGCTGCGTAGCCCGGATTGGGCAGCACGCCCTCGATCTTGGGCATGTTGAGCCGGCGCGGCGCGACCTTGCCGCCGCGCGACTTCAACCAGGTTTCGACCACGTCCCAGATCATCTGCTTGCCGCCGCGGGCCTCCTCGGCCACCGGCGCCCAGCCGGCCACCTTGTACACCTTGTCGGCCTCGATGGGCTTGCCCCTGAGCATCATGTTGTCGATGCGCTTGCCCATCGACGCCACCGGGTTGCAGGTGTAGCTCAGGCCGCCCACGCGCACCATGTCGCCGCCCTGCTGGTAGTAGGGGTCGGGGTTGAACAGGTTGTCGCAAACGTCTTCCATCACGGTCTTGATGGTGGCGCCGGTCATCTCGGTCACCGTGGCGTAGGAGTAGGTGGTGGCGGTCATGTCCATCAGCCACTCGCGCGTAATCGCCTGGCCCGGCAGCAGCGTCGTGCCCCAGCGGAAACCTGGCGAGAAGGCGATGTCCGCACCCTGCACCTCCAGCATGGCGTCCAGCAGCAGTTGGTCACCGGTGCCATTGAAATTGCCGCGGCGGTAAAGCAGCCCTTCGGTGACGGCCAGCACCTCGTTGAGCTTGGACTCGTAGGGCGCGCGGATCTTGGTGATCAGCGCGTCCATCTCCTTGTCGGCCGGCAGCATGTTGGAGAACACCGGCAGCAGCTTGTAGCGGAAATCGACCACCCGGCCGTTCTTGACTTCGAAGTCCAGCACGCCCAGGAACTTGCCGTTGGAGCCGGCGTTGGTGACGATGGTCTTGCCGCCCTTGTTGCTCACCAGCGTGGCCACCGGCATGCCGTCGTGGGTGTGGCCGCCCATGATGGCGTCGATGCCGGACACACGGCTGGCCATCTTCAGGTCCACGTCCATGCCGTTGTGCGAGATGACCACGACGACCTGCGCACCCTTGGCGCGGGCTTCGTTGACCATCTTCTGCATGTTTTCGTCCTGGATGCCGAAGGACCAGTCGGCCACCATGTAGCGCGGGTTGGCAATTGGCGTGTAGGGGAAGGCCTGGCCGATGATGGCGCAGGGCACGCCGTTGATCTCGCGGATCACGTAAGGCTTGAACACCTGGTCGCCGAAATCGGACGTGGTCACGTTCTGCGCGACGAAGTCGATCTTGCCGGCGAAGTCCTTTTCGACCACCTCCTTCACGCGCTCCATGCCGTAGGTGAACTCCCAGTGGCCAGTCATCACGTCCACCGTCAGCGCCTTGCACGCGTCCACCATGTCCTGCGCGTTGGTCCACAGCGAAACGGCCGAGCCCTGCCAGGTGTCGCCGCCGTCGAGCAGCAGCGCGCCCGGACGACTGGCCTTGAGCTGCTTGACCAGCGTGGCCAAATGCGCGAAGCCACCCACCTTGCCGTAGCGGCGCGCGGCTTTCTCAAAGTCCAAATAAGTCAGCGCGTGGGCCTCGGCCGTGCCGGGGCGGATCTTGGCGAACTTGAGCAGGTGCTCGCCCACCAGGTGCGGCAGGTTGCCCTTCATGCTGCCAATGCCC
The DNA here is from genome assembly GCA_036846225.1 of Hylemonella sp. Taxonomy (GTDB): domain Bacteria; phylum Pseudomonadota; class Gammaproteobacteria; order Burkholderiales; family Burkholderiaceae_C; genus Hylemonella. The sequence continues at coordinate 23,346 of DAIUCJ010000032.1, forward strand.
AGGTTGACGTTGGGCTCGCGGAAGTAGATCGGCTTGAGCTGGGCATGGCAGTCGGTCATGTGCAGGAAGGACACATTGCCGAACTTCGGGATGTCGTACAGGCCCTTGGCCGCCGTGGCCGCGTCGGCCTCGGCATAACGGCCCAGCCCCATGCCGGCCACGGCGCCCGCGCCGAGCACCTGCATGAATTCGCGCTTGGTAAGGTTCATGATCGTGCAACCACCAGATGTGTTGAAGAGGTCGGATTGAGAGCACGCGCCCCATCGGGCCGACTCCCATATGGAAAATGGAGAAGGGCGAACCCTTCTCCATTTTCGCTTGGATGTGGCTGAAGCCGTCTGGCGTTCAGGACACCGTGGCTTCGTCGGTGCGGCTGTCGCCCTTGTTGTCCTTCCAGCTCACCGTGATCTTGTCGCCAGCCTTGGCGCCCTTGACGATGAACTGCATGAACGGGTTCTTCGACACCGCCGGGCCCCACTCGGCCGTCATCACCACCTTGCCGTTGTGCGAGGCCGTCACTTCGTTGATGAACCACGCCGGCACCAGCTTGCCAGACGAGTCCCGCCGCTGCCCAGACTCCATCTCGTGGCTCATGAGCACGCGCACGGTGGCCTTGTCTCCCGCCGCCTGGGCGCGGATGCGCATCGGATCTGCCATTTCTCTACTCCTTCAGTCCTGTGTTGATCGGTTCGTCTTCAGCTGCAGCCGCATCAGCCGCCGCAGCCGCCCAGCGTGACTTTCACTTCCTTCTTGGCGTACAGCGCGCGCCCGTCGGCCATGATGGCCAGCGCGTACACGTCCGAGCTTTGCCCCATCTTGGCGCGCGTGGCAAAGTTGGCTTCCACGCTGTCGGTCACGTTGAACAGCGCCACCAGCGCAGCCGGGTTCTTCTCCACCAGGATGCACATGCGCTTGACTCCGGCCAGCGCCGTGCTGGCGCTCAGCGGCACCACCGCCCCGTTTTCCGCAATGTCCGGGCCCCCAATGGTCACGTCCTTGCTCTCCACCGGCGCCTGCGCGCCCAGCGCCTTGGCCACTTCGGCCACCGTCTTGGCCTGGAAGGCAGCCGTCTCGTACGCCGCCGCCTGCTGCGGCAGCAGCCCGCCAGCGGCCATCAGGCCCGCCACCATGGCGCTCTGTTTCAGTGTCTCGCGTCGCGTTTGCATGTATCTCTCCTTGTATCGGTTCATGCTAATTTAAAAAACAACCCGCCCTATCGGTGTTTGTACTTAACTTGCTCACTTGGCCGCGCCGGCGGCCAGCCAGGCAGCGATGACCTTGGCATCGGCTTCGCTGAGCGCCTGCGCCGGCATGGGCACCGGGCCCCAGACGCCCGAGCCGCCATTCTTGATCTTGCCGGCCAGATAGTCCACCTTACCCGCATGCTTTTTGGCGATGTCGGCAAAGCTCGGGCCCACCAGCTTCCTGTCCTGCGCATGGCAGGCCGTGCAGCTGTGCTTGGACACCAGGGCCTGGGCGGCCTTGCTGTCGGCGCCGCCGTCGGCCTTGGGCGCGGGCTTGGCCTCGGCTTTCGGGGCCGCTGCCGCCGCGGCATGGCCGGCATGGGCATCAGCCGCCGGCGCTGCCGCCCCCGGGCCCTTGGGCTCGGGTTTGGTGGTGTCGGCCCCGCGCTGCGGACCGACCAGACGGTTCTGCTCGGCCAGGTTGCCGTGGGCATCACGCGCGTAGTCCGGCAGGTAGGACGACACCTTGGCTTCGGTGACGCAGTTCTTCATGCAGGCCACGTTCTGCGTGTCCGGCTTGGCCTTGGGATTACCCAGTTCCTTGCCCGGCCACAGTGCGTGGTCCTGGGTCATGCCGTTGCGGTTGGGCATGCGGGCCTGCACTTCATGGATGTTCTTGTCGGACATCACGAAGTTCTCGGGCAGGATGCCGCCCAGATGCAGCAGATAGGCGGTGACCGCATAGACCTCCTCGGTGGTCAGCGACTTCGGCGCCGTCCAAGGCATCGCGCGGTTGATGTAGTCCCACAGCGTGGAGACCGTCGGCACCTTCATCAGCGTGGTACGGCCCGGGTAGTCGGTCCGCTTGAGGTTGGCCACGCGGCCGGTCTTGATGTCCTCGGCGGTGGTGCCGCCCACCAGCGGGCTGAACACTTCACTCGATTCGCCAAAGATGCCGTGGCAGTGGGCGCACTTGCCTTCCCACACGTCCTGCCCCTTGGCCACCGAGCCCGAGCCGGGCGGCAGCCCCTTGAAGTCGGGGCGCACGTCGATGTCCCAGGCCGCCACTTCCTTGGGCGTGGCATCGCGGCCGATGCCGGGATACTTGGTCGCCTGGGCCATGGCCAGCGTGGCCACGCCCATCAGGGCCACCGTCAGCGCTGCATTACGAAACCTGAACATTCTTCACCTCACCGCTTTCCTGCACCAGCCACGACTGGATGGCGTTGTTGTGGTAGATCGAACGCGTGCCACGCACGGCACGCAGCTGCTTGTACGTGGGCTGCACATAGCCCGTTTCGTCGATGGCCCGGCTCTGGATGATGGCCGGCTTGCCGTCCCACACCCAGTCGATGTTGAAGCGGGTCAGCGCCTTGGAGAGCACCGGCGACTCCAGCCGGGCGCGGCGCCAGTTGCGCCCGCCATCGACCGAGACGTCCACCGCCTTGATCTTGCCGCGGCCCGACCAGGCCAGACCGGAAATGTTGTAGAAGCCCTTGTCCAGCAGCACCTGACCGCCGGAAGGCGTGGTCACCACGCTCTTGCACTCCTGGATGCTGGTGTATTGGCGATGCAGGCCGCTGGGCAGAAGGTCGATGTAGTGCACGGCCTCGTCCTTGGTGGCGTAGGGCATGTCACCCACTTCGATACGACGCAGGTACTTGACCCAGCTCACGCCCTGCACACCCGGCACCACCAGACGCAGCGGATAGCCCTGCTCGGGACGCAGCATCTCGCCGTTCTGGCCATAGGCCACCAGCACCTCGCCGGACTTGACCAGCTCCATCGGAATGGTGCGGGTCATCGAGGAACCATCGGCGCCTTCGGCCAGGATGAACTTGCCGTTCTTGAGGTCGGCGCCGGCCATCTCCAGCAGCGTGATCAGCGGCACGCCGGTGAACTCGCTGCAGGAAATCATGCCGTGCGTGTACTGCACCGTGGGCACGGCCACGTTGCCCCACTCCATGCCGGTGTTGGCGCCACACTCGATGAAGTGAAAGCGCGAGACCGAGGGCAGGCGCATGATCTCGTCCATCGTGAAGACCTTGGCGGCCTTGACCATGCCGTTGACCATCAGGCGGTGCTTGGACGGATCGATGTCCCACCAGCCCTGGTGGTGGCGCTCGAAGTGCAGGCCGCTGGGCGTGACGATGCCAAACAGCGACTGCAGCGGCGCAAACGACACCGAAGCCTGGGTGGTCTGCGTCAGGCCCGGGCTCTGGCGGCGCTGGACGTTGACTTCGTACTTGGAGGGCTTGCCATAGCCCTCGGTGGCCACGCCCTGCCCCAGCCCGGTGCTGTGCTCGGGCAGGTTCAGGATGTTGGGGTCGCCGCCTTCGGCCGGCACCGGGTTGCTGGCAGCCAGCGCGGTGGCGCCAGCGGTCGCGCCCGCTGCCGCCGCGAAGGCATTGCGGATGAAATCGCGCCGGCCCTGCTTGGCTTCGGCAAAGACGGTCTTGATCCCGTCTTGGTTCAGGAAATTCTCGGGGGCCTTGCGGATCCTGCCCGAGCTCACGTCGTCGTGCATCACACTCTCCTTGCTTTCGTTGCCATTGCTGGCGATTTCCGCTTTCGCTCCGGGTTCAGCCTGCACCGCCCCCGCGCTGTTGCTCTTCCCTGTCCATCATCTGGGCACACACCGCCTTGCAGACCCGCACCACCGTGTCGTCGGCGATGCGGTAATAGATCTGCGCGCCGTCGCGCCGCTTGTCCACCACCCCGGCCCGGTACAGCACATTGAGCTGCTGCGACATATTGGGCTGGGACACCTTGATCTCCTGCAGCAGCTGGGTGACGTTCTTCTCCTGTCCCTCGCACAAAGCGCCGATGATGCGCAGCCGAATCGGCGTGGACAGCACCCCGAACAACTCCGCAGCGGCTTCGTAGTCTTGTGGCCCCGACGTCGGCAGCGCGGTCGCGTCACTCATTTGCTGAATCTAAATATTCACATACGCGAATATATAGACTTCAGAAAATAATGAACTAGGGGTTTACGCGTATCCCGACCGCAGCCCGGGGATGTTGTCGTTTTACTTTGTGAAACGGTAGTGATCCCGGTTGAGCACAGCAGCCACGGCGGTGACCTCCTCCGGGAAAAAGCCCAGGTTCAACTCGGTGTTGCACTGCTCGACCATGCCCCGCAGGTAGCCGGCGGTGCTGACCCGCCCTTGCGGGCGGTAGATGGCGCTGCCGTCGCCGCCAACCTTCTGCTGGTGGCAAGCGGTGCACTTGTTCTCGGCGATGAGCCGCTCGCCCAGCTTCAGATCGGCGCCCTTGAAGATCTCGGGCACTTCGGCCTGAACATGCAGGGCTGTGAAAGCGGCGAGGACGGTCAACAGGTGACGCATGGCTGCAGGATAGAACAAGGGCGCTCCTCCCTCAAGAAAAAGCCCCGCATCCGGATGGGGATGCAGGGCGCAACGCCAGAGTCGGTGCGCAGGCAGAATCCAGGCAGATGCCTGCTCCGCCCACGAGCACAATCAATACTTCCAGCCGAACTGGATGCCCAGCGATTGCTGGGACATCTTGATCGTCTCATTGCCAGTGAACATGGCCGTGCCCGTCACTGAATTGGACGGCGCCATCATGTAGGCGAACGTCACCTCCGACGTCTTGGACAGGGCATAGGTACCGCCCAGCGTGTAGTGCGTGGTGATCACGCCCGGCGCCAGGATGTTGAAGGTCACGTCACGGCTTCTGATCGGGTTGTCGCCTACGTTCAGGCCCGCGCGCCAGGTCATCTGGGCCGACTGCTGCCACTCGACGCCCAACTTGTAGATGCCGATATCAGCCCAGCCAAAACCCTTGCCATTGGGGTCCCCAAGATTGCCGGCCGAATTGCTTGGATTACCCACAGACGGTACCGCGCTGTATTTGATATAGCCATATTCAGCCGACACCTTGACCGTAGGCGTGGCCTGGAATGTCGCGCCAATGTTGAAGCTCTCTGGGATATCGAAATTGCCACCGTCGGCAAACAGCCCCTTGTACTTATCGAACTTGGACATGGAGATCTTCGGCGAATACGCCACGCCAACCGCGACGCTGTCGCTGAGCTTGCCCAGATAGCCCACGCGTATGCCGATGCCCGTGCTGGTGTCGTAGCCGTTGTTGGTCAGACTGCCAGAGGCCGAACTCATGGTTGCAAAGCCCTGCAGGCCGTCAGCCTTGAACTGCTGCTGCACCAGCAGCGGCGTCACGCCCACGGCATGATCCGGCGCGACCTTGTAGGCCAGCGTCGGCGCCACCATCAGCTGCATCATGTCCACCCCCAGCCGCCCCATCCCGCATAGCGCGTTTTGACCCGGCCCGCCCCCCAACGCGGTGCAATCGGTTTGCCCTCCTGGGTAGTCGGTATTCAAGCCCCCGTTACCAAAGACGCTGAGGTTGAAACCCAGCTTGTCGCTGAGCATGCGGTTGTAGCCAAACTCCGGCACATAAAACAGATTGCTCTCGCTCTTGACAGAGACATCGGCAAGACTACCCGTGCGCGACATTTCCCGCTCGGGCATGAAGAAGTCCAGCCCCACCTCCATGCGGTTGCCCGCGAAGGCGGCGGTTGCCGGGTTGTTGGCGCCGGCAAAGGCGTTGTCGGTGGACGCCACGGCCGCGCCGCCCATGCCCTTGGCCTTCATGCCATAGCCGTGGGAAAAGTAGCCATTGGTTGCCCAGGCCGCGGGCAGGGCGCCGGCCACGGCCAGGGCAATGGCCGTGTGGCGGAACAGTCGGAATGTGCACTTCATGTTGTCTCCTCGTTTTTGAATGAGCCAGTGTTGTGTTGCTGCCTGCAGGATGCGCATCAGAATTCACCCTTGGAGCCGCGTTCCATCATTTCCCAGATGGTGTCGCGCACTTTCCAGGCTTCTTCTTTCAAGGGGGAAGGCAGCTTGCGCCCCATCTTGACCATCATGTCCATGTTGAGGGTGTACATCCACAGGCCGTCTTCTTTTTCCACCACCGTGATGCGGCAAGGCAAATAGGCCGCCATGTGCGGGCTGAAGTCCACCATCATGCGGGCGGTGGTCGGCGTGCAGAAGGAATAGACCTTCAGGAACTTCTGCGGCTGGCCGGTGCGCGCCTCCAGCTCCTTGTACAGCGGCAGGTCGCCCACGCCCTTCATGTTGCGCTCGGAGGCGATCTGGGTGAGCACCTGCTCGATGTCGTTGACGGTGACACCGGGCTTGACCTTGCGCTCCCAGGTGGTGGCCACGGCGATGTCGCCCTCGCCCTCGATCCAGCGGTCCCACATCTTGCCCGCCTCTTCGGCGGCGCCATCTTCCAGCTTGCCCAGCGTGGAAATCGTGCCGCAGCCGGTGATCAGCGCGGCAGCGGCCAGCAGGCTCAGGGCCCGCAGCATACGGTTCATCAGGTTCACGTTCATGTCCTTCGCTCGAATGTAAAGAAACAGCCCTCCCCTACCCCCTCAGGTAAGTACGGCTGTCATCATCGTGCAACAGGTGTCAGGCCACGCCCATTCGTGACAACCCTAAGCCATGGGGGGTAGGGTATGTGGTAGAAAGCGGGACGAGCCTGCCACGCGGATCTGGCACACTGGCGGCTCTGCAGCACCGATTGCGAGCCCCGACCATGCCCAGGAAGACCGCTGAAGAACTAGCCCCCCGCGCCGCTTCGCTGTACCGCGCCGACCACCAGAAAGACGTGGTCAACCGCCTGCGTCGCATCGAAGGCCAGATCCGTGGCCTGATCGAGATGATTCACGAGGGACGCAGCTGCGAAGAAGTGGCGCTGCAGATGTCGGCCGCCCGCAAGGCCATGGACAAGGCCTTCTACCGCATGATGGCCTGCACGGTGATCGAAGCCGTCTATGACGCCGAAAGCGAAGGCAAGGCCATCGAGGAAGTCGAGAAATCCGCCCGCCTGCTGGAAAGGTTCGGCTGAACGCCAGGCAGCGGTGAAAAAAACGGGCGGCCGTCCGCAGACGCCGCCCGCACACCCATGAAGAAAACACGTCCGGCGGCACAGCGCCGCCGGCCCCAGTCGCTGGCGCCTACTTCGCTCCTGCGAGCACCCAGCCTGCCAGCGTACGCGCGTCGGCGTCGCTGAGCGCGGCCTGCGGCGGCATGGGCACCGGACCCCACTTGCCAGCGCCGCCTTTCTTGATGCTGTCGGCCAGCGCAGCCTCGGCGTCTTTTTGCCCATGGTATTTCTTGGCCACGTCCTGAAAGGAGGGGCCCACCATCTTGCGGTCCACCGCATGGCAGCCCAGGCAGGCGTTTTTCTGTGCCAGTTCCTTGCTTGCAAAAGCCGGCGCAGTCACGATGGCGGAAGCCAGCAGAACAAGTACGGATGCGAATTTCATAGTGGTGTCTCCTCGGGATTCAGGTTGCAGGGTTGAAAAATCAGGCAATCAGTTCTTGCGGGCGTAGCGCGCGGCCATCGCTTCCAGCGGCACGACCTTGATCCTGGAGGCCATGCCGGCGCAGCCGAAGGCTTCGAAGCGGGCCTTGCAGATGCCGCTGGCGGCCTTCTTGGCCGCCGCCAGCGCTTTGCGCGGATCGAATTCGCTGGGCTGCTTGGCAAAGACCTCGCGCATCGCGCCGGTCATCGCCAGGCGGATGTCGGTGTCGATGTTGACCTTGCGCACGCCGCTCTTGATGCCGCGCTGGATCTCTTCGACCGGCACGCCATAGGTTTCCTTGATGTCGCCGCCGTACTGGCGGATGATGGCCAGCCACTCCTGCGGCACGCTCGACGACCCATGCATCACCAGGTGGGTGTTCGGGATCTGGGCATGGATGGCGGCGATGCGGTCGATGGCCAGGATGTCGCCGGTAGGCTTGCGCGTGAACTTGTAGGCGCCGTGGCTGGTTCCGATGGCGATGGCCAGCGCGTCCACGCCGGTCTTGGCGACGAAGTCCTTGGCCTGCAGCGGATCGGTCAGCAGCATGTCGTGGCTGAGCTTGCCTTCGGCGCCCACGCCGTCTTCCTCGCCGGCTTCGCCGGTTTCCAGCGAGCCCAAGCAACCGAGTTCGCCTTCCACCGACACGCCCACCGGGTGCGCCATCTCGCAGACGCGCCGGGTGACTTCGACGTTGTACTCATAGGAGGCCGGCGTCTTGCCGTCTTCCAGCAGCGAGCCGTCCATCATCACGCTGGTAAAGCCCGAGCGGATGGACTGCTGGCACACCGCCGGCGACACGCCATGGTCCTGGTGCACGACGACCGGAATGTCCGGGTGCGTCTCGACGGCGGCCAGCATCAGGTGGCGCAGATAGGCTTCGCCCGCGTATTTGCGCGCCCCGGCGCTGGCCTGCAGGATCACCGGGCTGTCGGTGGCCTGGGCCGCCTCCATGATGGCGAGCACCTGCTCGAGGTTGTTGACGTTGAAGGCCGGCACGCCGTAGCCATGCTCGGCGGCGTGGTCCAGGACCTGGCGCAGTGATGCGAATGCCATGGTGGGTTCCTCTCGGATCGTTGAAGAAAAAGTGTTGCGCGCCGCAGGAGGGCCTCGCTTGCCTGAGACGAGCCCTCACCCCCGCGCGCGCTGCTGCAGGATCTCGAAGGCCGGCAGCGTCTTGCCCTCCAG
>DAIUCJ010000033.1:0-31575 GCA_036846225.1 Hylemonella sp.
TTGACGTGCGGCTTGGTCCGCTCAAATTTCTCTTTTGCCATTTTTCAAATCTCCAAAGAGCAAATCCCGTGTTGGTTTAAGGTTTCCGGCACAGGCCTGCCACGGGCAGCAGGCCAACCGCTTGTGCGGCGCCGAAGACCGGCATTCATTCGCCCCTACCCTGTCGGGGCCGCCGCGGAACGGGCTTTGCTCGGCCGCTGGCGGCGTCCCCCTTGAGGGGAAGGCGGCAAAGCCGCCTCAGGGGTGCATATTATTTGGCGCGCGCGGCGATGATGGCCTCGGCCACGTTCTTCGGCGCCTCGGCGTAGTGCTTGAACTCCATCGTGTAAGTGGCACGGCCCTGCGACATCGAGCGCAGCGTGGTCGAGTAGCCGAACATTTCCGACAGCGGCACCTCGGCCTTGATGACCTTGCCGCCGCCCGGCATGTCGTCCATGCCCTGCACCATGCCGCGACGCGACGACAGGTCGCCCATCACGTTGCCGGCGTATTCCTCGGGCGTTTCCACCTCGACGGCCATCATGGGCTCCAGGATGACCGGGTTGGCCCGCTTGGCGGCCTCCTTGAAGCCGAAGATGGCCGCCATCTTGAAGGCCTGTTCGGACGAGTCCACGTCATGGTAGGAACCGAAGGTCAGCGCCACCTTGACGTCCACCACCGGGTAGCCGGCCAGCACGCCGCTGTTGAGCGCCTCTTCCACGCCCTTTTGCACGGCGGGGATGTACTCGCGCGGCACCACGCCGCCCTTGATCTCGTCGATGAATTCAAAGCCTTTGCCCGGCTCGTTGGGCTCGACGCGGAAGACGACGTGGCCGTACTGGCCCTTGCCGCCGGACTGGCGCACGAACTTGCCCTCGACGTCGGTGACGGTCTTGCGGATCGTTTCGCGGTAGGCCACCTGGGGCTTGCCCACGTTGGCCTCGACACCGAACTCGCGCTTCATGCGGTCAACGATGATCTCCAGGTGCAGCTCGCCCATGCCGGCGATGATGGTCTGCCCGGACTCCTCGTCGGTGGAGACGCGGAAGGACGGATCTTCGGAAGCCAGGCGCTGCAGCGCGATGCCCATCTTCTCCTGATCGGCCTTGGACTTGGGCTCGACGGCCTGGCGAATCACCGGCTCGGGGAACTGCATGCGCTCCAGCGTGATGACGGCTTCCGGATCACACAGCGTTTCGCCCGTGGTCACTTCTTTCAGGCCCACGCAGGCGGCGATGTCGCCGGCGCGGATTTCGTCGATCTCGTTGCGCTGGTTGGCGTGCATCTGCACGATGCGGCCGATGCGCTCCTTCTTGCCCTTGACCGGGTTGTAGACGGTGTCGCCCTTGCTCAGCACGCCCGAATAGACGCGCACGAAGGTCAGCTGACCGACAAAGGGGTCGGTCATCAGCTTGAACGCCAGCGCCGAGAACTTCTCGTTGTCGTCGGCCTTGCGGCTGGCGGGCTGCTCGTTCTCATCGACGCCGGCCACCGGCGGAATGTCCACCGGCGAGGGCAGGAAGTCGATGACCGCGTCCAGCATGCGCTGCACACCCTTGTTCTTGAAGGCCGAGCCGCAGAGCATCGGCTGGATCTCGGTGTTGATCGTGCGGATGCGCAGACCCTGCTTGATCTCGGCCTCGGTCAGCTCGCCCTCCTCCAGGTACTTGTTCATCAGCTCTTCGCTGGCTTCGGCGGCGGCCTCGATCATCTTCTCGCGCCACTCCTTGGCGGACTCCACCAGATCGGCCGGGATGTCCTGGTACTCGAACTTCATACCCTGGGACGCCTCGTCCCAAATGATGGCCTTCATCTTGAGCAGGTCCACCACGCCCTTGAAGTTGTCTTCGGCCCCGATCGGGATGACGATCGGCACCGGATTGGCCTTCAGGCGCGTCTTCATCTGGTCATAGACCTTGAAGAAGTTCGCACCGGTGCGGTCCATCTTGTTGACGAAAGCCAGACGCGGCACCTTGTACTTGTTGGCCTGGCGCCAGACCGTTTCGGACTGCGGCTGCACGCCACCGACGGCGCAATAGACCATGCAGGCGCCGTCGAGCACGCGCATGGAACGCTCCACCTCGATGGTGAAGTCCACGTGGCCAGGGGTGTCGATGATGTTGAAGCGGTGCTCGGGATACGACAGGTCCATGCCGCGCCAGAAGCAGGTGGTGGCCGCGGAGGTGATCGTGATGCCGCGCTCCTGCTCCTGCTCCATCCAGTCCATGGTGGCGGCACCGTCGTGCACCTCGCCAATCTTGTGGTTCACGCCGGTGTAGTAGAGGATGCGCTCGGTCGTGGTGGTCTTGCCGGCGTCGATGTGCGCGGAAATACCGATATTGCGGTAGCGCTCGATGGGCGTTTTGCGTGCCATGATGGTCTTTCGTGGGAACGGGGCAGGCCCGCTCGTGGCGGGCCTGCGCTCCGTGAAACAAAGGGAAGCTTAGAAGCGGAAGTGGCTGAAGGCCTTGTTGGCCTCGGCCATGCGGTGCACCTCGTCGCGGCGCTTCATCGCGCCACCACGGCCTTCGGTGGCCTCGATGATCTCGTTGGCCAGCCGCAGCGCCATGGATTTCTCGCTGCGCTTGCGGGCAGCCTCCTTGATCCAGCGCATCGACAGCGCCAGCCGGCGCACCGGGCGCACTTCCACCGGCACCTGGTAGTTGGCACCGCCGACGCGGCGGGACTTGACCTCCACCAGCGGCTTGACGTTGTTGATGGCCGTCATGAACAGCTCGAGCGGGTCTTTGCCCGTCTTCTGGCCGATGGTCTCCAGCGCACCGTAGATGATGCGCTCGGCCACCGCCTTCTTGCCGCCTTCCATGATCACGTTCATGAACTTGGACAGCTCGACATTGCCGTATTTCGGATCCGGCAGGATTTCACGTTTGGGGACTTCGCGACGACGCGGCATATCTCACCTCTATTGCTTCAGTTGGCGCCCTTCCGGGGCACCGCGAGAGCCATCAGGACTCCCACTTACTCGACCCACCCGGCCAAACGGCGCAGGCTGCGGGCCACTTCGTTCAAACCACCCGCGTCGGACGGCCTGAACACCGATTGAACGAACGCCTGCGATCAGGCCTTCTTCGGACGCTTGGCGCCGTACTTGGAACGCGCCTGCTTGCGGTCCTTGACGCCCTGCAGGTCCAGCGAACCGCGCACGATGTGGTAGCGCACGCCCGGCAGGTCCTTGACCCGGCCGCCGCGCACCAGCACCACGGAGTGCTCCTGCAGGTTGTGGCCTTCGCCACCGATATAGGAAATGACTTCGAAGCCGTTGGTCAGGCGCACCTTGGCGACCTTACGCAGCGCGGAGTTCGGCTTCTTGGGCGTCGTGGTGTACACGCGGGTGCACACACCGCGACGCTGAGGGCAGTTCTGCATCGCCGGGCTTTTGGACTTGGTCTTCTCGACCTGGCGCCCGTGACGCACGAGTTGGTTGATGGTTGGCATTGAAAACGTCCCCAAACGTTCAAAAACGAAAACGCGAAACCCTTCCGGAAAATCCGAAAAGCCTTCTAGTGTACCAGCCGGCAGACGGTGCCGCAATCGCTGCCGCCACTCGGCTCAAAGACCGGCCCTACTGGATCCACAGCCGAAACGCATCCCAGGCCCGCCCCAACAGCCCGGCCTGCGAGACCTCATCCAGCGCCATCAAGGGGAATGAAGCCAGTGTGCGCTCACCTAGAAACACATCCAGCGCCCCCACGGCCTGGCCGCGCCCCAGCGGGGCGACCAGCGGATCGGGGCGGCGGGCCTGTAGCCGCAGCTGGCGCGCGCTGCCCGCGGGCACGGCGACGACCATGGCCTGCTGGGGCCGGCCCAGCCGCACCGTGGCCTGCGAGCCCTTCCAGACCGCCGGGGTGAGCACGGCCTGGCCGGCGTCGAACAGCTTGACCGGCTCGAACGCGGTATAGCCCCAGTTCAGCAGCTTCTGGGCTTCGGTCGCGCGCGCCTGCTCGCTGTCGGCGCCCAGCACCACGGCCAGCAGGCGCCACGGTCCGGGGCGCCCCTCTGCGCCCAGGCCAGGGAATTCGCGGCGGGCGGTGGCGATCAGGCTGTAGCCGGCCGCCTCGGTATGGCCGGTCTTGAGCCCATCGACCGTGGGATCGCGAAACAGCAGCAGGTTGCGGTTGCTGTCGTTGGCCGCGGGCGTGCCCGGGTAGCGGTATTTGCGGATCGCAAACAGCGGGGCGTGCTCGGGGAAATCCTGCAGCAGGCGCAGCGCCAGCACGGCCAGTTCGCGGGCCGTGCTCTGCTGGGCGGGGGCGGGCAGCCCGGTGGGGTTGGCAAACCGGGTCTGGCGCAGTCCCCAGGCCTGGGCTTGCGCGTTCATGCGCTGCACGAAGGGTTCGACGCCGCCGGCCACGCCCTCGGCCAGCACGACCGCCGCGTCGTTGCCCGACTGCACGATCAGCCCCTTGAGCAGGTCCTCCACCGGCACCTTCATGCCGGCGCGCAGGAACATGCGCGAGCCGGGCTGGCGCTGGGCCAGCTCGCTGACCGGCAGGGCATCTTGCAGGCGCAGACGCTGCATGCGCAGCGCATCGAACACCAGGTAGGCTGTCATCAGCTTGGCCAGCGAGGCCGGCGCCACCGGCTCATCGGCCTGGCGCGCAGCCAGCTCCTGGCCGCTGCCCGCATCCAGCAGCAGATAGGCGCGCGCGGCCACGGTGGGCGGCTCGGGCATGGACTGCGCCGCCGCGCTCCACGCCGCCAGCAGGCACCCCAGGGCACAACAGAGGCGGAACCAGCGTTTCATGGCGCAGCCGACAGATGGCGCACCACCAGCCCCTTGAGCAGGGGCAGCTGGCCGTGAAAGAAATGCCCGCCGCCGGGCACGACCGTCACCGGCAGCACCTGCGGGCGCGCCCAGTCCAGCACCGCCGCCAGCGGCACGGTGTCGTCGTGCTCGCCGTGCACGACCAGCGTGCGCTCGTGCAGCGCCTGCGGCACGGCCGCCACTTCGAAGCGGGCCGCCGCCGCGCCCACCAACACCAGGCTGTCGATCGGCCGCTGCGGCCACAGCGCGGCCAGCGCCTGGCTGACCACGAAGGCGCCGAAGGAAAAGCCGGCCAGCGCCAGCGCGCCGGCGGGCGCGCACTGCTGCACCACGGCCAGCAAATCCTGCGTCTCGCCCCGACCCTCGTCGTGCACGCCCGCGCTGGCGCCGACCCCGCGGAAATTGAAGCGCACCGCCTGCCAGCCGCACTGCACGAAAGCCCGCGCCAGGGTCTGCACGACCTTGTTGTCCATCGTGCCGCCATACAGCGGATGCGGATGGGCGATGACGGCCACGCCGCGCACGGCCTGGCCGGCCGCAGGGCTGTCGCGCAGGGCCTCGATGGGGCCGGCCGCACCGGCCAGCATCAGCCGTTCGGTCTGGGCGTTCATGGCCGTCTCAGCGCCCGACGTCGGGCGCCAGCAGCAGGCGCTGCACGACCTGGCCGTTCTTCAGATGGGATTCGACGATCTCGTCGATGTCGGCCTCATCGACGTAGGTGTACCAGACGGCCTCCGGATAGACCACGGCCACCGGCCCGCCGGCGCAGCGGTCCAGACAGCCGGCGCGGTTGACGCGCACCCGGCCCGGCCCGGCCAGGCCGGCGGCCTTGACGCGGCTCTTGCAATGCTCGAACGCCTGCTCGGCGCGGTGGTCGGCGCAGCAGGCCTGACCGGCCTCGCGCTGGTTCAGGCAGAAGAAGATGTGCCGTTGGTAATAGGAGGGAGGCGCAGCGGAACTCATGCGCCGATTGTAGGAGGCCGCTGTTCCCCCAGCCGCACCAGGCCATAGACCAGCACCGCATAGGGCCAGACCCAGGCCAGCCACTGCGCCATGCCATGGAAGCGGATGAAGCGCCCCTGCTCCCAGGTCTGCAGGGTTTGCGCGTAGTACACGCTCGAAGGCGCCTGGTTGATCAGCGTCAGGTACACCCCGAGCGCCAGCAGCAGCAGGCCGGCGGCCGGTCGCGCCGACACCCCCAGCAGCGCCAGGCCCAGCGCCAGCACGACCGCCAGGGCCAGCCCCAACGCCACCGAGGGTTGCAGCCAGGCCCAGGCATGGGCGGGCCCATAGCTCAGGGCGTAAGACAGCAAGGTGGCGGCCGCGCCGGCGACCAGCACGGCCAGCAAGTACAGCAGCCGGCGCGCGCGCGCCGGGATCACCGTATAGCCCAGCAGCACCGGGATGAGCGCGCCCAGCAGCACGCAGGCCACCTCCGCGGCCGGCAGCAGGGGCTGCAGTTCGAGCTGGCGCACCGGCAGCCAGTCCAGAAACGGGGTGTCCAGCAGCAGTTCGGCCACGGCGGCCTCCAGGCGCTCGAACACCTGGCCCAGACCCAGCGGAACCGGGGCCGGAAACAGCAGGGCCAGCGGCCACAGGGCGATGAGCACCAGCGCCCCGCGCGCCTGCGGCACGAACCAGCGGGCACGAAAGTGCATCCAGCGGTCGATCGCGCCGCAGCGCTCCAGCACCACCGCAGCCAGCGCGCCGGCGCCAGCGCCCAGCGTGTTCAGGGCCCAGTCCACGTTGGACGGCACGCGCGCCGGCAGATAGCTTTGCAGCGCCTCCAGTGTCAGCGCCAGCAGCGAAGCGGCCAGCGTGGCCCAGGCCAGGGCGTGCCGCCCTCGGCCGCTGCGCAGCGCGCCCAGCGCCAGCAGAAAGCCCAGCGGCGCATAGCCGAGCACATTGGCCCAGAGATCGAAGGCGGTCCAATAGACGGGCCAGGGCGCCCACAGGAACGTCCAGGGCCAGGGACCCTGGTCGCGCCAGTCGGCAAAGGGGTAGAGGCTGGCATAGACGATGAGCCCGGCATACACCCCGCCCAGAGGCCAGGCCGAGGTCTTGTGCCCCGCCATCGCCCCGCGGCGTCAGAAGGGCTTGACGACCACCAGCACCACCGCCGCCAGCAGCAGCAGCACCGGGATTTCGTTGAACCAGCGGTACCAGACGTGGCCGCGCCGGTTCTGGCCGCGGCGGAAGCGGCGCAGCAGCAGCCAGCAGGCGTGGTGGTAACCCAGGATCAGCAGCACCACGAGCAGCTTGGCGTGCAGCCAGCCGTTGCCCGGGCCCAGGCCGATGCCGTAACCCAGCCACAGCCACAGGCCCAGCCCCACCGCCGGCACGGCCAGCAGGGTGGAAAAGCGCAGCAGCTTGCCGGCCATCAGCAGCAGGCGCTCGCGCTCGGCCAGCGAATCGGGCGCCACCATGGCCAGGTTGACGTAGATGCGTGGCAGGTAAAAAAGGCCGGCGAACCAGCTGGCCACGAAGACGATGTGCAAGGCTTTGACCCAGAGCATGGGGCAAGTGTAGAGGCTGCGCCGCAGCAGCGGCCGCCGCAGGGGCAAAAGCGCAAAAAAAGAACCCCGGACTCAGCCGGGGTTGCAAGCCTTTTTGCTGTCACACATCAAGGCCCCGCTCAGGGAGGAAAAGCGGGGGGCGGTTACTCCGCCCGAAACGAAATCTAACAAATCGGCCGCCGGCCTGCAAGAGACCCCCGGCGGCCGGCAGCGCCTTTTGCACCGAAAAACCACATGAACGGCCCCGAAACCGTGCAAATTCCGCGCAACGGGGCCCCTTGCCGGGCCGGCGGGCGATTGCGGCACAATGCGCCGCATGACGCCCTACGCCCCCTACCCCCTGGGCCGGCCGCGCCGGCTGCGCCGCGACGAGTTCACCCGCAACCTGGTGCGCGAGCACACACTCAGCGTGCATGACCTGATCTATCCGGTGTTCGTGCTCGATGGGCGGCAGCAACGCCAGGCCGTGGCTTCGATGCCAGGCGTGGAGCGCCTCAGCGTGGACCTGTTGCTGCCGGTGGCCGAGGAGTGCGTGCGGCTGGGCATCCCGGTGATGGCGCTGTTTCCGGTGATCGACGGCGCGCTCAAGACCGCCGATGGCAAGGAGGCCCACAACCCCGAAGGCCTGGTGCCGCGAGCGGTGCGCGAGCTCAAGCAGCGCTTTCCCGAGCTGGGGCTGATGACCGACGTGGCGCTGGACCCCTACACCAGCCACGGGCAGGACGGCGTGATCGACGACAGCGGCTACATCCTCAACGACGAAACGGTCGAAATCCTGGAAAAGCAGGCGCTGACCCAGGCCCAGGCCGGGGTGGACATCGTCGCGCCCAGCGACATGATGGACGGCCGCATCGGCGCCATCCGCAGCGTGCTGGAGGCCCATCGGCTGGTGCACACCCGCATCATGGCCTATAGCGCCAAATACGCCAGCGCCTTTTACGGCCCGTTCCGCGATGCGGTGGGCTCGGCCGCCAACCTGGGCAAGAGCAACAAGAAGGTCTATCAGATGGACCCGGGCAACAGCGACGAGGCGCTGCGCGAAGTGGCGCTGGACATCGCCGAGGGCGCCGACATGGTGATGGTCAAGCCCGGCATGCCCTATCTGGACGTGGTGCGCCGGGTCAAGGACGAATTCCGCGTGCCCACCTTCGCCTACCAGGTCAGCGGCGAATACGCGATGCTCAAGGCGGCCGCGCAGAACGGCTGGCTGGACCACGACGCGGTGATGCTGGAAAGCCTGCTGGCCTTCAAGCGAGCCGGCGCCGACGGCGTGCTCACCTACTTCGCCCGCGAAGCCGCACGGCTGCTGCGCGGCTGATGGCGCAGCGGGGCCCTGGGGCGATGCGCGTCTTCACCATCGGGCCCGACGGTGTCGGCGAAAGCGCGCAGCCACCGGCGCGGCTGCCCGCGCAGGGCCATCTGTGGCTGGCCTGCAGCCGCAGCGAGTTCGAGGCCCGCTGGAGCGAGTTGCAGGCCACGCTGCAGGCCCTGTGCGGCACGGCGCTGATCGACCTGCACGTGTCGGACCTGCTCAACCCCCAGCTGCCTTCGCATTTCGACCCCACCTCGCAGTACGACCTGCTGATCTTCCGGCGCCTGGCCACCCAGCGCACCGAAGCCGCTGTGCCGCCGGCTGCTGGCGCGCGCCGCGGCGGCCCGCCCATCCTGCGCCATATCGACACCGCTCCGATCGGCTTTGCCGTGTTCGAGCGCGTGCTGCTGTCGGTCCACCCGGACGACTGCGCGATCCGCGACGCCTACGCCGCACGGCTGCAGGGCAGCGGCGCGCCCGACGTGCGCCACGCCAGCAGCCGGCTGCCGACTTCGCCGGCCGACCTGATGCTGCGCATCGTCGCGCTGGCGGTCGATGGCTTCCTGGACCTGCGGCGCGAGCTCACCCGCCAGCTCGACCACTGGCAGACCGAGCTGCTGAATCCCCGCACCCGTTTTTCCAACTGGTCGGCGCTGCTGCAGGCGCGCCTGGTGCTGCACCAGCTCGACGAAACCGGCGAAGACCAGCGCAGCGCCATCCTGGCCTGGATCGAAACGCTGAAGTCCTGGCCCGAGGCCGGCGACGCCGCCCGCCAGCGCGAACGCGAGCTGCTGCTGGTACGCAGCCGCGATGTGCTGGAGCACATCGAGCGCGTGGTGCACCACGTGCAGCGGCTGGAGCACAGCGTAGAGACGGCGGTGCAGATCCACTTCAACGCCCAGAGCCACCGCACCAACGACATCATGCGCACGCTCACGGTGCTGACCGCGATCTTTCTGCCGCTGAACCTGATCGCGGGCATCTTCGGCATGAACTTCGACGCCATCCCGCTGATCCACAGCGCCAGCGGCTTCTGGTGGACGCTGGCGGCGATGGCGGCGACCGCCGTCGCGCTCACGGTGTATTTCTGGCGCAAGCGCTATCTGGAGCGCAGCGGGCGCTGAGGCCACGCGCAAGCGCCACCGCCCGCCCCCTCTCGACCCGGCCGCTCGCCCCCCTGCGGTTTGACCGCCATCAAACAAAGCGCAGATCGGCGAGGCCGCACGGGCCGGCATTGACCTGCCGCAAACCGCCACGGCCACCCCCCGCGTCCAATGCCGCACAGGGCCGCCATCCGGCGCCCTGTCGTTCATCTTCGAGGAAAGCATCATGAAAAAAACTCTGCTGGCTGTCGCAGCCGTCTGTGCCCTGACCTCCGGCGCCGCCTGGGCGCAGCAAAAGGCCGAAGGGCCGTGGCTGGTGCGGGTGCGCGCCGTCAACCTCCAGCCCCAGGTCAGTGACAGCACGGGCCTGGACCTGACGGTGGACAACAAGTGGATCCCGGAAGTCGATGTGTCCTATTTCTTCACCAAGAACATCGCCGCCGAGCTGATCCTGACGGTGCCGCAGGCGCTGACCGTCAAGGCCGCCGGCGCCAAGCTGGGTACCGTCGATGCGCTGCCGCCCACGCTGCTGCTGCAGTACCACTTCGACGCCCAGGGCTTCAAGCCCTATGTGGGCGTGGGCATCAACCACACGCTGTTTTCCGGCGTGAGCCTGGGCACCGGGGTGGACACCTCCAAGAGCAGCACCGGCGCGGCCTGGCAGGTGGGCGTGGATGTGCCGCTGTCGAAGAACATGGTCTTCAACGTCGATCTGAAAAAGACCTACATCAGCACCGACGTGTACGCCAGCGGCACCAATCTGGGCACGCTCAAGGTCGATCCCTGGCTGCTGGGCGTGGGCGTGGGCTGGCGCTTCTGAAGCCGGCTCTCAGGTGGGGGTGAACCGGGGCCATGCGCCCCGGTTTTTTCATGCCGATGCGTCGCCGATGCGCAGCCGCGCCAGCAGGTCGCTGACCAGCTCCAGCCGCAGCAGCGGGCTGTCCACCGCCAGGAACTGCTGCTTGAGCTGGGGGCTGACGGGCAGCATGTCGCACCAGCGGTTGGCAACCCAGCCGCAGTCGTCCCAGGCGTAGGGAGGCTGGATCGGCAGCGCCTCGCCGGCTGCCGTTTGCTGCATGTGCTGCAGCAGCCGCTGCAACGCCAGCCGCACATGGGCCAGATCGGGCGGGACCGGCACCAGCGGATCGTCTTGCAGGTACTGCGCCTGCCCCGTCCACAGGCCGTGGCGCAGCTGCTCGCGCGCCAGCAGGCGAAAGCGCCGCCCTCCGCGGCAGCGGATCAGCAGCAGCCCGGGCTGCGGCCGCTCGCAAGCCATGATGTGCGCCAGCGTGCCGATGTCGTGAAACGCCTCCTGCACGGCCTGCGCCGGTTCGCCCGGGGCCGGGGCGCGCCGCACCTCGCTGCCCTGGGTGAGGCACACCACGCCGAAGGGCGCACCCTCCTTGAGACAGCGCTGGATCAGGTCCAGGTAACGCACCTCGAAGATGCGCAGCGGCAGCACCCCTTCGGGAAACAGCACCGTGTGCAGCGGGAAAAGGGGAAGCTGGAAAGGGGCGGGGTCGCTCATCGGGGCAGCTGGAACAGGTCGGCGCCATTGTCCCAGGCGATGCGCCGCGCCACGTCGGCCGGCAGCCCGCCCAGCCAGCGCCGGGCCTGCTGCATCAGCCCGTCGTAATAGAGCCAGCGCTGGTTGATCCAGGTATCCGAGCCGATCAGGAAGCGGTCGGGAAAGCGCAGCAGCAGCGCGCGCCACTCGGGGCAGAGGTGCCCGTCGCCGCAGAGCAGGCCGGGGCGATAGGACAGCTCGCCCATCAGCCGGGGGTACTGCTCCAGCAGGGCCTGCACGCGCGCCACCGGCGCACCGCCGATGCCGGTGTGCGCCCAGATCAGCCGCGCCTGCGGGGCATGGGCCAGCAGCCGGTCGATGGCCACGTCGTCCACATGGGCCAGCACCACCAGCCCGTGCTGCTGGGCGTACTGCATGAGCTTTTGCGCCACCGGCCCGTCGGCGTTGGCGCTGTCGTAGAGGTGGAACTCGCCGATGCCGCGGTAAGGCCCGGCCGGCGTGCCCTCGGCGTGCAGCTGCCGCACCATCGCATAGATGGATTCGTCGCGGAACCAGTTGGAATAGTCCTCGCGGTTGCGGTAGAGGCGGATGAAGGGCACCACAGTCACGCCGGCCGAGCGGGTCTGCTCGCGCGCGGCCGCCAGCGCCTGGGTGCCCTCATTGGGCCGGCTGTTGGCGATGATGGCGCGCACGCCATTGCGCTGCATGCGCGCCAGCACGTCGGACAGCGGGTGCGGCGCGTCCGCGCCCTGCCAGGCCTCGTCGTTGTAGTGCAGGTGCGCGTCAAACAGCGGGCCGGCGTAGTCCGCCGCCAGCGCGCGGGCCCCTGCCAGAACCAGCCCCAGAGCCGCGATCAGCGCGCGCCGCATCGGCCATCAGCCCAGGTGCCGGGCGAAGAAGGCCAACGTGCGCTCGCGCGCCAGCTGCGCGGCCTGCGCGTCCCACGAGCCGCGCTGGTCGCAGTTGAAGCCGTGGTTGGCGGGATAGATGTGCACCTGCACCTCGGGGTGGGCGCGCCTGAACGCCTCCACCCCGTCCAGCGGGATCCAGTGGTCTTGCTCGCCGAAATGCGCCAGCACCGGGCAGCGGGGCTGGCGGGCGATCTCGGCCTCGGTGGTGATGCCGCCGCCGTAGTAGGGCACGGCCGCGCTCACCCCCTGCAGCAGGCAGGCCGCGCGCCAGGTCAGCAGCCCGCCCCAGCAGTAGCCCACCACGCCGACCTTGCCGGCGCGGGCGGCGTAATCGATCGCGGCCTGGATGTCCTGCAGCACGCCGGGCGCGGGCAGGGCCTCGACCGCGGCTTTCAGCGCCATGCCGGCGCTCATGTCATCCGGACCGTAGCCCAGCTCCACCCCGGGCTTGACGCGGTGAAAGTTGGACGGCGCCACGGCCAGATAGCCCTCGGCCGCGTAGCTGTCGGTGACGGCGCGGATGTGCGAATTGACGCCAAAGATTTCCTGCAGCACCACGACGCCGCCGCGCGGCTGGCCGGCCGGCTGGGCCACATAGGCCGGAAAGGTGAAGCCGTCGGCGGCCTTCAGGTCGATGAACTGTCCCATGCTTGCACACTCCTGGATGCTCGGGTTGCACACCGGGCCAGGCTCGCGCCTGGCGCCCGCTTGGCCGCAATGGTATCGTGCCGCGGCAACGAGGAGAGCAACATGGACAAAGTCCTGCTCGTCACCGGCGCCAGCCGCGGCATCGGCGCGGCCACGGCGCGACTGGCCGCCACGCAGGGCTACGCGGTCGTCGTCAACTACGCCACCGATACGGCCGCAGCCGCCCAGCTGGTGCAGGCCATCCAGGCCGGCGGCGGCACGGCCGTGGCGCTGCAGGCCGACGTCAGCCGCGAGGAGCAGGTGCTGGCGCTGTACGCGCGCATCGACCGGGAATTCGGACGGCTGGACGCGCTGGTCAACAACGCCGGCGTGGTGGACCGCGCCCAACGGCTCGCCGAGCAGAGCCTGGCACGCTGGCAGCGCCTGTTCGCGATCAACGTGTATGGCACGCTGCTGTGCGCGCGCGAGGCCGTGCGCCGCATGAGCACGCGCCAGGGCGGCCGCGGGGGCGCGATCGTCAACGTCAGCAGCGTGGCGGCCACGTTGGGCGGCGCCGGCCAGTACGTGGACTACGCCGCGACCAAGGGGGCGGTGGACAGCCTCACGGTGGGCCTGGCGCGCGAAGTCGCCGCCGAAGGCATCCGCGTCAACGCCGTGCGCCCGGGCATCATCGCCACCGACATCCACGCCAGCGGGGGCCAGCCCGAGCGCGCCCGGCAGCTGGCCCCGCAGATTCCGCTGCAGCGCGCAGGCACGGCCGAAGAGGTGGCCCAGGCCATCGTCTGGCTGCTGTCGGACGCCGCCAGCTACTGCACCGGCAGCATCCTGGACGTAGCGGGCGGGCGTTGAGCGCCGCTCAAAACGCGACGACCGCGCCGTTGGAGCGCGGGTCGTAGCCCCCCTCGAGCACGCCATGGGGGTGGCGGATCAGCATGCCGGCATGCCCGACGCCTTCGTCCCAGTCGGCGATGGTTTCGACCTCATGGCCGCGTGCGCGCAGCGCGGCGACGACGGCGGAATCGAAACGCCCTTCCAGCTTGAGCGTCTCGCTGGACTGCCCCCAGGTGCGCCCCAGCAGCCAACGCGGCCGCTCGATGGCCTGCTGCGGATGGTCGCCAAAGCGCAGCACGCGGTTGAAGATCGTGGCCTGGGTCTGCGGCTGGCCATCGCCGCCCATCGTGCCATAGACCATGCCGCCCCCATCGGCCAGCCGGGCCATCGCGGGATTGAGGGTGTGAAACGGCTTCTTGCGCGGCTCCAGCGTGTTGACATGCCGGGGGTCCAGCGAAAAGCTGCATCCCCGGTTCTGCCAGTTCACCCCGCTGGAAGGCAGCACCACGCCGCTGCCGAACTCGTGATAGATGCTCTGGATGAAGGACACGGCCACGCCGTTGCCGTCGATCACGCCCATCCAGACCGTGTCGCCGGCATCGGTGCGCCGGCCCCAGGGCAGGGCGCGGTCCGGGTCGAATTCGCGCGCGAGCGCATCGATGCCCGCTGGCTCCAGCAGCTCGGCCGGCTGCACGGCCATGAAATCGGGATCGGTCAGGTAACGGTCGCGCACCCGGAAGGCCAGCTTGGTCGCCTCGACCTGGGCATGGATGAACGCAGCGCTTTCGGGCCCCGCGTCTTTCCAGCCGGGCAGGCGCTCCATCAGCGCGAGGATCAGCAGCGACACCAGGCCCTGCGACGGAGGCACCATGTTGTGCAGCCGCGCCCCGCTGACGGGCACGCTCAGGGGATCGACCAGCCGGGCCCGATGGGCCTGCAGGTCGGCCAGTGTCAGCGGGCTGCCGACTGCCGCCAGCTCGGCGGCCATCTCCCGCGCCAGCTCGCCGCGATAGAACGCATCGGTGCCCTGCCGGGCGATGCGCGCCAGCGTATCGGCCAGCCGTGGCTGCCTGAACAGCTGCCCTGCCTGCGGCACCTGTCCCTCGACCAGAAACGTGGCGGCAAAGCCGGGCTGCCCGCGCAGTTCGGCCAGCTTCGCCTGGGTCGTCAGCGCCTGGCTGCGGGTCACCGCGATGCCAGTGCGCGCGAGGTAGATGGCATCGGCCAGCAGCCGCGACAGCGGCAGCCGCCCGCCCAGGGCCTGGCGCGACAGGCGGTAGGCCGCCCCCCAGCCGGAGACCGTGCCGGCCACCGTCAGGGCGGCCACGCCACCGCGAAACGGAATGGCGTCGCGCATGCCGCGTCGGGCATACCAGTCACGGCTGGCGGCCTGCGCACTGCGGCCGCTGGCGTCGATGCCTCCGGGCGCCGCGCCCGGCTTGTCGATGACCCAAAATCCATCTCCTCCGATGGAGTTCATGTGCGGATAGACCACGGCGATCGTGGCGGCCGCCGCAATCATCGCTTCCAGCGCGTTGCCTCCTTCGCGCAGAACCCCGATGGCCGATTCGGCCGCCAGGGCATGGGGTGCCACCGCAATGCCGCGGCGGCCATAGACAGACTGGGCCATGGAATCTCCCACTGAAAAAGATGGCGCCCGGCCGTGAGATGACACCCGGCCCTGGCGCCTGGCACATGCACGCTACCAGCCGATGGCCTTGGGCAGCCACAGCGCGATCGACGGATAGAAAAAGACCAGCAGCAGCGTGAGGGCCTGCATCGCCAGAAACGGTAGCACGCCCTTGTAGATGTCCTTGATCGACACCTCCGGCGGCGCCACCCCCTTCAGATAGAACAGGGCCCAGCCGAAAGGCGGCGTCAGGAAAGAGGACTGCAGGTTGACGGTGATCAGCATCGCCAGCCAGACCGGATCGACGCCCTGGGCCAGCAGCACCGGCAGAAACAGGGGCACGGCGATGTAGCTGATCTCGATCCATTCGATGAAAAAGCCGAGCACGAAGATCAGCGCCATCATGAACCAGATGTCGCTGTTGACGCCACCGGGCAGCCACTCGAACATGCGGGTGATCAGTTCCTCGCCATGCAGTCCGCGGAAAGCCAGCGCGAAGACCTGGGCCAGCATCAGGATCAGCATCATGATGGCGGTGATCTTGCTGGTCTCCAGCGCCACATCCTTGAGCATCTGCAGTCGAAAGCGGCCCGAAAAAACCGTGATCAGCACCGCGCCGACGGCGCCCATCGAAGCGGCCTCGGTAGGGGCGGCCACGCCGCCGACGATGGAGCCCAGCACCGCCACCACCAGCAGGATGGGCGGCACCACCACTTTCCAGAACCGCACCCAGAGCTGGCGCCGCGTCACGCCGTCGCGCTCGTCCTGCGGAATCGGCGGCATCAGATCCGGCTTGAGCCAGCCCAGTACGAGCAGGAAAACGATGTACACCCCTGCCAGCAGCAGCCCGGGGCCCACAGCCGCGGCAAACAGCGTGCCCACCGACAGCTGCATGATGTCCGACAGCAGGATGAGGATCAGGCTGGGCGGAATGATCTGCCCCAGCGTGCCGGAAGCACAGATGGCGCCGCAGGCCATGCTTTTGTCGTAACCACGCCGGATCAGCGTGGGCAGCGTCAGCAGGCCCAGCGTAATGACGGTGGCCCCGACGATGCCGGTGGTCGCGCCCATCAACACGCCAAAGAGGATGATGCCCACGCCCATGCCGCCACGCACGCCACCGGCCAGATGCCCCATGACATCCAGCAGGTCGTCGGCCAGGCGGGACTTCTCCAGCATGACGCCCATGAACACGAACAGCGGAATCGCCATCCACTGGTAGCCGGCCACGATGCCGAAAAAGCGCGCCGGCAGCAGGCTGAACAGGGTGTCGCCGAAACCCAGGTAGCCAAACAGCAGGCCCACCGTGGCCAGCGAGGTGGCCACCGGCACGCCGATCATCAACAGGGCGAAAAAGCCCAGCAGCATCAGGATGGCATAGGTCTGCGGCTCAAACATGGCGGCTCTCCCCGGCCCGGCCGCGCGCCAGCCCCAGCAACTGCCCCAGGCACTGCAGCGCCACCAGCGCATAGCCCAGCGGAATCAGGGCCTTGACCACCCAGCGGTAAGGTATGCCACCCGGATCGGGGGAGCCCTCCAAGATGGCATAGGACTGGCCCACATAGGCCAGCGCCAGCTTGATGAAATACAGCGAAATCGCCAGCAGCAGAAGCAGCGAAACCCCATCGACGATGCGCCGCACCGCAGGCGAAAAGTGCGCATAGAACAGATCGACCCGCACGTTGTCGCCCCGCTGCAGTGCGTAACTCATCCCCAGCAGGATGAGGGCGGCCAGCAGATGCCACTCCAGCTCCTGGGCCCAGACCGAGCCCAGGCTGAAGGCGTAGCGCAGCAGCACGTTGGTGGCCACCAGCGCGATCATGGCCAGCGCGATCCAGACCGTGGCCCGCCCCATCCAGTCGATCAGCACGACGATGCCCCGTTCCAACGACGCAACCCATTTGTTGTTCATTGCCTGTTCCTCTGCCCCGGCCCGCGCCGGGGCGGCAAGGTGCTGCCGGCGCAGGCCGGCAGCACCGGACCTTCAGCCACGCACGTGCACGTGGTACTGCTCTTCGCTGACTTCGACCCAGCGGTCGTACTTGGCCTTGAAGGCGAAGTACGAGTCATGCACCTTCTTGACCAGCGGATCCTTGGCCACCGCTTCGGCCAGCACCTTCTCGGTCTCGGCGCGCAGGGCCTTGATCACCGGCTCCGGCAGCGGTCTGGCAATGACCTTGTGGTTCTTGATCAGATCGTCCATGGCCTCCGAGTTGGCCTTCTGGCACCAACCCTCGCTGATAACGTTGCAAGCGGCTGCGGCGTTTTGCACGATGGCCTGCAGGTCCTTGGGCAGCTTGTCCCACGCCGCCTTGTTGATCAGCAGCTCGGACACGGTGGCCGGCTCGTGCCAGCCGGTGGTGTAGTAGTACTTCGCCGCCTTGTGCAGGCCCAGGCGCCGGTCCTGGAAAGGGCCGACGAACTCGGCCGCGTCGATGACGCCACGCTCCAGGGCCGGGAAGATCTCGCCACCGGGCAGCACCTTCACATCGACCCCGAGGCTGGCGTACACCTTGCCGGCCAGGCCGGGAATGCGCATCTTCAGCCCCTTGAGGTCGGCCACGGAGTTGATCTCTTTCTTGAACCAGCCCGTCATCTGCACACCGGTGTTGCCGCAGGGCATGGCCACCAGTCCGAACGGGGCATAGACCTCGTTCCACAGGTCGATGCCGCCGCCGTCATACAGCCAGCCGTTCATGCCCTGGAAGTTCATGCCGAACGGCACGGCCGTGAAGTACTGCGCGGCGAACGTCTTGCCGGTCCAGAAATAGCTGTTGGCGTGGTTCATTTCCACCGTGCCGGCGCGCACGGCGTCAAAACCTTCGAAGGCGGGGATCAGCTCACCCGCGCCAAACACCTGGATCTTCAGCCGCCCACCGGACATGGCCTCGATGCGGCGGGCCAGATCGGTGGCGCTGCCCGGGCCATCCATGTAAAACGGCGCGCCTTTGGGATAGGCGCTGGTCATCTTCCAGTTGAAGGTCTGTTGCGCCTTGGCCACCATGGGGAAAGCCAGCGTGCCGGCTGCGGCACCGGCTGTCAGGCCTTTG
This sequence comes from Hylemonella sp., assembly GCA_036846225.1. Taxonomy (GTDB): domain Bacteria; phylum Pseudomonadota; class Gammaproteobacteria; order Burkholderiales; family Burkholderiaceae_C; genus Hylemonella. The sequence goes on from DAIUCJ010000033.1 coordinate 18,295, forward strand.
GCAACGAAAGAACGGCGATCGAGAGTCATGAGCAAGCTCCTGAGGATGAAGACAGGCTCTCATCCGCAAGGACCGTGCCAGATTCAGGATGCCCAATGTCCCGGCCCCATGCACCACGAGGGCGCAGCCGGCGCGCCAGGACCGTGCCGCCTCAGCGCAGGTCCTGCAGCCAGCGCACCAGTTCGGCAACGGCGGCATCGGCGGCCGCACCCAAAGCCTGTACGCCGGCGGCGGCATCGGGGTGTGCGGCCGGCTGCTGCTGCACGAGCTCGCGCTGCGCCAGCAGCCGCAGGCCCTGGGGCGTGCGCTGCAGCAGCGCGGCGCGCAGGCGCAGCAGCGCGTGGCTGGCCTGCGGCGCCGTGTACTGCTGGCTGAACTCCTGCAGCTCCACGTGCAGCAGCTGCGTGGCGGCTTCGGCCTGCGGCGCCAGCAGCGCCTGCGCGGACAGCCCGGCCCGCAGGCGCTGCGCCAGCAGCTCCGCCGGCGGCGCGGCCCAGCGCGACTGGCTGTAGGCGTGCAGCTGGCGCGGGTCCGCATAGGCCAGGCGGTAGTGCAGGGCCGTGCCCTGCAGCGCCACCGCGGCCTGCACCTGCACGGCCAGCACGGGCCGCGCCGCAGTGGCGGCGGTGGCGGTCGTGGTTGCAGCGGCTGGCGGCACGGCGGCGGGCGGACCCAGGTCGTACAGCTGCGGCGCGGCCGCGCGCGGCGGCAAGGCACAGCCGCCAAGCAAGGCTGCAGCCACCAGTGCCGGCACGATGCGCCAGCCGGCGCGAAAGAGGAGTGGCTGCGCGTTCATTTCCTGACCTCCGGTGCCACGAAGCCCGGCTCGCCCGGACCGGGCGGCAGCCGTGGGGCGCCATATATCAGGGCTTGCGGCGTCTCGCCTATGAGCGCTGCAGCCCCGCCGATGCGCTGCGCCGCGCGGCCGGTTTCTTCCAGCGCGTGGTTGAGCCGCGGCAGGCTGGCCTGCTGCAGCGACTGCGCGGTCGCCGCCAGCGTCTCGGCGCTGAGCTGCAGGGCCGCCAGCGCGCCGCCTGGCTGCTGCAGGCGCTGGGCCAACGCGGCATAGTCGGCCGCGGCGCTGCGCACCTGCGCGGCGCTGGCGCGCACTTCGTCGGCGGCCGCGCGCATGGCCGCGAGCGACTGCCCGGCCTGCTGCAGCGCCGGCGGCACGGCGGCGGCGGCCTGCCCCAGCGCATCGAGGCTGCGGCGCAGCGCGCGCTGGTTGTCCGCCGCCAGCAGCTCGTTGAGGCGCTGCGTGGTCTGCTCCAGCTGGCCGAGGATGCGCTCGCCCTGCTGCGACCACTGTGCCAGCAAGCTGGCGCGCATCGGGATGCGCGGCACGCCGGAGGCGGTCGGCGCCGGCGGCTCGCGCGAAGCGCCGCTGTCGTCCAGCTGCACGTAGGCGATGCCGGTGAGGCCCTGGTAGCCCAGCGTGGCGTAGGTGGAGCGGGTGATGGGCGTGGCCGCATCGACTTCCAGCCGGATCAGCACCTGGCCGGGCTGCTGCGGGTCCAAGCCCAGCGCGGCCACCTTGCCGACCTTGACGCCGCGAAAGCGCACCGCCGCCTGCGACTGCAGGCCCGAGACCGGCTCGGCCGTGGCAATGTCGTAGGTGCGCACGTCGGCCGTCTCGTGCGTGAGCCAGACCGCCAGCGCCACCAGCAGCGCGGCCACCAGCAGCACGAAGGCGCCGGCGGCGATCGCATGGGCCTTGTTTTCCATCGTGTGTTGCTCCCCGGTTCAGGCTGTCAGCAGGGTCTGCGCGCGGCGTCCGCGCGGGCCCTGGAAAAAGTCGCGGATGAAGGGATGGTCCATCGCCATGACCTCGGCCGGCGCTGCGCAGGCAATGACGCGCTGCTCGGCCAGCACGGCCACGCGGGTGGCCAGCTGGAACAGCGTGTCCAGGTCGTGCGTGACCATGACCACGGTCAGCCCCAGCTCGCGGTGCAGGCTGGCCAGCAGCGCGCAGAAGTCGTCGGCGCTGTCCGGGTCCAGCCCGGCCGTGGGCTCGTCCAGCAGCAGCAGCGGCGGATCCATCACCAGCGCGCGCGCCAGCGCCACGCGCTTGACCATGCCGCCGGACAGGTCGGCCGGCATCTTGTGCGCGTGCGCCACGTCCAGCCCCGCCATCTGCAGCTTCACCAGCGCCACGTCGCGCACCAGCTCGGGCGGCAGGGTGCGCAGCTCCGCCAGTGGGAAAGCGATGTTTTCCAGCACGCTGAAGGCCGAAAACAGCGCACCGTGCTGAAACAGCATGCCCACCTGGCTGGCCGCGCCGGGAGCGCACAGCTCGGCTGCGGGCCGGCCCAGCACGCTGACGCGCCCGCGCGCGGGCCGCTCCAGCCCGAGCATCTGGCGCAGCAGCACCGTCTTGCCGCTGCCGGAGCCGCCGACGATGGCCAGCAGCTCGCCCGGCTGCACGCGCAGCGACAGCTCGCGGTGCACGACGAAGGTCTGCCCCGCGCTGCGGAACACGGACCACAGGCCCTCGATGTCGATCACCGGCTGGCCGCCCTGCTGCGTCATTCAGATCCCCACGTCGCGGAACACCACCGCGAACAGCGCATCGACCAGGATGACCACGGTGATGGAGACGACCACCGAGGCGGTGGTGCCCCGGCCCAGGCTCTCGGTATTGGGCTGCACCCGCAGGCCGAAGTGGCAGCCCACCAGCGCGATGAGCACGCCGAAGGCCACCGACTTGGCCGTGGCCAGCGTCAGGTTGGACGCCTCCACCGCGTCGGGCAGCGCCGAGATGAAGTAGGCCGGCGACACGCCCATGGTCAGATCGGCCGAGAGCATGCCGCCCAGCAGCGCCGCCAGCGTGGTCCACACCGAGATCAGCGGCATGGCCACGGCCATGGCCAGCACGCGCGGCAGCACCAGCCGGTAGCCGCGCGCGATGCCCAGCACGCGCATGGCGTCGATCTCCTCGGTCACGCGCATGACGCCGATCTGCGCGGTGATCGTCGAGCCCGAGCGCCCGGCGATCAGGATGGCCGCGAGCACGGGGCCGAGCTCGCGGATCACCGAGATGCCCATCAGGTTGACAATGTAGGGGTCGGCGCCAAAGAGGCGCAGCTGCTGCGCGATCAGATAGGCCAGCACCACCCCGATCAGAAAGCCCACCAGCGCCGTGATGGGCAGCGCGGTGGCCCCGATGTGGTACAGATGTCCGGAGAAGTCGCGCCACGGCCCCTGCCGCGGCGCGCGCAGCAGCCGGCCGACGTCCAGCGCCAGCTGGCCGATCAGGCGCAGGCCGCCTTGCAGGTGCCCCAGCACGCGCAGCACGAAGGCGCCCAGCCGCAGGTAGGCCCGGGCCCAGCCGTGGCGCGGCGCCGGCGGCGGCGCCACGCTGTAGCGCGCCACGCGTTGCAGCACCGCCTGCTGCGCCGCGCTGGCCTGCAGCCGCGCGGGCCAGCGCCGGCCCCAGTGGTTCCACAGCAGCTGCGCGCCGGTGTGGTCCAGCCGCGGCACCGCCGTCAGGTCCCACGCCAGGGCCTGAGTCTGGGTCGCCTGCAGCTGCGGCTGCAGCGCGCGCCAGGCGCTGGGCTCGGCCAGCGCGGCCGCCGTCCACGCCCCCTGCAGCACCGCGGCGGCACCCTGCGGCCCACCGGACAGGATGATGCGGGGGGCGGTATCGTTCATCGCGGATGCGCTGCTCGTGGTCGTTGCCGGTGCGATGGTAGGGCAATTTGCCCCCGACAATAGACGCCATTGCGCCTGCGCCACAGAGGAAGACCATGACCCTGCCCGCCTCCACCGAAGAACTGCTGATCGAAACCCGCGGCCCCGTGCTGTGGCTGACCATCCACCGCCCCGAGCGGCGCAACGCGGTCAACCACGCGGTGCTGGCCCTGCTGGCGCAGGCCATCGCCGCGGCGCAAGAGCGGCGCGACATCCGCGCCATCGTGCTCACCGGCGCGGGCGACAAGGCGTTTTGCGCCGGCGCGGACCTGCAGGCCGCGCAGGCTTTCACCACCGACTACTCCGAGCCGCAGGGCCATGTGGCGCGGGTGCTGCGCGCCGCCCAGGCCAGCAACGTGCCGCTGATCGCGCGCGTCAACGGCGCCTGCATGGCCGGCGGCATGGGGCTGCTGGCCATGTGCGACCTGGCCGTGGCCGCCGCGCACGCCACGTTCGGCCTGCCGGAAGTGAAGGTGGGGGTGTTTCCGGCCCAGGTGCTGACGGTGCTGCAGCACCTGATTCCGCGGCGCAAGCTGGCCGAGCTGTGCCTGACCGGCGAGCCCATCGATGCCCAGGCCGCGCTGGCGCTGGGGCTGGTCAACTACGTCGATGCCGAGCTGGACGCGCGGCTGCAGTGGCTGCTGGAGCGCCTGCTGGACAAATCCCCCGCGGCCATCCGCCGCGGGCTCTACACGATGAAGCGCATCGAGGCCATGAGCTTCGAGGAAAGCATGGCTTTCACCGAAAGCCAGATCGCCCTCTTCACGCTGACCGAAGATGCGCAGGAGGGCCAGGCCGCCTTCCGCGAAAAGCGCAAGCCCGTGTGGCCGGGGCGCTAGCTGGCGCAGGCGCGGCGGCCCCCCGCGCATCGCCCGGCATTTGACGATCGTCAAATTTCTGCCGGGCCGGCGGCGTAGCATGGGACCACAAGCACCACGCCACCAGGAGGAGACGCCATGAACACTCCCACGCCCGCTGCGGCCGCGCCGGCGCGCAACCCAACCCAGACCCATCTGGTCGGCCTGCTGGCCGCGCTGGCTGGCCTCGTGGTCGTTCTGCTGCTGCCGCGGCCGGCCGATTTGCCGGTGGCCGGGCAGATCATGCTGGGGCTGCTGCTGTTTTCGGTGATCCTGTGGATGACCGAAGCGGTGGACTATGCGATCAGCGCGGTGCTGATCACCACGCTGATGGCCTTTCTGCTGGGCCTGGCGCCCAACGCGGCCAAGCCCGAAGCCGCGCTGGGCACGACGGCGGCGCTCACGCTGGCGCTGGGCGGCTTTGCCAACACGGCGCTGGCGCTGGTGGCCGCGGCCTGCTTTCTGTCGGCCGCGATGACGCTGACCGGGCTGGACAAGCGCATTGCCCTGTTCATCCTCTCGCGGGTCGGCGCGCGCACCAGCCGCGTGCTCATCGGCGCGATCGCAGTGGGCGTGGTGCTGTCGTTCCTGGTGCCCTCGACCACGGCACGGGTGGCCTGCCTGGTGCCCATCATCCTGGGCATCATCCACGCCTTCGGAGTGGACCAGCGCTCGCGCTTTGCCGGGCTGCTGATGATCGCCACCGCGCAGGCGGCCTCGATCTGGAACGTGGGCGTCAAGACTGCCGCGGCGCAGAACATGGTGGCCATCGGCTTCATCGAGAAATCCTTCGGCCAGACCATCAGCTGGACCGAGTGGCTGGTGGCCGCCGCTCCCTGGGCGGTGCTGATGTCGGTGGCGCTGTATTTCGTGATGATCAAGATGATGCCGCCGGAAATGGACGAGGTGCCCGGCGGCAAGGAGACGATCCGCGTGGCACTGCACGCACTGGGACGGATGAGCGGGGCCGAAAAGCGGCTGCTGGCCATCACGCTGGCGCTGCTGGGCTTCTGGGCCACCGAGAAGGTGCTGCACCCCTTCGACACCGCCTCCACCACCATCGCCGCGATCGCGCTGATGTTCATGCCCGGCATCGGCGTCATGGGCTGGAAGGAAGCACAGTCGCGCATTCCGTGGGGCACCATCGTGCTGTTCGGCACCGGTATCAGCCTGGGCACGGCGCTGCTGCAGACCAAGGCCGCGGCCTGGCTGGCCAATCTGATCGTCGCCCATCTGGGCCTGGCCGGCGCATCGGCCTTCATGATCCTGGCGCTGCTGTCGCTGTTTTTGATCGTCGTGCATCTGGGCTTTGCCAGCGCCACGGCGCTGGCCTCGGCCATGATTCCCATCATGATCAGCGTGCTGCAGCAGATCGCCGGCACCCCCGGCGGCGCGGCGCTGAATCTGGTGGGCATGACCATGCTGCTGCAGTTCGTGGTGAGCTTCGGCTTCATCCTGCCGGTCAACGCCCCGCAGAACATGGTGGCCTATGGCACCGACACGTTCACCGTGCGCGACTTCGTGCGCACCGGACTGGTGCTCACCGCCATCGGCTACGGCCTGGTGCTGCTGCTGGGCGCGACCTACTGGCAGTGGATGGGGTATCTGACGAAATGAGCCGGCGCTGTGCCGCCTGCCCGGGCGCAGACCCGCAGATTGAATAAAATTTCTTCAATTTGCAGAAACGATCCCGAGCAGATCGTCCCATGATCGAGCGCGACATCCAACCCGTCCTCATCCGCCTGGCCTCGCAGTACCCGGTGGTCACGGTCACGGGCCCGCGGCAAAGCGGCAAAACCACCCTGGCCCGATCCGCTTTCCCCGACAAGCCCTATGTGTCGCTGGAAGACCCGGACCTGCGCCGCTTCGCCATCGAGGATCCGCGCGGCTTTCTGGGCAGCCACCCGCAAGGCGCCATCCTTGACGAAATCCAGCGCGCCCCGGAACTACTGTCGTATCTGCAGGGACTGGTCGATGCGCAGCCGCGGCCCGGTCTCTACATCTTGACCGGCAGCCAGCAATTCGAGCTCATGTACCGGCTGTCGCAGTCGCTGGCCGGGCGAACGGCCCTGCTGCGGCTGCTGCCCTTTACGCTGGCGGAGGCCCTGCGCGCGCGCCCGGCCCCAGCCGAACCCGAACTGGCGGACATCCTGCTCGCGGGCTTTTACCCCCGCATCCACGACCGCGGGCTCGACCCCACCCAGGCGCTGGGCGACTACTTCGCCACCTATGTCGAGCGCGACCTGCGGCAGCTGACCGCCGTCCATGACCTGCAGCGCTTCGAACGCTTCGTGCGGCTGTGCGCGGGCCGCACGGGACAGCTGCTCAACCTCAGCAGCCTGGGGCAGGACGCCGGCGTCTCCCACGCCACGGCGCGCGCCTGGATCGACCTGCTGCAGACCAGCTACATCGTGTATCTGCTGCCGCCCTGGCTGACCAACACCCGCAAGCGACTGGTCAAGACCCCCAAGCTCTACTTTTACGACGTCGGACTGGCCTGCTGGCTGCTGGGGCTGCGCACGCCGCAGCAGGTGCAGCGCGACCCGCTGTGGGGCGCGCTGTTCGAAAACCTGATCGTCATGGAGGCGCTGAAAGACCGCTACAACGCTGGCGCCAGCGGCGAAATGTATTTCTACCGCGACGCCGAGGGGCACGAAGTCGATCTGCTGCTGCCGGTAGGCGGCCGGCTGCATGCCATCGAGATCAAGGCCGGCGCGACGGTCAATCCCGATTACTTCAAAGGCCTGCGCTCATTTGCCATGCATCACCCGCAGGCACTGGCCAGTGGCGGCGTGATTTTTGGCGGCCGCGCGGGGCAGGCCCGCTCGGACTGGCCCGTGCACAGCTGGCTGACACTCAAACGCAAGCCGGGCTGAAGCAGCCGCCCGGCCCAAGCCGCGCAACGGGAAATTTGTCTTGCGCGCGCATCGCGCCTTACCGCCACACCTGCGCCAGCGCCGCCCAGGCGCGATCGACCACCGGGTCACCTGCGCGCGCGCGCAGGCTGACGAAGCGCAGCTGGCAGTGCAGGCTGACGCGGTCGGCCACCACCAGGCCGCGCGCCTGCGCCTCGGTGATGGCGATGGACTCGCGCACCAGCGACAGGCCCACGCCGGAGCGCACCAGATCGAGCATCGAGGCCTCCTGGTCCACCAGCGCCACCTGGCGGGGGCTGACGCCCAGCGGGCCGAAGACGCCGGCCAGCAGCCGGTGGTGGGCCGAAGCCGGCGGCGTGGCGATCCACGGCAGCGCCGCCAGCGCGCGCCAGTCCCGCCCCAGCACCTGCTCGCCCCAGCCCGCCGGCGCCAGCACCCGGTAGCGAAACTGCGAGAGCACGCGCTGCTGCAGCAGATCGTCCTGCAGCGGCTCATCGGGCAGGCCCAGGTAAAAGCCCACGTCCAGCTCGCCGGCAGCCACCTGCGCGCGCACCTCCCCGCTCATGGCCTGGCGCAGCTCGGTCTCGATCTGCGGGGCCGTCTCCACCAGCTCTTTCAGAAACGCGCCCAGGCGGATGAACTCCGGATCGAGGATGGTGCCGATGCGCAGCCGCCCCCGCACGGTGCTGTGCAAGGCCAGCGCGGCCTGCGCGAAGTCTTCCAGCGCGGCCAGCGCCTTTTCCGCCTGCGGCAGCAGCGCCGCGCCTTCGGGCGTGAGCGCCAGCCCGTGCGGCGTGCGCGCGAACAGCGCCAGGCCCGTGCGCTCGGCCAGGCCCTTGAGCTGCAGGCTCACCGCCGGCTGGCTCAGGTGCAAACGCGCGGCCGCGCGCGAGACCTGCCCCTCGCGCGCCACGGCGGCGAAGGCGCGCAGGGCCTGGGGATCGGGCAGGACAGCGCTCATATTTGCTTTACTTATACCAGTTTTTTGCACAAATCATTGGCAGATCGCCTTTCCTTGCGGCACACTGGCGAAAACTGTCGGGGTTTACTCATGAGCATCGCAAATATTGATCATTACATCGGCGGCCAGATCGTCGCCGGGGCTTCGGGCCGCCACCAGGACGTCTTCAACCCTGCCACCGGCGCCGTCAGCGGCCGCGCCGCGCTGGCCAACGCAGCCGAGGTCGATCGCGCCGTGGCCGCCGCGCAGGCGGCATTCCCCGCCTGGGCCGACACGCCGCCGCTGCGGCGCGCGCGGGTGCTGTTCAAGTTCCTGGAGCTGATGAACCAGCACCGCGACGAGCTGGCGCGCCTGATCACCGCCGAGCACGGCAAGGTCTATACCGATGCGCAGGGCGAGGTCACGCGCGGCATCGAGATCCTGGAGTTCGCCACCGGCGTGCCGCAGCTGCTCAAGGGCGACTACACCGAGCAGGTGGCCACCGGCATGGACAACTGGACGCTGCGCCAGCCGCTGGGCGTGGTGGCCGGCATCACGCCGTTCAACTTCCCCGTGATGGTGCCGATGTGGATGTACCCGCTGGCCCTGGCCTGCGGCAACACCTTCGTGCTCAAGCCCAGCCCCATCGATCCCAGCCCCTCGCTGCGCATGGCCGAGCTGCTGAAGAAAGCCGGCCTGCCCGACGGCGTGTTCAACGTGGTGCAGGGCGACAAGGAGGCGGTCGATGCGCTGATCGCCCACCCCGACGTCAGGGCCGTGAGCTTCGTCGGCTCCACGCCGATTGCCAACTACATTTACGAAACCGGCGCGCGCTTTGGCAAGCGCGTGCAGGCCCTGGGCGGCGCCAAGAACCACATGGTGGTCATGCCCGACGCCGACCTGGACCAGGCCATCGACGGCCTGATCGGCGCGGCCTTCGGCTCGGCCGGCGAGCGCTGCATGGCGATCTCTGTGGCCGTGCTGGTGGGCGATGTAGCCGACAAGATCATGCCCCGCCTGATCGAGCGCACCAAGGCGCTGAAGGTGAAAAACGGCATGGAGCTCGACGCCGAGATGGGCCCCATCGTCACCGCCGCCGCGCACCAACGCATCAGCGGCTACATCGAGTCGGGCGTGCGCGAAGGCGCGCAGCTGCTGGTCGATGGCCGCACGTTCCAGGGCGCGGCCGCCGGCGCCGGCTGCGAGCAGGGCTTCTGGCTGGGCGGCACGCTGTTCGACCACGTCACACCGCAGATGAAGATCTACCGCGAGGAAATCTTCGGCCCGGTGCTGTCGTGCGTGCGCGTGCCCGACTTCGCCACCGCGGTGAAGCTGATCAACGAACACGAATTCGGCAACGGCGTGTCCTGCTACACGCGCGACGGCCACGTGGCGCGCGAATTCGCCCGCCGCATCCAGGCCGGCATGGTGGGCATCAACGTGCCGATTCCCGTGCCCATGGCCTGGCACGGCTTCGGCGGCTGGAAGCGCTCGCTCTTTGGCGACATGCACGCCTATGGCGAGGAAGGCGTGCGCTTCTACACCAAGCAAAAGAGCGTGATGCAGCGCTGGCCCGAGAGCACGCCCAAGGGCGCCGAGTTCGCGATGCCCACTTCAAAGTAACCCCCCCTGAGTCGGCCTGACGGCCGCCTTCCCCCGGAGGGGGACGCCACCAGCGGCCCGGCCAAGCCGGTTCCGCGGTGGCCCGCGATCAACACCTTCCTTGCACAACAGGTCTTCTGTCACAGTGGGGCACGGCGTATGAGCGACTTGAAGTTCGACTACATCATCATCGGCGCCGGCACCGCCGGCTGCCTGCTGGCCAACCGGCTCAGCGCCGACCCGCGGCGGCGCGTGCTGCTGATCGAGGCCGGCCGCGCCGACGACTACCTGTGGATCCACATTCCCGTGGGCTACCTCTACTGCATCGGCAACCCGCGCACCGACTGGCTGTACCAGACCGAGCCCGATGCGGGCCTCAACGGCCGGCGCCTGCGCTACCCGCGCGGCAAGACGCTGGGCGGCTGCTCCAGCATCAACGGCATGATCTACATGCGCGGACAGTCGCGCGACTACGACCAGTGGGCCGCACTCACCGGCGACGACGGCTGGCGCTGGGAACGGGTGCTGCCCTACTTCAAGCTGCACGAGGACTACCACCGCGGCGCCGACGCGCTGCACGGCGCGCGCGGCACGCCGCCTGAGCTGCTCGCGCCCGACGGCGGCGGCGACGCCTGGCTCGATGCGCTGCGCGCCGCCGGCGCCGGCGGCGAATGGCGCGTCGAGCGCCAGCGCCTGCGCTGGGACGTGCTGGACGCCTTCGCCCAGGCCGCCGTGCAGGCCGGCATCCCGCCCAACCCGGACTTCAACCGCGGCAGCAACGAGGGCGTGGGCTATTTCGAGGTCAACCAGCGGCGCGGCTGGCGCTGGAACGCCGCCAAGGCCTTTCTGCGCCCGGTGCGCCACCGCCCCAACCTGACCGTGTGGACCGAAACGCCCACGCAGCGCCTGCTGCTGGCGCACGACGCCGACGGCGCGCTGCGCTGCACCGGCGCCGAAGTCGTGCGCGACGGGTGCACCCTCACGGTGCACGCCGCGCGCGAAGTGGTGCTGGCCGCCGGCAGCATCGGCTCGGTGCAGATCCTGCAGCTGTCGGGCATCGGGCCGGGTGCGCTGCTGCAGCGCCACGGCATCGCGGTCGCGCACGAGTTGCCCGGCGTGGGCGCAAACCTGCAGGACCACCTGCAGATCCGGGCCGTCTTCAAGGTGCAGGGCGTGCCCACGCTCAACACGCTGGCGCACACGCTGTGGGGCAAGACGCGCATCGCGCTGCAGTACGCGCTCACGCGCAGCGGGCCGATGAGCATGGCGCCCAGCCAGCTCGGCGCCTTCACCCGCAGCGACCCGCAACAGCCCTGGCCCAACATCGAATACCACGTGCAGCCGCTGTCGCTGGACGCCTTCGGCGAGCCGCTGCACCGCTTCGATGCCTTCACCGCCAGCGTCTGCAACCTCAACCCCACCAGCCGCGGCACGGTACAGATCAAAAGCCCGCGCTTCGAGGACGCGCCGGCCATCGCCCCCAACTACCTGAGCACCGAGGAAGACCGCAAGGTGGCGGCCGACTCGCTGCGGGTGACCCGGCGCATCGTCGCGCAGCCGGCGCTGGCACCCTACCAGCCGCAGGAATGGCGGCCAGGCCCGCAGCACCAGAGCGACGAGGAACTGGCCCGCGTCGCCGGCGACATCGCCACCACCATCTTCCACCCGGTGGGCACCACCCGCATGGGCCGCACCGACGACCCGCTGGCCGTGGTGGACCCGCAGCTGCGCGTGCGCGGCGTGCGCGGCCTGCGCGTGGCCGACGCCGGCGTCATGCCCACCATCACCAGCGGCAACACCAACGCCCCCACGCTGATGATCGCCGAGCGCGCCGCGCACCTGATGATGCGCGACGGGCGCTGACGCCGCAGCGCGCTCACCCCCGCAGCCGCCCGACGTAGCGCGCCGTCACCTCCGGCGGCGGCGCGTCCTGCGCCACCACCACCGGCGTGGCCGGCGCCGGCCGCGGTGGGGCCGGCGGCGGGCGCAGCGGCTCCATCGCGGCCTGCAGCCGCTGGGCCAGCTCGGCCAGCTCGGGCAGGTTCTTCTCCTGCGCGGTCGCACGGGCCAGGCGCACGATCTCGTCGGCATAGTCGACGTTGCGCGCCATCCATTCGGTATCGGTCACGCGGCCGGTGGCCCGGCGCAGCTGCACATGCAGATGGGCCGCCAGCGCGATGCGTTCACTCTCGGTCATCAGGACATCCCCCGGACTACGGGAACCACGCCCTGCACCGAAGCACACTCCATGCCATGGCCCGGGCACCCACACCCGGGAAAACCCGGATCGGGGCCAGCCTGTCGCCCGCGCTACAGTAGGGGCTCTCCTGAGGCGCGGCGGCGCCGCTCCGGGAGGAACCGAGGAAGACGCCCGCCACAAGCTCCCCCGCACAAGACCCTGCTACCATCCAGCGCAGATGGTGTTGCAACCAGGCACCGGTGACCCCGGTGCCTTTCTCTTTTCCGCTTCCCCCCGATGGATTTCCTGCTCGTGACGCTGGCCTCGCTGCTGGCGGGCTTCGTCGATGCCGTGGTCGGCGGCGGCGGCCTCATCCTGCTGCCGGCGCTGTTCGCGGCCTATCCGGCCGCGCCGGCGGCCACGCTGTTTGGCACCAACAAATCGGCCTCGGTCTGGGGCTCGGCCTTCGCCAGCGTGCAGTACGCGCGCCGGGTGCGGCTGCGCTGGGCGGCGCTGGCGCCGGCCATGGGCCTGTCCTTCGCCGGCTCGCTGGCCGGGGCCTGGCTGGTCACGCTGGTGGCCACCGACTTCCTGCGCAAGCTGCTGCCCTTCGTGCTGCTGGCGGTGCTGCTGTACGTGCTGGCCAGAAAGGAGCTGGGCCGCCATCACGCCCCGCGCTTTGCCGGCCGCCACGAGACGCTGGCCGCCGGCGGCGTGGGCCTGGTGATCGGCTTTTACGACGGCTTTTTCGGCCCGGGCACGGGCAGCTTCTTTGTCTTTTTGCTGGTGCGCTGGCTGGGCTACGACTTCCTGCACGCCTCGGCCGGCGCCAAGCTGCTGAACCTCAGCAGCAACCTGGCGGCCATCCTGCTCTTCGCGCTCAAGGGCCATGTGTGGTGGCACTTCACGCTGGCGCTGGCGGCGGCCAACATCGCCGGCAGCCTGCTGGGCACGCGGCTGGCGCTCAGGCACGGCGCGGGCTTCGTGCGCGCCGTCTTCATCGTGGTGGTGGGCGCGCTGATCGTCAAGACCGGCTACGACGCCTTCGTGCGCGGTTGACAACGCTGTTTGTTCTTAGCGGCTGTATGAGTCCACCACCTTTGGCACTCTGGGTGGTGTTGGAGCAGGCATGATAGG
>DAIUCJ010000034.1:0-24037 GCA_036846225.1 Hylemonella sp.
CCGGTTCCTTGAATGGCACTTTAGCAGGCCGTTGCAAAACTGCTGCGGTAGGCCATCTGCGGCGTTGCGCGGTGCTCGCTTCCTCGCCTATGCGCTCGATAGGTCTCGGTCGCTGCGCGCCGTGCGCCTTGCATCTGGCCATCCTCGCGACGTTTTTCAACGGCCTGTTAGGCGCTGTCGCCGCCGTGGTGCTCTACCGGCAGCGGGTGCGAGGCTTCCTGCACCGGGATGTGGCTGCGCTGCTCCTTGATGCGGTTGTGCGCATCGACGAAGACCAGCCGGGGCTTGAAATCCTTGCAGTGCATCTCGTGCACCTGCGCGAAGGCCGCGATGATCAGCAGATCGCCCACGGCGGCGCGGCGCGCGGCCGAGCCGTTGACCGAGATGATGCCCGAGCCGCGCTCGCCGCGGATGGCGTAGGTGATGAAGCGCTCGCCGTTGTGGATGTTCCAGATGTGGACCTGTTCGTTTTCCATCAGGCCGGCGGCGTCCATCAGGTCCTCGTCGATGGCGCAGGAGCCTTCGTAATGCAGCTCGCAGTCGGTGACGGTGACGCGGTGGATCTTGGATTTGAGCAGGGTGCGAAACATCGGGGCTTACTCCGGGCAGGCGGGTTCAGGGGGCTGGCGGCACCAGCACGGTGGGCCGCGCAACGGCCTCGGTCTGGGGGTAGTCGCGGCTGTAGTGCAGGCCACGGCTTTCATGCCGCGATTGTGCGCTGCGCACGATGAGGTCGGCAACCTGCACCAGGTTGCGCAGCTCCAGCAGGTCGCGCGTGACATGGAAGCTGGAGTAGAACTCCTGGATCTCCGAGCGCAGCAGCGCGATGCGGTGCGCCGCGCGTTCCAGCCGCTTGTTGGTGCGCACGATGCCCACATAGTCCCACATGAAGCGGCGCAGCTCGTCCCAGTTGTGCGAGATGACCACGCATTCGTCGGCGTCGGTCACACGGCTGTCGTCCCAGTAGGGCAGCGTGGGCACGGGCTGGGGCGCGGCGGCGCGGATGGCGTCGGCCGCCGCGCGCGCATAGACCATGCACTCCAGCAGCGAATTGCTGGCCAGCCGGTTGGCGCCGTGCAGGCCGGTGTAGCTGACCTCGCCGATCGCGTACAGCCCGGCCAGATCGGTGCGCCCGGCCAGGTCCACCATCACGCCGCCGCAGGTGTAGTGCGCCGCCGGCACCACGGGGATGGGGCGTTTGGCGATGTCGATGCCCAGCTCCAGGCAGCGCGCGTAAATGGTCGGGAAGTGCTCCAGCAGGAATTCCCGGGGCTGGTGGGAGATGTCCAGGTACACGCAGTCCAGGCCGCGCTTTTTCATCTCGAAGTCGATGGCCCGCGCCACCACGTCGCGCGGCGCGAGCTCGGCGCGCGGATCGTGCGCCGGCATGAAGCGCGTGCCATCGGGCAGGATGAGACGGCCGCCTTCGCCGCGCACGGCCTCGCTGATCAGGAAGGACTTGGCCTCGGGGTGGTACAGGCAGGTCGGGTGGAACTGGATGAACTCCATGTTGGCCACCCGGCAGCCGGCGCGCCAGGCCGCGGCGATGCCATCGCCGGTGGCGGTGTCGGGGTTGGTGGTGTACAGATAGACCTTGCCGGCGCCGCCCGTAGCCAGGATGGTGTGCGGCGCGCTGAAGGTGTCCACCACGTCGGTGTCCTCGTTCAGCGCATACAGGCCGACGCAGCGCTGGCCCGGCAGGCCCAGCTTGGCGCTGGTGATCAGGTCCACCAGCATGTGGTGCTCGAACAGCGTGATGCCGGGCGTGGCGCGCACCCGCTGCATCAGCGTGGCCTGCACCGCCGCGCCGGTGGCATCGGTCGCATGCACGATGCGCCGTTCGCTGTGGCCGCCTTCGCGCGTGAGGTGCAGCTGGCCGTTTTCCAGCGTGAAGGGCACGCCCAGCTCCTGCAGCCAGCGGATGTTCTCGGGCGCGTGCTCGATGACGAAGCGCGTGGCCACCGGGTCGCACAGGCCGGCGCCGGCCACCAGCGTGTCCTGCACATGGGATTCGAAGCTGTCGCCTTCGGCCATGACGGCGGCGATGCCGCCCTGCGCCCAGGCGCTGGAGCCATCGGCTAGCCCGCGCTTGGTCAGCACCGCCACGCGGTGGGTGGGCGCCAGGTGCAGCGCGGCGGCCAGGCCAGCCAGGCCGCTGCCGACGATGAGCACGTCGAAGGAATGGTGGGTGGAGGGGGGAGCCACGGCGGCAGTCTCGCAGGAGCCGGGAATCAGGCCGGCGTGTAGGCCAGCCGCACGTAAATCGGGGCGTAGGCTTCGGCCTGGGTGATTTCGATCAGGTTTTCCTTGGCCAGCTCCAGCAGCGCGATGAAGGTCACCACCAGCACCGGCACGCCTTTGGCCGGGTCGAACAGCTGCTCGAACTCGACGAACTTGCGGCCCTGCAGCGTCTTGAGCACCAGGCTCATGTGCTCGCGCACCGACAGCTCCTCGCGGGTGATCTTGTGGTGCTGCACCAGCCGCGCGCGCTTGAGGATGTCGGCCCAGGCCTGCTGCAGCTCGCTGATGTGCACTTCGGGAAAGCGCGGCTGCAGCGACTGCTCGATATAGACCTGGGCCCGCAGGAAGTCGCGCCCGTACTGGGGCAGTTCGCCCAGCCGCTGGGCCGCCAGCTTGATTTGCTCGTATTCCAGCAGCCGGCGCACCAGCTCGGCGCGCGGGTCTTCGGCTTCCTCGCCTTCGGGGGTCTTCTTGGGCGGCAGCAGCGTGCGCGACTTGATCTCGATGAGCATGGCCGCCATCAGCAGGTACTCGGCCGCCAGCTCCAGGTTGCGGCTGCGGATTTCCTCCACATACGCCAGATACTGGCGCGTGACGGCCGCCATCGGGATGTCCAGGATGTTGAAGTTCTGCTTGCGGATCAGGTACAGCAGCAGATCCAGCGGGCCCTCGAAGGCCTCCAGGAATACCTCCAGCGCATCCGGCGGGATGTACAGGTCCTGCGGCAGCTGAAAGAGCGGCTCGCCGTACAGGCGCGCCACGGCGACGTGGTCCACCACCTCGGGCAGGCCGGCTTCGTCCGCGGCCCCGGCCGCCGGGGCGCCGTGTTCAGCGTCGTCGCGCATGCGGGGCTTGGCGGCGGCGTTCAGCCGTTGCCGCCGGTCTGATAGACATAGGGTTGCTGCGGCACCCGCGCAGCCCGGAAATCCTCCCACGCCTCGCGGTCCACCTGCTTGTCCCACAGCAGCGCGCGGCCTTCGCGCTGGCGCGCTTCCAGCTCGGGGCGCTGCGCCTTGAGCTGGTTCAGGAACTGCGTGACGTCGGACTGGTAGTCGGGATAGCGGAACAGGTGCATGGACAGATCCAAACGCAAAGGAACCGGAACTGAATCGGCCATTTTAGGCCAAGGCCGCAGCCGCCCCGGTCGCGCCGCAAGCGCGGCTGCGGGGTGCGCTCACCGGGGCGCGACCGGCGGGGCCAGGCGGCCGTGGCGCAGGTCGTGCCCCAGCGGGCCGGCTGCCAGCAGGCCCAGCGCCAGTGCCAGCGGCACCGTGGTCACGTAGCCGGCGTGCTGAAAGCCCAGCGCGCCCAGCACGCCACCCAGGAAGAAGGCCGCCACCAGCGACAGGTGCAGCCCCAGCTTGCGCCGGTTGGCCATGACCTTGGTTGGCGCGGGCGAGCGGTTGAAATAGACCAGCTTGCCCAGCTCGATGCCGATGTCGGTGACCAGCCCGGTCACATGGGTGGTGCGGATCTCGGCCTGCGACACCTTGGTGATGAGGGCGTTCTGCAGGCCCATCAGGTAGCACAGCAGCAGCACCGTCAGCGGCGCGAACAGCTCGGCATGCCGCTGCAGGGCCGCGCCGAAGAGGCCGAACACCAGCAGCAGCACCGCCTCCAGCGCCAGCGGCCGGGCGTAGGCGCTGCGCAGTTGCCGCCGCAGTCCCCAGTTGACCATCAGCGCCGTCGTCATCGCCCCGCCGACGAAGGCGCCCAGCGCCGCCAGCGCCGAGGCCACCAGGGCGAACTGCCCCAGCACCAGGTTGTCGGCCAGCGCCGACAGCAGCCCCGTCACATGGGAGGTGTACTGGCCGATGGCCAGAAAGCCGCCGGCGTTGGTCGCGCCGGCCACGAAGGCCAGGCAGATGCCCAGCCGCCGGTTCGCGGCGGGGCTGCGGTGGATGTCGGTCCACCAATGCGGAGCCGTGCTGGCAGGCGGTGTGGGCATAGCCGGGAAAGTTTACTGCCCGCTGACGGACGGGCCTGCCGGGCAGGGCCGCCATATGCCCCTTTTGGGGGATAGGCAGCAGGCGCGGCTTTTCCTACAGTTCGCAGTGCTGCTGTCACAGCCATCAGGCAAAGGGGCACACCGGTCAGGGGAAGCCGGTGTGCCCCACAGGTTTTTCTGGGGACCGGCAAACGCAGGCCACCGCCGCCGGGGGCCTTACAAGACTCAGGATCCGGGTGAGACAAATCAAGAATTTGATGCACGCCCGCGTCTCGCACGGGCTGCTGCTGGCTTTCGTTGGCCTGCTGCTGGGAGCGCTCGTGCTGCTGGGTGCGGCCGTGGCCTGGGCGCCCGTGGCCGGCTGGGCCTGGGCGGCTGCCGTGCTGGGGGTGGTCTGGCTGGCGCTGCTGGCCTGGAGCGCGCATGCGCTGGTACACCAGGCGCTCTGGAGCGAGGAAGAGCGCCAGCGGCTGGAGCTGCAGCTGCACTGCCTGCGCGAAGGCATCGAAGCCCTGCCCTTCGGCGTGGCCATCTACGACCAGCACGACCGGCTGGTGCTGTTCAACTCGGAGGCGGCCGAGCAGATTCCTTACCGCGAAGGCGGCGACCTCATCGGCCAGACCTTCGAGGCGCTGATCCGCCGGGCGCTGGCGCGCGGCGCCATTGCCGAGGCGCTGGGGCGGGAGGAGGAATGGCTGCGCGAGCGCCTGGCTGGCCGCGGCCAGCTCGAGCGGCCGCTGCTGCGCCAGCGCCAGGACGGGCGCTGGATGCGCCTGTACGAGCTGCGCACGCCCTCGGGCTGCCTGGTCATGGCGCGGCTGGACGTGTCCGAGCTGGTGCACAAGACCGAGGCGCTGCAGCGCAGCAATGCGCTGCTGCAGCAGCTCTCGGCCACCGACGCGCTGACCGGCCTGGCCAACCGCCGCCAGTTCGACCGGCACCTCTATGCCGAGTGGCAGCGCAGCATGCGCACCGGCCTGCCGCTGTCGCTGCTGATGATCGACATCGACCACTTCAAGCGCTACAACGACCTGCATGGCCACGTGGCCGGCGATGCCTGCCTGCGCCAGGTCGCCGGCATCCTGTACGACTGCGCGCAGCGCTCGGGCGAACTGGTGGCGCGCTATGGCGGTGAGGAATTCGCGCTGCTGCTGCCCGGCGCCGACAGCGCCACCGCCCTGACCGTGGCCCAGCGCTGCATGGAGGAGCTGGCGCGCGCTGCCATCCCGCACGGGGATTCGCCGGTCTCGCCCTATCTGACCTGCAGCATCGGCGTGGCCACCGTGGTGGCCCGCGCCGAGCTGGTGCCCGAAAGCCTGGTGCGCTGTGCCGACGAAGCGCTCTACCAGGTCAAGAGCAGGGGGCGGGCGCAGATCGAAAGCGCGGCCTGCCCGGCCTAACCAGGCCTCACAGGCCGTTGAGACGCACCGGCCGGCCGTGCCTGCGGCAGCAGGCAGCTCAGCGCACCCGCATGCCCGGCTGCGCGCCCGGCCAAGGCGTGAGCACGAACAGGCCGGGCTTAGCCTTTTCGTCGGCATGGCTGGCCGCCAGCACCATGCCTTCGGAGACGCCGAACTTCATCTTGCGCGGCGCCAGGTTGGCCACCACCACGGTGAGCTGGCCAACCAGGTCCTCGGGCTTGTAGGCGCTGGCGATGCCGGAGAACACGTTGCGGGTCCTGCCTTCGCCCACGTCCAGCGTCAGGCGCAGCAGCTTGGTGGAGCCCTCGACCCGCTCGCAGGCCACGATGCGGGCGATGCGCAGGTCCACCTTGGCGAAGTCCTCGATGCCGATGGTCGCCGCGAGCGGCTCACCACCGGGCGCAGCGGCTGGCGCGTCGGCGCTGGCCGCTTCGGCCGCAGCCGCCGGCGCCGCGTCGGCTTCGAACAGCCGCTGCAGCAGCTTGGGATCGACGCGCTGCATCAGGTGTTGGTACTCTCCGATGAGGTGGCCGGCTCCCAGCGCGGTCTGAGCGTCGGCCCAGCGCAGCGGGGCGATCTTCAGAAAGGCCTCGACCTGCTCGGCCACCGCGGGCAGCACCGGCTTGAGGTAGAGGGTCAGCAGCCGGAAGGCTTCGATGCAGACAGTGCACACGTCGTGCAGCCGTGCCTCCATGCCCGGCTGCTTGGCCAGCTCCCAGGGCTTGTTCTGATCCACGTATTCATTGACGCGGTCGGCCAGCAGCATGATCTCGCGCATGGCCTTGCCGTACTCGCGCTCGCCCAGCAGTTCGGCCACCTGGGCGGCGGCGGCGCGCAGGTGCTCCAGCACCGCGTCGCCATCGGCCGAAATCTCGCCTAGCCGGCCGCCAAAGCGCTTGCTGATGAAGCCGGCCGCGCGGCTGGCGATGTTGACGTATTTGCCGATCAGGTCGGCGTTGACCCGCGCGACGAAGTCGTCCGGGTTGAAGTCCACGTCCTCCACCCGGCTGTTGAGCTTGGCGGCCAGGTAGTAGCGCAGCCACTCCGGGTTCATGCCGATCTGAAGGTATTTCAGCGGATCGATGCCGGTGCCGCGGCTCTTGCTCATCTTCTCGCCGCTGACGGTGATGAAGCCGTGCACGAACACGTTGGTCGGCGTCTTGCGGCCGGAGAAATGCAGCATGGCCGGCCAGAACAGCGTGTGGAAGTAGGTGATGTCCTTGCCGATGAAGTGGTACTGCTCCACCGCCGGGTCGTTGATGTACTGCTCGTAATCGACGCCGATCTTGCCCAGGTAGTTCTTGAGCGAGGCCAGATATCCCACCGGCGCGTCCAGCCAGACATAGAAGTACTTGCCCGGCGCGTCCGGGATTTCGATGCCGAAGTAGGGGGCGTCGCGCGAGATGTCCCAGTCGCTCAGGCCGCCCTGGCCGTTCTCGTCAGGGGCGAACCACTCGCGGATCTTGTTGGCCACCTCGTTTTGCAGCTTGCCGTCCTGCGTCCAGTTCTGCAGGAACTCGATGCAGCGCGGGTCCGACAGCCTGAAGAAAAAATGCTCCGAATCCCGTAGCACGGGTGTCGCGCCGGACAACGCCGAATAGGGGTTTTTCAGTTCGGTGGGGCTGTAGACCGCGCCGCAGGCCTCGCAGCTGTCGCCATATTGGTCCTTCGCGCCGCATTTGGGGCACTCGCCCTTGATGAAGCGGTCCGGCAGGAACATCTGCTTCTGCGGATCGTAGAACTGCTGGATGGTCTTGGTGTAGATCAGCCCGGCGGCCTTGAGGTCGCGGTAGATGGCCTGCGACAGCTCGTGGTTTTCCGGGCTGTCGGTGGAACTCCAGTTGTCGAAGCGGATGTGAAAGCCGTCCAGGTAGGGCTTGCGGCCGGCCGCGATGTCGGCGACGAACTGCTGCGGGGTTTTGCCCGCCTTCTCCGCCGCGATCATGATGGGCGCGCCGTGCGCGTCGTCGGCGCCGACGAAGCACACCTCGTGCCCCAGCATGCGCTGCAGCCGCACCCAGATGTCGGCCTGGATGTACTCCATGATGTGGCCGATGTGGAAGTGGCCGTTGGCGTAGGGCAGCGCGGTGGTGACGAAGAGCTTGCGGGTCATGGGGGATCGCCTGGGGCAAGGGGAACCCGCGATTTTAGTCGGGGGGCTGTGCAGCGCTCAGACCCGCAGCGGGTCGCGCCGGCGCTCGGGCCGCGGCGCCGGTGGCGGCGCCGGCCAGCCGAAGAAGCGGCAGATCTCGTCCTCTTGTCGCATCGCGTCGGCATGGCCCAGCGCCATCAGCTCGCGCGTGTAGTCCGCTTCGAACAGCAGGTAGCTGGTCAGCGCGCCGCTGCGCGCGTCGGTGTGCGCGGCCGTCGCCCCCAGGCCGCCGAGCAGCCGGCGCATGGCCGGCGGCAGCGCGCCGACGTGGCGCGCGGCGATGGCGTCCAGCCGCTGCGAAGGCGCGATCACCAGCAGCTCCACCGGCCGCAGCGCGCTGGCCTGGCGCGCCTCGCGCGGGATCAGCGACAGCGTCTGGTTGATGCGGCGGATGCGCTCGATGTCCACCGCCAGCGCGTCCAGGAAGATGCTGGACATCGCATGGCCGGCGATTTGCGCCAGCGAGGGGTACTCGCTGGCCTGGGCCTGGCGCAGCGTGTCGCGCGGCTCGGCCATGCGGCCCGCGCCGACGACCAGGATGCGCCCGGCCCCCAGGTGAATGGCCGGTGCCACCGGCGCGGTCTGGCGCATCGAGCCGTCGCCGAAGTATTCGACGCCGCCGTTGATCGGCAGGGCCCGCGCCGGGAAGACGAAGGGTATCGCCGAGGAGGCCAGCAGGTGCTCGTGGGTGATGCGCGTGCGCACGGCCAGCCGCTGCGAGCGCACCCAGGGCTGCAGGTGGTCGGCGCCGTCGAAGAACGTCACGTGATGGCCCGAGCTGTAGCTGGAGGCGGTGACCGCCAGCGCCTGCAGATGCCCGGCCGCGAAGAGGCCGGGCAGGCGCTCCAGCGGCACCAGCTCGCGCAGCAGCTGCTCCAGCGGCGCGTTGTCCAGCAGCGAGCGCGGCTTGATGCGGCGCCAGCGGGTGATCAGCCAGCCCACCGACAGCAGGCTCATCCAGCGCGCGCCGGTGCGCAGCACGCCCAGCAGGTCGGCGGCATAGACCTGCTCGGCATGGAAGTCGTGCCAGACCCGGGCCACGCGCTGCACGGCGTGTCCGAAATCGTCGGCCCCGCAGGCCAGCGCCGCGGCATTGATGGCGCCGGCCGAGGTGCCGGTGATGATCTGGAAGGGGTTGACCGTGGCCTGCCCGTCGGGCGCGCGCGTGCGCCACAGCTCGGCCACCGCCTGCAGCACGCCCACTTGGTAGGCCGCGCGCGCGCCGCCGCCGGTCAGCAGCAGACCTACGGGCGGCGCGCCGGCCGAAAGAGGGGGGTGGTCCATGCAGTCGATTATCGGCAGGCGCTTGTGCTGCCGGCACGCGCGCCGGGCCGGGGAAAACCCGGGGAACGTGCAATAGTCCCGCTAGGGCCGGGGCATACGGGCGCGGCTAGACTACGCCGTCCTCTGAAGGAGTATTCCCACCATGGCAGTGACCGAACAGGCGTTGCTCGACGCCCTCAAGACCGTCGTCGATCCCAACACCGGCAAGGACTTCGTCTCCACCAAGGCCCTCAAGAATCTCGGCATTCACGGCAGCGACGTCGCCTTCGACGTCGAGCTGGGCTATCCGGCCAAGAGCCAGATCCCGGTGCTGCGCCAGGCGCTGATCGCCGCGGCCCGCACCGTGCCCGGCGTGGGCAACGTGTCGGTCAACGTCCAGTCGAAAATCGTCGCGCACGCGGTGCAGCGCGGCGTGCAGCTGCTGCCCGGCGTGAAGAACATCGTGGCCGTGGCCTCGGGCAAGGGCGGCGTGGGCAAGAGCACGACGGCGGTGAACCTGGCGCTGGCGCTGGCGGCCGAAGGCGCGCGGGTGGGCATCCTGGACGCCGACATCTACGGCCCCAGCCAGCCCATGATGATGGGCATCGACGCACGCCCCGAGAGCGAAGACGGCCAGACCATGGAGCCGCTGGAAAACTACGGCGTGCAGGTCATGTCCATCGGTTTTCTGGTGGCGCCCGACGAGGCCATGATCTGGCGCGGACCCATGGCCACCCAGGCGCTGGAGCAGCTGCTGCGCCAGACCAACTGGAAGGATCTGGACTATCTGATCGTCGATCTGCCGCCGGGCACCGGCGACATCCAGCTCACGCTGGCGCAGCGCGTGCCGATGACCGGCGCGGTCATCGTCACCACGCCGCAGGACATCGCGCTCATCGACGCGAAAAAGGGCATCCGCATGTTCGAGAAGGTGGGCGTGCCCATTCTGGGTCTGGTCGAGAACATGGCGATGCACGTGTGCAGCCAGTGCGGCCACGTGGAGCACATCTTCGGCGCCGACGGCGGCAAGAAGATGGCAGCCGAGTACGGCATGCCCTATCTGGGCGCGCTGCCGCTGGATCTGCGCATCCGCGAGCAGGCCGACAGCGGCAAGCCCACCGTGGTGGCCGACCCGGACGGCGAGATCGCCGGCATCTACAAGGCCGTGGCGCGGCAGGTGGCGCTGGCCATCGCGGCCAAGAGCAAGGACTACTCCAGCAAGTTTCCGAGCATCAAGATCTCGAAAGACACCTGAGGCGCCGCACAGCCGGCGCCGGCACTCAGTAGCGCAGCTGGCCCGAGGCGTCCATGATCGCGAGCTCGACGTAGGACGAGCCGTTGTGGGTGGTCGGCGAGTACTTGGCCACGAAGCGGCCGAAGCTGATCTCGCCCGCATCTTCCATGGCCTTGATGAAGGAGGCCGTCGTGAGGTTGCGGCCGGCGCGGCGCAGGCCTTCGACCAGCAGCTTGGCGTGGATGAAGCCTTCCAGCTGGAAGGCTGACGGCGTGGCCGACGGGTCCTTTGCGCGCAGCAGCCGGTGATACTCGGCCACCACGGGGATGGTGGTGTTGCGCAGCGGCGGCATGATCTGCGCCAGCACGATGCCGCGGGCCTGCTCCTTGAGTTCGCGCCGGATCAGATCGACGCTGGCGACCGAGAAGCCGTAGAAGGTCGCGCGCATGCCGGTGGCCCACGTGGCCTTGATGAATTGGGTCATCGTGCTTCCGGCGTTGGCCAGCAGCACCGCCTGCGGCTGCGCTTGCTCGGTCGCAGCGGCCGCGGCCGCGTAGTCGGGCGCCTTGGGGTCGATCTTCACTTCGGCCTGCAGCCGCACGGCGGTGCCGGCGGCAGCCTTCTGCAGCTCGGCCAGCAGCGTCTTGCCCAGCCCGTCGTCCTGGTACACAACGGCCGCGCGCGTGATGCCGATTTCCTGCAGGTGCGACACGATGCGGCGCGCCTCGTCGGCATAGCTGGCACGCACATGGAAGAGGTAGGGGTTGACCTTCTGCCGGAACACCGTCGCGCCGGTGACCGGGCCGAAGATGACGGTGCGGCTTTCCTCGGCCAGCGGCAGGATGGCCGCGGTCTGCGCCGTGCCGGTGCTGTTGTAGATGATGAAAACGCCGTGCTCGTGTATGAGCTTGCGGGTGTTTTCGACGGCCCGCTGCACGTCGAAGCCATCGTCCAGCGTCGTATAGACGATCTTGCGCCCGTGCACGCCGCCGGCTGCGTTGACCGCATCGAAGTACAGGCGCGAACCTTCTCCGAATTCGGCAGTCTGCGCCCCCAAAGGGCCGCTGAGCACGACCGAGGCTCCCAGGCGGATCTCGGTGGGCGTGACGCCACGGTCCTGGGCCGCGGTCGGGCCGAAGGCCGACAGCAGGGAAAGCAGGGCAAGCAGACGGATGAAACGCAACACAAACACCTCCGGAAGGGTTCCGGCCACCCGGTGCCTCGGGGGCTGGAAGCGGCTAACTGGTTATGGAAGATAGTTATTTGAATGAATCAAATCGGAGGGGTGTCTAGTGGTTTCCCCTGAGTCGGGGGCTTTTCTGTGCGCCCCGTCACGTTCTGGCAAGATGACGCCCCGATGAACCTGCTCGTGACCATGCGCTACCTCGTCGCCCTCGACGAGCACAAGCACTTTGCCCGCGCGGCGCAGGCCTGCTTCGTCACGCAGCCGGCGCTGTCCAACGCCATCCGCGCGCTGGAGGAGGAGTTCGGCACGCCCATCGTCAAGCGCGGGCGCACCTTCGTGGGCTTCACCCCCGAGGGCGAGCGGCTGCTGCAGAGCGCGCGGCGCATGCTGCGCGAGGAGCAGCTGCTCAAGCAGGACTTGAGCAGCGTCAGCGGCCAGCCGCAGGGTGTGCTCACGCTGGGTGTCGTGCCCTCGGCCGAGCCGGTGGCCGCGCGCTTTGCGGCCACGCTGCAGGCGCGCCATCCGGGCATCACGCCGGTGGTGCGCTCGATGAGCTCGCAGGAAATCGAGGAAGGGCTGGAGCAGCTCACGCTCGATCTGGGCCTGGGCTTCATCGAGCGGGTGCGCCCGGTCGCCGGCGCCTTGCAGACCGTGCCGCAGTACACCGAGCACTACTTTCTGGTGCGTCGCACCGAGCAGCCCGAAGGCGACGGGATGCGCTTTGGCGGGCCGATCGGCTGGAAGGAGGCGGCCGAGCTGCCGCTGTGCCTGCAGACCCCGGAGATGCACAACCGCGCCATCGTGGACCGGGCCTTTGCCGAAGCCGGCGTCAAGGTGCGGCCGGCGATGGAGACCAATTCGCTGCTGACGCTGGCGCTCAGCGTGCTCAGCGGCCGCGCCGGCGCCATCATGCCCGGCGCGCTGGTGGGCGCGGTGCGCGCGTACCGGGAGCTGGAGGCGCGCGCCCTCGTCGAGCCGGAAGTGCGCACGCCCGTGGGCTTCATGGTGCAGGCCGCGCAGCGCCACTCCCGCCCGCTGGAGGCGGCGTTGGCGCTGGCCCGCGATGCCGCCTGGCTGCGGCAGGCGGCCGCGCACAGCGGCCTGCTGCACGCCTAAGCTGTCTTGCTGCGCTGCAGCATTCAATGGGTGAATCAATGCATCCGCGAAGGGAATTTGACCCTGCGCGCGAAGGCATCGACACTGCCTGCCAACTAGTGAACGAGAGGGACCCGACATGAACCATCCCGGCCGTCCAGGCGAAATCCGGGCCGTGGCCGTGGCCACGGCCGAGGAGCTGCGCGAGCGCATCCGCCGCAAGAGCCAGCTCAAGGGGCGCCAGCCCGATGAGAAATCGGTGCAGGAAGTCGTCACGCTGATCGGGCCGCGGCCCGCCGGCGGCCACCGGCGCGACCTGCTGATCGAGTACCTGCACAAGCTCAACGACAGCTACCGCGGCCTGCACGAGCGCCACCTGGTGGCGCTGGCGCGGGAGATGGGTATTCCGATGGCCGAGGTCTATGAGGTCGCCACCTTCTACCATCACTTCGAGGTGATCCACGGCGACGAGAAGGCCCCGGGCCTGACGGTGCGGGTGTGCGACGGCCTCAGCTGCGAGCTGGCCGGCGCGCCCAGCCTGATGGAGAGGCTGCGCACGGCGCTGGGCGCCGATCCTGCGAAGGTGCGGGTGGTGGCCGCGCCCTGCGTGGGCCGCTGCGAGCAGGCGCCGGTGGCCGTGGTGCACCACAACCCGGTGCCGCATGCCACGCCCGAAAGCGTGGCCAGGGCGGTCAAGGACGGCTTGACCACGCAGCCGCGCGCTAGCGGCAAGGGCCGTTTCGAGCCGGCGGCGCTGGCGCTGCAGTCCGTCACGCCGCCGCCCAGCCAGCAGAAGGTCACGCCGGACTACGTGGGCTACGAGGCCTACCGCGCGCGCGGGGGCTACCGGCTGATCGCCGAGCTGCTCAGCGGTCAGCGCGACGCCGAATCGGTGATCCGCGCGATGGAAGACTCTGGCCTGCGGGGCCTGGGAGGCGCGGGCTTTCCGGCCGGGCGCAAGTGGCGCATCGTGCGCGAGCAGCCGGCGCCGCGGCTGATGGCCGTCAACATCGACGAGGGCGAGCCCGGCACCTTCAAGGACCGCACCTATCTGGAGCGCGATCCGCACCGCTTCCTCGAAGGCATGCTGGTGGCGGCTTACGCGGTGGGCGTGGGCGCCTGCTACATCTATCTGCGCGACGAGTACCACGGCGCGCGCGCGCTGCTGGAGGCCGAGCTGGCCAGGCTCCAGGCCGATCCGCCGTGCGCGCTGCCCGTCATCGAGCTGCGCCGCGGCGCCGGCGCCTACATCTGCGGCGAGGAGTCCGCGATGATCGAAAGCATCGAGGGCAAGCGCGGCGAGCCGCGCATGCGCCCGCCCTACATCGCGCAGGTCGGCCTGTTCGGCCGCCCCACGCTGGAGCACAACTTCGAGACGCTGTACTGGGTGCGCGACATCGTCGAAAAAGGCCCGCAGTGGTTCAGCGCCTTCGGCGCCCATGGCCGCAAGGGGCTGCGTTCCTTCAGCGTCAGCGGCCGCGTCAAATACCCGGGCGTCAAGCTGGCGCCGGCGGGCATCACGATCCGCGAGCTGATCGACCAGTACTGCGGCGGCATGCTCGACGGCCACGAGCTCTACGCCTATCTGCCCGGTGGCGCCTCCGGCGGCATCCTGCCGGCTACCATGGACGACATCCCGCTGGACTTCGACACGCTGCAGCCCTATGGCTGCTTCATCGGCTCGGCCGCGGTCATCGTGCTCTCCCAGCACGACACGGCGCGTGGCGCGGCGCTGAACATGATGCGCTTTTTCGCGCATGAGAGCTGCGGCCAGTGCACGCCCTGCCGGGTGGGCACGGCCAAGGCCGCGCAGCTGATGGCCGCGCCCAGGTGGGACACCGCCTTGCTGGAGGACCTCAGCCAGGTCATGGCCGATGCCTCGATCTGCGGCCTGGGCCAGGCCGCGCCCAACCCGATCCGCTGTGTGCAGAAGTATTTCCCGCATGAACTGGGAGCCTGACGATGAACGCGCCCGCCCAACTCCATGAAGTGACGCCGCAGACCGTGGAATTCACGCTCGACGGCCGCAAGGTCCAGGCCTACGCCGGCGAGACCATCCTGACCGTGGCCAAGCGGCTGGGAATCGAGATCCCGCACCTTTGCTACAAGGAGGGCTACCGGCCCGACGGCAACTGCCGCGCCTGCGTGGTCGAGATCAAGGGCGAGCGCACGCTCGCGCCCAGCTGCTGCCGCAGCGCCAGCGCCGGCATGGAGGTGCACAGCCAGAGCCCGCGCGCGCGCAAGAGCCAGCAGATGGTGCTGGAGATGCTGCTGGCCGACATGCCCGATACCGGCTACAAGTGGAATGACGACGTCGCCGCCTGCGCCGGGCGTGGCGACGGGGCTGCCGGCGCTGCGACGGGCGCGGCCCCGGCGCTTGGCCAGCATGGCGAGCTGTCGCAGTGGGCGGCCCGGGTGGGCGTGACCGTGCGGCCGGCGCTCAAGGCGCTGCGGCGCGAGCAGCCCGCGCCCGATGTGTCGCACCCGGCGATGGCGGTGAACCTGGACGCTTGTATCCAGTGCACGCGCTGCGTGCGCGCCTGCCGCGAGGAGCAGGTCAACGACGTGATCGGCTACGCCCACCGCGGCAGCCACGCGCAGATCGTCTTCGACCTGCAGGACCCGATGGGGCAAAGCACCTGCGTGGCCTGCGGCGAGTGCGTGCAGGCCTGCCCCACCGGCGCGCTGATGCCGAAATCGCGCATCGGCTCGCAGGTGGTGGACAAGAAGGTCGATTCGGTCTGCCCCTTCTGCGGCGTGGGCTGCCTGCTGACCTACAACGTCAGGGACAACCGCATCGTCAGCGTCGATGGCCGCGACGGCCCGGCCAACCATGGCCGGCTCTGCGTCAAGGGGCGCTTCGGCTTCGACTATGCGCACAACCCGCAGCGCCTGACCAAGCCGTTGATCCGCAAGCCCGGCATGCCGAAGGACCCGCACGCCATCGACGAGCTGAACCGTCGCATGGTGCAAGACCCCTCGGTCATCGCTTCCATGTTCCGCGAAGCGAGCTGGGAGGAGGCGCTGGACCTGGCTGCCGGCGGCCTCAAGCGCTTGCGCGACACCTATGGCCCCAAATCGCTGGCCGGCTTCGGCTCGGCCAAGGGCACGAACGAAGAGGCCTATCTGTTCCAGAAGCTGGTGCGCACCGGCTTTGGCAGCAACAACGTGGACCACTGCACCCGCCTGTGCCATGCCTCCAGCGTGGCCGCGCTGCTGGAGGGCGTGGGCTCGGGGGCGGTGTCCAACCAGGTCAACGACGTGGCCCACGCCGAGCTGATCCTGGTCATTGGCTCCAATCCCACGGCCAACCACCCGGTGGCCGCCACCTGGATGAAGAACGCCGCGAAGCAGGGCGTCAAGATCGTGCTGGCCGATCCGCGCGTCACCGATCTGGGCCGGCACGCCTGGCGCGTGCTGCAGTTCAAGCCCGACACCGACGTGGCCATGCTCAACGCGATGATCTACACCGTCATCGAGGAAGGGCTGGTGGACCAGGACTTCGTGCGGCAGCGCGCCAGCAATTACGAGGCGCTGAAGAAGAACGTGCAGGGCTACAGCCCCGAGGCGATGGAGCCGATCTGCGGCATACCGGCGGCCACGCTGCGCGAGGTGGCGCGCGCCTTCGCCCGGTCCAAAGGCTCGATGATCCTGTGGGGCATGGGCGTGAGCCAGCACATTCATGGCACCGACAACGTGCGCTGCCTGATCGCGCTGTGCACGGTCACCGGCCAGATCGGAAAGCCCGGCTCGGGCCTGCACCCGCTGCGCGGACAGAACAACGTGCAGGGCGCCAGCGACGCCGGCCTCATCCCGATGATGTTCCCCAACTACCAGCGGGTCAACAACAAAGAGGCGCACGCCTGGTTCGAGCGGTTCTGGGGCACCCGGCTGGATGACCAGCCTGGCTACACCGTGGTGGAGATCATGGACAAGGCCCTGGCCGACGACAGCGACCCGCACAAGGTGCGCGGCATGTACATCGAGGGCGAGAACCCGGCGATGAGCGACCCCGACCTGCACCACGCGCGCCAGGCGCTGGCCGCGCTGGAGCACCTGGTGGTGCAGGACATCTTCATGACCGAAACCGCCTGGCTGGCCGATGTCATCCTGCCGGCCACCGCCTGGCCGGAGAAAACCGGTACCGTCACCAACACCGACCGCATGGTGCAGCTGGGCCGCCAGGCCATCGACCCGCCTGGCGACGCCAAGCCCGACCTGTGGATCATCCAGCAGATCGCGCGGCGCATGGGGCTGGACTGGAACTACCAAGGCGAGCACGCCGGCGTGGCCCAGGTCTATGAGGAGATGCGCCAGGCCATGCACGCGGCCATCGCCGGCATCAGCTGGGAGCGGCTGCAGAAGGAGTCCAGCGTCACCTACCCCTGCTTGTCGGCCGACGACCCGGGCCAGCCCATCGTGTTCACCGACCGTTTCCCCACGCCGGACGGGCGCGTCAAGCTGGTGCCGGCCGACATCATTCCGGCGGCCGAGCGGCCCGATGCGGATTACCCCTTCGTGCTGATCACCGGCCGCCAGCTCGAGCACTGGCACACCGGCAGCATGACGCGCCGCAGCGGCGTGCTCGACGCCATCGAACCCATCGCCACGGCGTCGATGTGCGGCGCCGACATGGCCGAGCTGGGCTTGCAGCCCGGTGACGTGGTGACGATCGCCTCGCGCCGCGGGCAGGTGGCCATCCACCTGCGGCGCGACGACGGCACGCCGCGCGGCGCGGTGTTCATCCCGTTTGCCTATTACGAGGCGGCGGCCAACCTGATGACCAACGCCGCGCTCGACCCCTACGGCAAGATCCCGGAGTTCAAGTACTGCGCCGTCTCCATCCGGCGCGGCGGCACGCCGGCGCCGCAGCAGGGCTTCGGGGCCGCCGCGCTGCTGCCGGCCTGAGCGGCTACGCCGCCGGTTCGCCACCGTGTCCGCCGTGTCACCGCACGCGGGCCGCGGCCAGCCGTCGCGGCCCGCGCACCTGGGGGACTTCCCTGCTGTGGCTGGGGGCTTGCGATCCGCTACAGTCTGGCCCTCATGAGCAGCATTCCCTCTCTGCCGGTGGCCGTGGTCATGCGCAAGGTGCGCATCAACGGCCCGATGAGCCAGTGGCAGCCCTGGCGCTGGGAACTGGCCGAGGTGCGGCTGCAGCCCGATGCCGCCGCCGACGCCACTCCGCGGCTGCTGCAGCAGGACGAGGCCGGCGCGCTGTGGCTGCACCCGGGATTCGAGGTCAGCCTGCACCGCGACGATGCCGAGGGCTACTACCTCAACGCCACCACGCCGGCGCCGTGCTGGTTCGTGCTCTGGCGCATGGAGGAGGAACCCACCGTGGCGCCCGAGCCGATCGCGCGGCCGCTGATCGTGTCGGTCAGCTACCACGAGGCGGGCCGCTGGCTCGATGCGCAGGAAACGGTGGAGCAGGTGCCGGCCCCGCCTGAGGTGGTGGACTGGTTCCGCACCTTCGCCGAGCAGCACTACACCCCCGAACCCAAGAAGCGCAAGCGCCCGGACAGCTTCAGGCCGCTGACCGACCGTTTCGGCAACCCGGCTTCGGTCAGCACCGGCAAGCACCCCGGCGGAGGCGGCCATGGCTGAGGCCGGCGACGACGGCTTTTTCTCGCGCTGGTCGCGGCGCAAGCAGGCCCTGCGCCAGGGCCGGCCGCTGCCCGAGCCCACTGCCGCGGCCGACCTCGCCAGCCGGCCCGAGCCGCCGCGCGCGGCGCCGGCCGAGCCCGCGCCGCCCCGGCAGCCGCAGCCGGGCGCCGCAGGCCCCGCCGCTACCCAGCCGCCGGCTGCAGAGCCGCCGCCGACGCTGCAGGACGTGGCCCAGCTGACGCCGCAGTCCGACTTTTCCCGTTTTGTGCGGCCCGACGTGGACCCGCAGGTCAAGAACGCGGCGCTGCGCAAGCTCTTTGCGGACCCGCACTTCAACGTGATGGACGGGCTGGACGTCTATATCGACGACTACAACACGCCCAACCCGCTGCCGACGGCCATGCTGCGCAAGATGGCCAGCGCCCGCGTGCTCGGCCTGGTCCAGGACGAACCGCAACCCGCTGCCACGGCGGCTGCAGCGGCCACCGCCCCTGCCGCGTCTGCGCCTGCGGCGCAGACCGTCGCCGCCGCGCCGCAGCAGCGCGCGGACGGGCCGGCGGTGGCCGAGCCGCCCTCACCGAACCCCGGAAACCCCGACCATGACCACCCTGATCTGCGACTGCAACCAGACCATGCCGCTGGACCCCAAGGGTCTGAGCGCGATCCTCGATGAGACGCTGACGCCGCATTCCACGCTGTGCCGGCGCCAGGTCGGCGCCTTCCAGCAGGCGCTGGGCCAGGGCGGCGAGGTGCTGGTGGCCTGCACGCAGGAGGCGCGTCTCTTTGGCGAGGTGGCCCGGCAGACCGAGGGCGCGCAGGGCGTGCCGATCCGCTTCGTCAACATCCGCGAAACGGGGGGCTGGAGCAAGGACGCGGCCCAGGCCATGCCCAAGATGGCGGCCTTGCTGGCCGCGGCCCGCCTGCCCGAGCCCGAGCCGGTGCCCACCGTCAGCTACCAGAGCGCGGGCCGCGTGCTCATCATCGGGCCGCTGGATGCGGCCGAGCGCGCCGCCGCCTTGCTGGCCGACGCGCTGGAGGTCACGATCTTCAGCACCGGCGCGGGCACGCAGGGCGGCGCGCAGGAGCGCCGCTATCCGGTGCTGTCCGGCCGCATCGAGCGGCTCAGCGGCTGGCTGGGTGCGTTCGAGCTGCACTGGCAGCGCGGCAACCCCATCGACCTGGACCTGTGCACCCGCTGCAATGCCTGCATTGCCGCCTGCCCCGAGGGGGCGATCGGCTTCGACTACCAAATTGATAGCGCACTGTGCAAGTCCCATCGCGACTGTGTGAAGGTTTGCGGGGTGGCCGGGGCGATCGACTTCACCCGCGAGCCGCAGACCGACAGCGAGACCTTCGACCTGGTGCTGGATCTGCGCGGCACGCCGGCCTTCACCCAGCACGCCAGGCCGCAGGGCTATTTCCTGTGGGATGGGCAGGATCCGCGCGTGCCGATCGAGCTGCGCGGCCTGGTCGGCGAATTCGAGAAGCCGAAGTTCTTCCAGTACAAGCAGAAGCTCTGCGCCCACAGCCGCAACGAGAAAGTGGGCTGCCGAGCCTGCGTGGACGTGTGCTCGGCCTCGGCCATCCGCTCCGATTACGAGCGCCAGCAGATCAGGGTCGAGCCCCAGCTGTGCGTGGGCTGCGGGGCCTGCACCACCGTCTGCCCCAGCGGGGCGCTGACCTATGCCTACCCGCGCGCGGCCGAGCAGGGCGCTCGGCTCAAGACCCTGCTGGCCACTTACCTGCGCGCCGGCGGCAGGGATCCGGCCATCCTGCTGCACAGCCAGGGCGCGGGCGCGCAGCTGCTGCAGGAGCTGGGCCGCGCGGCTCGGGTGGAGCCGGCAATCCACGGGCTGCCGGCGCGCGTCATCCCGTTGCCGCTGTGGCACACCGCCTCGGTGGGGCTGGAGCTGTGGCTGACGGCCATCGCCTACGGCGCGCGCAACGTCTGGGTGCTGACCACCGGCGAGGAAGCGCCCCAGTACCTGGAGGCGCTGCGCGCCCAGATGGACGTGGCGCAGGCCATTCTCCATGGCCTGGGCTATGCGGGCGAGCACCTGCGCCTGCTGCACGCGCGCGATGCGCGCGACCTGGCCGCGCTGGACGCGGACCTGCGCGCTGCCCCGGCACAGGGCGTGGCGCGCGCGGCCACCTACGCGGTGCAGGCCGACAAGCGCGCCACGCTGGAGCTGGCGCTGGACCACCTGCTGGCGCAGGCCACGCAGCAGCCGGCGGTGATCGCACTGCCGGCGGGCGCGCCGCTGGGCGCGCTGGCGCTGGACAAGGACGCCTGCACGATGTGTCTGAGCTGCGTCAGCGCCTGCCCGGCCAGCGCGCTGCAGGACAACCCCAACGCGCCGCAGCTGCGCTTCATCGAGAAGAACTGCGTGCAGTGCGGCCTGTGCGTCAAGACCTGCCCGGAGCGGGCGCTGACGCTGGTGCCACAGCTGCGGCTGGACGCGCAGCGCCGCGAAGCCGTGGTGCTCAACGAAATGCAGCCCTACCATTGCATCCGCTGCGGCAAGCCCTTTGGCACGCTCAAGGCCGTGGAGGCCATGCTGGGGCGGCTGGCCACGCACGCCATGTTCCAGGGCGAGGCCCTGCAGCGGCTGAAGATGTGCAGCGACTGCCGCGTCATCGACATCTTCAGCGATCCGAACGAAATCAAGATCACCGACCTGTGAGGGGGCCCCTGCGATGAACCTACCGACCGATCAACCCGGCGGCAGCGACGAGGCGCTGCTGGTGCACGGCACGCTGGACGAGGAAACCGCCCGCGCCGAGGTCTATGGCGTGCTGGCCGCGCTGTACTACGCGCCGCCCGGCGCCGAACTGCTGGAGCAGCTGCGCGTGGCCGCCACCGAGGCGCCGGCGGCCGGCGGCTTTCTGGAAGAGCCCTGGCGCGCGCTGGTGGCTGCCGCGCGCGAGCTGGACCTGGCGGCCATCAGCGGCGAGTACAACACGCTGTTTCTGGGCGTGGGCAAGCCCGAGGTCTATCTGTTCGGCTCGCATTACCAGGCCGGCTTCCTGAACGAAAAGCCGCTGGCGCAGCTGCGCGCCGATCTGGCCGCGCTGGGCCTGACGCGCGACGAAGCCATGCCCGAGACCGAGGACCACATCGCCTATCTGTGCGAGGTGATGCGCTACCTGATCGCCGGCGACGACGTGACCGTGGCCAACCTGACCCGGCAGCGCGACTTCTTCGCCGCCCACCTGCAGCCTTGGGTGTACGCGATGTGCGACGCCATCGTCGCGCACCCGCGCGCGCGCTTTTACGCCGCGCTGGCCGAGTTCACCCGCGCCTTCATGAGCGTGGAGCAGCAGGGCTTCGACATGCTGGCCTGAAGTCCGGCCTGCTAGGCGTGCCGCGCCTGCATCGGCCCGCTGGGGCCGGCCTGTGGCGCCACCGGCTCGGTGAGCAGCCACACGCGAAAGACCGCGCCGTCGGCATCTTCGCCCAGTTCGCGGCGGTTCAGCGCCTCGATCTGGCCGCCATAGCGTTCCACCAGGCCGACGCTGATCCACAGCCCCAGGCCGTTGCCGTCGTTCTTGGTGGTGAAGAAGGGGCGGAACAGCTGCTCCTTGACACGCGGCGACAGGCCGGGCCCGCTGTCGGCGACTTCCAGCAGCACGCCGGCCTTGCCGTCGCCGGCAATGCCCTGCCGGTCGCGCGTGCGCAGGATCAGCGTGCCGCCTGCGGGCATGGCCTGGATGGCGTTGATCAGCAGGTTGATGACCACCTGCTGCAGCTCCTGCCGGTTGATGCCCGCGCGCGCCGTGGCCGCCAGCTCCTTGCGCACGGCGATGCGGGTGCGCCCCAGCAGGTGCGCCACCAGCACCAGCGAGTTTTCCAGCACCTGGTTCACATCGACCGGCTCCACGTAGCCGGCGTATTCGGTGGGCCGCGCGTACTGCAGCAGCTGCGTGACGATCAGGCGCATGCGCTCGACCTGCTCGTCCAGCAGCCTGAGCTCGGCCTGCACCGCGGCGGCCTGCGGGCCCAGCGTCTCGCGCATCAGGTCCAGATTGCCCTGGATGACGGCGATCGGGTTGTTGATCTCGTGCGCCACGCTGGCCGTCAGCTGTCCGATGGCGGCCAGCTTTTCGGACTTGACGAGCTGCTGCTGCGCCTGCCGCAGCGAGGCGTTGCTCTGCTGCAGCTCGCGCGTGCGCTCCACCACCTTGGCGTCCAGCTCCTCGGCCCAGCGCTGCAGCGCGCGGGTTTTCTCGTCGATCACGTCCAGCAGCTGGTCCAGATGGGCGGCCAGCGCGCCGATTTCGTCGCGCGCGGCCACCGGCCCGACGCGGGCGCTGCTGTCGCCTTCTTCGACCCGCTGCATGGTCTGGTTCATCTGCTCCAGCGGGCGGAAGATGCCGCGCGCCCAGCGCAGCGAGAACAGGGCCGCCAGCACCATCACCGCGAGGAAGATGCCCACGATCAGCGCCAGCATGCCGTACTTCAGGTAGCGAAAGGGCCGCTCCAGGTAGCCCACGTACAGCATGCCCACGCGCTCGCCGGCGGCATCCAGCAGCGGTTCGTAGGCCGAGACGTACCAGTCGTTGACGACGAAGGCGCTGTCCAGCCAGGTCTCGCCGCGCAGCAGCACCGCATCGCGCACGGCCTGCGACACCCGGGTGCCGATGGCGCGCTGGTCCTGGAACAGCCGCACGTTGGTGATGATGCGCACGTCGTCCAGAAACAGCGTGGCCGTGCCCTCGCTGCCAAAGGGCAGCGATCCTTCCGGATAGACGATGCGGTTGATGTGGTCGATGAAAGGCAGGTTCTGGTTGAGCAGCACGCCGCCGCGCAGCAGCGCCACGATCTGGCCGGCCTCGTCGCGCACCGGCGTGGTGGCCAGCATCACCAGGGCGCGGTCTTCCACGCTGCGCTCGGTGGGGGCGGCGTTGCGGGTGGGCAGCAGCGGGATGTGGATGCGCGGTGCCAGATGCGGCGCCAGTGCCAGCAGCTCGGCCGCCTGCAGCCGCGCCAGGGTGGCCGCGTCGGTGCCCACCCGGGCGTGGATGGCCGCCGGGCCTTGCGCGGGCGCGCGCAGCGCCGCCGACGGCACGGCCGAGGGCAGCCAGTCCGCGGTCAGCAGCCGCCCATCGACTTCGTAGAGGTTGAGGAAGTCCAGCCCCAGGCGCTGGCGCTCGCGCGCCAGCAGGGCCTGCACGGCGTGCAGATCGCGCCGCGCCAGCGGCTGGTACAGCGCGTAGGAGGCCGCCACCGCGTGCGTGCCGGTGCCGACTTCGGCGAGCACCTGCTCGAAGTAGCCGTGGGCCACGGCCAGGTCGCTGCGCACCTTGGCGGTGAGCAGCCGGTCGTAGGCGGCATTGCCCCAGATCACGAGCGCGCCCACCAGCAGCGGCAGCACCACCAGCAGCGGCAGCAGGGCCATCGCCAGCAGCTTGTGGCGGATCGAGTGGGTCAGCCAGCGCGGCGCCAGCCGCGCCAGCGCGCCGGGCCGTGCGGCGGGCGCGGCCGGCGTCACGAGGCCGCCCATTCGGCGCAGCGCCGCTCCAGCGTGCGCCGCGAGATGCCCAGCAGCTGGGCGGCGCGGGTCTTGTCGCCCTGCACCGATTCCAGCACCGCCAGGATGTGCTGTTTTTCCAGCGCGTGCAGATCGGTGGGCCAGCTGGCCGGCGCGCTGGCGCCCGCGCGGCGCTTGTCCATCGCATACAGCGCCGAGACGTTGAGCGAGCCCAGGATCAGCGAGCGCTCGATCAGGTTGCGCAGCTCGCGCACGTTGCCCGGCCAGTCGTACTGCATCAGGTAGTCCATCTCGGCGTCGCTGATGCGCAGCGGCGCGGCCCCCAGCATGGGCGCGAGCTGGGCCATGAAGTGCGCCACCAGCTCGGGGATGTCTTCCTTGTGCTCGCGCAAGGGCGGCAG
>DAIUCJ010000034.1:24137-30716 GCA_036846225.1 Hylemonella sp.
GAGACCGAGGCGCAGTTCACCGGCACGAAGGGGCCCTGCGCGCGCGGGCTCAGCGCATGCAACGCGCGCGCCACCAGTTCCTTGCCGGTGCCTGATTCGCCCTGTAGCAGCACCGTGCTGTGGACCGGGGCGATGCGGCGCACCGACTGCGACAGCTCCTGCACCGCGCGCGAGCGGCCCACCAGACCGTTGTCGGCGAACTGGCTGCGCGCCAGTGTGTGGCGCAGCACGTAGTTCTCGCGCGCCAGGCGCGCGCTCTCGTAGCAGCGGCGCACGGCGTTGAGGATCTGCGGCACGCGAAAGGGCTTGAGGATGAAGTCCGACGCGCCGGCGCGCAGCGCCTCGATGGCCGTATCCAGGTCAGCGAAGGCGGTGATCAGGATGACCTGGCCGTTGTAGCCGTGTTCGCGCAGGGTCTTGAGCCAGGCCACGCCGTTCATGCCCGGCAGCGCGATGTCCAGGATGATCAAGTCCACATGGTGGTCGCGCAGCAGCGCGGCGCCGTCTTCGGCGCTGCCGGCTTCCATCACGCTCTGGCAGCGCGGCGCCAGCGTCTTGACCAGGAAGTTGCGCATGCCCGGCTCGTCATCGACGACCAGCACCGACCAGTAAGGCCAGCCTTCGGTTGGGCGGGCGCTGTCGGCGGCGGCAGGGGCGTGGCTCACGGCGGGTTTGCGGGAAGAAACTGCGCGCGATTCTATCGGTCGTTGTCGAGTGAATCACTCGGGTACTCGGCTTTTCGCGCTGCCAGCAACAGGTTGGCGGGCCGTGCAGGCAGCCTTCCCGCCACCTGACTGCGACAAATTGTCGCAGCGGCTGCGACAGCTTGCGCGCCTTTCGTAGCGATGCGGCAGCGCAGCAATCGATCAGGCCCTTGATTTCATCGCGTCGTTGAGGCCAGGCCGCTGCTGGCCGGCGCACGAACAAACATCAGTCCATTCGAATGGAACATATTGAGAGCCGTTCTCAGCCGTGCGAGCAGGGCCGCAGGCAGGGAGAGTTCGCCTTGTACAAGGGCGAACCCGTTGATACATTCCACGCACGCTCTTTATGGATACGGGCTCCGGTCGGGGCCTTTGAAGGAGACCGCAGATGAGTCAGAACCAAGCCAACGTCTCGCGTCGCAAGCTGTTTGCCGGCGCCACCACGGTGGGTGCCGTGGCGGCAGTGGCCACGGTGCTGCCCGGCGTGCAGCCCACCGTCCAGGAGGACGCCCAGCCGCAGCGCAAGCCCGAGCGTGGGGGCGGCTACCACCTGAGCGAGCACGTCAAGCGCTACTTCCAGACCACCCGCATCTGAACGACAGCCGGAGACCAGCATGTTGTTGACCAAGAAATCCTCTGGCGGCGAGACTTCCAGCCGCTCGCCTTTCGTGCACAGCCTGCGCCGCGGGCTGAGCCAGGCCCTGCCTACGATGGACCGGCGTGCCTTCCTGCGCCGCTCCGGCCTGGGTCTGGGCGTGGGGCTCGCGGCCAGCCAGCTCGCACTGGTGAAGAAGGCGCGCGCCGCCGGCAAGGCCGGCATCGGCGAGGGCAAGATCGAAGTCAAGCGCACCGTCTGCACCCACTGCTCGGTGGGTTGCGCCATCGACGCCGTGGTGGAAAACGGCGTGTGGACGCGGCAGGAGCCAGTGTTCGACTCCCCGATCAACCTGGGCGCGCACTGCGCCAAGGGCGCGTCGATCCGCGAGCACGGCCATGGCGAATACCGCCTGCGTTACCCGATGAAGCTGGTCAACGGCAAGTACGAGCGCATCAGCTGGGACAAGGCGCTGGATGAGATCGCTGCCAAGATGATGGAGCTGCGCAAGGCCAGCGGGCCGGACAGCGTGTACTTCATCGGCTCGTCCAAGCACAGCAACGAGCAGGCCTATCTGCTGCGCAAGTTCGTCAGCTTCTGGGGCACGAACAACTGCGACCACCAGGCGCGCATCTGCCACTCCACCACGGTGGCCGGCGTGGCCAACACCTGGGGCTACGGCGCGATGACCAACTCGTACAACGACATGCAGAACAGCAAGGTCGCGCTGTACATCGGCTCCAACGCCGCCGAGGCCCATCCGGTGAGCCTGCTGCACATGCTGCACGCCAAGGAAAACGGCTGCAAGATGATCGTGGTCGATCCGCGCTTCACCCGCACCGCGGCCAAGGCCGACGAGTTCGTGCGCATCCGCTCCGGCTCGGATATCCCTTTCCTTTTCGGCCTGCTCTACCACATCTTCAAGAACGGCTGGGAGGACAAGAAGTACATCAACGACCGCGTCTATGGCATGGACGAGGTCCGCAAGGAAGTGATGGCCAAGTGGACGCCGGCGGCTGTCGAGGAAGCCTGTGGCGTGCCCGAGGAGCAGATGGCCAAGGTGGCCAAGATGCTGGCCGACAACCGCCCGGGCACCATCGTCTGGTGCATGGGGCAGACCCAGCACACCATCGGCAACGCCATGGTGCGCGCTTCCTGCATCCTGCAGCTGGCGCTGGGCAATGTGGGCGTCAGCGGCGGCGGCACCAACATCTTCCGCGGCCATGACAACGTGCAGGGCGCCACCGACGTCGGCCCCAACCCCGACTCGCTGCCTGGCTACTACGGCGTGGCCGAAGGCTCGTGGAAGCACTTCGCCGCGGTCTGGGGCGTGGACTTCGAGTGGATCAAGGGGCGCTTTGCCTCGCCCGCGATGATGACCAAGCCCGGCATCACCGTCTCGCGCTGGATCGACGGCGTGCTGGAGAAGAACGAAGTCATCGACCAGGACCCGAACCTGCGCGGCGTGTTCTACTGGGGCCACGCGCCCAACTCCCAGACCCGCGGTCTGGAGATGAAGCGCGCGATGGACAAGCTGGACCTGCTGGTGGTCATCGACCCCTATCCGTCGGCCACTGCGGCGATGGCGGCCATGCCCGGCGATCCCAAGGACCTGAATCCCAACCGCGCGGTCTATCTGCTGCCGGCGGCCACCCAGTTCGAGACCAGCGGCTCCTGCACGGCGTCCAACCGCTCGATCCAGTGGCGCGAGAAGGTCATCGAGCCGCTGTGGGAAAGCCGCAGCGACCACATGATCATGTACCAGCTGGCGCAGAAGCTGGGCTTCGACAAGGAGCTGGTCAAGAACTACAAGCTGCAGAAGGTCAAGGGCATGGACGAGCCCGTGCCCGAGGACATCCTGCGCGAGATCAACCGTGGCGTCTGGACCATCGGCTACACCGGCCAGAGCCCCGAGCGCCTGAAGGCCCACATGCGCAACATGCACGCCTTCGACGTCAAGACGCTCAAGTGCAAGGGCAAGGTCGTGGACAAGGAAACCGGCTACGACATGAGCGGCGACTACTTCGGTCTGCCTTGGC
The DNA here is from genome assembly GCA_036846225.1 of Hylemonella sp. Lineage (GTDB taxonomy): Bacteria > Pseudomonadota > Gammaproteobacteria > Burkholderiales > Burkholderiaceae_C > Hylemonella. The sequence continues at coordinate 27,476 of DAIUCJ010000034.1, forward strand.
CCTGCTACGGCACGCCCGAGCTCAAACACCCGGGCTCGCCCAACCTGTATGACACCTCCAAGCACGTGATGGACGGCGGCGGCAACTTCCGCGCCAACTTCGGCGTGGAGCGCGACGGCAAGAGCCTGCTGGCCGAAAACGGCTCGCACTCGGTCGGCGCGGACATCACCACCGGCTATCCCGAGCTGGACCATGTGCTGCTCAAGAAGCTGGGCTGGTGGGGCGAGCTCACCGAGGCCGAGCAGAAGGCGGCCGAGGGCAAGAACTGGAAGACCGACCTCTCCGGCGGCATGATCCGCGTGTTCATGAAGAACCACGGCTGCCACCCGTTCGGCAACGCCAAGGCGCGCGCCGTGGTCTGGAACTTCCCCGACCCGATCCCGCAGCACCGCGAGCCGGTCTATGGCACGCGGCCGGACCTCATCGCCAAGTATCCGACGCACGACGACCAGAAGAACCGCTGGCGCCTGCCGATCCTGTACAAGTCGCTGCAGCAGAAGAACGTGGCCGACAAGGTGCACGAGAAGTTCCCGCTGGTCATGACCTCCGGCCGTCTGGTCGAATACGAAGGCGGCGGCGAGGAGACCCGCTCCAACCCCTGGCTGGCCGAGCTGCAGCAGGAGGCCTTCGTGGAGATCCACCCCAAGGCAGCGGCGGCGCGCGGCATCCGCAACGGCGACCGCGTCTGGATGAGCACGCCCACCGGCGCGCGCATCAACGTGCAGGCCATGGTGACCGAGCGTGTGCCCGAGGACCATGTGTGGATGCCCTTCCACTTCTCGGGCCGCTGGCAGGGCGCGGACCTGCTCAGCTACTACCCGAAAGGGGCGGCCCCGCTGGTGCGCGGCGAAGCCGTCAACACGGCCACGACCTATGGTTATGACATCGTGACCATGATGCAAGAGACCAAAACCACCGTCTGCCAGATCGAGAAAGCCTGAGGAGTCACGTCATGGCACGAATGAAATTTGTCTGCGACGCCGAGCGCTGCATCGAGTGCAACGGCTGCGTCACCGCCTGCAAGAACGAGCACGAAGTGCCCTGGGGCGTCAACCGCCGCCGCGTGGTCACGCTCAATGACGGCGTGCCCGGCGAGCGCTCCATCTCCGTGGCCTGCATGCACTGCAGCGACGCGCCCTGCATGGCGGTGTGCCCGGTCAACTGCTTCTACCGCACCGAAGAAGGCGTGGTGCTGCATGACAAGGACGTCTGCATCGGCTGCGGCTATTGCAGCTACGCCTGCCCCTTCGGCGCACCGCAGTTCCCCAGCCAGGGCACTTTCGGTGTGCGCGGCAAGATGGACAAGTGCACCTTCTGCGCCGGCGGCCCCGAAGCGCATGGCAGCCAGGCCGAGTTCGAGAAATACGGCCGCAACCGCCTGGCCGAAGGCAAGCTGCCGGCCTGCGCTGAGATGTGCTCGACCAAGGCCCTGCTGGCCGGCGACGGCGACATGGTGGCCGACATCTTCCGCACCCGCGTGTTGCAGCGCGGCAAGGGCGCGGAGGTCTGGGGTTGGGGCACGGCCTACGGTTCGCGCCAGGCCGGCAAGCCCGCTGCGGCAGGAGCCAAGTCATGAAGAAAAACATCCTGATCCTGGCTGCCGCCGCGCTGGCGCTAGCCGCCTGCGGTGAAGTGGACCAGTCGCTCAAGGCGGTCAAGTCCGACGCGCCGTCGTACAGCGGCACCGGCAAGGCCTATGTGGAGCCGGGCTGGAAGCCGGGCGACAAGGCCAGCTGGGAATCGCAGCTGCGCGCGCGCGCCCAGTACGGCCAGAACGAGTACACCCGCGTCACCAACAAGTAAGGATCGGACGCCCGCCATGAAGAAACTGTACGCAGCGGCCCTGCTGCTGGCTCTGGGCTGGGGCGGCGCCGCCCTGGCGCAGGACCGGCTCAAGCTGGATGCGCCCGCGCCGCAGGCCGCCCCGGCGGCACCGGCCGGCGGCATCCAGGGCCAGAACATCTTCGACGTCAAGCCCGACGCCAGCGAGGAGCCGGGCTATGCGACCCAGACCAATGCCGAGCGGGCCAAGGTGCAGCCCGGCAACAACGCGCCGATGTGGCGTGCCGTGGGCAGCGGCGTGACCGGCTACAGCAGCCTGCCGCGCAGCCAGGCGCCGGAAGCCGGCAACCTGATCCAGCCCTTCGTGCAGTATCCGGGCTCTGCGCTGACCACCGCCGGCGAGGCCTGGCGGCAGGTGCGCAACCACTGGATCCTGCCCTATGGCGGGGCGTTGCTGCTCATCGTCCTGGGCGCGGTGGCGCTGTTTTACTGGCGCAAGGGCACGCTGCAGCTGCACGGCGCCGAGACCGGGCGCAAGATCGAGCGCTTCACCGCCTTCGAGCGCTCGGCCCACTGGGCCAACGCCATCGCCTTCAGCATCCTGGCCATCTCGGGCATCGTCATGGCCTTTGGCAAGTTCTTCCTGCTGCCCATCATCGGCAGCACGCTGTTTGGCTGGCTGACCTATCTGCTGAAGAACCTGCACAACTTCGCCGGTCCGGTGTTCGCGGTGTCGCTGGTCATCGTCATCGTGACCTTCATCAAGGACAACCTGCCGCGCAAGGAAGACCTCACCTGGCTGCTCAAAGGCGGTGGCCTGCTGTCGGCGCACGAGGTGCCCTCGCACCGCTTCAATGCCGGCGAGAAGGTGCTGTTCTGGGGCGGCGTGTTCGTGCTGGGGCTGATTGTCGTCGGCTCGGGCCTGGTGCTGGACAAGCTGGTGCCGGGGCTGGAATACCTGCGCGGCGAGATGCAGATCGCCCACATGATCCACGCGGTGGCCGCGGTGCTGATGATGGCCATGTTCATCGGTCACATCTACATGGGTACGATCGGCATGGCCGGCGCCTACGAGGCGATGAAGACCGGTTATGTCGATGAGACCTGGGCCAAGGAGCACCACGAGCTCTGGTACAACGACATCAAGGCCGGCAAGATTCCGGCGCAGCGCAGCGCGCAGAAGGCGCCCGAAGGCGCTCCCGTCAAAGCCTGAACGCAACAGAAAGGTGCCTATGAAGACCCCCGCCCTGATCCTGGCCGCCAGCCTGCTCAGCGCCACTGCCTGGGCCAAGCTGCCACCTCCCAGCGACGAAGCCAAGGCCAAGGCCGCTGAGGCCGCCGCCAAGACGGCCCATGCCGCCAAGGTGGAGGCCTATCAACTGTGCAAGGCGCAGGACCGCGTGGCCGCGCACTACCGCAAGTCGGCCAAGGCCGGCAAGGACGACAAGCCGGTGGCCAC
>DAIUCJ010000035.1:0-29141 GCA_036846225.1 Hylemonella sp.
GCATGGGGCGGGGCGGTTCGTTGCGGGGCGCGGGCTGATCTCGCAGGCGGCTTTATGGCAGCGCCAGGCAGCGGCGCAGCGCCGCCTGCACGGCGGCGGGGTCGAAGCGGCGCCAGCGCGCGGCCACGTATTGATCCGGACGGATCAGATAGACCGTGCCGGGCTGGCCGTCATAGCGCTGCCGCACCAGTCCCTGCACATCGATGAGGTCGCGGCCCACCTGCAGCACCTGCGCTTGCACGCGGCCTGCCTGCACCGGTTCAGCCGGGCCAAAGCTCAGCAGCGTGAAGCCGCGGCCCAGCTGGTTCAGCAGCCAGCCGGGCTGGCCGTCGCGTTCGATCGGGGCGTCGGCGCACGGGTGTCCCGGCCCCAGCGCACAGGCAAAGGGTTCAATGTCGGGCGTGTTCAGCGAGGAGGCGCGGTAGGGCGTGGGGGTGGACAGCCGGCCGCTGTTGACCAGCGGGCGCGCGAAGGCTTCGGTGCGCGCCAGCTCCAGCACCGCATTGCGCAGGCGCAGCGAGGCGCGGCTCTTGGGCGTGATGAAGTCGGTGGAGCGGGTGGAGTGGGCGATGTTGTCGTCGGCCGCATACGCCCGTTCCTCATGGTAGCTGTCCAGCAGCGCCAGCGGCGCGTCGCCGGCCAGCACGGCCTGCAGCTTCCATGACAGGTTGTCGCAGTCCTGCACGCCAGTGTTGGCGCCGCGCGCTCCGAAGGGCGAAACCTGGTGCGCCGCGTCACCCACGAAGAGCACCCGCCCGTGGCGGAAGCGGTCGATGCGGCGGCAGGCGAACTGATAGACCGACACCCATTCCAGCTCGAAAGGCACGTCCGGCCCCAGCATGGCCTGGATGCGGGGGATGACCTTTTCGGGCTTTTTCTCCTCGTTGGGGTCCGCATTCCAGCCGAGCTGGAAGTCGATGCGCCAGACGTTGTCGCACTGCTTGTGCAGCAGGACGCTCTGGCCCCGGTGAAACGGCGGGTCGAACCAGAACCAGCGTTCGGTGGGGAAGTCCGCCTGCATCACCACATCGGCGATCAGAAAGCGGTCCTGGAAGAACTGGCCGGTGAACTCCGCGCCGACCATGCGGCGCGTGTCGCTGTTGGCGCCGTCGGCGGCAATGACCCACTGCGCCTGCAGCTTGTACAGGCCGTCGGGCGTTTCCACCGTCAGCGTCGCGGCTTCGTCGTCCTGCTCCAGCGCCAGCACCTTGTGCTTCCAGCGCAGATCGATCAGGGGCGACGCCTGGCAGGCCCGCACCAGCCGCTCTTCCAGGTAGTACTGCTGGTAGTTGACCATCGCCGGCATCTTGTGCTGCGTCTCGGGCAGCAGGTCGAAGCGGTAAGCCAGCTCGTCACGGAAAAAGACCTTGCCCACTTTCCACTGCACGCCCTGCGTGGCAAAGTCCTCGCCCACGCCCAGCCGGTCCCAGATTTCCAGCGGACGTTTGGCGTAGCAGACGGCGCGCGAGCCGACGCTGACGGTGTTGTTGTCATCCAGCAGCACGCAGGGTACGCCGCGGTAGGCCAGATCCAGCGCCTGCGTCAGCCCGATGGGGCCGGCGCCGATGATGACGACCGCATGCCGCCGGGGCGTGCCGCTGCGCTGCTCTTCGCTCTGGACGTAGTCGTACTGCGGATAAGTGTAGGTGTGCAGCATCGGGGGCTCGACTCAGTCCAGCGCGGCGAACTCTTTCTCGTGCATCCAGGCGGCGTGCTTGGGTGCGCGGCGGGTGCGGCTCCATTCTTCGAGCATGTCCCACTTCACTTCGTCGAGCCGGCGGTACATCTCGGGCGTGCCCACATCGGCAGCCAGTTCCAGCCGGTGGCCGTTGGGGTCGAAGAAGTAGATGCTCTTGAAAATGGTGTGGTCGGTCACGCCCACCACGGGAATGCCGGCAGCCTCCAGCCGGGCCTTGGTCTGTTCCAGCGTGGCCACGCTGTCCACCTTGAAAGCGATGTGCTGCACCCACGCTGGCGTGTTTTCGTCGCGGCCCATGGCCGGGGAGTTGGGCAGTTCGAAGAAGGCCAGCACATTGCCGCCGCCGGCGTCCAGAAACACGTGCATGTACGGGTCGGGTGCGTGGGTGGACGGCACGCGGTCTTCGGCAATGGCCAGCACGAACTTCATGTTCAGGTGCTTGACGTACCACTCCACGGTTTCCTTGGCGTCCTTGCAGCGGTAGGCCACGTGGTGGATGCGCTCGATCGTCATGGCGGCTCTCCTGAATGGACCCGTGCGCCAATTCATCATGAGCAAACGGGTTTGACTAAAGATAAGCAGGATGCTAGCTTCGCACTTCGATAATTGCAAATGCGTTTGTCTAGGTGTAAACCCTGAGCCTACTCAAGCGCAGCTGCGTCAGCCGCCACAATCGACCGCCATGAATGCCCGCCATACCGCCAACCCGGCCCCCGCAGCTGCCCAGGTTCCCGTCCGCGCCGGCAGCGCGACGGCCCAGGGGCAAGGCAGAGCCGGCCGGCGTGAACAGGGGCGGTCCCGCGGCATCCAGAGCGTGGAAGTCGGTGGCCAGCTGCTCAAGGCCCTGGCGCTGACAGGCCGGCCCATGCCGCTGAAAGATCTGGCCGCCGCCGCCGGCATGACGGCGGCCAAGGCCCATCCCTATCTGGTGAGCTTTGGCCATCTGGGCCTGGTCGAACAGGATGCCGTCAGTGGCCACTATGGCCTGGGGCCTTTGGCGATGCAGCTGGGGCTGATCAGTCTGCAGCAGGTGGACCCGGTACGACTGGCGATAGCCGAACTGCCGGCGCTGGCGCAACGCATGGGCTGCACGGTGTCGGCGGCGGTCTGGGGCACGGCCGGGCCGGTCATCATCCGGGTGGAGCAGGCGCCGACGGCCGTGCACGTGGCCATGCAGCATGGCATGCTGGCATCGCTGCGGCACACCGGTACCGGTAAGGTCTTCGCGGCTTTCGGTCCGCGGCCGCAGGTGGAGGCGGCGCTGGCCCAGCAGGGGCTGGCCGGCGCGCTGCAGGAGCCGGCATTCGCCGCCGAGCTGGCGCAGATCCGTGCCGAGGGTTTGAGCCGCGTGCGCGATGAGCTGCTGCCCGGCATCAGCGCGCTGGCCGTGCCGGTGTTCGATGGCTTCGGACGGCTGGTGCTGGCCATCGCCGCGATGGGGCCCACGGCCTTGATGGATTTGGATGGCGGCAGCGCCCAGGCCCATGCTCTGCGGGAGGTGGGCCAGCGCCTGTCGCGCCGGCTGGGCGCGGCCGATATGGCCGGCAGCTGAAGCAGGTGCGCCGATGGCGGTATGCCCCCGCCAGCATGGGCGACAATGCCAGCGGTGCGGCCGACCGGTCGCGGAATCAGGACAGGAAACCATGACGAGGATGACGAAGGCATCGGCCGTGGCGGTGATGATTGCCGGCGCACTGGCCGGCGCAGGCTGCACGGTGCAGATCGAAAACCGCCAGCCGGCGCAGGAACTGGCCCAGGAGCGGGCCCCGCAGGGCTCGCTCTATTTGGGCTGGCGGGTGTTTCAGGACAAGTGCGCGGTCTGCCACGGCCAGGCGGCCACGGGCAGCGCGAATGCGCCGGATCTGCTGCTGCGGGTGCGCGACATGGGCGAGCGCCGTTTCGTTGGCCTGGTGCTGCAACGCTATGACCTGAGCCACCCCACGGTGGCGCCGGGGCCAGGGGTGGTGACGCCGGCACAGGTGGAGGTGACCATGCAGCGGCAGGATGCGCCGCTGGTGATGCCGGCCTGGCAAGGCGAGCCACGGGTGCAGGCGCACATCGCCGACCTCTATGCCTATCTGTCGGCGCGCGCCGAGGGACGGCTCGGGCCGGGGCGGCCGCCGCAGTGAGAGCCGCTTGATCCCGGGCCGTGGTGAGTGGGATCGCGGCTTGGGTGGCCTCGGGGGGCTAGCGAAATCCGTTGGCGCTGGACTCGGCGGGTGCGTGCCACCGGCATCAAGGCCGAATGAAGCTGGCCGGCCGCCGCCCGGCCGCGCCGCATAATCCCGACGACCCCATTCATACGGAACACGCACCATGACCATCGATCAAGCCGCGCTCGATCAGCTCTTTCTGAAAGCACGCACCGCCAACGGTTTTCTGGACAAGCCGGTACCGCTGGACCTGCTGCGCCAGGCCTATGACCTGGCCAAGATGGCGCCCACGTCGATGAACACCCAGCCCACGCGCTATGTGTTCCTGACCACGCCTGCGGCCAAGGCGCGCCTGCTGCCGGCGCTCAGCCCGGGCAATGTGGACAAAACCCGCGCCGCCCCGGTGACCGTCATCGTGGCCACCGACACGCGCTTTTACGAGCACATGCCGCAGATCTGGCATGGCGCCGGGGCCCGGGAGAATTTCGAGAACAACCCCACGCTGGCGGCCAACACCGCCAACCGCAACGGCACGCTGGGGGGCGCCTATTTCATCCTGGCCGCACGGGCCGTGGGGCTGGACTGCGGGCCGATGAGCGGCTTCGACATCGCCAAGGTTAACGCCGAGTTTTTCCCCGACGGCCGCTATAGCGCCAATTTCCTGCTCAACCTGGGCTATGCCGACCACAGCAAGGAATTTCCGCGCAACCCGCGCCTGAGCTTCGAGCAGGCCTGCCAGGTGTTGTGAGGAAAGGCGCTGCCAGCAGCCCCGTCCTCTGGGCCGGGCTTGGGCTGGTGGCATCCGGCTGTGCAGTTCCTGCCGATCACCGATCCCGCCTTCTACGCCGTCGCGGTGCCGGCGGTGCTGCTGCTGGGCGTGAGCAAGAGCGGCTTTGGCGCCGGCTTCGGTGCGCTGGCCGTGCCCATGATGGCGCTCGCCGTCAGCGTGCCGCAGGCCGCCGCCATTTTGATGCCGGTGTTGCTGCTGATGGATCTGCTGGGCATCACGGCGCTGCGCAAGGACTGTGACCGCGCGCTGCTGAAGTTTCTGCTGCCTTTCGGTTTGCTGGGCACGCTGGTGGGCGCGCTGCTCTTCAGGGTGCTGGCGGCGCACTGGGTAGCTGGCATCGTGGGGGTGTTCACGCTGCTGTTTCTGGCCCAGCGGCTGCTGTGGCCGCCGCGTGCCGACAGTGCCGCGCCCCCACGCTGGCTGGGCGCGCTGCTGACCACCGTCTCGGGCTTTACCAGCTTCATTGCCCATGCGGGCGGACCACCGATCACGGCCTATGTGCTGCCGCTGAAACTACGACCGGTGGTGTTCGCGGCCACGCTGTCATGGTTTTTCTTCTTCATCAACCTGTCCAAGTGGCTGCCCTATGCCTGGCTGGGTCTGCTGGACTGGCGCAACCTGGCCACCTCGGTGCTGCTGCTGCCGCTGGCGCCGGTGGGTGTGTGGATCGGGGTGTGGCTGGCGCGACGCATGGCCCCGGGGCTTTTTTACCGCCTGATCCACCTCGGCCTGCTGCTGACCGGCCTCAAGCTGGTCTGGGATGCAGTGGGCCACTGATACCCAGGTGCCTGGCAGTTACCGCACGAAGCGAGTGGCCTGCGCTTTCAGCCGTGTGATGGTGAATTCCCGGGGCTGGCTCCATCCTTCGCGCAGCACCATCAGCTGCACCGATGTGCCCGCGGTGCCCCGAATCAGAGCGACAGCCTGATCCTCGCGCAGCCCCGTCAGAGGTTTGCCATCGGCGCTGAGCAGCCGGTCGCCTGCCTGCAGGCCGGCTTCCTCGGCGGGGGATCCCTTGGCGACCATGCTGATGCGGATCTCGCCGCTGGCGGCATCTGCCTTGATGCCCGCACCGATGCCGCCCTCATTCAGCATGGCCATGTGTCGCATAAAGGGTGCCGTGCGCTCCAGCTGCTCCTTCTGGTATTCCAACCTGACGATTTCATCTTTCACCTGCTGTACATCCGGTGCCTGCGGAGACAGCTCCAGATAGCGGTGATAGGAGGCGATGGCGCCATTCAGATCATTGAGTTTGGCTTGCACCACGGCCAGGTTATAGTGGGCGTCGGCCCAATTCGGTGCCAATTCGATCGCTTTGGCAAATTCGGCGCGAGCTTCCCGGAATGCACTCAGCGACTGGGCTGCCTCCAGGGCGGCGCGTCCACGGATCATGTGGCGGCGGGCCTCTTCGGTCGTGCTGACAGTCTGGGCCCAGGTCGTATGGATGGTCAGCAGAACGGTCAGTGTAGTGACAAGCCATGATTTCATTTGGTATTCCCATCAGATGAGAGGTTCGGGTTTGAAGCAGGCCCGGCACTGCCCTGCGTCCCCGACTGGGCATCGCCGAGTCGCTTGATGAGTTGCTGGTTGCTTTGTTCGATCCCCTGCATCGTGCGTTCAAGTTCGGCCAGTTCCTGTTCTAGCCGGGCGGCGGCGGCCAACGCAGCCTGGGCTTTGCGCTGAGCTTCGGCATCCTGCGGTTGCTGCTGTGCGGCACGGATCTGCTCGCGCATTTGCCGCAGCTCCTGTTGGGCTGCCATATGCCGCGCATAGGCTTCGCTCCATTGTGTGCCATTGCGGCTCAGTTGCAGCACCAAGGCTTCTGCGGCCTGGACTCTGGCTGCATCCTCAGGGCTGAGCTGGCGTTCAGATGAAGGGGCAGGAAGGTCATCTGCCAGGGCAGGGCAGTCGCTGGCACCTTGCATGGCCTGTGCGCTCAGGTCGCGCGCACGGTCAGCGCTTGTCACGCCGCGGGCCGCGCCACTCCGTTCAGCGGCGCAACGCGCTTCATCCTGTGCGCGGCTGTCTGGAGGTGGGGTGGTGGCCGGCTTGAGTGCGAGTCCGGGGCCATCGCCAGGGCTTGAAAAACCTTTGAGGGCGCCCAGTGTCTGGGCTTTTGTCTGTTCGAACTGGCGACGCTGCTCGGCATCACGCCGCTCGGCCTCGATTCGTTCGGCTTCGCGCCGAGCAGCTTCACGCTCCCGTTCGGCTTGGGCGTTGGCCGTGCCCTGTTGCAAGCCGGAGAGAAAACCGCCCAACACGGCACCGCCGATCATGCTACGGGTAGAGGTGCTGCTGCCTGCACTGCTTCCCGATCCGGGCGGCATGGCGCGGCAACTGCCACAAGCCACGCACAAATAGGTCGTGCCACCTTTCTGGATCTTATAGATGCCGCCGGCTCTGATGAAACCCTGGCCGGGCACGACCGTTCCATCACATTGGGCGCCGGCCTGGGCGAGGAGCGGTGAGAGGGCCAGCAGTACTGTTGCCAGCCGGTTCCAGCCAAGGCGGGATACGCAGGGTGATCGATTCATGCACGATACCCCTCTGCTCAAAAGATGCTGTCGAGCAGTTCGTCAGGTGAGACATCCAGTGGGAGTGGGCCCTGCAGCTGTCCATCTGGGTGCAGCAGCAATCGTGTTCCCGCTGGTACGGCTATGGCAGTGCTACCGGCCTGACGCGGACGGACGTCGACAACGCCTTCGATGACACGTACCTCGGTGACAGCGGCAACGCTGTCGTGCCCGACGCTGAAACGGGTACCCCGCACGGCGCAGACGGCCGTCGGGGTATGAACCTCAAACGACTTGGCCCATTTTTCAATGGCTAGTCGAATGCGGCCATAAAGCAGGTCGAGCCCGGTGCGTTGCTGCTCATCCCGATAGGTCAGTACGGTGCTGTGGTCCACGGTCAGCTGGCTGTGTCCATCGGCCAGAAAGAAGCGGGCCTGGCTTCCGGCTGTTGTGCGAACCGTGTCGCCACTGCGCAGCAGCGTTGCGGTATCGGCTGAACCTGGGGTGACCGGCTGTTCTGGCCTGTCGATGAAAACTCTGCCGGTTTGCAGCGCCAGCAAGGCATCCGAAGCATGTGAGGCCTCGGCGAAGCTGGCGCGCTGAAGGGACTGGACTGCGGTGTCAGCACGCTCGGCGCTGCGGTGGGCCGTATCCCGCAGATATCGGGCCCGCTCCAGTGCGACCTGCGCACGGGCCTGGGCCTGGGCGGCAGTCTGGGCGGCCGATGCATTGCCGCTGGCCTGGGCGGCAGCCAGAGCGTCCCGGCTCTGTTGCAACACCTGTTCGGCTGCCTGGATGCGGCGCTCGGCCTGCAGGGCTTGTTGCAGGGCCTGCTGCTGGATTGTGCGCAGCTGATGCAGGATCCGCTCCCGCCAGGTGGCGGTGGGGTCGGATTGCGCTGTCGCCGGCCAGGGCAGCAGCCCTACGCCCAAGCCGAACGCAAGGGTCACTATGCCGGCAGTCCATGCATGGGGAATGGCCATCGACGGAACGGCTGGCGGGCGTGTGCTGTATCGAATGAAAAGCCGAAGCATCGGCGGTGTGTCTTGGTGGGTAAAGGATGAAGAATGCCCACCTTAAGCGACCGGACCGATTGCCGGTTTGTTCCAGATCAAATTCGGTTGCGCGTCGCAGCGGTTCAGCGGTTAAGATGGCCGCCAGCCATCCGGGCGCCCCGGGCGCGCACCTGACTCGGAGTGAATTGAAATGCCTGTCGTCGTGGTTGCCAATCCCAAGGGAGGCGTGGGTAAGTCCACGCTGTCCACCCAGATCGCCGGTTATTTCGCCAGCCAGGGGCATCGGGTGATGCTGGGCGATGCGGACCGTCAGCAGTCTTCGCGGCTGTGGCTGGGTTTGCGGCCCGCGACGGCGCGGCCCATCGAGACCTGGGAGGTGGACCAGGACCGTATCGCCCGGCTGCCCAAGGGCGTGACGCACGTGGTGCTGGACACGCCCGCCGGGCTGAAGGGGTCGCGCCTGAAGGAGGTGCTGCAGCACGCCGACAAGGTGATCGTGCCGCTGCAGCCCAGTGTGTTCGACATCTTCGCCACGCGTGCTTTCGTGGACGAGATCCGCCAGCACGTGCGCAAGGGCACGCAGATCGGCATCGTCGGCATGCGGGTGGACGCGCGCACGCTGTCGGCCGAGCGCTTGCGCGCCTTCGTCGAGAGCCTGGGCCTGCCGGTGCTGGCCTATCTGCGCGATACGCAGAACTACATCCACCTGGCCGCGCACGGCCTGACGCTCTTCGATGTCGCGCCCGGCCGGGTGGAAAAGGATCTGGAGCAGTGGCAGGGTATCTGCCGCTGGCTCGACAGCTGATCCCGTCTGGCCTGCTGCGTCGCCGGCATGACAGGGCGCCGGCCCAGCTGCTCGCTACAGTGCGCGGCATGAGAACCTTCCAGACCCTGCAGGAGCTGGTGCCGCTGGTCGGGCAGGAAGTCGCCGTCAGCGATTGGCTCACCATCACCCAGGAGCAGGTGAACCTGTTCGCGCAGGCCACCGGCGACCACCAGTGGATCCATGTCGATGTCGAGCGTGCCAGGGCCGGCCCGTTTGGCGGGCCCATTGCGCACGGCTTTCTGACTCTGTCGCTGCTGCCGCGTTTTTTCGAGACGGCGCTGCACGTGGTGCAGTCGCGCATGGGGGTGAACTACGGGCTCAACCGGGTGCGCTTCACCGCGCCGGTGCCGGTGGGCAGCCGGCTGCGCGCGCGCCTCAAGCTCCTGGCTTGCGAGCCCATCGACAACCAGGGGATGCAGATGACTTGGCAGGTGACGGTGGAGCGCGAGGGCTCGGACAGGCCGGTCTGCGTGGCCGAGTCGATCGCCCGCCGCTATTGAACCTAGAAATGGCAGTTGACCGCACCCTTTCTGCCTACAACCTGGTGGGATGGTGGCGGACCGGGCATGGGTGGGTTTCACCCAAAGGGTGAAGGCGCTACAGGGCCGATTGCGCTGCCATGGCGCGCGCTGGCGGCGTTGCTCGTCCTTGCGGGCGAGCCAGCCCGCGGCGTCCTCGCGCCTGGCCAGCCCACGCCCTGACAACCCACTCGACCCTGTTCAACTGCCGTTTCTAGGTTGAAGGGCTGCTCCGGCGAAGCCGTTTTGCCGCCAGGCCTCGAAAACGGTCACCGCCACGGCGTTGGAGAGGTTGAGGCTGCGCTGGCCGGCGCGCATCGGCAGTTTCAGCTGCCGTGCGGGGGCGAAGTGCGCACGGATGGCGGCGGGCAAACCGGCGCTTTCGCTGCCAAAGACGAACCAGTCGCCGGGTGCGAAAGCCACATCATGTACCCGGCGCGTGCCGCGGGTGGTCAGCGCGTAGAGCCGCTCGATCGGTGGCCGGGCCTGGGTCAGGAAGGTGTCCCAGCCGGGGTGGCGCCGCACTTCCGCATATTCGTGGTAGTCCAGCCCTGCGCGGCGCAGCAGCCGGTCGTCCATCGAAAAGCCCAGGGGTTCGACCAGGTGCAGGGTGCAGCCGGTGTTGGCGCACAGGCGGATCACGTTGCCGGTGTTGGGCGGAATTTCGGGGTGAACGAGCACGACGTGGAACATGCCCGCATTGTCGCGGCTGGAGGGCAGTGGGAGTCAGCCGGCTGCGGCGCGCGCCAGCACCAGCGCATCGACCGCGGTCGCCCCGGCCGCCAGCAGGACGTGGGCCGCGGCATGCAGCGTGGCGCCGGTGGTCATCACATCGTCGATCAGCAGCACGCGGCGCGCGCGCACGGCCGCGCCCTGCTCGGGCGCGAGCGTGAAGGCGCCGCGCATGTTGCGCAGCCGCTGCTCGCGTGGCAGCGTGCTTTGTGCCGGGGTGTCCCGTGCGCGCAGCAGCACGTCGGCGCGGGTCTGTTGCGGTGCCAGCTGCCGCGCCAGCTCCAGCGCCTGGTTGAAGCCGCGCTGGCGCAGCCGCTCGCGCGACAGCGGCACCGGCAGTACCAGATCGGCCTGCCGCAGCGTCTGGGCCGCGCCGGCGGCGCGGTGCATCAGCGGCGCCAGCACCAGGGCCCAGCCCGGATCGGCGCCGAACTTGTAGCGCGCGATCAGGTCGTTCCACGGGTAGTCATAGGGCACCGCCGCCAGGCAGCTTTGCAGCGGAGGCGGTTCGCGCAGACAGGCGCCACAGGGCCGTGCTGGGGCGGCTACCGGCAGCGCGCAGCGCGGACAGCGCGGCAGTGGCATGGCATAGCGGCCCAGACAGTCGGCGCACAACGGCTCGGCGGGCCAGGCGCCGCAGACCGCGCACTGGCTGGGCAGGGTGCGGCGGAAGCGGTCCAGCAGGGAGCGCAGCATGGGTATCGAGCAGGGGCAGGGCGAGCGCGAGGCTGCTCAATATACTCGCGCCTGCCATGCAGCCCGAGCGCCCTCCCACCATCGACCCCGTGGCCGCAGCCCGCTGGCGGCAGCGGCCGCAAAGCCAGTCGGCCTGGCTGCATGAGGAGGTGGCGCGGCGCATGGCCCAACGGCTGGACTGGATCGTGCGCCAGCCCCGGCACTGGCTGCACTGGGAGCCAGTGCGTGGCGGGCTGCAGGCGCAGGCCCTGCTGACGCAGCGTTATCCGCAGGCCCATGGCTATGTGCAGGCCGAGCTGGCGCCCGAGCGTGCGCGGGCTGCCCGTGCCGATCGTCCGTGGTGGTCGCCGCGGCGCTGGCTGCAGCGCCCTGCTGGGGAGGTGCCGCCGGTGGACCTGCTCTGGGCCAATATGACCCTGCACCACAGCGCCGAGCCGCTGGCCCTGATGCGCCGCTGGCATGCTGCGCTGGCGCCAGGTGGGCTGCTGCTGTTTTCCTGCCTCGGGCCCGATACCTTGCGCGAATTGCGGGCCCTGTACCGGGCGCGGGGCTGGCCGGAGCCGGCGCACGAATTCACCGACATGCACGACTGGGGCGACATGCTGCTGGCGGCCGGCTTTGCCGAGCCGGTGATGGACATGGAGCGCATCGTGCTCACTTTCGACAGCCCCGAGCGCCTGCTGCGCGAGCTGCGTGAGCTGGGGCGCAATCTGCACCCGCAGCGCCACCCCGCGCTGCGCGGCCGGCGCTGGCGGCAGGAACTGCTGCAGGCCTTGCAGACCCTGGCCGATGCGGACCAGCAGGGGCGGCTGGCGCTGACATTCGAAATCATTTACGGGCACGCCGTGCAGGCGCCGCTCAGGCTGGGCGTGGCGGCTGAAACCCGGATCCCGGTGCAGGAGCTGCGCCGCCATCTGGCTTCCTATAGCAAACCGGATGGATCAAGCCTTTGATCTGCGTCAGCCCGGGATAACCCTTAGGTTGGGCTTGGCTACAATAAGCCGTCGCTGAATTTAGGTGTCCGCCGGCAGTGGGCCTGCTGCCGCGGCTCCTGATGCCTGCCGTGACGGCCACAAGCCGTGCATGGCATCAGCCTGGGCAGTCCTGGATTAATTAAGACATTGAAGAAGTGAACATGATGAAGAGCATTGCTGATAAATTGGCTTCACTGCTGCTCATGGCTGGCGTCTGGGCCGGTACCGCGGCATTCACCGCTGCCCAGGCAGTCAATGACCTGCCGGGCGGTCCGGCGGTGCGTCAGCTCAATTTGCAGGCCCCGGCGTCCAAGATCGCGGCCGAGTTGCACTGGCTGCACTGGTTCATGCTGGTCATCTGCCTGGTGATCTTCGTGGCGGTGTTTGGGGTGATGTTCTATTCCATCCTCAAGCATCGCAAGTCGCTGGGCCACAAGCCGGCCAGCTTCCACGAGTCGGTGACCGTGGAAATCGCCTGGACCGTCGTGCCCTTCATCATCGTGATCCTGATGGCGCTGCCCGCCACCAAGGCCGTCGTGGCGCAGAAGGACACCAGCAACGCGGATCTGACCATCAAGGTCACGGGCTATCAGTGGAAATGGGGTTACGACTACCTCACCGGCGAGGGCGAGGGCATTGGCTTCATCTCCACGCTGGACAACAACCACCGCCTGATGTCCGAGTCGGGCAAGCCCCCGGCCACCGACGACTATCTGCTGAAGGTGGACAATCCGCTGGTCGTGCCGGTGGACAAGAAGGTGCGCATCATCACCACCGCTAACGACGTGATCCACGCCTGGATGGTGCCGGCCTTCGGGGTCAAGCAGGATGCGATTCCCGGTTTCGTGCGCGATGCCTGGTTCCGTGCCGACAAGACCGGTGATTTCTATGGCCAATGCGCCGAGCTCTGCGGCAAGGAGCATGCCTACATGCCCATCCACGTGAAGGTCGTTTCGGCCGAGGACTACAGCAAGTGGGTGGCTGAGCAGAAAAAGGCCATGGCCGCCAAGGCCGATGACCCGAACAAGGTCTGGGCGCTGGACGAGCTGGCCAAACGGGGTGAGAAGGTCTATGCCGCCAACTGCGCCGTCTGCCACCAGGCCAACGGCAAGGGTGCTGGTCCTTTCAAGCCGCTGGATGGCTCGCCCATGGTGCTGGATGCCGACAAGTCCAAGCAGATCGACATCCTCCTCAACGGCAAGGGCGCGATGCCTGCCTGGAAACAGCTCAGCGACACCGAGATCGCCGCTGTGATCACCTATACCAAGAACAGCTGGTCGAACAAGACCGGTCAGCTCGTTCAGCCGGCTGACATCAAGGTCGCCCGCAAGTAATCGGAGTCGTCAGACACTGTATTGAGAAGGAAAGCAAGATGAGCGCCGTTCTTGACCACCACCACGCCCACGCGCATGACGACCACCACCACGCCCCTACGGGTTGGCGGCGCTGGGTCTTTGCGACCAACCACAAGGACATCGGGACGCTGTACCTGCTGTTCAGTTTCGCCATGCTGATGGTCGGCGGCGCACTGGCGCTGGCCCTGCGTGCCGAGCTGTTCCAGCCCGGTCTGCAACTGGTCAACCCCGAGATGTTCAACCAGCTCACCACCATGCACGGTGTGATCATGGTGTTCGGCGCCATCATGCCGGCTTTCGTGGGCTTCGCGAACTGGATGATTCCGCTGCAGATCGGTGCTTCCGACATGGCTTTCGCGCGAATGAACAACTTCAGCTTCTGGCTGATGGTTCCTGCGGCCATCCTGATCGTGCTGTCCTTCTTTATGCCTGGCGGTGCGCCGGCTGCGGGCTGGACTTTCTATGCGCCGCTGACGCTGCAGATGGGGCCGTCGATGGATGCGGGCATCTTTGCGCTGCACATCCTGGGCGCTTCGTCCATCATGGGCTCGATCAACATCATCGTCACCATCCTGAACATGCGCGCCCCCGGCATGACGCTGATGAAGATGCCCATGTTCTGCTGGACCTGGCTGATCACGGCCTATCTGCTGATCGCGGTCATGCCGGTGCTGGCTGGTGCCATCACGATGACGCTGACCGATCGCCATTTCGGCACCGCTTTCTTCAATCCGGCAGCCGGTGGTGATCCGGTGATGTTCCAGCACATCTTCTGGTTCTTCGGTCACCCCGAGGTGTACATCCTGATCCTGCCGGCCTTCGGCATCGTCAGCGCCATCATCCCGGCCTTTGCCCGCAAGAAGCTGTTCGGCTATGCCTCGATGGTCTATGCGACGGCTGCCATCGCCATCCTGTCCTTCATCGTCTGGGCTCACCACATGTACACGACCGGCATGCCGGTGACCGGGCAGCTGTACTTCATGTACGCCACGATGCTGATTGCCATTCCCACCGGCGTGAAGGTGTTCAACTGGATTGCCACGATGTGGAAGGGCTCGATGACCTTCGAAACCCCGATGCTGTGGGCCGTGGGCTTCATCTTCGTGTTCACGATGGGCGGCTTCACTGGCCTGATCCTGTCGATGGCACCGCTGGACCAGCAACTGCATGACACCTATTACGTCGTGGCCCACTTCCACTACACCATGGTGGCGGGCTCGCTGTTCGGCCTGTTCGGTGGTTTCTACTACTGGGGGCCGAAGTGGACCGGTGTGATGTACAACGAGACCCGCGGCAAGATCCACTTCTGGCTGTCGCTGATCTTTTTCAACATCACGTTCTTCCCGCAGCACTTCCTGGGCCTGGCCGGCATGCCGCGTCGCTATGCCGACTACCCGATGCAGTTCGCCGACTTCAACATGATCTCGTCGATCGGTGCTTTCGGCTTCGGTCTGATGCAGGTGTATTTCTTCCTGTTCATCGTCGTGCCGATGATGCGTGGCCAGGGTGAGAAAGCGCCGCAGAAGCCCTGGGAAGGCGCTGAAGGTCTGGAGTGGGAAGTGCCGTCGCCGGCGCCCCACCACACCTTCGAGACGCCGCCCAAGCTGGATGCCACTGCCACCCGCATCGTGGGCTGATGCCTGGTACAGACAGGGATTGCAGCGTGCTGACACCTGAACAGAGGAAAGCCAACCGCCGTCTGGGTCTGATCCTGGCGACGGTGGCGCTGGCTTTCTTCCTGGGATTCGTGGTGCGACTGGTCTGGTTTGGCCGTTGAGGAATAGGTGGCTATGAATCTGCGGCGCGAAAACGTCAAGATGGTGGGCAAGCTGGCCGTCATTGTGGCCGGCATGTTCGGCTTCGGCTACGCGCTGGTACCGATCTACAAGGCCATCTGCGAGCTCACCGGCGTCAACGTGCTGGCCGTGGGCGAGAGTGATGTCAACCGCCTGCGCCCGGTCAATACCCAGGTCGATACCAGCCGCACCATTACCGTCGAGTTCGACGCCAATGCCCGCGGGCCGTGGGAGTTCCGCCCCGCCCAGCGCACGATGCAGGTGCATCCGGGCGAGCTGGCCACGGTGATGTACGAGTTTCAGAACGTGCAGGACCGCCGCATGTCGGCCCAGGCCATCCCCAGCTATGCGCCGCGTCAGGCCGGGGCCTATTTCAACAAGCTGGAGTGCTTCTGCTTTAACGAGTACTCGCTGGCCCCCGGTGAGAAAAAGCAGTGGCCGGTGGTGTTTGTGATCGATCCCAAGATTTCCAAGGATGTCACCACGATCACGCTGTCCTATACCTTTTTCGAAGTGGGCAGCAAAACCCCGCCGGCGCCTGGATCCACGGCCGCGACAGCCGCGAAGGGGGCCGGTGCATGAGTGCCGGCAAGTCGCAGGGCACGCTGTGGGCCACGGTCAAGGCCGTGGCCTGGTCCTTCCTTGGCGTGCGGCGCAACAGCGATTTCCAGGAAGACATCGCGCGCCTCAAGCCCTACCACATCATCGCGGTCGGGCTGGTGGCGGGCATACTTTTCGTACTGATACTGATGTTGCTGGTCCGATGGATCGCCTCTGCGTGAGGCGCCGTGGCCAGCACGGGATTTTGAGAGAACCAGAACCGCAAGGATTGGAGCAAACATGAGTTCGACGACACACGGCGGCACCCCGTACTACTTCGTGCCCGGCCTGTCCCGCCACCCGGCGCTGGCGGCTGCGGGTCTGTTCTTTGTCATCCTGGGCGCTAGCCAGTGGATCAACGGCATCAGCTGGGGTAAGTATTCGCTGTTTTTCGGTCTGGCATGGTGGCTGATCGTGTTGTACCAGTGGTTCCGCGACACCATCGCCGAGAGCGAAGGTGGGCTCTACGGGCGCAAGATCGACATCTCCTACCGCTGGAGCATGACCTGGTTCATCTTCTCCGAGGTTCTGTTCTTCGGCGCGTTCTTCACGGCGCTGTGGTGGGCCCGTGCCCACGCGGTTCCGGCGCTGGGCAGCCTGGACAACGCTCTGCTGTGGCCCGACTTCAAGGCCGTCTGGCCCAGCGTGGCCGCCGGCGCCACCGCGTCTCCGGCCAGCATCGTCGAGCCCTTCCAGACCATGGGTCCGTTCTGGCTGCCGACCATCAACACCGCGCTGCTGCTGACCTCCGGCGTCACCCTGACGATCGCTCACCATGCGCTGCGTGACAACAACCGCGGCAAAACCATCGCCTTCATGTGGATCACGGTGCTGCTGGGTCTGATCTTCCTGTTCGTGCAGGGCTATGAGTACTACCATGCCTACACGGATCTGAACCTCAAGCTCAATTCGGGTATCTATGGCTCCACCTTCTTCATGCTGACGGGCTTTCATGGTTTCCACGTGTTCGTCGGCATGCTGATGCTGTTCTTCATCACGCTGCGTCTGCACAAGGGGCATTTCACCGCCGAGCGCCACTTCGGCTTCGAAGGTGCCGCCTGGTACTGGCACTTCGTGGACGTGGTCTGGCTGGGCCTGTACGTGCTGGTGTACTGGATGTAAGTGCCAGTTGCCACAGGCCGGTCTGTGCCGGCCCGCAAATCACAAAAGCCGCGGCGAGCGGCTTTTGTTTTTGGCAGACTGGATCACTGGCCGGGCTGGATGCCGGTAGGCTGGATGTAGCCCAGCTTCCAGGCCAGCAGGATGCACAGGAAAAGCAAGACAGAAAATCCGACCCGCAACGCCAGGGCCCGGGCCATGTTGCTGGTCTTGGGCTTGCCGTCGCGGCCATCGCGCATCATGAAAAAGAGCGCCGAGCCCAGGCTGGCGATGATGGCAAGGAAGGCAAGCGCAACGAGGTATTTCATGCGGAGATTATCGCGTGAGTGAACGCATCCGTTTCGGGCTGGTCACGCTGGCGGCCATCGCCGCGATGGCGTTGACGGCGTCGCTCGGCCGCTGGCAGCTGGGCCGTGCGGCGCAGAAGGAGGCGCTGGCCGCGCAGATCGCCCAGCGCGGGCAAGAGCCCGTGCTGCAAGCCAGCAGCCTGGAGGCCGTTGCGTCCGAGGCGCTGCTGCACCGGCGGGTGCAGGCGCGGGGCCAATGGCTGGCTGTGCACACGGTTTATCTGGAAAACCGCCAGATGAACAACCGGGTCGGCTTTTACGTGCTCACCCCGCTGCGCCTGGACGACGGCCGCGTGCTGCTGGTGCAGCGGGGCTGGGCGCCGCGCGATTTCGCCGATCGCACCCGGCTGCCGCCCGTGCAGACCCCTGACGGCGAGGTACAGGTGCAGGGACGTATCATCCCCGAGCCATCCAGGCTCTATGAGCTGGGCGCCGCGTCGCAAGGGCCGATCCGGCAAAATCTCGACCTGGCGCAGTTCCGGCTGCAAACCGGCTTGCCTCTGCTGCCCTATGCGCTGCTGCAGACCGGCGAGCCCAGCGAAGGGCTGCAGCGCGACTGGCCCGCGATCGACACCGGTGTGGACAAGCACTACGGCTACGCATTTCAATGGTTCGGGCTGACGGCCCTGATAGCACTCCTGTATGTCTGGTTCCAATTCATCCGCCGGCGGCGCATCAGGCGATCCGCGCACTGACCACGTCCTGGGTCTGACCGTCTATGACCTGCCCGAGCCTGCCCAGGCCATGGCCGAGGAGGAGCGCCGCACCCGCATGGGCCGCATCAAGATGCTGGTGGTGCTGGCCATCTGCGCGTTGCCGGTCATTGCCTCGTATTTCACCTACTACGTCATCCGCCCGGAAGGACGACGCAACTTCGGTGAGCTGATCCAGCCGCAGCGGCCGCTGCCTGCGCTGGCCGCTACCGATCTGCAGGGGCAGGCCCATGCCTTGCCGCAGCTCAAGGGGCAGTGGCTGCTGGTGGTCGTGGGGCCGGCGCGCTGCGACGAAGCCTGCGTGCAGCGCCTGTACTGGCAGCGCCAACTGCGCGAAAGCCTGGGCAAGGACAAGGACAGGCTGGATCGCGTGTGGCTGCTCACCGATGACGAGCCGGTACCCGAAGCCTTGCTGCCGGGGCTGCGCGAGGCCACGGTCTGGCGCGTGCCGCCGGCCGAACTGGCCCAGTGGCTGCAGCCGGCCGCAGGCCATGCGCTGCAGGAACACCTGTATCTGGTCGATCCGCTGGGCAACTGGATGATGCGCTTTCCGCCGAACATGGACCTGCAGGCCGCATCGAAAGCGAAACGCGATCTGGAGCGCCTGATGCGCGCCTCCGCTTCCTGGGATACCGCAGGCCGCTGAACCGACATGGATACCCCGCCGCTGTATGACCTGGCGCCCGCGCTGCGCCTGATGCTGATGGGGCTGGTGCTGGCCGCCGGCCCGCTGGCTTGGGTGTGGCTGCGCAACCGCGCGGCCAGCCCGCACCGGCGTCTGCAGGCGCTGACCGTGCTCACGCTGTTTCTCACTTTCGATCTGGTGCTGTTTGGCGCCTTCACGCGCCTGACCGATTCTGGGCTGGGCTGCCCGGACTGGCCCGGCTGCTACGGCAAGGCCAGTCCGCTGGGGGCGCACGGGCAGATCAGCGCCGCCCAAGAGGCCATGCCCACCGGGCCGGTGACCCATGGCAAAGCCTGGATCGAAATGATCCATCGCTACCTGGCCACCGGCGTGGGCGTGCTGATCCTGGTGCTGGCGATGGCCAGCTGGGTGGTTTATCGGCGCCAGCAGCGCGCCGGCGCGCCCGCGCTCAGCCCTTGGTGGGCCACGGCCACGCTGCTGTGGGTGTGCGTGCAGGGAGCCTTTGGGGCGCTGACCGTGACGATGAAGCTGTTCCCCGCGATCGTCACGCTGCACCTGATGGGCGGCATCCTGCTGCTGGCCCTGTTGGCCGTGCAGGCGGTGCGCTACCGGCAGATGGAAACGGCATCTCCACAGACCGGCCAGGCAGCGGCGGGGCTGCGCGCGCCCCTGGTGCTGGCGCTGGCGCTGCTGGCCGTGCAGATCGCGCTGGGCGGCTGGGTCAGCACCAATTACGCCGTGCTGGCCTGCACCGAGTTTCCCACCTGTCAGGGCAGTTGGTGGCCGGCGATGAACTTCGCCCAGGGCTTCGAGCTGTGGCGCGAACTGGGCCTGACTTCTGACGGCGCGCACATCGAATTCGCGGCGCTGACCGCCATCCACTACGCGCACCGCCTGGCCGCCTACGTCGTCATCGCCGTGCTGGGCTGGCTGGCCTGGCGGCTGCACCGGCTGCCAGGCTGGCAGCGCCAGGCCCGCGTGCTGGCCGCCCTGCTGCTGCTGCAATTTCTCACGGGCCTGAGCAACGTGGTGCTGGACTGGCCTTTGCTGGCGGCCGTGCTGCACACCGGCGGGGCAGCGGCGCTGGTGGTGCTGCTGACCTGGAGCCTGGCCCGCGTGACGGCTGCCGCGGCACCGGCTCAGACGGGAGGGCGGGCATGAGTGCGGCAGTCGGTATGGTCAAGCCCTCGGTTTTCAGTCAGTTCTATGCGCTGACCAAGCCGCGCGTGGTGCAGCTCATCGTGTTTTGTGCGCTCATCGGCATGGTGCTGGCCGTGCCCGGCTGGCCGGGAGGGCAGGAGCTGTGGCGCATGCTGCTGGCCTCGGTGGGCATCTGGCTGGTGGCCGGCGCGGCGGCGGCGTTCAACTGCTTGGTGGAAAAAGGCATCGACGCCAAGATGAAGCGCACCGCCTGGCGTCCCACGGCCAAGGGCGAGCTGAGCGACGCGCAGACCCTGCTGTTTTCCGTGGTGCTGTGCGCCCTCGGCTCGGTGCTGCTGTATCTGTGGGTCAATCCGCTGACCATGTGGCTGACCTTTGCCACCTTCGTTGGCTATGCGGTCGTCTACACCGTGATCCTCAAGCCGCTGACGCCGCAGAACATCGTGATCGGCGGCGCTTCCGGCGCGATGCCGCCCGTGCTGGGCTGGGCCGCGATGACAGGGGAAGTCGGGCCGCAGGCCCTGATCCTCTTCCTCATCATCTTCCTGTGGACGCCGCCGCACTTCTGGGCCCTGGCGCTGTACCGCGTGGAAGACTACCGCAAGTCCGGCCTGCCCATGCTGCCGGTGACCCACGGCAACGCATTCACCCGGCTGCAGATCCTGCTCTATACGCTGGTGCTGTTTGCCGCCTGCCTGATGCCCTTTGCCTACGGCATGAGCGGCTGGTTCTATCTGGTGGCGGCGGTGGCGCTGAACGCCGGCTTCGTGGCCTACGCCTGGCGGCTGTGGCGCCGCTATTCGGACGAACTGGCGCGCCGGACTTTCCGCTTTTCGCTGATCCACCTCAGCGTGCTGTTTGCCGCTTTGCTGATCGACCACTATCTGTTCTGAGGCACACCATGCATCGTTTTCCTTTTCTGCGCCGCCAGTGGCTGGCGCTGATGGCCGCAGCCGCCCTGGGCCTGGCCGGCTGCTCCGACAGCAGCACAACTTCTTTTCATGGCATTGACCTGACCGGCGCCGACTATGCCAAGGACTTCGCCCTGCAGGACTTCAACGGCCAGCCGCGCACGCTGCAGGACTACCGGGGCAAGATCGTCGTCATCTTTTTCGGCTACACCCAGTGTCCGGACGTCTGCCCCACCTCGCTGAGCGAACTGGTGGCGGCCAAGAAGCTGCTGGGCGCCGACGGGGACAAGCTGCAGGGCCTGTTCGTCAGCGTCGATCCCGAGCGCGACACGCCCGAGGTGCTCAAGGCCTACATGGGCAATTTCGATCCCACCTTCGTCGCGCTGTACGCCAGCTCGCCCGAGAAGCTGGCCGAGGTGGCCAAGCACTACAAGGTCTATTACAAGAAGGTCGAGGGCAAGACCCCGACCAGCTACACGATGGACCACTCGGCCGGCATGTACATCTACGACACCCAGGGCCGCCTGCGTCTGTATGCCCGCTATGGCAGCGGGCCCGAGGCCCTGGCCGCCGACATCAAGAAGCTGCTGCAGGAAAAGTGAGGCCGGCAAAGCCTGCAGTGCATGAGGCTGCAGGCGGGCCCGCCTTGCTGCGGGCCTGCTGCGGCTTCATTCGGCCTTGATACCGCGCTCGCGGATCACCTGGCCCAGCGTGGCGGTGTCGGTGCGCATGCGCAGCGCCAGCGCCTCGGCCGAGCCGCCGACCACCTGCCAGCCCTGCTGGTACAGGCGCTGCCGCACCTCCGGGCTGCGGGCGATCTCGCTCAGCAGGGCCGACAGCCGCTGCACCACCGGCTGCGGCAGGCTGGCCGGGCCGGCCACGGCGTTCCAGATTTCCAGCTGGAAGTCCTTGACCCCGGCTTCGCTCAGGCTGGGCACGCCCGGCACCAGGCTGCTGCGCCCGCTGGAGGTCACGCCCAGCAGCCGCACCTTGCCGGCGGCAGCCTGGGCCTGCGCCAGGCCCGGTGGCAGCATGGACAGTTGGATCTGTCCGCCCACCATGGCCGTCACGACCTGGGGGTAGCCGGGATAGGGCACGTGCACGGCCTGCAGGCCGGTGCGCGCCTTCAGCAGCTCCATGCCGATGTGGCCGACCGTGCTCACGCCCGGCGAGCCGTAGCTCCACTTGTCACCGGCGGCGCGCGCTGCGGCCAGGAATTCCGCCGCATCGCGGCCAGGGGCGTTGGCCGGTGCCGCCAGCACCAGCGGCGCGGTGGCGACCAGGCTGATCGGTTGCAGATCGGTGGCCGGGTCGTAGGGGGTCTTGGGGTTGAGCAGCCGTGCGATCGTCAGGTTGCCGTTGATCATCACGCCCAGTGTGTGGCCATCGGTGGCCTTGGCCACCAGATCGGCAGCGATGTTGCCGCCGGCGCCGGGCTTGTTTTCCACCACCACCGGCTGGCCCAGGCGCTGGGCCAGCGGTTCGGCCAGCGTGCGCGCCAGCAGGTCGGGCGAGGTGCCGGCCGGAAAGCCGACGAGGATCCTGACGGGCTTGCTGGGCCAGGCAGCGGCCGCAGTCTGGGCCTGCGCCCAGGGGGCGAGGGCGGCCAGCAGCAGGGCGCACAGGCCGCGGCGCAGCGGTAAACGGGGGCGGGACATGGCGGGCGGTCTCCTATCGGGGCAACGGAAAAGGGACAACAAAGGTGGCAACAAAAAGGCCCCGGACGCGGCAGCGACACGGGGCCTGGGTACGGGCTGGCAGCCTGGGTCTCAGGCGTATTCTGCCAGTGCCGCGCGCATTTTCTTCAGGGCGGCGGCCTCGATCTGGCGGATGCGCTCGGCGCTGACGCCGTATTCGGCCGCCAGTTCGTGCAGCGTCATGCCGCCGGAGCTGTCGTCGTTGACCTTGAGCCAGCGTTCCTCGACGATGCGGCGGCTGCGCGGATCCAGCACGTCCAGTGCCTTGGCGATACCGTCGGTGGCCAGCCGGTCGCGCTGCTGCGCTTCCAGCATGGCGGTCGGCTCGTGGCTGGAGTCGGCCAGGTAGGCGATCGGGCCGTAGCTTTCCTCGCCGTCATCGGACGGGGCCGGATCCAGGGCGATGTCGCCACCGGACAGGCGCGTCTCCATCTCGATGACTTCCTCGCGCTTGACCTTGAGCTCGCGCGCCATCTGGTCGATCTCGCGTTCGCTCAGGCTTTCGCGGTGCGTGCCGGCTTCATCGGCGGCCGCGCCGGCCTTGTAGCCCTGCTTGAGCGAGCGCAGGTTGAAGAAGAGCTTGCGCTGGGCCTTGGTGGTGGCGACCTTGACCATGCGCCAGTTGCGCAGGATGTATTCGTGGATCTCGGCCTTGATCCAGTGCAGCGCATAGCTGACCAGCCGCACGCCCTGGGCCGGATCGAAGCGCTTGACCGCCTTCATCAGGCCGATATTGCCTTCCTGGATCAGATCGCCCTGGGGCAGGCCGTAGCCCAGGTACTGACGCGAGACGGCCACCACCAGCCGCAGATGCGACAGCACCAGCTTGCCGGCCGCTTCCAGATCGTTGTGCTCGCGGAACTTGCGCGCGTATTCCTGCTCTTCCTCGGCGCTGAGCATGGGCAGGCGGTTGACGGCTGCGATGTAGGCGTCCAGATTGCCCAGCGGGGGCACCAGGGACCACGGATTGGCTACCGTCAGCGCGTTGGCGGACACTGCAGTGACAGCGGTCATGCCTGTACTCCTTTCAGACGTTTTTATGTTAGCACTCTCTTTGACCGAGTGCTAACGAGAAAGTTTCCAGCCCCTGCTGGCCAGGGGTGCGATGCCCGTGTGGCTACCGGCGCAGCCCGCACATTCAGGCCGGATCGGTTGGATCCCCTTGAACAATCAGTTCTTCGTTCAAAGCGAGCAGTAACTCACGTACGTTCAATGGCTTGCGCAGCACATGGCGGATGCCGATGTCGCGGCAAAAGCCCAGATCCACGTTCTCTGGGTGGCCGCTGTAGAGCACCACCGGCAGGCCGGGCTTGAAATGCCGCGCCAGCTGGGCCAGCTGCACGCCGCTCAAGCCGGGCATGGTCTGGTCGGCGATCAGCAGGTCGATTTGGCCAGGGGCGGCTTCGATGGCGGTCAGCGCCTCGGCCGGGTCGCTGAAGCAGCGGACCTGATAGCCCCATTCACCCAGCAGCTCCTGCACGTAGTGGGCCACTGCCGGCTGGTCGTCCACCACCCAGACGTGCTGGCCAGCGCCAGCCGGCAGATAGGGCGTCTCGGCGGGGGGCGGAGGCACGGGCTCAGCGGCGCGGGCTGGATGGAACAGCAGGCGGAAACGGCTGCCGTGGCCGGGCGTGGACTCCACCACCACATGGGCCGAGGCACGCCGCAGGATGCCGTGCACCACCGACAGGCCCAGACCCGTGCCCTTGCCCACGTCCTTGGTGGTGAAGAAGGGGTCGAACAGCCGGTCCAGATGCTCCGGGGCGATGCCGCTGCCGCTGTCGCTGACATCCAGCGCCACGTAGCGCCCCTTGAGCCGCTGCTGGCTGATCGCGCACAGCGCGCCGTCCAGCTCCGCCAGGCCCAGCTCCAGCACGATGCTGCCCTGCTCGCCGATGGCGTCGCGGGCGTTGATCAGCAGGTTGACCAGCACCTGGTTGAGCTCGCCGGCGTCGATGCGGATCGGCGGATCGGCATGCACCTGCACCTGGATGTCGATGCCGGCCGGGATCGAGGGGCGCATCATCGCAACCGTCTCGCGCAGCACGGCGGCTGCCGAGATGACGCCGGCCTGGGCGTTGGGCTGGGTGCGGGTGAAGGCCAGCATCTTGGCGATGAGGTCGCGGGCGCGCTCGCTGGCAGCGATCACTTCGCGCAGGTACAGCGCCAGCTTGCTTTGCTTGTCGGGCACCAGGCGTTCCAGGGCCAGATTGGCATAGCCCAGGACCGCCGCCAGGATGTTGTTGAAGTCATGCGCGATGCCGCCCGTCAGCTGGCCCAGCGCCTGGACTTTCTGCGACTGCTGCAGCTGGCGCTCCAGATCCACGCGCACAGCCTCGGCGCGCTCGCGCTCGGAGCGGTCGCGGGTGAAGACGTAAAAGCGCCGCGACAGCGCATCCCAGGTGATGACCACCTCCACCGGATAGCTGTGGCCGTCCCTGTGACGGTGGCGCGAGAGAAACTGGTCGCGTCCCAGTTGCATCAGGCGCTGGCGCCGCTGCTCGATGGCCCGGGCATCTTCGACGGCTTCGAAGTCGCGCACATGCATGCCCACCAGCTCCTCGGTGCCGTAGCCGGACATGCGGGCATAGGCCTCGTTGGCTTCGATGATGTGGCCAGCCTCGTCCAGCACCCAGAAGCCGTCGATCGCGGTGTCCAGCACGCGCTTGTGGCGCAGCTCGGCGCGACGGCGTTCGGTGACGTCCTCCGCCACGCCGACGAAGCCGGCGATCCGGCCGTGCTCGTCGCGCAAAGGGGTGATCGTGCGTTCCCACAGGCGCTCATCGCCCTGGGCCTGCGGCCGCTGCACGGTGTCGCGCCAGACGCCGCCTTCCAGCAGCCGATCCCGCATGGCCTGGGCCGCCGCGCCGGCTGCCGGGGCGAACAGCCAGGGGGCTTGCGGCGGGGGGCTGCCATCGGCCGCGGCGGCTGGCAGCAGGGTGGCTGCGGCGCGGTTGTGCCAGCGCAGCCGGCCGTCCAGATCGGTCACGAACACGGCTGCGGCGATCGATTGCAGCGCCAGTGCCTGGGTGTGCAGCAGCTCGTTGGCCTGCTGCAGCGCGGCGCGCTGGCGGTCCAGCTCGCGGTAGGGCTCCCGCACGTGGACGACGAACATCGCGCGATAGATCAGCCCATAGCAGACGAATTTGTACAGATGCCCCAGCAGGTTGACCGCATCGCTGACGGCTTGGTACTGCGCGAAGAACAGCTCACCAAGCGCTCCCACCGCGGCGGCGCCGAACATCAGGGCGTAAAAAGGCTCGTGTGCGCGGCGCGCCCGCATGTGCAGCCGCAGCGCCGCCAGCGCCAGCAGCGTGGTGATGAACCACTCCGCCGCCTGCTTGAAAGCCGTCAGCCCGCTGCCTTCCACATAGGTGCGCGGCAGCAGCTCCGGCCGCCCCAGCACGAGCCCGATGACCAGCAGGTTCAGCGCCGTCGCGCCGCCCAGCACAGCCCAGCGCAGCCGGCGCGTCGTGGGCGGCCCCTCGGGCCAGAGGCTGGCAGCCAGCAGGGCGGCGGCCACCAGCAGCCGCGCCACCAGCCAGAAAGCGATGGCCTTTTCCGCCGAGGAGGGGGTGACCAGGTCCGGCATGCCCTGGTAGGACAGGGCGTGGAAGAAATCCAGCCAGCCGGCGGCAAACAGGGACACGGCCAGCAGCAGGCGGATCGTGGAAACCTGGGCCGAGGGGGTGTGCCAGACCGTGGCAAAGACCAAAAAGGCCATGGCCATGGCAACGAATTCCAGCGCCGTATGCAGCGGCAGGTAGTGCCGCGGCGGCAGGTGCAGCTCCTGCAGCGGCAGCAGCAGGGCCACGGCCGCCACGGTGGCGGCCGCGCCCACCAGCAGGCGCTGCCGCGCGAGCAGGCGCGTGGCTTCGGCGCGGGAGTCGGGAGATGCCATGGCTGCCACCTTACACCAAAGGTGCGCCGCGGCCGTTCAGTCTTGCAGGCCCAGCAGGCGCAGCAGCCGCGCGGTGTCGATCGGCTTGGCCAGGCAGCACTCGGCGCCGGCGGCCAGCAGCTCGGCCTCGTTTTCCGGGGTCAGATAGCCGCTCATGGCGATCACCCGCACGTCGGCATGACCGGGGGAGGTCTTGATGAGGCGGCAGACATCGGTGCCCTTGAGGCCAGGCATCATCAGATCCAGCAGCACCACGTCGGGGCTGAACAGATGCACCTTGCGCCCGGCTTCGAAGCCGCTGTCGGCGATTTCCACCTGCACCGGGTGTTCGCCGCCTTCGAGCAGTTCCTTCAAAAAGCCGATCACGGCCCGGTCGTCATCGACGATGAGCACACGCAGCGGCCCTCTGTTGCCGGCCGGGTTCCACTGGCGGGCAAAGCGTTCCACCTCTTCGCGGCGAAAGCGGCGGTGCCCGCCGGGCGTGACCTCAGCCTGCAGCAGACCCTTTTGGGCCCAGCCGCGCACCGTCACCGGCGAGACCATCATCCACTGCGCCACTTCCTGGGGCGTGAGATAGGGCTTGTTCTTGAGTTCTTCATTCATGCGCTGGGTCTCCTCCAGTGCCCACGGGTTGCAGCGGATCAGGCGGAATTATCGATCGGCCCGGTCTGGTGCCGCCCGCCTCCGCCGGGTCTGCGGCCACAGGCCGGTGTCGCTTCAGTGCCCGGCCACCCGCTGGCAGCGGGCCCAGGCTGCCACATGCGCATCGGCATCGTTGGCTGCAATGCGCCATGGCGCCTGGGCGCCGCGCATTTCGCGCTCTTTCCAGCTGATGTACCAGTCGCCCAGGCTGGCGTCGAAATAGCGGAACCATTCATGGCCCTGGGCATCGCGGGTCAGGTAGATGCCGGACCGGGTGGGTCGGGCGGTGGCGTCGCCGCTCCAATGGAAGCGGTAGAGGCGGTGCACCGCCTCCGGCAGCGTTTTCGGGGTCGTCATGGCTAGAGTCCGTCAAAAGAAGGGTTAGAAACTTTCCCAGTCGTCGCCGGCGCTGCCTTTGGCAGCGGGCAAGCTGGCGGCGGCAGTGGACGGGGTGCTGGCTGCTGCCGGGGGGCTGGCCAGCGCGGTCTTGGCCGCAGCCGGAGCCTGCCGGGGCGCAGCCGCCTTGGGCGCGGCAACCGGCGCCACCGCCCGCGCCGCAGCCGGCCGCTGGGCCTCGTGCCCAGCCAGCCTGAACACCGCCACCGCCTGCACCAGCTCCTGCGCCTGGGTGTTCAAGCTGGCAGCCGCTGCTGCCATCTCCTCCACCAGCGCGGCGTTTTGCTGCGTGGTTTGGTCCATCTGGGTGATGGCTTCGCCCACCTGGGCCACACCGGCGCTTTGCTCGGCGCTGGCGGCGCTGATCTCGCCCATGATGTCGGTGACGCGCCGGATGCTGGCCACCACTTCCTGCATCGTGGCGCCGGCCTGGTCCACCAGCGCCGTGCCCTGCTCGACGCGGCCGACGCTGTCGGTGATCAGCGCCTTGATTTCCTTGGCGGCTTCGGCGCTGCGCTGCGCCAGGTTGCGCACTTCGCCGGCGACCACCGCAAAGCCACGGCCCTGCTCGCCGGCGCGGGCGGCTTCCACCGCCGCGTTGAGCGCCAGGATGTTGGTCTGAAAGGCGATGCCGTCGATGACGTTGATGATGTCGGCGATCTTCTTGCTCGCGTCGTTGATGCCTTTCATGGTGTCAACGACCTGGGCGACGACTTCGCCGCCCTTGACGGCCACCGTGCTTGCGCTTTGGGCGAGCTGGTTGGCCTGGCGGGCGTTGTCGGCGTTTTGTTTGACGGTCGATCCCAGCTCTTCCATGCTGGCGGCGGTTTCTTCCAGGGCGCTGGCCTGGCTTTCGGTGCGCGCGGAGAGGTCCTGGTTGCCTTGGGCGATTTCGGCGCTGGAGTTGGCCACGGCCTCGCTGCCCTGGCGCACGCTGCTGACCACCCGGGCCAGGTTGTGCTGCATCGCAGACAGCGCCTGCAGCAGCTGGCTGATCTCGTCCTTGCCCGTGGCTTGCACGGACTGGCTCAGGTCCCCGTTGCCGATGCGCTGCGCGGCGTTGACGGCGGTCTGGATGCCACGGCCGATGCTGCGCGAGAGGCTGAAGCTCATCAGCGCGGCAGCGGCGATCACCGCCAGCAGCATCAGACCGCCGGTCAGGTAGAGCTGGCTGAACATGGCATCCACTTCCTGGGCGGACTTCTGCGAATTCGCGACCAGGTTGTCCACCAGGGCCTGCGTGGCCTTGATGTAGTCGTCGGTCACCTGCACGAACTTGCTCTGCACCAGGGCGCGGGCACCGGCCGCATCGCCGGCGGCTTTGAGGGCATTGACCTGGTCGCGCACGGCCAGCCAGCCTTTGCGCACTTCGCCCACGTTTTCGGCCAGACGCCGCGTTTCGGGGTCGCGGACTTTTTCCAGAAAGGCTTTTTGCGTGGCCGTGGTCTGGCGCGTGGTCTCGGCCATCGCTTCCTTGAAGAACTCCAGCATGGCGCTGCCTTCGGAGTAGCCCACGGCCAGCGAGCGTGCCGAGTTCTGGCGCACGTCGCCCTGCCATTTCTCGGCCAGTTCCAGCAGCTCGGCCTGCAGCGCCATGCGGGCAGTGGCCTCTGACACTTTTTCGACGCGCCAGGTGGTCACGGCGGCCAGCAGCAGAAAGACTGCGATGATGAGTGCGAAACCCAGGTTCAGACGGGTGGATATCTTGAGTGTGTTCATGGTGTGAGGAGTTCAGAGGGCAGGGGCGCGGCGGACCCGGCCCTCTGCGTCTTGGTTCAGAAACTTTCCCAGTCGTCGCCGGCGCTGCCCTTGGCGGCGGGCAGGCTGGCGGCGGCAGTGGACGGGGAGGCCGCTGCCGGTGGGCTGGCCAGCGCGGTCTTGGCCGCAGCCGGAGCCTGCCGGGGCGCAGCCGCCTTGGGCGCGGCAACCGGCGCCACCGC
>DAIUCJ010000036.1:0-28691 GCA_036846225.1 Hylemonella sp.
GCGCGCCGTGCGCCTTGCATCTGGCCATCCTCGCGACGTTTTTCAACGGCCTGGTAAGGGCCGGCGCGGCGGCGCTCAGGTCCCGCCGACGAAGGGGTTGGTGCGGCGCTCGCGGCCGAAGGTGCTCTCGGGGCCGTGGCCGGGGATGAACACCGTGTCGTCGCCCATGGGCCACAGGCGCTCGGTGATGCTGCGGATCAGCTCGGCATGGTTGCCCTGGGGAAAGTCGGTGCGGCCGATCGAGCCGGCAAAGAGCACGTCGCCGACGAAGGCGCGCCGGGCCTGCGGCGAGTGAAACACCACGTGGCCGGGCGTGTGGCCCGGGCAGTGGCGCACGTTCAGCGTGCAGTGTCCGATGGACACGGTGTCGCCGTCGTGCAGCCAGCGCGCGGGCGTGAACGGCTCCGACGGCGGCAGGCCGAAGCGCCGACCCTGCTCGGCCAGCGCGTCGATCCAGAACTGGTCGCCCGGGTGCGGCCCGATGATCGGGATAGCCAGTTGCCGGGCCAGTGCCGCCGCGCCGCCGGCGTGGTCGATGTGCGCGTGCGTGATCCAGATGGCCTGCAGCGTCACGCCCCGACGCGCGGCGGCGGCGGTGATGCGCGGCAGGTCGCCGCCGGGGTCGATGACGGCGGCGGCCATTGTCTCGTCGCACCAGACGATGGAGCAGTTCTGCTCGAAGGCGGTGACGGGAACGGTCTCGTATTGCAGCATGGGGAAGTTCCGTACGGCTGGTATGCTACTGAGCGCATTGTGCCCGGTGTGGCTGCGCGCGCAGGCGCACCGGTCGGTGAAAAAAGCATCAACGCAGACAGGAGAGCGCATGGCAGCGCAGCAGACCCGTCCCGAGGCGGGGGCGGTGGCAGCGGCGGGGTTCTGGCGGCCGGCAACGGTGGTCGTGGCGGTCCTGGCGTTGCTGTCGCTGCTGCTGTGGAGCGGCTGGCTGGCGCTGGACATCCCGGCCGGCTACTTTTTGCTGCTGCACACCACGCTGGAGGTGGCCGCCGTCGTCGTGGCCATGCTGGGCTTTGGCATCGCCTGGGACGCCTACAGCCGCGAGCGGCCGGGGCGCATCGTCGTGCTGGGGCTGGCGCTGTTTGGCACGGCGCTGCTGGATTTCGGGCACACGCTGGCCTATTCCGGCATGCCCGACTGGATCACGCCCAGCGGGCCGCAGAAATCCATCGGCTTCTGGCTGGCCGCGCGGCTGCTGGCGGCGCTGGGCCTGCTGGCGGTGGCCCTGCAGGGCTGGCAGCCGCTGGCTTCCGAGCGCACCCGCCATGCCCTGCTGGCCGGCGTGCTGGCCTATGTGGGCGGCACCTATGCCCTGATGCTGTTGTGGCCAGATGCGGTGCCGGTGTGGTTCGTGCCCGGGCGGGGGCTGACGCCGACCAAGGTCTATGTCGAATATGCGCTGGTGGCGCTGTACCTGGCGGCGGCGCTGCTGCTGCTGCGCCGCGCGCTGCGTCCGGGCGCAGCGGCCGCCGAGGCCCGCGCCGACCTGGATCTGTTCGCCGCGGCGGCCATTGCGGCGCTGTCGGAGCTGTTTTTCACCCGCTACGAGCGCGTCACCGACCTGATCAACGCCACCGGCCATCTCTACAAGATCGCCAGCTACTTCTTCCTCTATCGCGCGGTCTTCGCCCACAGCGTGCGCCAGCCCTTCGAGGCGCTGCACCAGGCGTTGGACAAGGAAAAGGCGCTGGCGGTGGAGCAGCAGGCTTTCGTACGCACGCTGGACCTGCTGGAAGAGGCCGTGATCGAGCTCGATCCACGTGGGCGCATCGCCAGTGCCAACAGCGGCTGGTGGCTGCTGATCGGCAGCGCCCCGCGAGCGGACGTGCACCTGCTGGCGCATCTGCACGAGGAGGACCGCCACGCCTTCGAGCTGCACTTCATCAGCCTGATGACGGGGCAGAAGGACGAGTTCCGCGGCCGCTACCGTTTCCAGTCGCCCGGGCGCTCGGAGCAGTGGCTGGAATGCCGGTTCGCGGCCGAGCGGTCCGAGGACGGCCAGATCCTGGGCGCGCGCGGCGTGCTGCGCGACATCACCAAGAGCTATCTGCAGGAGCGCCACATCACCTACATGGCGCTGCACGACGCGCTGACCGGCCTGCCCAACCGCGTGCTGCTGGAAGACCGCATCCGCCAGGCGGTGCAGCAGGCCGCGCGCAACGGCCACCGCGTCGGGGTGTGCTTCATCGACCTGGACCACTTCAAGAACATCAACGACGCCTATGGCCACAAGGCCGGCGATGCGCTGCTGCTGATGCTGGCGCAGCTGCTCAAGGGCTGCCTGCGCGAAGGCGACACGCTGGCGCGCTGGGGCGGTGACGAGTTCGTGGTGCTGCTGCCCGATCTGCCGTCGATGGACGCGGTGCGCCAGGTGGCGCAGAAGATGATCGCGGCGATGCGCCAGACCATCACGCTGGAGGGGCTGACGCTGACGGCCACCTTCAGCATGGGTATCGCGGTCTATCCGGACGACGAAAACCAGGGCGACATCGACAGCCTGCTGGCGCAGGCCGACCGCGCGATGTTCTACGCCAAGTCCCAGGGACGCAACAACTACCAGCTCTTTGCCGACATGTCGCGCAAGGGGCTGGGCAAGAAGGAACTCTACATCCAGGCGCGGCTGGCGCAGGCCATCCGCGAGCAGCGCATCGCCGTGTGGTTCCAGCCCGTGGTGGCGGCGCAGCCCGGTGCCGGCGGGCGGCTGCGGCTGGCCGGGGTGGAGGCGCTGGCGCGCTGGCACGACCCGGATCTGGGCTGGATCTCGCCCGGCAGCTTCATCCCGATGGCGGAAAACCTGGGGCTGATCAACGAGCTGGGCCTGCTGGTGCGCCGCCAGGCCTTCGAGCAGATCCGGCGCTGGCGCGCCAGCCACCCGGAGCTGACGCTGTCGATCAACATCTCCAAGCGCCAGCTTTTTGCCAGCGACTTCATTCCCGGCCTGCTGGCCGATGTGGAAAGCTACGGGCTCGACACCCGCCACATCGTGCTGGAGATCACCGAATCGGTGGCGCTGCTGGACGTGGAGTTTGCCGAGGAGCGGCTGCGCCAGCTCGCGCAGGCCGGCTTCACGCTGGCCATCGACGACTTCGGCACCGGCTACGCCTCGCTGTCGCAGCTGCACGAGCTGCCCATCGGCGAGCTCAAGATCGACATCTCCTTCGTGCGCCGCATTCACACCGAAGAAGGCTTGCGCATGGCCCAGGGCATCGTCAGCATGGCCCAGGCCCTGCGGCTGCGCACCGTGGCCGAAGGCGTGGAGGACGAGGCCACCGCGCAGGTGCTGCGCGCGCTGGGCGTGGACCTGCTGCAGGGCTACCATTTCGGCCGGCCCTGTCCCGCTGAGGAGCTGCAGGAGCAGCCGCTGCTGCGCGGCGGCGCAGACGGCACAATCACGGCATGAGCCAGTCCCCCGCCCACCTGCCGCGCCTGCTGCCCGACGACGACGCGCAGCGCAGCCTGCTGCACAACGAAGTCCACGCCCGACCGCCCGCGCGCATCCGCCTGCCGGCGCTGGTGGTCTATGTGGCCGTGCTCAACGCCGGCGTCACGCGCGAGCAGGAGTGCGCGCACCTGCGCCGCCTGCCGGGCCAGCAGGGGCTGGCCCTGGAGCAGCTGCAGGGCAACTTCCTGCGCCTGCGTTTCGAGGGCTACACCGTCAAGTGGGAGCGTCACACCGAGTTCACCCGCTACTCGATCGTGCAGCCCCTGCCCGAAGCGGCGTACCTCGGGGCCCGTGAGCCGGAGCTGCTGCCGGCGCTGGCGGTGGCGCCGCAGTGGCTGCGCGACATACCCGGGCGCACGATCGCGGCCATCAAGCTGGCCATGGTGCACGGCGACCTGACCACCCCCGAGGCCACGATGGCGCTGGCGCGCCGCTGGTTCGGCGAGCGCACGGTGGTGGCCTCGGTCATGGGCAACAACGGCCACTCCTGGGCCGTGACGGATTTCGGTCTGCGCGACAGCGGTTTCGAGCGCATGCTGGTGATCGCGCCGCCGGCCACCAGCGAGACGCGCGCCGGCCGCATCTCGCAGCGGCTGCTGGAGCTGGAGACCTACCGCCTGATGGCGCTGCGGGGCCTGCCGGTGGCCAAGGCGCTGGGGCCGATGCTGGCCGAGTCCGAAACCCTGCTGGCCGACATCACCGCGCGCATGGAGCGCAAGGCCGCCACCGAGCAGGAGCTGCTGGATACGCTGATCGCGCTGGCCGCGCGCATCGAGCGCGCCACCGCCGAGCACGACTACCGTTTCTCCGCCACCCGCGCCTACGACACCCTGGTGCGCCAGCGCCTGGCCGAGCTGCGCGAGCAGCCGGTGCCGGGCACGCAGACCATCGGCGAATTCCTGCAGCGGCGCCTCTCGCCGGCCATTGCCACCGTGGCGGCCACCGAGCAGCGGCTGGCCTCGCTGTCGGAGCGCATCGCACGCACCAGCGCCATGCTGCGCACCCGGGTGGACATCGCCACCGAGCAGCAGAACCAGCAGCTGCTGGAAAAACTCACCCGCGGCCAGGCGCTGCAGCTGCGGCTGCAGACCACGGTGGAGGGCCTGTCGATCGCGGCCATCTCCTACTACGTGGTCAGCCTGCTGCTGTACGGCGTCAAGGCCGTCAAGGCCGCCGGCGTGCCGCTGAACGTGGAGATCGCCACCGGCGCGCTGATTCCGCTGGTGCTGTGGGGCGTGTGGCGCACCACGCGGCGCATCCACGACCGGCTCAAGGCGGCCGACTGATCCGGCCGAGGGCCGGCGGGGTTCAGAGCTGCAGGTCGTATTCCACCGTCAGCGGCGCGTGGTCGCTGAACTTTTCGCCCTTGTAGATGGAGGCGCGGCGCGCCCGCTCGGCCAGCGCCGGCGTGGCCAGGTGGTAGTCGATGCGCCAGCCCACGTTCTTGGCGTAGGCCTGGCCGCGGTTGCTCCACCAGGTGTAGGCGGCTTCGGTCGCGTCCGGCTCCAGCCGGCGATAGACATCGACCAGGCCGCCTTCGTCGAGCAGCCGCGTCATCCAGGCCCGTTCCTCGGGCAGAAAGCCCGAGTTCTTCAGGTTGCCCTTCCAGTTCTTCAGGTCGATTTCCCGATGGGCGATGTTGACGTCGCCGCAGAGGATGAAGTCGCGCTCGGCCTTCAGCGCCAGCAGATGCGGGTAGATGGCGTCCAGAAAGCGGTATTTGGCCGCCTGCCGCTCTTCGCCCGAAGAGCCGCTGGGGAAGTAGCAGCTGATCAGGGACAGGCGGCGCCCCGGGGTGTCGAAGCGCAGCTCCACATAGCGGCCTTCGGCGTCGAATTCGGGCACGCCAAGACCCGTGCGCACGTCGCTGGGTTCGTGCCGGGTGTACAGGGCCACGCCGGAATAGCCTTTTTTCTCGGCGTAGTGGAAGTGCCCTCGCAGGCCGGCCAGCTGCTCGAAGCGGCCGGCCACGTCGGCGGCCTGGGCCTTGATCTCCTGCACGGCCATACAATCGGGACGGGTCTGCTGCAACCAGGCTTCCAGCCCCTTGCCGGCGGCGGAGCGGATGCCGTTGAGGTTGAGGCTGACCAGTCTGAACAAGGAATTTCCCATGGGTAGCGAGGTGGCGGCGCAGGACGCGCTGGCGCAGGAGTTCGTGGCCTTCGCCGTCGAATGCGGGGTGCTGCGCTTTGGTGAGTTCAAGACCAAGGCCGGGCGCCTGAGTCCGTATTTCTTCAACGCCGGCCTGTTCGACGACGGGGCCAAGCTGGGCCGGCTGGCCGAATTCTATGCGCGGCGCATCCTGGCATCGGGCATCGACTTCGACATGGTCTTCGGCCCGGCCTACAAGGGCATCGTGCTGGCGGCCGCGGTGGCGGTGGAGCTGGCGCGCCGCGGCCGCAACGTGCCCTATGCCTACAACCGCAAGGAAGCCAAGGACCATGGCGAGGGCGGCACGCTGGTGGGCGCGCCGCTGAAGGGCCGCGTGCTCATCATCGACGACGTCATGTCCGCCGGGACCGCCGCGCGCGAATCGATCGCGCTGATCCGCTCCGCCGGCGCCGAGCCGCACGCGGTGGCCATCGCGCTGGACCGCCAGGAAATGGCCACCGAGGACGGCCGCGACGTACCCTACAGCGCCGTGCAGTACGTACGCAAGCAGCTGGGCCTGCAGGTCTGCGCGATTGCGCGGCTCGATGATTTGCTGCAGTATCTGCAGCAGCACGGCGCGGCGGTCACGGGGGCCGACTACGCGCGGGTGCTGGCTTACCGGCAGCGCTACGGCGTGCAGGGCGATTAGGATGGATCTGAAGGCAGCGGTGACATGGATGGCGCTGGCTGGGCTGGCCGCGCCGCTGCCGGCCCAGCAGGCGCCGGCTGCGGGCATCTACAGCTGCACCGATGCCAAGGGCCGCAAGCTCACTTCGGACCGGCCCATTCCCGAATGCCTGGACCGCGAGCAGAAGGTGCTCAATCCCAGCGGGACGGTGCGCACCATCGTGCCGCCTTCGCTCACCGGGCCCGAGCGCGCCGCGCTGGAAGCCAAGCAGCGGCGCGAGGCCGAGGAGCGCGCCCGCCAGGCCGAGGAAAAGCGGCGCGAGCGCGCGCTGGTGCTGCGCTACCCCAACAAGGCCATGCACGACAAGGAGCGCGCCGAGGCGCTGGCGCAGATCGAGGTGGTGCGCCAGGCCGCGCTCAACCGCGTCAAGGAGCTGCAGCGCCAGCGCAGGGAGCTGGAGCAGGAACTGGAGTTCTACGCCAGCGACCCCAGCCGGGTGCCGCCCTCGCTGAAGCGCCTGATCGACGAAAACGCCCAGAGCCTGGCGGTGCAGGAGCGCTTCATTGCCGACCAGGACGCCGAGAAAGCCCGGGTGAATGCCCGCTTCGACGACGAGCTGGCCCGACTGCAGGTGCTGTGGGCGCAGATGGGCGCAGGCGGCTCGAACTGAAAGCCGCTGGCCGGGCGCAGCCCCGGCCGACCGTGCGGGTAAATCCGCTGGAGCCGGGCGCGCAGCCGGTGGGAGGATACCGGCAAGGAGGAGGCATGTCGGATCAAACAGGGCGCAGCGGGCTGACGCGCCGCGCAGCCACCGTGCTGGCGCTGGGGCTGCTGGCGGCTGGCTGCGGCCGCGAGGCGCCGCCAGCGGCCGGCTACGCGCCGCAGCTCAGCCCGCTGCCCCCGCAGGCTGTCGCGGTCTATCGCATCGGCGTGCACCCGCTGCACAACCCGAAGCGGCTGATGGAAATCTACGGCCCCATCGTCGAGGTGCTCGATGCCGCCCTGCCCGAGGCGCAGCTGCAGCTGGAAGCCTCGCGCAACTACGAGGAGTTCGAGAAAAAGCTCTACGGCGGCGAGTTCCACTTCGCGCTGCCCAATCCCTACCAGACGCTGCGCGCGCTGGAGCGCGGCTACCGCGTCGTGGCCAAGATGGCCGATGACGAGGACTTCCGCGGGCTGATCCTGGTGCGCAAGGACAGCGGCATCCAGCAAGTGCAGGACCTGCGCGGCGAAGCCATCGCCTACCCGGCCGAGACCGCGCTGGCGGCGACCCTGCTGCCCCAGTACTTTCTACACACCCACGGGCTGGACATCCACCGCGACGTGCGCAACCTCTACGTGGGCTCGCAGGAGTCGGCCATCCTCAACGTGCTGCATGGCCATGCCGCGGCCGCGGCCACCTGGACCGTGCCGTGGCGCACTTTCCAGACCGAGCAGCCCGAGCAGGCCCTGCGGCTGGAGGTGAGGTGGCAGACGCCGCCGCTGGTCAACAATTCCTGGGTGGCGCGGCGCGACGTGCCCGACGCGCTGGTGCGGCGCTTCGTGGCGGCGCTGACGCAGCTCAACCAGAGCGATAGCGGCCGGCAGCTGCTGTCGCGCGTGCCGGTGTCGGCCTTCGTCGTGGCCGACGACGCCACCTACCGCCCGGTGCGGGTGTTTCTGGATCGCTACAGCCGCGAGGTGGGGCCGCTGCCATGACGGCGTTGCAGTCTTCCCTGGTCCAGCGGCTGCTGCCCGCAGGGCTGCGGACGTTTTTTGGCGGCAGCATCCGGCGCCGGCTCAGCTGGGCCTTCGGTCTGCTGCTGCTGGGGCTGCTGGGGCTGGCCGCTTCCCTGTTCTACGTCCATCAGCGCGACTTTCTTTACGAACAGGGCGAGCGGCACGCCTCCAACCTGGCGTATTCGCTGGCGGTCAGCAGTGCCTCCTGGCTGGTGGCGCGTGACCTGGCCGGTCTGCAGGAAGTCACCAGCGGTTTTGCCAGCACGCCAGACCTGAAGTTCGCCGCCGTGCTGTCGCGCCGCGGCGAGGTGCTGGCTTCCACCCGCAGCGAGCAGGTGGGCTATTTCTTCACCGACGCGCTCAGCCAGCAGCTGCTGGCCGCTGCGGCGCGCACCCAGCTGCTGGTTTCCACGCCGGAGCTGATCGACGTGGCCGCGCCCATCATGAGCGGCAACCGCCAGGTGGGCTGGGCGCGGGTGGAAATGACCCAGGACGCAGCCAACCGGCATCTGCGCGAGCTGGTGGCCGCCGGCTGGCTGTTTGCCGCTGGCGCGGCCATCGTCGTCGCGGCCGTGGCCGTGCTGCTGGCGCGCGGGCTCACGCGCCGGCTGCACCAGCTGGTGCAGTTGGCCCAGGGCGTGGAGCAGGGGCAGACGGATGCGCGCACGCCGCTGGCCGGCCCCGACGAGATCGGCGCCCTGGCGCGCGGCTTCAACCACATGCTCGATGCGCTGGCGGCGCAGCAGGCCAAGCTGGCCGAGCGCAATGCCGAGCTGGCCCTGTACAACCAGGTGCTGCAGGCCATCGGGCGCGGTGCCACGCCCCAGGCCGTGGCGGGCGAGCTGGCCGCAGGCGTGCAGATACTGATTCCCGGCCTGCGCTGCGGCGTGTGGCTGCGCGAGGAAGACCGCCTGCGCCTGCTGCCGGGCAGCACGCTGCCGCACGACAGGCCCGAGCTCACGGCCGCGCTGGACGCGGCCAGCAGCCTGCGCACCGAGGCGCGGGCCGCGCGCCTGGCGCAGCCGGTGCTCACTGGCGATACGCTGGGCGACGCTGCCTGGCAGCTGCTGGCCGGGCTGGCGCGCCGCAGCGAGCTGCGGGCCTGCTGGGCGCAGCCGCTGCTGGACGGGCAGCACCGCGTGCTGGGGGTGTTCGCGCTGTACCCGCGCCAACCCGGCGAGCCCGATGCGCAGCAGGCCGAGCTGATGGCGCGCTGCGCCGGGCTGGCCAGCCTGGCCATCGAGCGCCAGCGCCAGCAGGCCGACCTGCGCATCGCTGCCACCGCGTTCGAGACCCAGGAGGTCGTGGTGCTGCTGAGCCTGCAGCGGCGCTTCCTGCGCGTCAACCGGGCATTCACCGCGGCTTTCGGCTACGAGGCCGCAGAGGTGCTGGGCCGCAGCATCGCGCTGGTGCGCACGGACCGCCAGCCCGATTCCTTCTTCGTCGAGGTCTGGCGCAGCGTGGAGCAGACCGGACAGTGGCGCGGCGAGGTCTGGTACCGGCGCAAGGACGGCAGCGAATTCCCGGCCTGGGTCAGCATCACCACGGTGCGAGACGAAAACGGGCAACCCACCCATTACGTGGCTGACCTGCTGGACATCACCGCGCAGAAGGCGGCGGCCGAGGAGATCCGCCAGCTGGCCTATTTCGATCCGCTGACCGAGCTGCCCAACCGCCGCCTGCTGCTGGAGCAGCTGCGCCATGCGCTGGCCGCCAGCCGGCGCAGCCACCGGCACGGGGCCCTGCTGTTCGTCGATCTGGACGACTTCAAGGCCATCAACGACACGCTGGGGCACGACCGCGGCGATGCGCTGCTGCGCCAGGTGGCGCAGCGCCTGAGCCGCGCGGTGCGTGCCAGCGACAGCGTGGCGCGGCTGGGTGGCGACGAGTTCGTGGTCATGCT
The DNA here is from genome assembly GCA_036846225.1 of Hylemonella sp. Classification (GTDB taxonomy): domain Bacteria; phylum Pseudomonadota; class Gammaproteobacteria; order Burkholderiales; family Burkholderiaceae_C; genus Hylemonella. The sequence goes on from DAIUCJ010000036.1 coordinate 9,859, forward strand.
CACCGACTTGCACACCGATGCCGCCCAGGCCGCGCGCGAGGCCGAGATCGTGGCCGGCAAGCTGCTGGCGGCGCTGCGCGAGCCCTATGACCTGGATGGCGTGGGCCATCACAACAGCGGCAGCGTCGGCGTGGCGCTGTGGGGGCCGGGCGAGACCACGGTCGATGAGCTGTTCAAGCAGGCCGATCTGGCGCTGCACCAGGCCAAGGCGGCCGGGCGCGACGGCTACCGCTTCTTCGACCCGGCCATGCAGGCGCGCGTGAGCGAGCGCGTCGCGCTGGAGCGCGATCTGCGCGCGGGCCTGGCGGCGCAGCAGTTCCTGCTGCACTACCAGCCCCAGGTCGATGGGCTGGGGCAGATGAGCGGGGCCGAGGTGCTGCTGCGCTGGCGGCACCCGCAGCGCGGCATGGTGTCGCCGGCGCAGTTCATTGCGCTGGCCGAAGACAGCGGGCTCATCCTGCCGCTGGGGCGCTGGGTGCTGGAGCAGGCCTGCCGCCAGCTGGTGCGCTGGGCCGAACGGCCGCGCACCGCAGCGCTGACGCTGGCGGTCAATGTCAGCAGCCGCCAGCTGCGCCAGGCCGATTTCGTCAACGAGGTGCTGGCCGTGCTGGCGCAGACCGGGGCCAACCCGGCGCGCCTGAAGCTGGAGATCACCGAGAGCCTGCTGCTGGACAATGTGGAGGACACCATCGCCAAGATGGAGGAGCTCAAGGCCCGTGGCGTGGGCTTCGCGCTGGATGACTTCGGCACCGGTTTCTCGTCGCTGAACTACCTCAAGCGGCTGCCGCTGGACCAGCTCAAGATCGACCAGTCCTTCGTGCAGGATGCGCTGGCCAACCCCAGCGACGCGGCCATCGTGCGCGCCATCGTGGCGCTGGGCACCAGCCTGAAGCTGCAGGTCATCGCCGAAGGGGTGGAGACCTGGGCGCAGCGCGAGTTCCTGGCCCAGCACGGCTGTTACCACTGCCAGGGCTATCTGTTCGGCCGGCCCGGCCCGGTGGAGGCGCTGGCGCCATTTCTGGCGCCAGCCGACGGCGCGGCGCTCAGCTGAGCCGCGCGCGCAGCAGCGCGTTGACCTGCTGCGGGTTGGCCTTGCCCTGGGTCTTTTTCATCACCTGGCCGACCAGCGCGTTGAACGCCTTGTCCTTGCCGGCCCTGAACTGCGCCACGTTGTCGGGGTTGGCGGCGATCACCTCGTCGATGATCTGCTCCAGCGCGCCGGTGTCGTTCATCTGCTTCAGGCCCTTGGCTTCGATGACGGCGTCCACGTCATGGCCTTCTCCGCTCCACAGCGCGTCGAATACCTGTTTGGCCGCGTTGTTGGAGATCGTGCCGTCGGCGATGCGTGCCAGCAGCCGCGCCAGCTGCGCGGCCGCAACCGGCGCCTGCGCGATGTCGATTTCCTGGGCGTTGAGCCGGCGCGAGACCTCGCCCATGATCCAGTTGCTCGCTGGCTTGGCCAGGGCTGTTCCGGCAGCGGCCACCACGGCTTCGAAGTAGGCGGCCATCGCCTGGCTCTGCGTGAGCGTGGTCGCGTCGTACTCGGGCAGGCCGTAGTCGCGCACGAAGCGCTCGGCCATCGCGCGGGGCAGCTCGGGCAGGCTGGCGCGCACCTGCTCGATCCACTCGGGCGCGATCACCAGCGGCGGCAGGTCGGGGTCGGGGAAGTAGCGGTAGTCGGCCGCGTCTTCCTTGGTGCGCATGGCGCGCGTCTCGCCCGTGTCGGGGTCGAACAGCACGGTGGCTTGTTCGATGGCGTGTCCGTCCTCCAACCGTTCGATCTGCCAGCGCACCTCGTAGTCGATGGCCTGCTGCATGAACCTGAAGGAGTTGAGGTTTTTGATCTCGCGCCGGGTGCCCAGCGGCTGCCCCGGCTTGCGCACGCTGACGTTGGCGTCGCAGCGGAACGACCCCTCCTGCATGTTGCCGTCACAAATGCCGATCCACGTGACGATGCGGTGCAAGGCCTTGGCGTAGGCCACCGCCTCGGCGCTGGAGCGCAGGTCCGGCTCGGTGACGATTTCCAGCAGCGGCGTGCCGGCGCGGTTGAGGTCGATGCCGCTCATGCCGTGGAAGACGTCGTGCAGGCTCTTGCCGGCGTCTTCTTCCAGATGGGCGCGCACCAGGCGCACGGTCTTTTTCTCGTTGCCGAGGTAGAAGCTCACCGTGCCGCCTTGCACGACCGGGATTTCGTACTGGCTGATCTGGTAGCCCTTGGGCAGGTCGGGGTAGAAGTAGTTCTTGCGCGCGAAGACGCTGCGCGGCGCGATGTGGGCGCCGATGGCCAGGCCGAAGCGGATGGCGCGCTCGACCGCGCCCCGGTTCATCACCGGCAGCGTGCCGGGCAGGGCCAGGTCCACCGCGCAGGCCTGGGTGTTGGGCTCGGCGCCGAAGGCGGTGGCCGCGCGGCTGAAGATCTTGCTGTGCGTGGACAGCTGCACATGGGTCTCGAAGCCGATCACGACCTCGTAGCCCTGAACCAGTTTGCTCGTCATCTCAATACCCTTGCGGACGGCGCAGGTGGAAGTCCGTCACCTGCTGGTAGCGGTGCGCCACGTTGAGCAGCCGCGCCTCCTGCAGCACGTTGCCGATGAGCTGCAACCCCACCGGCAGGCCGCCGGCGCCGAAGCCCACCGGCAGGCTCAGGCCGGGCAGGCCGGCCAGCGAGGCCGGCAGCGTGTAGATGTCGGCTAAGTAGGCGGCCACCGGGTCCTCGCGCTTGTCGCCCAGCGACCAGGCCACGGTGGGCGCCACCGGGCCGGCGATCACGTCGCACTGTTCGAAGGCCCGCTGGAAATCGTCGGCGATCAGCCGCCGGATTCTCTGCGCCTGCAGGTAGTAGGCGTCGTAGTAGCCGTGCGAGAGCACATAGGTGCCGACCATGATGCGGCGCTGCACTTCCTCGCCAAAGCCCTGGGCGCGGGTCTTCTGGTACATGTCCAGCAAGTCGGCGTAGCCGCTGGCGCGAAAGCCGAATTTCACGCCGTCGTAGCGCGCCAGGTTGGAGCTGGCCTCCGCCGGCGCGATGATGTAGTAAACCGGGATGGCCAGCTCGGTGCGCGGCAGCGAGACCTCCACCCGCACGGCGCCGAGTTCTTCGTACTGCTTGAGCGCCGCCTCGACCGCGGCGCGCACGTCCGGCGCCAGGCCTGGGCCGAAGAACTCCCGCGGCACGCCGATGCGCAGGCCCTGCAGGCTGTCGCCGAGGCAGCGGGCGTAGTCTTCGGGCGGCAGGTCCAGCGAGGTGGAGTCGCGCTCCACGTCCGGGCCGCACAGGGCCGTCAGCAGCAGCGCGCAGTCCTGCGCCGAGCGCGCCAGCACGCCGGCCTGGTCCAGGCTGGAGGCGTAGGCGATCATGCCGTAGCGGCTGGCGCGTCCGTAGGTGGGCTTGATGCCGGTGATGCCGCAGAAGGCCGCTGGCTGGCGGATGGAGCCGCCGGTGTCGGTGCCGGTGGCCGCCGCCGCCAGGCCGGCGGCCACGGCCGCGGCGCTGCCGCCGGAGGAGCCACCGGCGACGCGGCGGGTGTCCCAGGGGTTGCGCACCGGCGCGGGCGCGCTCAGCCCGACGGCGGGCACGGCCACGCTTTCGTTGGCCGAGCCCATGGCGAACTCGTCGCAGCTGAGCTTGCCCAGCGTGACGGCGCCGGCGGCGGCCAGGCGGCTGACCACGGTGGCGTCAAACGGCGAGCGGTAGCCGGCCAGCATGCGCGAGCCGGCGGTGGAGGGGAAGTCGCGGGTGACGAAGATGTCCTTGTGCGCCAGCGGCACGCCGGCCAGCGGCCCGGCCGTGCCGGCAGCGATGGCCGCGTCGGCGGCGCGCGCCTGCGCCAGCGTGGCCTCTTCGTTCACGGCCAGATAGGCGGCCAGCTCGCGGTGCGCGGCGATGCGGTCCAGGAAGTGCCGGGCGGCCTCGACGGCCGAGAGCTGGCGCGCGCGCAGCAGGCCGGCCAGCTCGGTCACGGACAGATGGTGCAGTTCGGCCGTCATTCGATCACCTTGGGCACGAGGAACAGGCCCTGCTCGACGGCCGGGGCGCTTTGCTGGTTGGCCGCGCGCTGGTCGGGCTCGCTGACCACGTCTTCGCGCAGCCGCAGCGCGGCTGCGCCACAGGCCAGCTGCATGGTCGGGTGCGCCAGGGGCTCCACGCCCGTGGTGTCCACGGCGCGCATCTGCTCGACCAGGGCGAAAAAGCCGTTGATGCGTTCGCGCATGCGCTCGCTCTCGGCCGGGCCAAGCTCCAGCCGCGCGAGCCGGGCGATGCGCGCAATGTCGTCAGGGGTCAGGGACATGGCAGAACCAGCTTGCAACCGCTTGTAAAGCAGGCCGCTTGCGGGCCCGAAACAGGCGGTTTGGATACAGGGGATCAGGTATTATCCCGCCTTTGAGGTGGCGCTCGGTCGCCCCACCGGAGAAAACGCCGCGAACGCGCTGCGCAGCAGCACAGGCCGTGCCGGGGCGTTGGGTCCCGCATGCCAACCGCGCGCTCGCGCGCAACGGGCGATGCGCCGCACGGCAGGGCGGCTAAGCCCGCCACAGAGGATCAACGAATGTTTGGAGCTTTCCGTCAGTATTTCTCCACTGACCTGGCCATCGATCTGGGGACCGCCAACACCCTGATCTATGTGCGCGACAAGGGCATCGTGCTGGACGAGCCCTCGGTGGTGGCCATCCGCCACGAGGGCGGTCCGCAGGGCAAGAAGACCATCCAGGCCGTCGGCCATGAGGCCAAGGCCATGCTGGGCAAGGTGCCGGGCAACATCGAAGCCATCCGGCCGATGAAGGACGGCGTGATCGCCGACTTCACCGTCACCGAGCAGATGCTCAAGCAGTTCATCAAGATGGTGCACCCGCGCTCGATGCTGCGCCCCAGCCCGCGCATCATCATCTGCGTGCCGTGCGGCTCCACCCAGGTGGAGCGGCGCGCCATCCGTGAGTCGGCCCTGGGCGCCGGCGCCAGCGAGGTGTACCTGATCGAGGAGCCGATGGCCGCCGCCATCGGCGCGGGCTTGCCGGTGGCCGACGCCGCGGGCTCGATGGTGGTGGACATCGGCGGCGGCACCACCGAGGTGGGCGTCATCAGCCTGGGCGGCATGGTTTACAAGGGCAGCGTGCGCGTGGGCGGCGACAAGTTCGATGAGGCCATCATCAACTACATCCGCCGCAACTACGGCATGCTGATCGGCGAGCCCACCGCCGAACAGATCAAGAAGAACATCGGCTCGGCCTTTCCCGGCAGCGAGGTGCGCGAGATGGAGGTGCGCGGGCGCAACCTCTCCGAAGGCGTGCCGCGCAGCTTCACGATTTCCAGCAACGAAATCCTGGAGGCGCTGACCGATCCGCTGAACAACATCGTCTCGGCGGTCAAGAACGCGCTGGAGCAGACGCCGCCGGAGCTGGGCGCGGACATCGCCGACCGCGGCATGATGCTCACCGGCGGCGGCGCGCTGCTGCGTGACCTCGACCGCCTGCTGTCCGAGGAAACGGGCCTGCCCGTGCTGGTGGCCGAGGACCCGCTGACCTGCGTGGTGCGCGGCTGCGGCATCGCGCTGGAGCGCATGGACCGTCTGGGCTCGATCTTCACCAGCGAATAAGCCGCGGGCGCAGCGATGCCACTGGGTACGCTGGAGCGCACGCCGCCGCCGTTTTTCCGGCAGGGCGCTTCGGCCACCTCGCGCCTGATCCTCTTTGCCGCCCTGGCGCTGTTTCTCATGGTGGCCGACACGCGCTTTGCGCTGACTGCGCTGGTGCGCACCGGCGTGGCCACCGTGCTCTACCCGGTGCAGTGGGTGCTGCTGCAGCCGGTGCAGTGGGCGCGCAGCGGCTACACCGAGCTGCAGGCGCTGCGCAGCGCCTACGGCGACGCGCAGGCCCTGCGCGAGCAGCTGCGGCTGCTGGCGCCGCGCGCGCAGCAGTTCGAGCAGCTGGCTGCCGAGAACGAACGGCTGCGCCGGCTGCTGGAGCTGCGCGAGCGCCCCGCCACCGCCGGGCTGGCCGCGCAGGTGCTGTACGACGCGGCCGACCCCTATGTGCACAAGGTGGTCATCGACAAGGGGCTGATCCACGGCGTGGCCGAAGGCGCGCCGGTGATCGACGAGGCCGGGGTGCTGGGCCAGGTCACGCGGGTCTATCCCTCGCTGGCCGAAGTCACGCTGCTCATCGATGCCGACTACGCCATCGCCGTGCTCAACACCCGCACCGGCGTGCGGGCCGTGGCCTTTGGCGAGCCGCAGCGCCACGGCGGGGTGCTGGAGCTGCGCTACATGGCCACGAATGCCGACGTGCAGCCGGGCGATCTGCTGGTGACCAGCGGCATCGACGGCGTCTATCCGCCAGGGCTGGCGGTGGCGCGCGTGAGCGTGGTGGAGCGGCGCAAGGAGTCGCCGTTCGCGCTGATCCACTGCACGCCGCAGGCGCGGGTGGACGGCGCGATGCAGGTGCTGGTGCTGCCGGCCCTGGCGCCGCAGCTGCCGCCGCGCCCGCAGCCGGCGGCGCAGCCGCAGAAAAAGGCCAAAGGAGGGGCGGCGAAATGATCATGCGCCGCGGCCAGCCGCTGCTGCTGCCGGCCAATCCGGTCTTCATCTGGGCCAGCCTGGGCGGGGCCTTCGCGCTCATGGTGCTGCTGAACATGGCCGTATGGGGCCGCGCGGCCTGGGCGCCGGATCTGCTGGCGCTCACGCTGGTGTTCTGGGGCGTGCATCAGCCCCAGCGCGTGGGCATGGGGGCGGCTTTCCTGTTCGGCCTGCTGATGGACGTGCACCAGGGCAGCGTGCTGGGCCAGCATGCGCTGGCCTACGCGGTGCTGAGCTTTCTGGCCATCACCATCCACCGCCGGCTGCTGTGGTTCTCGCTGCCCACGCAGGCGCTGCACGTGCTGCCGGTGCTGCTGATCGCGCATGCCGTGGCGCTGGCGGTGCGGCTGTGGGTGGGCGGGCATTTCCCGGGCTGGACGCTGCTGCTGGCGCCGGTGTTCGAAGCGGCCCTGTGGCCGCTGGCCACCGTGCTGCTGCTGTGGCCGCAGCGCCGCGCGCCCGACCCGGACGCCGAGCGTCCGCTCTGAAGCGGCCAGCCGCGATGACCGAACTGCGCAACGTCGAAGCCGAGCTGCAGCGCTTTCGCGCGCGGGCGTTGGTGGTGTCGTTGCTGGTGCTGGGCTGCTTCGCGCTGGTGCTGCTGCGCCTGGTCTATCTGCAGGTCATCCGCCATGACGAACTGGAACAGCAGGCCGAGATCAACCGCACCACCATCGTGCCGCTGGTGCCCACGCGCGGGCTGATCCTGGACCGCAACGGCATTCCGCTGGCCACCAACTACTCGGCCTACACGCTGGAGATCACCCCCTCGCAGGTGGACAGCCTGGAAGCCACCATCAACGCGCTGGCCGAGCTGGTGGACATCACCCCGCGCGACAGGCGGCGGTTTCGCAAGCTGATGGAGGAAACCAAGGGCGCGGAGTCGCTGCCCATCCGCACCCGCCTGAGCGACGAGGAGGTGGCGCGCTTTATCGCGCAGCGCTACCGCTTCAAGGGCGTGGACATCAAGGCACGGCTGTTCCGCAACTACCCCTGGGGCGAGCTGGCCAGCCATGTGGTGGGCTACATCGGCCGCATCAACCCGGCCGAGAAGAAAGAGATGGAAGACTGGCCCGACGAGGAGCAGGCCAACTACCGCGGCACCGACTACATCGGCAAGCTGGGCGTGGAGCAGAGCTACGAGCGGCATCTGCACGGCATCACCGGCTTCGAGCGGGTGGAGACGTCCGCCGGCGGGCGCGCGGTGCGCACGCTGGCGCGCACGCCGGCCACGCCCGGCAACAACGTGGTGCTGTCCATCGACATCAAGTTGCAGAACTTGGTGGAGGAGATGTTCGGCGAACGCCGCGGCGCGCTGGTGGCCATCGACCCGCGCAATGGCGAGATCCTCGCCTTCGTCAGCAAGCCCACCTTCGACCCCAACATGTTCGTCGAGGGCATCGACGCCGAATCGTGGCAGGCGCTCAACGAATCGATCGACAAGCCGCTGCTCAACCGCGCGCTGCGCGGCACCTATCCGCCGGGCTCGACCTACAAGCCCTTCATGGCGCTGGCCGCGCTGGAGACGGGCAAGCGCTCGGCTTCCACCGTCATCCACGACGGCGGCTCCTGGGCCTTTGGCGGCCACATCTTCCGCAGCCACGGCGACCATGGCCTGGGCCCGGTGGACATGCACCGGAGCATCGTCAAGTCCAGCAACGTCTATTACTACTCGCTGGCCAACGAAATGGGGGTGGACGCCATCCACGACTTCATGAAGCCGCTGGGCTTCGGGCAGCTCACCGGCATCGACATCCAGGGCGAGGTGCGCGGCGTGCTGCCCAGCCAGGAGTGGAAGCGCAAGACCTACAAGCGGCCCGAGCAGAAGAAGTGGTACGCGGGCGAGACCATCTCGCTGGGCATCGGCCAGGGCTACAACACCTTCACGATGCTGCAGCTGGCCGTGGCCACGGCCACGCTGGCCAACGGCGGCACCAAATATGTGCCGCATCTGGTCATCGGCACGCAGGATGCCGGCAGCAACGTGACCGTGCCCGTGCCGCTGAAGCCGCCGCAGCAGCTGCACTTCGCGCCGCAGAACCTGGCGGTGATCCGCAAGGCGCTGGCGGCGGTTACGCAGGAGGGCACCTCGGCGCGCTCCTTCCTCGGCGCTAAATACCTGAGCGCGGGCAAGACCGGGACCGCGCAGGCGGTCACCATCGGCCAGAAAGAGAAGTACAACGCCGCCAAGCTGGAGGAGCACCAGCGCGACCACGCGCTGTACATGGCCTTCGCGCCGGTGGACGACCCCCAGATCGCGCTGGCCGTGATCGTCGAAAACGCCGGCTTCGGCGCCGAGCACGCCGCCCCGATGGCGCGGCGCGTGTTCGACTACTGGCTGCTGGGCGAATACCCCAGCGAGGAAGACCTGGCCGCCGTGCGCCAGGGCAAGGCGGCGGCGCCCATCGGCAAGCCGCGCCCGGCCGCCGAAGTGGCCTGGCCGCCCAAGGGCAAGGAAGCGGTCAACGTGCCCATCGTGCCGCTGGCGCCGCGCCCTGCCGTGGCGCAGGCCGCTGGCGCCGCGGCGCCGTAAGGCATGTGCACAAGCCAGCCGCATTCGGCTTCATGCCCAAATCCAAAACCGGCTGGTATGTCTGTCGCAGCCGAGACAGACAGGGTTTCGAGGATGCAACGCTGCGGAGCCCCGCCCAAACTTCCGCCCACGCCCACACGATATCGCATCGCCATCTATAAGTGCATGAGTGGAAATGCTTTGCTTTATCTGGCATCGCACCGAATCGCCACCATCCGAATGCTTTCCTCGGCCACAAGATTGCCAACCACGTCCTGCCCGGCGTGCTGGCGCACTACAACCACAACGGTTATGAGGCGCAGCGCAAGGTAGCGCTCGAGGCATGGGCGTCGAGGATCGAAGCCTTGGCAAACGCCTTGCCCTGACCGCTCGGCTTCCTTGCAGGGAAGGGCATCGACGCCTTTACTGCTCGCCTTTCGGTGAGTTGCATCTATTGCCGAGACAGCGAGGGCGTTGTCTGGCCGCGAAATTTGTTGTCGTAATGGCGAGTGACGTCGTCCGGGCATATGAGGTCCAAGCGGACGCCCTTGGCGAGCAGACGGCCTTGCCAGTTCAGCCATTTGCAATCCGCCGCCTGCCAGATCGGCGGCTTGTCGGGATGGGCATGGGCAACTGCTACGAATTTCCTGTCGGACGGATCGAAATCGGATTGCAACGCGGAATCGGGAAACTCTTTGAACTCATCCTTGGCGCTTTCGGTAAGCGGCACCCGATGCACCCGCGCGGCATTGCCTGCCTGCTGCAACAGCCACTTGAGGAAAGCGTCGCCAACCCCCTTGGGCCGGTTCGGCCGGGTCTTGTTTTGATACTCCCGCAAGATGCGGTAGCCGTCGTCGATGACCACGACGCCGGAGGATTGATGCCGCTGCAGGCGCTCGATGCAGGCTTTGCGGCACGCCAGCGAGACATCGGCATGGCTGCCATTGGCCACCAGCAACACGTTGGTGTCGATCACCGCCGCATTCATGCGCGGTCCTCCGCAGCCCGACGTTTGATGGCGGCCAGAGTGCGCGCGGCGATGTCGCCCATCTCGTCGCCGAAAAAGTTCTCCGGCCAGTTTTCGATTTCGCCGAACATATTGAGGCGAAGGGGTTCCATTTCTGCCTGCTCGGCGCCATGACGAACGAAGTAGACGGCGACATCTTCGGCCTCGATGACTCCTTCCGCCACTCGTCGCTGCAGACGTGTCAGGAAATGCTCCGAATGGGTTTCGACAATCAGCTGCGTTCCTCTCGGAACCCCATTTTCATAGGACTGCACCGCGCTGATGAAGGCGTCGGCGAGATTGGCCTGCGCCATCGGGTGTAAGTGGATCTCCGGCTGCTCCATCCATACCACCGAACCGGGCGGCGAATAAAAAGCCTGGACCAGCGTCGGCAAGACCTGGGAAACCCCCATGCCGACGTCCGCGAGTTTGACTACAGCGGAACTCTTGTGGGTACGCACCAGCACTTCGTATTCCTTGCGCCCCTTGGCCACCGGACGAACCTCGAAACTGTGGATGATGCCCAGATCGGCCAGCCATCCGGCGATGAAAACGTCGAAACGTTGGCGATGTCGCTTATGGCCCCTGTTGATCTCGCGTCCAGATTCCGCTGCGGCGAGAAGAGCGGCGATGGTGTACTCCCCTTCCGCGCCGACATGCGGCGGCGTATCGCCGGACCATTGGTAGATGCGGCGAGGCGGCGTGCGCAAGGGGCTCAGGTAATACACCTGTTCCAGCATACGTTCGGTCTGTAGAGCGAATTCGGCCAAAAAATCCGCGTTTTGAAACCGCGCGAGGGTGCGATCAGCAAAACGGTAGAACTTTTCCGGCGCTTCGAGAGGCCACTTCCGGCCGGGCGCGTAGAGCAACCTCAAAGGTTCGCAGTCCAACGACGGCTTGCCAGCGCCGCGGGCATGCTTGACACGAAGCATGACCTCGCCGCCCTGCTTCAGCCTGTAGGCAATGGATTCGGTGACTGGCTGCCCTGCCTTGTCGGCGCGAAGGTTCGAAGCAAGCTCGAGTTCGTCGCCCTTGTAAATCTTCCCCTTGCTCAGCACGTCGCGCACCGCGAGCGGCTGCGGCAGCCGCCAGCTCAGCTCGAACGTCAGCGGGTTATCCAGTGCATGAGCATGAATGCAGTCGGCAAACGTGCCCAAGTCGATGAGGGCGTTTTCGTCGCCGAGATGCAAGGCGCGCTTGCGGTCGGAAAGCTGCACGGTCTGCTTGAGTGCCAGAAGCAGGTGCCCAAGGCTCGACTTGCCCGAGCTGTTGGCGCCAAAGATGACCGTCAGTGGAGCGAGGCGCACTGCTCCGGTATCGTGCCAAGCCTTGAAATTTTTGATTCGTAGCGAGGTGAGCATTTTCAGCCTCCCGTAACGCTTTCAACGACGCGCTAGTGTGTTGTCCCGCAAATAACTGGCATTAGTCTTGCGTGCCAGTGCGGTATCTTGGGAACGGAGATGCCGCGATGAGAACGGGCAGACCGAAGGCCGAACTGCTGCTGTCGGAGGAGGAGCGTGTGCAGCTTCAGTCCTTTGTGCGCAGTCGGTCGATTCCGGCGGCGTTGAGCAGCCGGGCGCGCATCATCCTCAGCATTGCCGAAGGTGAAGCGAACAACGCGATCGCCGAGCGGCTGAAGCTGATCAAGGCCACCGTGGGCAAGTGGCGCGCACGTTTCATCGAGCGTCGCATCGCCGGCCTGTACGATGACGTGCGCCCGGGCAAGCTGCGCACGATCGACGACGAACGCGTGGCGCAGTTGATCAAGACCACGCTGCACACCAAGCCGGCCGACGGCTCGACGCACTGGAGCGTGCATTCCGTGGCTGCCGAGACGGGCATCTCCAAGTCCAGCGTTGCCAGGTACTTCTAACTCTTCTGCCTGCAGCCGCACCGTACCGAAAGCTTCAAGCTGTCCACAGACCCGTTCTTCATCGAGAAGCTGCGCGACGTCGTCGGCCTGTACCTGAGCCCGCCGGACAACGCACTGGTCATCTGCGTCGACGAGAAGAGCCAGTGCCAGGCCCTGGAGCGCACCCAGCCGATGCTGCCGATGGGATTCGGTTATGTCGAGGGCGTCACCCACGACTACAAGCGCCACGGCACGACCACGCTGTTCGCAGCGCTGAACGTGCTCAACGGCGCCGTGTTGGCCAGCTGCAAGCCTCGCCACCGGCATCAGGAGTACCTGTCCTTCCTGCGCGAGATCGACAAGGCCGTGCCGCCCGAGCTGGACATCCACTGCATCGCTGACAACTACGCCACCCACAGTCACCCGAAGATCAAGGCGTGGCTCGCGGCGCGGCCTCGCTGGCACATGCACTTCATTCCGACTTACAGCTCCTGGCTCAACCAGGTCGAGCGCTTCTTCTCGCTGATCACCGACAAGGTCATCCGCCGGGGATCCTTCACCAGCGTCAAACAGCTCGTGCAGCGCATCGATCACTTCGTCGCGGCCTACAACACAAACTGCCAGCCCTTCAAGTGGACCGCCACCGCCGACTCCATCCTCGAGAAGCTGCATCGACTTTGCTCACGTATCAGCGGGACAGGACACTAGTTTGCCGTATCCTTGACAGGGCTATGATTATCGCCGGCCCTAAAAGTTGACGGAGTCTGGCAACCCCTGCGCCGGGAAATCGGCCGGTAGATCGAACGGCAAACCGCCGCGGCGGCCGACGTCTCTGCCCGGCGCATGGCAAACGGAGCGGAACACGCCGACGCAATGACTGAAACTGACATCGGCCGCGGATTCGTTACGTGCGCGTAGCCGTGCTGCCGGGACGGGTGTTGTCTGCCAGAGGGAGGAAAAGACGATGAAATTGCGTCGGCTGCGCATTCACAACTTTAGATCGATCATCGATGCCGACATCGAGGTTCACGACTACACGATGGTCGTCGGCGCCAACAACGCGGGAAAGAGCAACCTGCTCGGCGCCTTGCGGGCCTTTTACGAGGAAAGCAAATGGTCGAACGACGATTGGCCGAAGAAGAACCCCGATGGCGAAGAGTCCTGGGTGGAGCTGACATTCGAGCTCACTGACGACGAATGGGCCAATCTTGCCGATAAATACAAGGAAGGAATCAATGACAAGCGATTGACGGTGCGCCGTTATTTCGTATCGAAGGAGCGGGTCAAATCCAACCAGAGTAATATCTACGGCATCGTCGGCGGAGAACCCGAAAAAGACCTTTTTTACGGTGCGCGGAACGTCGGCACCGCGAAGCTTGGCCGGATCATCTACATCCCGGCGCTGACGACAGCGGCCGATCAGATGAAAACCACGGGCCCATCGCCTTTGCGCGACATGATCAACTTCATGCTCAAGCGCGTTGTGGCCGACAGCCCGGCGTACAAGGAAGTGGAAGCGGCCTTCGGCAAGCTGAATGAGGAGGCGCGGGGCGACGACGGCTTTCTGGCAAAAATCACATCGCCGATCAATGAGGCGCTCCGGCACTGGGAAATCCAGTTCGAAATGTCGGTCAATCCCGTCAGCACGGATGACATCACCAAGAATCTCGTCAAGCACGGGTTTGCAGACGCGATGCTTGGCGACACCGTATTGACTCTCGACCGCTACGGTCACGGTTTCCAAAGGTCGTTCCTGTACGAGCTGATCAAGCTCGCGCCGGCTTTTCAGGACAAGAAAAAAGCCGAGAAAAAGGAATTCGATCCCGATTTCACCTTGATCCTGTTCGAAGAGCCCGAGGCTTTCCTCCACCCAGCCCAGCAGGAAAACATGGCTTACCATTTGCGCCGCCTCGGCTCCGGTGAAGGACAACAGGTCATCGTCACCAGTCACTCGCCGATCTTCGTCGGCAAGGTTTCGGATGGGCTCTGCCAGATCGTGAGGATTCGCAGAACGGCGGGCGTGTCCATGTGCGGGCAATTGAGGCAGGAGGCCTTGACGGACATTCTCGGGGAAGGGGGAGCGCTCAAGAAATGTCTCGAGGACTATGTCGCCGACCCAACCATCGCCGAGGATAAGAAGCAAGGAGCCCGCAATTTGCTCAAAGGCTCGCCGCACGATGAGGACATCGCAGCCCAGGAAGAGAAATTTCGCTATCAACTCTGGCTCGATTCGGAGCGCGCTTCGATGTTCTTCGCGGATCGGGTATTGCTGGTCGAAGGCGCTACGGAAAAGGCATTGTTGGGATGGTTGCTGGCGCGCGACTGGCACGACCTGACCCGCCATCGCATTGCGGTCGTCGATGTCATGGGGAAATTCAATTTCCATCGCTACATCGCGCTATTGGAAGGGTTCGGCATCCCTTATGGCCTGATGCTCGACGAGGATGAAGACAAAGGGCATCACAAGGCCATCAATGACATGTTGCGCAGCAGGGCGGGCAAGCATCGTTTGGCCGAGCCCGTGTTCATTCCGGGCTGCATCGAAAAGTTCCTCGGCATGGAGCTGCCGAAGCGAGACGATCGAAAGCCCGTCCAGATGCTCAAATCCCTGGAGAGTGCAGAAATAGACAAGGCGAAACTCGACCAACTCAGGCAATGGTTTCTCCAAGCGCTGGCGCTTGACCAATCTGGAGGTCCATGATCCGCGAAGAACTCCGCCAACGCGTGCTCGCCCAACTCGGCGAGCAGGGGTTCGCCCTCGAAGGTAGCCGCCTGGGCCTGGGCTCCGACGAGAAGGCGCGGCTGCGCGCATGCCACGAGAAGGCCTGCCGGCATCAGATCGAGCGCGCCCGCCAGGGGCTCGCACGCCATGAGACGCGGCTGCTCGTCCACATCGCCAATGGGGCCGAGATCGAGCCGGCAAGAATCGCGCCGCGCCTTGTCGAGATTCAAAGCGAGACGACCGAGGAACTCTTGTTCCGCTATGCCCGGCTGCATTGGAGCATTCCCGTCTCGGCCGGCTATGGGCGGCGCTTGCGGTTTCTCGTCTGGGACGACGGGCACGACCGACTCATGGGCATCCTGGGGCTGGCCGATCCGGTGTTCGCGCTCGGCAGCCGCGACGCCTGGGTAGGCTGGAACCGGGAACAACGCCGCATGCGTCTTGCCAACGTGATGGATGCCTTCGTGCTCGGCGCCGTGCCGCCCTATGCGCAGCTGCTGGGCGGCAAGCTGGTGGCGCTGGCGGCGGCTTCTAACGAAGTGCGAGCAGCCTTCGAGCGCCGCTATGCGGAAAAGACAACCTTGATCGGCGGCCGCCGGACCGGGCCGCTGGCCTTGATCACCACCACCTCGGCGCTGGGGCGTTCGTCCCTCTACAACCGCCTGGCCTTCGGCGGCCGGCGCATCTTCCAATCCGTGGGTTTTACCCGCGGCTCGGGGGATTTCCCGTTCATGAACGGCGTCTATCGCGATCTGCGTCGGCTGGTCGCCGAAGAAAGCGCGGCCACGGCCAAGCATGCGCAATGGGGAACGGGCTTTCGCAACCGGCGCGAGGTGGTGCTGAAGGCGCTTGGGCTGTTGGGCTTGCCGCGCGACCTGATTTATCACGGCATCGCCCGCGAAGTCTTCGTCGTACCCCTGGCCGAGAACGCCGCCGCCTTCCTGCGCGGTGAGAACGACGATTTGCAAGACTGCGACCTGCCTTTCGCCACGCTTGCCGAATATTGGAAGACGCGTTGGGCGCTGCCGCGGGCGCAAAGGGACGAACGGTACAAAACATTCGAGCGCGAAAGCTGGCGTCTGTGGAGAGAAGCATGAGCGAATCTGGACCGTTCGCCGAATTGCCGGCCGCCCTGGTGGACGAGGTGCTCGGCCGCACCGCCGAGGTGGCCGGCGCGCTACTTGCCTCCTTTTCCCGCGCCAAGGAGCAGCGCGCGCATCTGCGCCAGCAGCTCGAAGACGCCGACTTGTTGCTGCGCAAGACCGATCTCGGCGCCCCGCTCTATCCCACCACTTGCGCCACCGACGGTTCCTATGCCATCGAGCGCCTGTTGACGACCGATCTCGTGGCCGCCGCCGCGGTGGCCGTCGAGGGGCTGACGCCGCCTTCCGAAAACCGCCACTGGGCCTATCCGCACCATACCGTCTTTGTCGAGGCCGAGCCCCATCACGAGGGCACGGGCACGATCCTGCGCGCCGTGATGCTGGGCCGCGAGCTGGAGCTCGCTTGCGCCGCGCCGCACGATCTGGTGCTGCTCGATGGCACCCTGACCCTGCCGGTGATCTATTTCAACCAGGCGCTCAATGCCGCGCCGTATGCGCCGGAGCTGAAAACGGCGGGGGAATTTCTCGATCATGCCGAAGACTTCTTCTCGGCCTACCGCGAGCTGCTGACGCTTGCGCGCAGCGACAAGCAGATCGTGTCGCTGCCCAAATATTCCACCCGGCGCGAGATCGGCAGAAAACTTGGCTGGCCGGACAACCAGGACGACCGGGGGCTTTTGACCTCGGTATTGAATCCGGGCGAGCTCACCAAGCCGCTGCCGCTCGAAGCGCCGGCGCAGGACTGGCATTTCAGCACATCAAGCCTCAAAGGCGAGCTCAAAAGGCGGATCGACGCGCTGGGCGAAGAGATCGTCGCGGCGCTCTCCCGCGTCCATGTCTTCTACTACAAGCCCCAGAGCTGGCTGCCGGCGCTGCGCGTGGAAGTCGCAGCGAGCGTGGCCTGCAATTCGCATCGGCTGGGCGTCGTGGTGCAAGGGCTGGAAATGCAGTGCGCTACGCCAGCGATGCTCGAGCCCTACCCGAACTATCTCGCCGATCGCACCGTGAAGGCTCTCGCCAGGGCCCTGCCCGCGTTCCGGCAGGTGGCCACGCAACGCATCGCCGAGGGCTTCGAGGGCGACATCGGGGAAGTGTTTTTCGCCATGCACGGCTATCGCTCGGATTCCGGGAGGAAATGATCCATGACAGACAAACTCGAACACATCGTGGCCAGGACAGAACGCCTCGGCGTGGTCGGCTCGCCCTCATCGACGGCCCAGCTCGCCCTGGACGTGCTGGGTTCGGCGGTGGGGCGCAAGCTGGTCGGCGAGCTAGCCCTGTTCCACTTCAACCAGGACGCCACGCCGCATTTCGCTCTCGGACAAATCACCGAGGTGCAGCTGCGCAACATCTGGCACGAAGACCCGACGATGCGCAGCCTCATCCGCCAGCGTGGCCGCGTCGATGCGGTCAGCGAGCGGCAGGACACCCACCTTGGCCAGATGGTGCTGTCGGCGGTCTTCAAGGCCGGTGGCGCGCACGGCTACGAGCCGAGCATCCTCGGCACCGTGCCGTCCACCGGCACGCCCATCCATATCGTCACCGACGAGGTGCTAGAGGAACTCCTGCGCCCCTACCGGGAGCAGATTTTCTATCTCGGCCACGTCTATGGCTCCACGCCGAAGCTGCCGCTGTGGTTCAAGCATTTCGGCCGCGGCCCGGACGGCGCGGGCGAGGCCTACCACATGGGTATTTTCGGCAAGACCGGCTCGGGCAAGTCGGTGCTGGCCAAGATGATCCTCACGGCCTATGCGCGCTATCCGCAAATGGCGCTTTTGGTCATCGACCCGCAGGGCGAATTCTCCAAGGACATGAAGCCGGAAGGGGCGAGCGGCGAGTTCGCGCTGCCGGTGGGCGACGTCGTCAGACGGTTCGGCAAGACGCCGGTGGTTTTGACCGTCCGCAATCTGGTCTTGGACCGCTGGGAGTTGTTCGAGGAAATCCTCTACGAATCCAGATTCTTCGAGCGGCTCACGATGCCGAAGGGCGAAAACCGGCAGGCGGCGTGCTCGATCCTGGTCGAGAAACTGCAAAAGGCCAAGATCAAACTGACCGATCTCTATCAACGCGCCGCCTTCGACAAGGCCTGGTCGATTCTGCTCGACGAAAAGACACAGAAGGTTTTCTACCGGACCGAAACGAGCCGAGCCCGCTTTAGTGACGCCATGGCCGAGGCCGATGTCGACGAGTTTTTCGGCGAACTATGGGGGCCGGTCGCCGAGCTGTTCCGCGAAGACAGGCCCAAGGCGAAGAGCATCGACAAGGCCCTGGCTTGGCTTCTGGCAGCTGACGCCGACAACCGGCCCATCCTCGTCGTAGACCTCTCGAAAGAGCAAAGCGCGGGGCTATTCTGGAATGATCGGATCCAGTCCTTGGTCATCAAGCGGCTGCTGGACGGCCTTTCCCAAACGGCCGAGCGCTTTTACAAGGACGGCGAAAATCTCAACACGCTCGTCATTATCGACGAGGCCCACCGTCTTGCCCCGCGCGAGGTGCCCCGCGAGGACGATGCCGCCCATGGCGTGCGCTCGGTGCTCATCGACGCCGCCCGCACGACGCGCAAATATGGCCTGGGCTGGATGTTCATCAGTCAGACGCTCTCCAGCCTGCATCAGGAAATCCTGCAGCAGTTCCGCATCTTCTTCTTCGGCTTCGGCTTAGGGTTAGGGCAAGAGTTTCAGTCGCTGCGCCAGCTAGTCGGCTCGTCCGGCACGGCGCTCGACCTCTATCAGCTGTTCCGCGACCCGCATTCGGCCTTCGACGTGGCCAGCCGCCAATACAGCTTCATGACCATCGGGCCCGTCAGCCCCCTGTCGTTTTCCGGCACGCCCTTGTTCCTCAACGCCTTCAACCGGAAGGAGGACTTTCTGCGCGCGAACGGGATTTCCCTGGGAACTTGAGCCGTTCCGCCCTGGCGCCAATGCGCGCTGGGGCGTGGGCGCACGGACTGGTGACCTTGCCCCTGCAAAGTGGAGGGCTTAGCCTTGTTGAAAATGTCGACAAGGAGAGAAGCCATGAGTGACAAGCAGGTGCGTGCGCAGTACACGCGGGAATTCAAGCTGGAGGCGG
>DAIUCJ010000037.1:0-27275 GCA_036846225.1 Hylemonella sp.
AGCACCGCGCAACGCCGCAGATGGCCTACCGCAGCAGTTTTTCAACGGCCTGTTAGGACCCCTGCTGCGCCGGCGCCAGCACGCGCGCGGCGCGTGCCTTCTCGTACAGCGGCAGCACCTTGGGCAGGTTTTTCTCGATCTCGGCGATGCGCGTGCTGCTGGATGGGTGGGTGGACAGCCACTGCGGCGGCGCATTTTTGCTGGCCGCGCCCATCTTCTGCCACAGCGTGACGGCCGCGCGCGGGTCGTAGCCGGCCCGCGCGGCCAGCTCCATGCCCACGAGGTCGGCCTCGGTTTCGTCGCTGCGGCTGAAGCTCAGCGCAGCCAGGTTGGCGCCGCCGCGCGCGACCGTATCGGTCAGGCGCGGATCCACGCCCAGCCAGGCGGCGATCACCGCCCCGCCCAGCCGCGCCACGCCTTCGGTGACGGCGTTCTTGCCGATGCGCTCGCGCGCATGCTCGCGCAGCGCGTGCGCGATCTCGTGGCCCATGACCATGGCCACCTCGTCGTCGGTGAGCTGCAGCTGGTCGAGGATGCCGGTGTAGAAGGCGATCTTGCCGCCGGGCATGCAGTAGGCGTTGATCTGGCGCGAGCCGATCAGGTTGACCTCCCACTTCCATTGCCGCGCCCGCGGGTTCCAGGCCAGCGCGTGCGGAATGATGCGCTGCGCGATCGCGCGCAGCCGCACGAGCTGCGGATGGTCGGCCGGCGCCAGCGCGCGCTTCTGGGCGGCGGCGGCCAGCTGCTGGCGGTACTGCTGCGCCGCCATGGCTTCCAGTTCCTCGGCCGGCGCCAGGCGGGTGAACACCGAGTTGCCGCCGACGTCCACGCCCTCGCGCCCGCCGGGCGCGGCCAGGGCCGCGCCGCTGCCCAGCAGGGCAGCCAGCCACAGGGCGGCCAGGGTGTGACGTCGGTTCAGCGGTCGCATCGGTGAGCAGGGCAGCCCATGGGCTGCGCGTATTATTTCCCTCATGCTGACAAATGCGCCCGAACCGGCGCCGATCAAGACCGGCCGGCTGGCGGCGTGGGCCGCCACGCTGCGCGTGTATGGGAAGCCGGCGGCGCTGCGCATGCTGGCGCTGGGCTTTGCCGCCGGGCTGCCGCTGCTGCTGGTGCTGGGCACGCTGAGCTTTCGCCTGCGCGAAGCCGGCATCGACCGCGCCACCATCGGCCACCTGAGCTGGGTGGGGCTGGCCTATGGTTTCAAATGGGCCTGGGCTCCGCTGGTGGACCGCCTGCCGCTGCCGCTGCTGACCCGCCGGCTGGGGCTGCGGCGCAGCTGGCTGCTGCTGGCGCAGCTGCTCATCGTGGTGGGGCTGGTGGGCATGGCGCTGGCCGACCCGCGGGCCGCTCTGGGGCCCATCGTGGCCGCCGCGCTGCTGGTGGCCTTCGCCTCGGCCACGCAGGACATCGCGCTGGACGCCTTCCGCATCGAGTCGGCCGACGCGCAGCACCAGCCCGCGCTGGCCGCGGCCTACCAGACCGGCTACCGCGTGGCCATGATCTGGGCCGGCGCCGGCGTGCTGTGGCTGGCCGCGCGTGCCGAAGGCGCAGGCAGCGGCTACCAGCAGGCCGCCTGGGCCACGGCCTACCTGGTGATGGCCGCCAGCATGCTGCCGGGGATGCTGACGGTGCTGCTCGCCCCCGAGCCGGTGCGGCGCGAGCTGCCGCCGGCGCGCTCGCTGCCCGAGTGGCTGCGCGGCGCCGTGGTCGAGCCGTTCGCGGACTTCCTGCGGCGCTACCGCTGGCAGGCGGCGCTGATCCTGGCGCTGATTGCCGTCTACCGCATCAGCGACGTGGTCATGGGCATCATGGCCAACCCGTTTTACGTGGACATGGGCTACACCAAGGACGAGGTGGCCGCGGTCACCAAGGTCTATGGCGTGCTGATGACGCTGCTGGGCGCCTTCATCGGCGGCTCGCTGGCACTGCGCCTGGGCGTGATGCGGGTGCTGATGCTGGGCGCGGTGCTCAGCGCCGCCAGCAACCTGCTGTTTGCCTGGCTGGGCACGCGCGGCCACGACGTGACGGCGCTGATCCTGGTGATCTCGGCCGACAACCTGGCCTCGGGACTGGCCTCCTCGGCCTTCATCGGCTACCTCTCCAGCCTGACCAACATCAGCTACTCGGCCACGCAGTACGCGCTGTTCAGCTCGCTGATGCTGCTGCTGCCCAAGTTCATCGCCGGCTTTTCCGGCAGCTTCGTCGATGCCTGGGGCTACGAGGCTTTCTTCGTCGCCACCGCGGCGCTGGGCCTGCCGGTGCTGCTGCTGGTGGCGCTGGCGGCGCGGCAGCTGCCGCCGGCGCGCTGACGACCCTGCGGCTTTACCCGCCGTTCACCGCCGCGACAAGCCCCGCTGACACCGCTGCGCGAGCATCGCGGCATGGCTACACTGCCCGACATGAATCCGCAGCCGCTGCTGATGATCGAAGACGATGCGCGCCTGGCCGCAATGGTGCGCGACTACCTCGGCACCCACGGCTTTGCCGTGACCGTGGCCGGCACCGGCGCGCAGGGCCTGCAGGCGCTGCAGACGGCCCATCCGCCGCCGCAGCTGCTGATCCTGGACCTGATGCTGCCCGACCTGGACGGGCTGGAGATCTGCCGGCGCATCCGCGCCCTGCCTTCGGCGCTGGCCACACTGCCGGTGCTGATGCTCACCGCCAAGGGCGACCCGATGGACCGCGTCGTCGGCCTGGAGCTGGGCGCCGACGACTACCTGGCCAAGCCCTTCGAGCCACGCGAGCTGCTGGCACGCATCCGCGCGGTGCTGCGCCGGCGCAGCACCCCCGTGCCACCGGCCGAGGAAGTGATGCAATTTGGCTCGCTGCGCATCGACCGCGCCGCGCGCACCGTCAGCGTAGCCGGGCAGCCCTGCGAACTCACTTCCTACCAGTTCGACCTGCTGGTGGTGCTGGCCGAGCGGGCCGGGCGCGTGCTCACCCGCGAGCAGATCATGGAGGCGGTGCGCGGCCGCGAGCTGGAAGCCTTCGACCGCTCGATCGACGTGCACATGGGGCGCATCCGCGCCGCCATCGAGGCCGACCCCAAGCACCCCAAACGCATCCTGACCGTGCGCGGCGTGGGCTACGTCTTCGCCCGCCAGCAGGACTGAACCACGCCCCCACCGCCTGCCCGCTCCATGCGCCTTGCCCTGGCCCGCCACCTGTACCTGCGCATCTGGCTGGCCGTGGTCGCGGCCATCGTGCTGCTGACGCTGGTCTTTGGCTGGATCTGGCGCATGGAGGCCGAGCGCGAGCGCGCCCAGCGCCCGGGGCGCGAAATCATCGTGCGCAACAGCGCCGGCGAGGTGCTGGGCCAGGCCGTCGCGCGCCCCACCCGCGTGCCCGGCCAGGGCGTGGAGTTCGAGGTGCCCTTGCAGGACGGGCAGACCCTGCACGTGCTGCTGCCGCGCCCGGGGCAGCGCCCGCCGCCGCCGCCGGCGCCCTCGTGGTGGCGGCCGCCCTACAACCTGCTGGCCCTGCTGACCCTGGTGGCCGTGGCGGTGGCGCTGGGCGCCTACCCGGTGGTGCGGCGTCTGACCCAGCGGCTGGAGGCGCTGCAGCAGGGCGTGCAGCGCTGGGGCGAGGGCGATCTGGCGCTGCGCCTGCCCGAAGACGGTGAGGACGAAGTGGCCTTTCTGGCGCGGCGCTTCAATGTGGCGGCCGAGCGCATCCAGAGCCTGCTGCTGGCCCACAAAGCCCTGCTGGCCAATGCCTCGCACGAACTGCGCTCGCCGCTGGCGCGCATCCGCATGGGGCTGGAGCTGCTGCGCCAGCGGCCCGACGCCGTGGCGCTGCAGGAAATTGCGCGCAACATCCACGAGCTGGACCAGCTGATCGACGAAATCCTGCTGGCCAGCCGGCTCGACGCCAGCCCCGACGACCTGGGCCCGCTCGAAGCCGTCGATCTGGTCGGCCTGTGCGCCGAGGAGTGCGCCCGCGTGGAGGCCGAGCTCGACAGCCCGGCCGGGCAGACGCAGCTGGAAGTGCCCGGCGTGGCGCGGCTGCTGCGCCGGGCCGTGCGCAACCTGCTGGAAAACGCCCGCCGCCACGGGGCCGGCGAAGTGCGCCTGGCGCTGCGCCAGAACGGCGGCAAGGCCCGCATCCAGGTCTGCGACCGCGGACCCGGCGTGCCGCCGGCCTATCGCGAACGCATCTTCGAGCCCTTCTTCCGCCTGCCCGGCGCCTCCGAGAGCGCCGGCGGCGTCGGGCTGGGGCTGGCGCTGGTGCGCACCATCGCGCTGCGCCACGGCGGCAGCGTCCACTGCACCGACCACCCGGGCGGCGGCGCCTGCTTCGTGCTGGAGCTGCCGCTGGCGCGCGGCGGAGCTTGCGTGCTGCCGCCTGGCTGACGCAGCGCCCCCACGCGCCCCGCCAGCAGGAAGGAGTCAGGCAGGATCGCCGTCCTGCACCACCCGGTCGCGGCCCTGCGCCTTGGCTTGGTACAGCGCGGCGTCGGCGCGGCCGATCGCCTGCTCCAGCGTGGCATCGGTATCGGCCGCCTGCTGCGCCGGGACCAGCACCGCCAGGCCGATGCTGACCGTGTAGGGTGGCAGACCGGCTGTAGCCGCCTGCGTGCGGATGCGCTCGGCAATGGCGTGCGCGGCAGCTGCCGGCGTGTCCGGCAGCAGCACGACGAACTCTTCGCCGCCGTAGCGGCCGAAGCGGTCGGTGGCGCGCAGCACGTGATGCACGCGCTGCGCGAAGTCGTGCAGCACGCGGTCGCCGGTCTGGTGGCCGTAGGTGTCGTTGATGCGCTTGAAGTGGTCCAGATCCAGCATCAGCAGCGCCGCGGGCTGCGCGGTGCGCTGCTGGCGCCGCAGCTCGTGGGTGGCGGCGTCCCAGAATGCGGCACGCGTCAGCGCGCCGGTCAGGCTGTCGTGCGTGGCCAGATCGCGGATGCGCTGCTGCAGCCGCTGCTGCGCCAGCAGCACCAGCCCGATGCCCTCGCCCAGCAGCGAGAAGGCATAGCTGCCCAGATAGACGTTCTGCCAGATGCTGGGGGTGAAGAGGTCGGCGTCGCGTGCCTCCAGCTGCGCGGTGGCGGAGCGGAAGGCCAGCGCCACGGCGCTGAAGGCGATCCAGCCCAGCAGGAACTGCGCCGCGAAGCTGCTGCGGTCGTGCTGCCACACCAGCCGCAGGTGCGCCAGCTGCACCACCGCCATCAGCCCCGGCACAATGGTCAGCCGCAGCGGGTAGTGGGGCCAGACGGTGCTCAACAGCAGCAGCGCCACCAGCGTGAGCCCCAGCCACACCCAGGGCCAGCGCGGCAGCGGCGTGTCCCAGAAACGGCACGATCCGACGTACATCAGCACCGCGCCGCCGATGATGCAGCCGTTGCCCAGCACGATGCTGAACGGCGCGCCGATCACCCCGCGCAACCCCATCAGCACCGTGCCGACGAAGATGACCAGCGGCCCGGCGCCCCACCAGGCCGCCGCCGCCAGCAAGGCGCGGTTCTGCCGCCACAGGTGCAGCAGCACCACCGAGGTCAGCACGCCTATGGCACCCAGCAGCAGCACCACGGCACGCAAATCGAGCTCGCTCACCTTTCCCCCACGACGTCGCAGACCGGCGCGAGTGTAGCCGCGCCGCCCGGCCACACGATGCGCGCCCAGCCTTCAGCCGGCAGCCCGCCGCCTGCGAAAACGCCTGCGGCGTGAACCACTTCACGCTGCCGCCGCCGGCTGCACTGGCGCCACCGCCGCTGCCCGCTTATCGTGGCAGGCAGACACAGCACCGAGGAAGTCCCGATGGATGGCACCACGCACAGCTCCCTGATCGCGCCTGCGGCGGCAGCGCAGCGCTGGCAGCGCGTCAGCGCCGACCGGCGCTTTCGCGGGCTGCGGGTCGAGGAAAACCTGCTGGCCGCCTACACGATGTATGTCGTCGAGCTCGACCAGCTGGGCCTGTTCATCTCGGACTCGCGCGCCGCGGCGCTGGACATGGCTTTCGACGCGCTGTGCGGCCAGTCTACGGCGGCCTGCTGATCGCACTGGGAAGTTGTTCCGTATGCTGAATGTCTCGTTTTGAAACAGGCTGGGTGCTGGTATCCCCCATTTGTGGGATATGCAAGCCGCGGCATCCTGCCTAAAGTAGTAAATGATGTGCTGTCACCATCTTTGCCAGCGGTTGCTGTGAGCACAGGCCACCGCAGGGCAGCGTAAGAACCCAACGACGTCCTTTCGAGGACTTTGAAGGCCACCGGCAACGGTGGCTTTTTTTTGGTTCATCGCGCCTTTGCAAGAAAGGCTGCCTTGATTTTGAGGAAAAGGTGGCGGCGGTATTGATCAGCGATCCCTGGGCGCTGCTGAAGGGACAGCTTCCGAGTCCCTTGAACAAGTAGCGGCTATAGGCGCCTTCTGCGGCAGAACCCGTCGCGCAGCTTGCGCACGCCCCTTGCGTTTGCGCGCCCAGATCAGTACGCCCGTCACGCTGAGCACCGCCACGGCCAGGCCGCACAGCGAAATTAGCACACGCCCTGGAACCCCCAGGATGCGCCCCGAATGCAGCGGGTACATAGACTGCAAGAAGATATCTCCTGCCGTACCCCGGCCAGGAATGTCAGCCCCCACGAACTCACCCGTGTGCATGTCGAAGTAGAGCCAGGGATTGCCGAGGCCGCCATCGCCATGGCTGTTGTCACCCTCGAACAAGCCAACGCCATAGACTCCGAAAGACGATGCTAGGAATACCGCGCCAGCAGGAGCCTCCAAGCCCAAGATCCTGGCCTGCCGCCGGGCCTTCTCTAGCAGTGCCGGTAGCGTGAGCTGCGGTTGCGCGACCTGCTCGAGCGGAACGGGTGTGCGCACGGAAAACGGTGAAGGCGTAAGCTCGGAAAACAAAGAAACGAGTGGACGCATTACCGGCTCACGCAGGTTCATTGCTACCGAAGTCACGGCGAGCATGAGCAATAGGCCGAAAATCCAAACTCCACCTGAACGGTGCAAGTCAAACACACGCCTGTAGCCACCAGCCTTCCAACGCAATCTGAAGGACTGGCGCCAGTTCGCAAGGCTAGGAAAGGAAACCCAGAGCGCGATCAATGTATCCAGCACCCATGCGATGGCAACGACACCCATGAGCAGAACACCCGGTTCCATGTCCCACACTTCAGGAATGTGCAGGCTGTAGTGCAGCTTGTAGAGGAAAGGCAGCAAATTCTCGCGATCTAGTGCCGCCTTACCCCACTCACGCCGCCCCAGCACCTCGCCACTGACCGGATCCAGCGCCACTTGGTTGTAGCCCAGCACATGCAGGCGCCCCGTCGCAGGGTCGGGACGTGGCTCCACCATCACCAGTAGGCTGTGGCCGGGTTTGGTGCGCAGCGGAAAGTAGCGCACACGCAGGCGCGGCTCTGCAACCTCCAGCGCTGCTACCAGATCCACCGGATCATGCGCCTCACCTGCCACTCCCCGCGCCCGGTAGAGCTGGGGGTTGAGCCATTCGTCGAGCTCATGATCCCAAGCGATCACAGCCCCTGTTGTGCCAGCCACGAAGAGAAACAGAGCTGTTGTCAGGCCCAGCCAGCGGTGCACGCGCACGATTACAGAGCGCACAGTATTCCTCTCTAAATCAGTACGTCCAGTTCAACGCCACACTTACATTACGCGGCGCACCGTAGTACCCCTGGCCCCACGAGCCCCAGTACAGGGTATTCAGGTACTTCTGATCGGTCACATTGTTCAGGTTGATGGTGGCTGATATCTTCTTGCTGATGTCGTAGCGCGCCATCAAGTTGAGCAGGGCGTAGGCCCGCTGCCGGATCTCCGTGCCGTTGTAAATGACATATGTATCGTCCTGCCAAGTCAGATTGCCGCCTACTTTGAGCTGCTCCAGCATCGGCACGCGATAGGTCGTGCTCAGGCGCAGCATCTGACGCGGGATATAGGTTCGCACCGCTTTGCCCAAAGGATCATCGATGCTCAGAGCCGTATATCCCAGGTTCGCCTGCAAACGCGGACTAAGCTGGCCGGTCACATCAACATGCACTCCTTGCGAAATGGCGTCGATGCCGCGGTAATAGGTCGTAGTGCCGATATAGCCGGCTTCTTCGGCCAGATTGCGCTGCGCACTGCGAAACAGCGCGAACGAGGCATTGCCCTTGCCTCCTTGCAGCTCTTTCTTCAACCCGATTTCCACGTTGTCGCCCTCCACGGGCTTGAGCGTTCTGAGGTTCACATCGACCTGGTACTGCGGGTTGAAGATCTCCGCATAACTGCCATAGAACGTCAGGTCGGGCGTGAGGTCATAGGTCAGACCCGCATAGGGCGTGGCTCGCCCGTAGCTTGCATCACGCCCTTGGCCATAGGAATTGCCTTGCTGGTAATAGTCGCTGTGACGCAGCCCCCCCACCAGGTGCAGGCGGTCGCCCAGGTGCAGGCGGGTGGCCACGTACGCCATGTAGGTGGTGAGCGTGAAATCGGCCGTACCGCCGGGCGCGGCGTCGAACACCGGCACGGTGGTGCTGCCGTCCCAGGCGTCCAGCGGCACCGATGGCGCGCTGGCCGCCACCGTGGTGTAGTACGACGCATCACGGTGCTTGGCCACCCCGGCCGCCAGACCCAGGCTCAGGTCGTGCCTGCGGCCCGCCAGGGTGTAGCCGCCCTCGGCCGCCAGGTTCAGCGTGTCCTCACGACTGTTGGCGCTGTACAACGAGGAAAAACTCGACAGGCCCAAGCCCGTGCTTCTGTCGGGCTGGCCCGACAGGTAGTAGAGTGCGCCGCGACTTGCACGCTCGGTATGCGTGTAGGTAGCTTTACCGGTCCAGCCTCCCCCGAATTCGCGCCCGATTTCAGCAAAGGTGTTGTTGACCGTATTGTCCCAGTAGCTCCAGTTGGCGGCCGAACTGGTGGAAACGTCGTAATCAGTGCGCGTGTTGTCGGCATAGAGCAGTGGCAGGCTACCCCACATGACGCCCTTGGCCTGGTTCTCCTGCCGGCTATGACCCAGCGCCAACTGGGTACCGTCTTCCAAGTCTGCTTCGATGATGCCGTAGAACACCGTGCGCTGCGGGCGGTAACGCTGGAGATAGGAGTCCCCCTGTTCCTGGGCGGCCACCACACGGGCACGTACGCTGTGATCGGCGTTGAGTGGCGTGCTGATGTCGCCCTCCAGGCGCACGCGGCTCCAAGAACCGACCTTGACGCCGGCCTGCGCCGCAAAATCACGCAGCGTGCGCTTGCGCACGAAGTTGATCGTGGCCGATGGATAGCCCGTGCCAGTGCTCAGACCATTGGCGCCATAGACCGCGTCGATGCGGTCGTATAGCACTGTGTCCAGGCTGCCATAGACATTTCCATACATCATCGGCAGACCTACCCCATCGACCTGAAAGTTGGTGACATCGAAGCCACGCGCTGTGTAGTAAGTGCGATCCGTCTCCACTCGTTCGACACGAACCCCCGAGGTCACACTCAGCGCATCGTTGACACTGCTCAGACCGAAGTCGTCCATTTGGCTGCGCGACACTACCGACACGGTCTGCGGCGTGTCCTTGAGTCCGAGGTCTAGGCCGGTAGCGCTACGGCTCTTGCGCCGGGTGTAAAGACCGGTCTGACCAGTCTCGGACTCAAGGGCCTGCTCACGCACCGTCACGGCGCTCAGACTGGGCTCGACAGAGGCAGAAACGGCCTCCTGACCCAAGGCGCCTGTCGCGCAGCAGGCGACGATCGAGAGAACCACAAGGGAACCACCGGGACGAAGCGCATTGACAGAGGGGCAAACAGTAAGACAACGCATGCAGGACTCCAGAAAGAGAACTGGCTGGCTGCCTTGGAAATTTCCCCTGGGTGGCTAGCTGAGAGAAAATTAAATTATATCGAGAATCATTATTATTTGCGAATCGTCACCAGCCTGCTCGATTCAGACAGTCTCGTTGGCACGTCACGGTTGGCTTGGGCCAACAGCAGCAGGGCCGGACCGATCGGCACCGGCAGGACCTTTTCACTCGGCCGCTGGCGCGGCCACCCGGCCGCCGTCATGGCCATCGTCGGCCCACAGCACGCGGTCGCGGCCCTGCTGCTTGGCCCGGTACAGGGCCTGATCGGCGCGGATCAGGCAGCTGCGCCAGCTCTGCCCCACTGCATGCCTGCAGATGCCGGCCGAGACCGTGACCCCTTCGCCGGAGCCGACGCGGACCCGCTCGCGCACGCTCTGGCGCAGCCGCTCCACCAGCGCCGTGATCTGGGCCGGCTCGCCGGCCGGCACCCACAGCACGAATTCCTCTCCACCGAGCCGGTAGAGGCGGTCACCGCGGCGCAGCTGCGCCTGCAGCGCGGCGACGAAGTCGCGCAGCGCCTGGTCGCCCGCCTCGTGGCCGTAGCGGTCGTTGATGGACTTGAAATGGTCGAGGTCCATCATCACGAGCGCGCCCAGGGACTCGGCGCCGCTGTCGGCGCGGTCGAGCTCGATTTCCATCAGCCGCCGGTTGCCCACGCCGGTGAGCGCGTCCACCAGGCTCAGAGACTGCCAGCGCGCGATGCGCCGGTGCGCCTGCTGCGAGGTGATGTAGCCCAGC
This sequence comes from Hylemonella sp., assembly GCA_036846225.1. GTDB lineage: Bacteria > Pseudomonadota > Gammaproteobacteria > Burkholderiales > Burkholderiaceae_C > Hylemonella. The sequence goes on from DAIUCJ010000037.1 coordinate 10,523, forward strand.
ACGGCCGTCAGCGCTGCGGTGAAGACGAAGAAAGGCAGACCCTCGCCATGCTCCAGCTCCTGCAGCGACAGCCCCGCCGAGCCGCTGATGGCCAGCGCCGCCAGCAGGAAAGCCGCCCGCGGCGGCACCAGAAAGAACAGCATCAGCACGCCCGGATACACCCAGAACAGCGCCGCGAACCGCGCCGCCCAGCCGATGGCCCACAGGCCGCCCACCGTGCCCAGCGCCACGACCCAGCCCGGCACCCGGGTGTCGCCGGTGCGCCAGGCCCGCCAACCAGCCCACAGAAAGAGCACGGCCAACAACAGGTCGTTGACCACGGCCACCCAGTTGCCTTCCCAGGCGCGGTACAGCGCGAACGGCAGCAGCCACAGCGCGGCCACCGCCGAGCTCAGCAGCAGGATGGCCAGGGTGTAGTCGTCGCGCGCGGCCGCGACGACCTGCCGCCAGGCGGAAGGCGATGACTCAGCGGCCCCGTGGCCGGTTCGCGTCGGCGGGTGAGGCAAGGACATGCACGGCAAAAGGTGGGAATAGCGCAAGCAGGCTGCAGCGCAACAGGACAGGGCAGCCCCCCGCTGCCGCGCAAGCGTAGCACGTCACCCGTACGTAGCGTCTCGGGCCGAACCCGCAGCCTCAGCCGGCCGGGGCCTGCGCCACCGCCAGCGCCGCCAGCACCCGCTGGGGGCTTAGGTCGCGCAGGCAGCGGGTGTGCCCCAGCGGGCAGCTGCGCGCAAAGCACGGCGCGCAGTCCAGCGGCGGCTGGTAATGCGGGTCCTGCTTCAGCCACAGCACCTGCGCGCGCGCGCTCAGCGGCGGCGTGTGCAGCGGGCTGCTGGAGCCGAACAGCGCCACCTGCGGCACGTCCAGCGCGGCGGCCACGTGCATCAGGCCGGTGTCGTTGGTGACGACGGCGCGCGCGGCGGCGATCAGCGCCATGGCTTCGTCCAGCGTGGTCGCGCCGGCCAGGTTGCGCACCTCGGCGCGCCCGCTGGCCTGCGCGATGTCTTGCCCCAGCGCCGCCTCCTTGGCCGAGCCCAGCACCGCCACCGGCTCGGCCAGCTGGCGGGCCAGCTCGGCGAAATGCCCGGCCGGCCAGCGCTTGGCCGGCCCGTATTCGGCCCCCGGCACGAACACCACATAGGCGCCGCGCGCCAGGCCGTGGCGCGCCAGCGCGCTGCCGATGGCCGCCTCGCCGACCTGCAGCCGGGGCCGCTGCCGGCCCTGCGGGGCCTGGCCGGCCAGCGCCAGGTAGAAGTCCACCATCGGCGGACGCTCGTGGCGCGGCGGGTTGGGCAGGCGCTGCGTCAGCAGGCCCCAGCGCGCCTCGCCCCGGTAGCCCACCCGCTGCGCGATGCCGGCCAGCCAGGGCAGCAGCGCGCTCTTGAAGGAATTGGGCAGCACATAGGCCCGGTCGTAGCGGCCCCGCAGCTGCCGCGCCAGCGCGCGGCGCGCGCCCCATTGCAGGCGGCCGTGGGCAAAGGGCAGCTCGATGACTTCGGCCACCTGGGGCATGGCGCGGTAAATAGGCGCCACCCAGGGCAGGGCGCCGACCGTCAGGCGCTCGCCCCGCGCGGCCAGCGCGGCCAGCAGCGGCTCGGACATCACCGCGTCGCCGATCCACTGCGGCGCAATGACCAGGGCCGCCAGCGGGCGGCCCGCTGCCTCAGTGGTGGGCGGCGAGCTGCTCACCGGCCTTGAGCTGATAGACCGTGCCGCAGTAAGGGCACCTGGCCTGCCCGGTGCGCGCCACGTCCAGATACACCTTGGGATGGGTGTTCCAGATCTTCATGTCGGCCTTGGGGTTGGGGCAATAGACGCCCCCCTGCGCGTTCAGATCGCGGGCCAGCAGTTCGACGACGGGCGTGCTCATGGCGGATCAGACCTTGCTCAGCCAGTGGGCGTACTTGGCGTTGCGGCCGTTGACGATGTCGAAGAAGGCGCTCTGGATCTTCTCGGTGATCGGGCCGCGACTGCCGGCGCCGATCTCGATGCGGTCGAGCTCACGGATCGGCGTGACCTCGGCCGCGGTGCCGGTGAAGAAGGCCTCGTCGGCGATGTAGATCTCGTCGCGGGTGATGCGCTTTTGCACGATGTCCAGCCCCAAATCCTTGGCGATGTGGAACACGGTGTTGCGGGTGATGCCGTTGAGCGCACCGGCCGACAGGTCCGGCGTGTAGATGACGCCGTTCTTGATGACGAAGATGTTCTCGCCTGCGCCTTCGGACACGAAGCCGGCCGAGTCCAGCAGCAGGGCTTCGTCATAGCCCTCGTCGGTGGCCTCCATGTTGGCCAGGATGGAGTTGGTGTAGTTGCTCACCGCCTTGGCCTGTGTCATCGTGATGTTGACGTGGTGGCGCGTGTAGCTGGAGGTCTTGACGCGGATGCCGCGCTTCATGCCTTCCTCGCCCAGGTAAGCGCCCCAGGCCCAGGCAGCGATCATCACGTGGATGGTGTTGCCCTTCGGGGACACGCCCAGCTTCTTGTCGCCAATCCACACCAGCGGGCGGATGTAGCAGCTTTGCAGCCCGTTGGCGCGCACGACTTCCTTCTGCGCCTCGTTGAGTTGCTCGGGGCTGTAGGGAATGCGCATGCGCAGGATCTTGGCGCTGTTGTAGAGGCGCTCGGTGTGCTCCTGCAGACGGAAGATGGCCGTGCCGGCCACGGTGTTGTAGGCCCGCACGCCCTCGAAGGCGCCGCAGCCGTAGTGCAGGGTGTGGGTCAGCACGTGGACCTTGGCCTCGCGCCAGTCCACCAGCTTGCCATCCATCCAGATCTTGCCGTCGCGGTCGGCCATCGAGGTCGGTAGAGCACTCATCTCGGTCATCTTTCCTTGGTGATGCGCGCCGGCGCGCAAAGCGCTACGGGGCCGGCACGTGAAAAGGCCATTTTACGGGGCCGGCGCCGGCGCGCCGTCTGCGCCCGCCTCGGGCCGGCGAAAGTCCCAGCGCTGCAGGCGGCCGTGCAGGAACTCGCAGGTGACCGTCGCATCCGAGGGGTCGCGCCAGCGGTAGCGCTCGGGCTGGGTGTCGCCTGCGTGCAGCGGCTCGCCCAGCGCGCGCGTCAGCGCCACCACCTCCAGCAGCGTCAGGCCCGGCTTGAGTTTGGCCTGCAGCATCACCGCGCTGTCCACATAGCCGATGGGGCGGTCGGCTGCGCGCTTGAGCACGTGCATGACGCGGGTGAAGTGCAGCAGCAGCCACAGCAGCACGCCGCCGCCGACCAGCGCCACCCCGGGCCAGCCCCAGGCGGCATAGCCAGCCGCCACCAGCGCCGCCGCGCCGATCCAGACGATCAGTTTCTGCCAAGACATGGCCCGATTGTCGGCGATGGGCCGCAGAGGGCGCTGCCGCGCGCCGCCCGGCGCGACCCGCGCTACAACATTTCTAGCGCCGTGGGTCCATCTGGCGGCGCAAACAGCCGATCCAGCTCATCCAGCACGGCCGCGTCGAGCCGCAGCGCGGCCGCCGCCGCGTTGGCGCGCAGATGCGCCGGCGTGGCCGCCTTGGGGATGGCGATGACGTCGTCGTGCCGCAGCAGCCAGGCCAGCGCCAGCTGCGCCGCATCCAGGCCGTGGCGGGCCGCGCAGTCGCGCAGGCCCTGGTGGTGCAGCAGCCGGGCCTGCTCGATCGGCGAGTAGGCCATCACCGGCACGCCGTGCGCGCGCAGCCAGGGCAGCAGGTCCCATTCGATGCCGCGTCGGCTCAGGTTGTAGAGCAGCTGGTTGGCCGCGCAGGCGCTGCCGCCGGGTGCGCCCCACAGCTCCTGCATGTCGGCAAGGTCCAGATTGCTCACGCCCCAGTGGCGGATCTTGCCGTCGCGCTGCAGCGCCTCGAACGCCTGCACCGTCTCGGCCAGCGGATGCGCGCCGCGCCAGTGCAGCAGATACAGGTCGATGCGGTCGGTCTTCAGGCGCTTCAAGCTGCGCTCGCAGGCGGCGATGGCGCCGCGGCGCGAGGCGTTGTGCGGATAGACCTTGCTGACCAGGAAGACCTGCTCGCGCCGCCCGGCGATGGCCTCGCCCACCACTTCCTCGGCGCCGCCTTCGGCATACATCTCGGCGGTGTCGATCAGCGTCAGGCCCAGATCCAGCCCCAGCTGCAGCGCCGCCACCTCCTGCTTGCGCGCGTGGGCGCGCTCGCCCATGAACCAGGTGCCCTGGCCCAGCGCGGGCACGCGCTCACCGCCCGGCAGCGCGACGGTCTTCATGCGGCGGACTGCGCGGCGAACTGCGCCGCGACGTGGTCGGTGACCTGCTGGTCCTCGGCTGCAGCCAGCCCGCTGACGCCGATGGCGCCGCGCAGCGTGCCGTCCGGCCCCTTCAGCGGCGAGCCGCCAGGCAGGGCCGTGAGCTGCGGATCGCAGAAGTAGCCGATCTCGATGCGCTCGCGGTGCAGCCGCTCCAGCACCGCCTGCGTGGTGGCGCCCATGCGCGCGGCGCTGTAGGCCTTACCCTGGGCGATGGCCACGCTGCGCAGCGGCGCGCCGTCCATGCGCGCGAAAGCCAGCAGCAGCCCCGTGGCATCGCACACCGCCACGCAGACCGGGCGGCCAAACTGCTGCGTGGCCCAGGCCGTGGCCTGATCGATCAGCGCCCGGGCCTGGGCGAGGGTGAGAGCGGACATGCGGACTCCTCTGAATAGCGCAAGCGTGATGCGCGCGGCCCGTGGCGGCCACGCGCAGCGCATTGTAGGAATCAGCCCAGCGCGCGCAGCAGCTCCAGCGCCTGCTCCACCCGCTCCACCGCATGCAGCGTCATGCCTTCGATGGGCTTTTTCGGCGCGTTGGCCTTGGGCACCACGGCCACCGTGAAGCCCAGCTTGGCCGCTTCCTTCAGCCGCTCCTGCCCGCGCGGCGCCGGCCGCACCTCGCCGGCCAGCCCCACCTCGCCGAAGGCGATGAAGCCCTTGGGCAAGGCCCGGCCGCGCAGGCTGGAGGTGATGGCCAGCAACACCGCCAGGTCGGCCGCCGGCTCGCTGATGCGCACGCCACCGACCGCGTTGACGAACACGTCCTGGTCCAGACAGGCCACGCCGGCATGCCGGTGCAGCACGGCCAGCAGCATGGCCAGGCGGTCGCGCTCCAGTCCCACCGACAGGCGCCGCGGCGAGGGCCCGCCGCTGTCCACCAGGGCCTGCACCTCCACCAGCAGCGGGCGCGTGCCTTCCAGCGTGACCAGCACGCAGCTGCCAGGCACCGGCTGGGCGTGCTGGCTCAGAAAGATGGCGCTGGGGTTGCTCACGCCTTTCAAGCCGCGCTCGGTCATCGCGAACACGCCGATTTCGTTGACCGCGCCGAAGCGGTTCTTGATGGCGCGGATCAGGCGGAAGCTGCTGTGCGTGTCGCCCTCGAAATACAGCACCGTGTCCACCATGTGCTCCAGCACGCGCGGGCCGGCCAAAGCGCCTTCCTTGGTCACATGCCCCACCAGCACGATGGCCGCTCCGCTGGCCTTGGCCGCACGCGTCAGGTGCGCCGCGCACTCGCGCACCTGCGCCACCGAGCCCGGCGCGGAAGTGAGCTGCTCGGTATAGACGGTCTGGATCGAGTCGATCACCGCGATCGCGGGGCGCTGGGCCTGCAGCGTGGCCAGGATTTTTTCCAGCTGGATCTCGGCCAGCACCTGCACCTGCGAGCCCTCCAGCCCCAGGCGGCGCGCGCGCAGCGCGACCTGCGCGCCGCTTTCCTCGCCGGTGACGTAAAGCGTCTGCATGCCGCTGCGCTGCAGCGCATCCAGCGCCTGCAGCAGCAGCGTGGACTTGCCGATGCCCGGGTCGCCGCCGATCAGCACCACGCCGCCTTCGACGATGCCGCCGCCCAGCACCCGGTCCAGCTCCTCCAGCCCGGTGGGCGTGCGCGCCACCTCCGCGGCCTCGATCGCAGCCAGCGCCTGCACGCCGGCCGTCGGCGCCAACGCCGCGTAGCGGTGCCGCCCGGAGGCAGCCGTCTCGGCCACCGACTCCACCAGCGTGTTCCAGGCGCCGCAATGCGGGCACTTGCCCAGCCACTTGGGACTGCTGCCGCCGCAGTCGCTGCAGACATAGAGGGATTTTTCCTTGGCCATGCCGGCATCGTACCCGCGAACTGGATGCATCCACAGGCCGGGTAAATCCGGGCGGTGACACGGCGGCATTTATTTAACATGTGAAACAAATCGCCGGCTTGCCCCCATGCCCACCGTCTTTCGCCACCGCAATCTGCCGCGCCTGCTGCTGCAGGCGCGCGAGGCCGTGATGGCGCACTACCGCCCGGGCCTGAAGGCGGCCGGCTTGAGCGAGGTGCAATGGCGCGTGCTGCGCGTGCTGGCCGAGCACGGCACGCTGGAGGTGGGCCGCGTGGCGCGCGAAGCCTATGTGCCGGGCCCCAGCCTGACCGGCGTGCTCGCACGCATGGAGCGCGACGGCCTGGTGCGGCGCGCGCGCGACGCGCAGGACCAGCGCCGCACCGTGGTGCAGGCCACGCCGCAGGGGCTGCGCAAGGTCCAGCGGCTGGCCCCTGCGGTGCAGGCGCATTACGAGCGGCTGGAGCAGGCCCTGGGCCGCGAGCCGCTCGCGCAGCTGTATGCGCTGCTGGATGCGCTGATCGCGCTGGAGGAGGCGCGGTGAGCCCCGTGCTGGCCGCCGGCACCGTCTATGGCGTGCTGCTCAACGCCCAGGCCGAGTGGACGGCCTGGCAGGCCCGCATGCGCGAAGCGCCCTACCAGGCGCCGCCGCAGGCGCCGGTGCTCTACATCAAGACCGCCAACACCTGGTGCGCCAGCGGTGCGGCCGCCGCCGTGCCGGCCGACGGCGTGGAGGTGGGCGCCAGCCTGGCGCTGGTGGTGGCGCGCGCCGCCTGCCGCGTGCGCGCGCAGGACGCGCTGGCGCACGTGGCAGGCTATGTGCTGGTCAACGACCTGGCCCTGCCGCACGCCAGCTACTACCGCCCGGCGCTGCCGCAGCGCAACCGCGACGGCTTTCTCGGCATCGGGCCGCGGCTGGCTACGCCGCAGGAAGTCCCCGACCCCAACCGGCTGGAGCTGCACGTGCGCATCGATGGCCGCCTGCGCCAGCGCGTGGCGCTGCAGGCCATGCGCCGCCATGCCGCGCAGCTGCTGGCCGAAGTCAGCGCGTTCATGACGCTGCACCCGGGCGACGCGCTGCTGCTGGGCCTGGACGCCGCTCGGCCGCGCGCGCGCGCCGGCCAGCGCATCGCCATCGAGGCGCCGGCCGCCCCCGCGCTGGGCGTGCTGCACCAGCAGCTGGTGGAGGACGCATGAAGCACGCCCGCGTGGCTTACGACGGCGCCATCCATGCGGCCACCGAGGAAGCGGGCCGCCTGCGCCTGGCCGACGGCCGGCGGGTGGACTTCGACGCCGTGACCTGGCTGCCGCCGCTGGATCCGCTGCCGTGGCCGCGCACCATCCTCGCGCTGGGCCTGAACTACGCCGACCATGCCCGCGAGCTCGCCTTCCAGGCCCCGGCCGAGCCGCTGGCTTTCCTCAAGAGCGAGGGCACGCTGATCGGCCACCGCGCCCACACGGTGCGGCCGGCCGGCGTGCAGTTCATGCATTACGAATGCGAGCTGGCGGTGGTGATCGGCCGCACGGCCCGCCGCGTGCGGCGCGCACACGCCTACGACCATGTGGCCGGCTACACGGTGGCCAACGACTACGCGATCCGCGACTACCTGGAAAACTGGTACCGCCCCAACCTGCGCGTGAAAAACCGCGACGGCTGCACGCCGCTGGGCCCCTGGCGCGTCGATGCCGCCGACCTGAGCGACCCGATGAACCTGGCGCTGCAGACCCGCGTCAACGGCCAGGTCACGCAGCGCGGCCACACGCGCGACATGATCTTCGACGTGCCGGCCCTGATCGAATACTTCAGCAGCTTCATGACGCTGCGCCCCGGCGACCTGATCCTCACCGGCACCCCCGACGGCGTGGTGGACTGCCGGCCCGGCGACGTGGTCGAAACCGAGATCGAAGGCATCGGCACCCTGGTCAACACCATCCGCCATCCATGAACACGCCCGTCATCGCCCACCTGATCGACGGCCGGCCTGTAGCCGGCCAGGACCATTTCGAGACCGTCAACCCGGCCACGCAGGAGGTGCTGGCCCAGGTGGCCGCCGGCGGCGCGGCCGAGGTGCAGGCCGCCGTGGCCGCCGCCAAGGCCGCTTTTCCCAGGTGGGCCGGCCTGCCGGCGCCCGAGCGCGCCCGGCTGATCCGCAGGCTCGGCGACCTGATCGCGCAGCATGTGAACGAGCTGGCCTGCACCGAGACCGACGACACCGGCCAGGTCATCGCGCAAACCGGCAAGCAGCTCATCCCCCGCGCGGCCGACAACTTCTACTACTTCGCCGAGATGTGCACCCGCGTGGACGGCCACACCTACCCCACGCCCACGCACCTGAACTACACGCTGTACCACCCGGTGGGCGTGTGCGCGCTCATCAGCCCGTGGAACGTGCCGTTCATGACGGCCACCTGGAAAGTGGCGCCCTGCCTGGCTTTCGGCAACACCGCCGTGCTCAAGATGAGCGAGCTGTCGCCGCTGACGGCCGCCCGCTTGGGAACCCTGGCGCTGGAGGCGGGCATCCCGCCTGGCGTGCTCAACGTCGTGCACGGCACGGGCCGCGAGGCGGGCGAGCCGCTGTGCGCGCACCCGGACGTGCGCGCCATCTCCTTCACCGGCTCCACCGTCACCGGCAACCGCATCATCCGCGCCGCCGGGCTGAAGAAGTTCAGCATGGAGCTGGGGGGCAAAAGCCCCTTCGTGATCTTCGACGACGCCGATCTGGAACGCGCCCTCGATGCCGCCGTGTTCATGATCTTTTCCAACAACGGCGAGCGCTGCACCGCCGGCAGCCGCATCCTGGTGCAGCAGACCATCTACGCCGACTTCGCGCAGCGCTTTGCCGAGCGCGCGCGGCGCATCCGCGTGGGCGACCCGCAGGACCCGCAGACCATCATCGGCCCGATGATCAGCCCGCAGCATCTGGCCAAGGTGCGCAGCTACATCGAGCTGGGCACTCAGGAAGGCGCCACGCTGCTGTGCGGCGGACTGGACCGCCCCTCCTACGCCCCCGAGCTGCCCGCGCGGGTGCGGCGCGGCAACTACGTCTGGCCCACGGTCTTCGCCGACGTGGACAACCGCATGCGCATCGCGCAAGAGGAAATCTTCGGCCCGGTGGCCTGCCTCATCCCTTTCCGGGACGAAGCCCACGCCATCGAGCTGGCCAATGACATTCCGTATGGCCTGTCCAGCTACGTGTGGACTGAAAGCATAGGCCGCGCGCACCGCGTGGCCGCCGCCATCGAGGCCGGCATGTGCTTCGTCAACAGCCAGAACGTGCGCGACCTGCGCCAGCCCTTTGGCGGCACCAAGGCCAGCGGCACGGGCCGCGAGGGCGGCACCTGGAGCTACGAGGTGTTTCTGGAACCGAAGAACGTCGCCGTTTCCCTGGGCCACCACCCCATCCCCCGCTGGGGCGTCTGAACGGGGACGGATCCACACCGCAGCAAGGAGGCTGACCATGGGCAAACTCGCGCTGGCCGCCAAGATCACCCACGTGCCCAGCATGTACCTGAGCGAGCTGCCCGGGCCGCGCCAGGGCACGCGCGCCGACGCCATCGAGGGCCACCGCGAGATCGGCCGGCGCTGCCGCGAGCTGGGCGTGGACACCATCGTGGTGTTCGACACGCACTGGCTGGTCAACGCCAATTACCACATCAACTGCGCACCGTATTTCAAGGGGCTGTACACCAGCAACGAGCTGCCGCACTTCATCAGCAACATGGCCTTCGAGTTCCCGGGCAACCCCGAGCTGGGCCAGCTGCTGGCCAAGGTGTGCAACGAGCATGGCGTGGAGACGCTGGCGCACCACGCCACCACGCTCAACCCCGAATACGGCACGCTGGTGCCGATGCGCTACATGAACGCCGACCGGCATTTCAAGGCCGTTTCCGTCTCGGCGCTGTGCACCGTGCACTACCTCAACGACAGCGCGCGCCTGGGCTGGGCCATGCGCCGCGCCATCGAGGACCACTACGACGGCACCGTGGCCTTGCTGGCCAGCGGGTCGCTGAGCCACCGCTTCGCGCAGAACGGGCTGGCGCCGGAGTACGCCTTCAAGATCTGGAGCCCGCTGCTGGAGCAGATGGACCGCGAGGTCATCCGCCTGTGGCAGGCGGGCGACTGGGCCACTTTCTGCGAGATGCTGCCCGAGTACGCCGTCAAGGGCCATGGCGAAGGCTTCATGCACGACACGGCCATGCTGCTGGGCGCGCTGGGCTGGTCGGAATACACCGGCTGCGCCGAGATCGTCACTCCCTACTTCGGCGCTTCCGGCACCGGCCAGATCAATGCCGTGCTGCCGGTGCTGCCGGTCAGCGGGCAGGCCGTGCCGCCGGCCGAAGCCTCGCGCGCCCGGTCCTACCGCGCCTTTGCCCGCCTCTGAGGAGCTCGCCCCATGCCCCACCTCGTCGTCCTCTACACCGACAACCTGGAACAGGAAACCGACATGACGGCGCTGTGCCGCTCACTGGCCGACGTGATGCGGGCCCAGCACGACTCGGGCGAGCAGGTCTTCCCCACCGGCGGCACGCGCGTCTTCGCCTACCCGGCGCGGCACTACGCGGTGGCCGACGGACAGCGCGACTATGCCTTCGTCTATCTGAACCTGCGCATGGGCTACGGCCGCTCGGATGCCGTCAAGGAGCGCGCCGGCCAGGCCCTGCTGGCCTGCGCCAAGGCCCATTTCGCCCCGCTGTTCGAGCGGCGCCTGATCGGCCTGACGCTGCAGATCGACGAAGGGCAGGAGGTCTATAACGCCAAGCACAGCAACATCCATCCCCTGTTCCCATGAGACACGCACCCGTTCGGGCCGCCAGCGGGGTCGCGTCAGGCCCGGCCCGCCCCACCGCCTGCCGGCACAGCCGGCGCACAGAAAGATCGCGCCCATGTTCGATGAGGCACTGACCCGGCAGCTGGCCGCCGAGCTGCAGCGCGCGCAGGACACGCGCACGCAGCTGGAGCATTTTTCCAAGCGCTTTCCCGGCATGACCATCGAGGACGGCTACCGCGTCAGCCGCGCCTGGGTGGCGCTGCAGTGCGCGCAGGGCCGCCGGGTCATCGGCCACAAGATCGGGCTGACCTCGCGCGCGATGCAGCAGGCCAGCCAGATCGACGAGCCCGACTACGGCACGCTGCTGGACTCGATGCGCTACACCTGCACGCCAGGCCAGGTGCTGGACATCCCGACGCAGCGCTTCATCCGCCCGCGCGTGGAGGTGGAGCTGGCCTTCGTGCTGGGCGCTGAGCTGGCGGGCCCCGCAGTTGGCGTGCAAGACGTGCTGGCCGCCACCGCCTACGTGACGCCGGCCGTCGAGATCATCGACGCGCGCATCGAACAGTTCGACCGCCACAGCGGCCAGCCGCGCAAGGTGTACGACACCATCAGCGACAACGCGGCCAATGCCGGCCTGGTCATCGGCGCGGCCCAGGCCGACCCGCGCGCCATCGACCTGCCCTGGGTGGGCGCCATCCTGCGGCAAAACGGCGTGGTGGAGGAAACGGGCCTGGCCGCCGGCGTGCTGGGCCATCCGGCGCGCGGCATCGCCTGGCTGGCGCACCGGCTCGCACCCTGGGGCGAGCGCCTGCTGCCGGGCCAGATCGTGCTGGCCGGCTCCTTCACCCGGCCCGTGGCCGCCCGCGCCGGCGACCTGTTCGAGGCCGATTACGGCCCGCTGGGCCAACTGCAGTTCCGCTTCACATGAACACACCACCCAATCGCTTCAAGCAGGCCCTTGCGGCCCGCCAGCCCCAGATCGGCCTGTGGGTCAACCTGGCCAACCCCTTGAGCGCCGAAATCTGCGCCGGCGCCGGCTTCGACTGGCTGCTGCTCGATGCCGAGCACTCGCCCAACACGCTGGGCACGCTGCTGGCGCAGCTGCAGGCGGTGGCGGCCTATCCGGACACGCACCCGATCGGCCGCGTGCCGCTGGGCCATGGCAAAGCCGGCGCGGCGCTGATCAAGCAGTTCCTGGACCTGGGCTTTCAGACCCTGCTGGTGCCGATGGTGGAAACGCCCGAGCAGGCCGCCGCGCTGGTGCGCGCCACGCGCTATCCGCCCGAGGGCATCCGCGGCATGGCCGGCGCGCGCGCCTCGCGCTGGGGCCGCTACGCGGACTACGCCAGCGCCGCCAACGGGCAGGTCTGCCTGCTGGTGCAGGTGGAAACCCGCGCCGGGCTGGACAACCTGGACGCGATCGCGGCCACGCCGGGCGTCGATGGCGTGTTCATCGGGCCGGCGGACCTGTCGGCCTCGCTGGGCCATGTGGGCCAGGCCAGCCACCCCGAGATGCTGCGCGTCATGGACGAGGCCGTCACGCGCATCGTGCGCGCGGGCAAGGCCGCCGGCATCCTCTTTAGCGACGAGGCGCTGGCGCGCCGCTACCTGGCGCTGGGCGCGACCTTCGTCGCCGTGGGGCTGGACACGCAGATCCTGGTGCGCCAGACCTCGGCGCTGGCCGCCCTGTACAAAAGCGACGCGCCGCCGCCTGCGGCCAGCAGCAAGGTGTATTGAGCATGACGGCCCCAGCGTGCGTCTGCCTGATCACCGGCGCGGCCACCGGCATCGGCGCGGCCTGCGCGCGCGCCTTCGCCGCGCAGCGCTGGGAGCTCGCGCTGAGCTGGCTGGACGACGCCAACCGCGTCGCGCTGGCCGAGGTGGCCACCGCCTGCGAGGCGCACGGCGTGCGCCCGCTGCTGCAGCATCTGGACGTCACCGACGAAGCCAGCTGCGCGGCCTTCGCCGACGCGGCCCTGCAGCGGTTCGGCCGCATCGACGCGCTGATCCACTGCGCCGGCACCACGCGCTTCATCCCGCACGCCGACCTGCACGCGCTGCAGCCGGACGAGTTCCACCGCACCTACGACGTCAACACCGTGGGCCTGTACCGCATGGTGCGCGTCTGCGCGCCGGCGCTGCAGGCCAGCGGCCACGGCAGCGTGGTGGCCATCTCCTCGATCGGCGGGCTCATCGGGCGTGGCTCCTCCATGGCCTATGCGGCGTCCAAGGGGGCGGTCAACACCCTGACGCTGGCGCTGGCGCGCGCGCTGGCTCCCCAGGTCCGCGTCAACGCCATCGCGCCGGGCTTCGTCGAAGGCGGGCTGCCCAGCCGCGTGCTGGACGCGGTGCGCCACCAGCAGCTGCTGCAGGCCCAGCTGGAGGGCGCGCCGCTGAAGCGCGTCTCGCAGCCGGAGGAAGTGGCCGCGCTGGCTCTTTTCCTGTGCACCCAGGCCCCGGGCATGACCGGCACGGTGATTCCGATGGACAATGGCCTGCACCTGAACGCCGGCTGACGGCCGCGACCCGACATGACCGACCCGAAGAAATTCCGCTCCGCCACGATCTACGAGGGCACGCTGCGCGCCACCACGCGCAGCTTTCTGCACGCGCTGGGCCAGGACGACGAGGACATCGCGCGGCCGCACATCGGCGTCTTCCACACCGGCGGGGAAATGAGCCCGTGCAACCTGAACCTGCGCGAGCAGGCGCAGCACGCCAAGACCGGCCTGTACGCCGGCGGCGGCACGCCGCACGAATGCCCGGTGGTCTCGATCTCCGACGGGCTGACGATGGCGCACTCGGGCATGCGCTTTTCGCTGATCTCGCGCGAGCTCATCGCCGACAGCGTGGAAGCCTCGGTGCGCGGCCACCAGTGGGACGGCATCTACGCCATCGGCGCCTGCGACAAGAACCTGCCCGGGCTGATGATGGGCATGGTGCGCTGCAATGTGCCCAGCGTCTTCGTGCATGGCGGCGCGGCGCTGCCCGGGCGCATGCCCGGCGGGCAGGGCCGCGAGCTCAACGTGGTGGACACCTACGAGACCATCGGCCAGGTGCTGGCCGGCAGCGCCACCGCGCAGCAGCTCGACACCATCGCCCGCGCCTGCCTGCCCACGGCCGGCGCCTGCGCTGGCCAGTTCACCGCCAACACCATGGGCATGGTGTCGGAGGCGCTGGGGCTGGCGCCCATCGGCTCCAGCATGCTGCCGGCGGTGTACAGCGCGCGCGCGCCGCTGCTGCGCCGCGCCGGCCGGCAGCTGATGCAGGCCGTGCTCGCCGGCGGCCCGCTGCCGCGCGACATCGTCACGCGCCAGGCGCTGGAAAACGCCTGCGCCGTCGTCTCGGCCACCGGCGGCTCCACCAACGCGGCGCTGCACATCCCGGCCATCGCGCACGAAGCCGGCATCCGATTCCATCTGGACGACGTGGCCGAAGTCTTCGCGCGTACGCCGCTGATCGCCGACCTGCGCCCGGGCGGGCGCTTCCTGGCGCGCGACGTGTACGACATCGGCGGCACGGCGGTCATCCTGCGCGAGCTGCTGCGCGGCGGCTACCTGCACGGCGACACCCTGACCTGGACCGGCCGCACGCTGGCCGAGGAAATCGCCGCGGCCCCCGACCCCGACGGGCAGGTGGTGCGCCGCTGCCGCGACGCGCTGTGCCCCGACGGCGGGCTCACGGTGCTCAAGGGCAACCTCTGCCCCGACGGCGCGCTGCTCAAGACCGCCGGGCTGAAAACCCTGGTGCACCGCGGGCCGGCGCGGGTGTTCGAGTCCGAAGAGGAAGCCCAGGCCGCCGTGCAGGCCATGCGCTACCAGCCGGGCGACGTGCTGGTGGTGCGCAACGAGGGCCCGCGCGGCGGCCCGGGCATGCGCGAGATGCTGGGCATCACCGCGCTGCTGTACGGGCAGGGCATGGGCGACAAGGTGGCGCTGCTGACCGACGGGCGCTTCTCCGGCGCCACGCGCGGGCTGTGCATCGGCTATGCCGGCCCCGAGGCCGCCGCGCGCGGCCCGATCGCCGCGCTGCGCGACGGCGACATCATCGCCATCGATGCGCGGCCCCAGGCGCGCCGCATCACCGTGGAGCTGGACGAAGCCGAGCTCGCGCGGCGCCTGGCGGCACTGCCGCCGCAGCCTGCGCCGCCGGCCGGGGGCCTGCTGGAAAAATACGCGCTGACCGTGCGGCCGGCCCATCAAGGTGCGGTCACCCACTCCGGCGCCGTGCACTGGCCGCGCGATGTGTCCTGAACGAACGCCTTTTCATCAACCCACTGAGGAGACCGACGATGCAACTGTCCCGCCGCCACCTGATCCGCAGCGCCAGCGCCACGGCGCTGCTGGCCGCCATCGGCCAGCAGGCCAGCGCCCAGGCCCAGATCGACACGCTGAAAATCGTCACCGGTTTCGCCGCCGGCGGCACGTCCGACAACACCTGCCGGCGCGTGGGCGCGCGCCTGACCGGCGGCTATGCCAAGACCGTGGTCGTCGAGAACAGGACCGGCGCGGGCGGGCAGATCGCCATCCAGTACGTCAAGGGCCAGCCGGCCGACGGCACGGTGCTGCTGCAGTCGCCGACCTCGATGTTCACCATCTACCCGCACATCTTCAAGAAGCTGCCCTATGACCCGCTGGCCGACGTCACGCCGGTGTCGCTGGCCTGCGTCTTCGACTTCGGCTTCGCCGTGGGCCCGCTGGTGCCGGCCAGCGTGAAGAGCCTGGCCGACTTCGTAGCCTGGGCCAAGGCCAACCCCTCGCTGGCCAACTACGGCTCGCCGGCAGCCGGCTCCACCCCGCATTTCGTGGGGGCGCTGCTGGGCATCAAGGCCGGCATCGACCTCAAGCACGCGGCCTACCGCGGCACCCAACCGGCCATGCAGGACCTGCTGGGCGGACAGATCGCCGCCGTCAGCGGCCCCGTAGGCGACATCACCCAGCACCTGGCCAGCGGCAAGGTGCGCATCCTGGCCACCTCGGGCGCCAAGCGCAACCGCTTCGCCCCCGAAGTGCCCACCTTCGCCGAGCAGGGCTACCCGGACCTGACGCACAGCGAGTGGTTCGCCTTCTGGCTGCCGCCCAAGACCGACGGCGCGCTGGTCACGCGCATGAACGCCGCCCTGCGGGAAGCCCTGGCCTCCAAGGAGGTGATCGACGGGCTGGCCGTGTTCGGGCTGGAAGCCCTGTCCAGCAGCCCGGCCGAGCTGGCCGCGCTGCTGAAGGCCGACACCGCCAAGTGGGCGCCGATCGTCAAGACCATCGGCTTCTCGGCCGACGCCTGAGCACCGCGATGACCGCCCTGCACACCCCCGCGCCTCCGGCGCACATGCATCCGGACGAATGGCAGGCGCGCCTGCAGCTGGCCGCCTGCTACCGCGTCTTCGCGATGCTGGGCTGGACGGAGATGATCTACAACCACATCACGCTGCGCCTGCCGGCCAGCGTCAGTGGTGGCGACAAGCAGTTCCTGATCAACCCCTTCGGCCTGCACTACAGCGAGGTCACTGCCAGCAACCTGGTGAAGATCGACCTGCAGGGCCGCGTGCTCGATGGCTCGCGCCACCCGGTCAACCCGGCCGGCTTCACCGTGCATGGCGCCATCCACGCCGGCATCGAAGGGGCCCACTGCGTCATGCACACCCACACCACGGCCGGCGTGGCGGTGGCCTGCCTGCAGGGCGGTCTGAGCCAGAGCAACTTCTACTCGGCGCAGCTGCACGACATGGTGGCCTACCATGACTTCGAGGGCATCACCATCCATGCCGAGGAAGCGCCGCGCCTGCTGAAAAGCATCGGTGGGCTTGCACAAATTATTTGCGACAGATGCGCACATTCCATGCGACATGATCGGATTGTGTGCGACGCGCGGCGTCTCATGTAATGTGTGCACGCGGCATCTGAGCAAATAGCTTTGCCCTCAGCCT
>DAIUCJ010000038.1:0-15361 GCA_036846225.1 Hylemonella sp.
AGCCGTACTCGTTGTCGTACCAGGCCACCACCTTGACGAAAGTCGGATCGAGCGCAATGCCGGCTTCGGCGTCGAAGATCGAAGGCAGGGCGCAGCCGCGAAAGTCGGTGGAAACCACTTTGTCCATGGTGTAGCCGAGCACGCCCTTGAGCGGGCCGGCCTCGCTGGCGGCCTTCATCGCGGCGCAGATGTCCTCGTAACTGGCCGCCCGGTTGAGCTCCACCGTCAGGTCCACCACCGACACGTCGGAAGTGGGCACGCGAAACGCCATGCCGGTGAGCTTCTTGTTCAGCTCGGGGATCACCACGCCCACGGCCTTGGCCGCGCCGGTGGAACTGGGGATGATGTTTTCCAGGATGCCGCGGCCGCCGCGCCAGTCTTTGCTGGAAGGGCCATCGACGGTTTTCTGGGTGGCGGTGGCGGCGTGCACGGTGCTCATGAGGCCGCGCTTGATGCCGAACTGGTCGTGCAGCACCTTGGCCACCGGCGCCAGGCAGTTGGTGGTGCAGGAAGCCGCCGAGACGATGGCCTGGCCTGCATAGCTGGTGTGGTTGACGCCATAGACGAACATGGGTGTGCTGTCCTTGGATGGCGCGGACTGCACCACTTTCTTGGCACCGGCAGCCAGATGCTTCTGGCAACTCTCCTCGGTGAGAAAGAGGCCGGTGGACTCCACCACCACGTCGGCGCCCACCGCGCCCCAGGCCAGCGCCGCCGGGTCTTTTTCGGCGGTCAGGCGGATGCGCCGGCCGTTGACGACCAAGTCCCTGCCAGCGACAGCAATGTCGCCCTTGAAGCGGCCGTGCACGCTGTCGTACTGCAGCATGTAGGCCAGGTAGTCGGGTTCGAGCAGGTCGTTGATGGCCACGATCTCGATGTCCGAGAACTCGGCCTCCTGCGCCACGGCGCGCGCCACCATGCGGCCGATGCGGCCAAATCCGTTGATGCCCACCCGGATGCTCATCTCGTCTCCTTGCAAGTCAAACCATGAAAATTCAGTTCAGCAACTGGCGAAAGTCCGCGATCACGCGGTCGGCGCCGCAGGCTTCGATGGGCTGGCCCATGTTGTAGCCATAGGGCAGCGCCCACACCGGCACGCCGGCGTTGCGGGCGGTGGCCACGTCGATCGACGAATCGCCGACGAACAGCGCGCGCGCCGGCGGCACGGCAAACTCGGCCAGGCAGCTCAGCACGCCCGCGGGATCGGGCTTCTTGGTGGGCAGCGTGTCGCCGCTGACCACGCGGTCGAACAGCGGCTGCAGCCGGTGCGCCTGCAGCACGGTGCGCGTGTAGCGCCCTTCCTTGTTGGTGACCACGGCCAGCCGCACGCCATGGCCGCGCAGCGCCTGCAGCACCTCGGGCACATGGGGGTAGGGCTGGCTGCGCGTGCCGCAGCGGCGCTGGTAGTGGCCATCGAAAGCCTGGGCGATGGCCGGCAGATCGGCGGCCGCGCGCACCGCGTCCACGCTGGTGCCGCGGGCATGGGCCAGGGCCTGCACCAGCAACTCGCGCGTGCCGTGGCCGATCCAGCGGTCCACCTGCGCCTGCGCCACCGGCGGCAGGCCGAACTGCGCCAGCGTGTCGTTGACGGCGTCGCAGATTTCAGGGGCGGTTTCGATCAGGGTGCCGTCCAGGTCGAACAGCACCAGATCGAACGGCAATGCTTGGGCGGGCATGGCTCGGTCCGCTCCCGCTGTCAGGCCGTGGCCGCGGCGCGCGCGGCCACCAGTTCACGCACCGCCTGCGCCACCGCCTCGGCCGTGATGCCGAAATGCGCGTACAGATCCTTGGCCGGGGCGGACTCGCCAAAGGTGGCGATGCCCACCACGCGGCCTTGCCGGCCCACGTATTTGCGCCAGAAGTCCGGGTGGGCCGCCTCCACCGCCACCGCGGGCAGGTGCAGCGGCAGCACGGCGTCCTGGTAGCTCTGCGGCTGACGGTCGAACACATTGGTGCAAGGCATCGAGACCACGCGCGTGGCGATGCCTTCGGCGGCCAGCAGGCGGTGGGCCTGCAGCGCGATCGACGTTTCGGAACCGGTGGCCAGGATCACGGCCTGCGGCGCGTCACCTTCGGCCAGGATGTAGCCGCCGCGGCGGATGTGCGCGGCCAGCTCGGCGCGGTCGGCCAGGCGCGGCAGGTTCTGCCGCGACAGCGCCAGCGCGCTGGGGCCGTCGCGCCGCTGCAGCGCGCAGGCCCAGGCCACGGCGGTCTCCAGCCCGTCGGCCGGGCGCCAGACATCCAGGTTGGGAATCAGGCGCAGCGAAGGCACGTGCTCGACCGACTGGTGCGTGGGCCCGTCCTCGCCCAGGCCGATGGAGTCGTGCGTGAGCACGTGGATGACGCGCTGCTTCATCAGCGCGGCCATGCGGATGGCGTTGCGGCTGTAGTCGCTGAAGGTCAGGAAGGTGCCGCCGTAGGGGATGAAGCCGCCATGCAGCGCCATGCCGTTCATGATGGCGGCCATGCCGAACTCGCGCACGCCATAGCTCAGGTGGTTGCCCCAGGCATCGCGCCCGGCCCTGACGCAGCCCTTGAAGTTGGTGAGGTTGGAGCCGGTGAGGTCGGCGCTGCCGCCAAAGAGCTCGGGCAGCAAAGGCGCCAAGGCGTCCAGCGCGTTCTGGCTCGCCTTGCGAGTGGCCACGGCTTCGGCGCGCGCGGCGATCTGCTCCAGCAGCGCGGGCAACCGCTCGCTGAAGTCGGCCGGCAGCTCGCCGGCCATACGGCGCTCGAACTCGGCCGCCTCCAGCGGGTACTGGCTGCGGTAGGCCTCGAAACGCTCGCGCCAGGCGCGCTCGGCGGCGGCCCCGCGTTCGCGCGCATCCCAGGCGGCGGCGATGTCGGCCGGGATCTCGAACGGCGGCGCGGTCCAGTCCAGCTCCTCGCGGGTGGCGGCCACTTCGGCCGCGCCCAGCGCCGCGCCATGCACGTCGTGCGTGCCGGCCTTGTTGGGCGAGCCCTGGCCGATCACGGTCTTGCAGCAGATCAGCGTGGGCTTGCTATGCGGCAGCGTGGCCTGGTGGCGGGCGGCCACCAGGGCGGCTTCGATGGCCGCCGGGTCGTGCCCATCGACATCCGCAATCACGTGCCAGCCATAGGCGGCAAAGCGCGCGGGCGTGTCATCGGTGAACCAGCCCTCGACATGGCCGTCGATGGAGATGCCGTTGTCGTCGTAGAAGGCGATCAGCTTGGACAGGCGCAGCGTGCCGGCCAGCGCGCAGGCTTCGTGGCTGATGCCCTCCATCATGCAGCCGTCGCCCAGAAACACATAGGTGTAGTGATCGACGATGTTGTGCGAGGCGTCTTCGTCCTCGCGGTTGAACTCGGCTGCCAGCAGCTTTTCGGCCAGCGCCATGCCCACGGCGTTGGCGATGCCCTGCCCCAGCGGGCCGGTGGTGGTCTCCACCCCCGGGGTGATGCCCACCTCCGGATGGCCCGGCGTCTTGCTGTGCAACTGGCGAAAGCGCCGGATTTCCTCCATCGGCAGGTCGTAGCCGGTCAGGTGCAGCAGCGCGTAGATCAGCATCGAGCCGTGTCCGTTGGACAGCACGAAGCGGTCGCGGTCGGGCCAGTGCGGGTTGGCCGGGTTGTGCTTGAGGTGGCGGTTCCACAGCACTTCGGCGATGTCGGCCATGCCCATGGGCGCGCCCGGGTGGCCGGACTTGGCCTGCTCGACCGCATCGACCGTGAGCATGCGGATGGCGTTGGCCATGCGCCGGGCCAGCTCGGGCGTCGGGGGAATGAAGGTCGTGCTCATCTCACACCGCCCCCAGCGCGCGCTTGCGCCGCTCCATCATGCGCCAGATGAAGGGCGTGAAGATCAGCTGCATGGCCAGCTCCATCTTGCCGCCGGGCACGACGATGGTGTTGGCCCGGCTCATCCAGGAGTCGTGGATCATGTTCAGCAGATACGGAAAGTCGATGCCCTTGGGATTGGCAAAGCGGATGACCACCATGCTCTCGTCGGCCGACGGGATGTCGCGCGCGATGAAGGGGTTGGACGTATCGACCACCGGCACGCGCTGGAAATTGACGTGCGTGTGCGCGAACTGCGGCACGATGTAGTTGATGTAGTCGGGCATGCGGCGCAGGATGGTGTCGGTCACCGCCTCGGTGCTGTAGCCGCGCTGGTGCTTGTCGCGCCACAGCTTCTGGATCCACTCCAGGTTGATCACCGGCACCACGCCGATGCGCAGGTCCGGGTACTGCGCGATGTTGTGCTCGGGCGTGACCACGGCGCCGTGCAGCCCTTCGTAGAACAGCATGTCGGTGTCCGGCGGCAGGTCTTCCCAGGCCGTGAAGGTGCCGGGCGGCTGCTTGTAGGGCGCCGCCTCCTCCTCGCTGTGCAGGTATTTGCGCGCGCGGCCCCGGCCGGTTTGCGAGTAGGTGCGAAACAGCTCCTCCAACTCGGCAAAGAGGTTGTTCTCCGGGCCGAAATGGCTGAAGTGCTTGTTGCCGGCCTTCTCGGCCTCGGCCATGCGCTTGCGCATTTCGGCGCGGTCGTAGCGGTGGAAGCTGTCGCCCTCGATGATGGCGGCCTTGACCCCTTCGCGCCGGAAGATGTTGGCAAAGGTGCGCGTCACCGTCGATGTGCCCGCGCCGGATGAGCCGGTGATGGCAATGATGGGATGTCGTTCAGACACGGAAGTCTCCTGGAGCTAAAAAACCGTTGCGGCGCGGGCTGGCGGCCCGCATCCGCTCACATCCTGAACAGGCCGCGCTCGGCAAACAGCGGGCTGACGTCGGTGGCGTCCACCGGCTCGGCGTGGTAGCGCTCGATGCGCTCGACTTCGTTGCGCGAGCCGAACACCACGCCGATGCGCTGGTGCAAGCTGGTGGGCTGCACGGTCAGCATGGGCTGCCGCCCGGTGCTGGCGCGCCCGCCGGCCTGCTCGACCAAAAAGGCAATCGGGTTGGCCTCGTACAGCAGGCGCAGCCGCCCAGGCTTGGCCGGGTCTTTGGTGTCGCGCGGGTACATGAAGACGCCGCCGCGCATCAGGATGCGGTGCGCCTCGGCCACCATCGACGCGATCCAGCGCATGTTGAAGTCCTTGCCGCGCGGGCCAGCGCGACCGGCCAGGCATTCGTCCACATAGCGCTTGATCGGCGCCTCCCAGAAGCGGCTGTTGGAGGCGTTGATCGCGAACTCCTGCGTATCGGGCGGAATCCGCAGGTTCTGGTGGGTGAGCATGAACTCGCCCAGGTTAGGGTCCAGCGTGAAGCCGTGCACGCCGTTGCCCACGGTGAGCACCAGCATGGTGGTAGGGCCATACAGCGCGTAGCCGGCGGCCACCTGCTTCGCGCCGGGCTGCAGGAAATCGGCCTCGGTCACGTCGCGCCCGCTGGCCACGACGTCGGCCGGCGCGCGCAGGATCGAGAAAATGCTGCCCACCGACACATTGACGTCGATGTTGCTGGAGCCGTCCAGCGGATCGAACACCAGCAGGTACTTGCCGCGCGGATACGAAGCCGGAATCTGGTAGGGGTGCTCCATCTCCTCCGACGCCATGCCGGCCAGGTGCCCGCCCCAGGCGTTGAGCCGCGTGAACAGCTCGTTGCTGAGCACGTCGATCTTTTTCTGCGTCTCGCCCTGCACATTGACCGAGTCGCCCTGTCCGCCGTTGTGGTTGCCCAGCACGCCGCCCAGCTCGCCAAAGGCCACGGCGCGCGAGATGGACTTGCAGGCCAGCGCCACATCGAGCATCAGCGCGTTGAAGTCGCCGCGCGCGTCAGGGAAGCGGCGCCGCTCCTCGATCAGGAACTGGGTCAGGGTGGTGCGTTTGGACAGAGGCATGACAGCAGGATGTGGGAGTGGTTCTATTGCTCGGGGCTCAGCAGGCGCTCGCCGCTCCAGTGGGCGCGGTGCCAGCGCTGCAGGTCGGCCAGGCGCACGTTGCCCAGATCGGGCAGCACGTGCAGGGCCCGGCTGAAGTCGTGGTGCTGCGTGTAGCGCGTGGGCGTAATGATCGTGGCCAGCCCGGCCAGCGTGGCCGCCTTCAGGCCGTTGCCCGAATCCTCGAAGGCCAGGCACTCGCGCGGGTTGAGCCGCAGCAGCTGCAGGATCTGCTCATACACCATCGGGTGCGGCTTTTTCTGCGGGGCGGTGGTGCCGTCGCCGATGGCCGCAAACGAATGCCGCCAGTCCGGCCCCATGGCGCGGCGCAACAGCGCCGCGATGTTGACCGGCGAGGTGGTGGTGGCAATCGCCAGCAGCACGCCGGCGCGGGCCGCCTCCTCGAACAGGGCCAGCACGCCGGGGCGCAGCTCGACCTGGCCGCCGTGCACGGCGTCTTCGTAATAGGCGGTCTTGAGCTCATGGATGCGCGCCACCGTGTCCTGCACGGCCTTGGCGTCGATGGCCAGCACATCCGGGTTCTGCTGCTTCCAGTAGTGCAGCACGCGCTCCTTGCCGCCGGAGATCTCCAGCAGCTCGGTGTAGAGCGCATCGTCCCAGTGCCAGCCCAGCCCCAGCTCCTCGAAGGCGCGGTTGAAGGCGGCGCGGTGCACGCTTTCGGTGTCGGCCAGCGTGCCGTCCACATCGAAGATCAGGGCTTTGAGGGTAGGTGTATCCATGGCGTGGCCTCACTCGGTTTTGAACAGACGACTGGCAAGGATATCCTGCGCCTCGATGGTCGTCAGATCTTCCCGCGTGAGCTCGCGCTCGCGGTCGGCAAACAGGCGGCTGGCCTGGCGCAGCCGGGCACGGTCCAGCGCGTTGCGCACGCTGCGCGCATTCGCGAAATGCGGCTGGCGGATGCGCAGCTCCAGGTAGCGCGCGAAAGCCTCCTGCGCGCCGGGACCAAAGCGGTAGTTCTGCTGAGCCAGCATCTTGCCGGCGATCTCCATCAGCTCACCCGGCGTGTAGTCCGGAAACTCCAGATGGTGCGCGATGCGCGAGGACATGCCGGGGTTGGACTGGAAGAAGGTGTCCATGCGGTCCTTGTAGCCGGCCAGGATGACCACCAGATCGTCGCGCTGGTTTTCCATGACCTGCAGCAGGATCTCGATGGCCTCCTGCCCGTAGTCGCGCTCGTTCTCGGGGCGGTACAGGTAGTACGCCTCGTCGATGAAGAGCACGCCGCCCATGGCCTTTTTGAGCACTTCCTTGGTCTTGGGCGCGGTGTGGCCGATGTACTGCCCCACCAGGTCGTCGCGCGTGACGGCCACCAGATGGCCTTTGCGGATATAGCCCAGCCGGTGCAGGATCTGCGCCATGCGCAGTGCCACCGTGGTCTTGCCCGTGCCCGGGTTGCCGGTGAAGCTCATGTGCAGGCTGGGCGCCTGGCTGGTCAGCCCCAGGTTGATGCGCAGCTTGTCGATGACCAGCAGCGCCGCAATGTCGCGGATGCGCGCCTTCACCGGCGCCAGACCTACCAGGTCGCGGTCCAGCTCGGTCAGCACGTCCTCCACCTGCGACTGCGCCAGCACCTGCGCGACGCTGCGCGCGCTGGCATCGACCGCCGGCACGGCCGCGCCCTGCGGCTCCTCGGCCTCGGTCGCGGCAGTGGCCGGCGCCATGGTCACGCCGGGAATGGTGTAGCTCGGTGCGCTCATCGCTCGCCCCTTTGCTTGCACGCTACGCAATCCGGGCGGTGCTGGCCGGCCCCTGCGCGCCCCGCCTGGACGCGAGACGCACAGACCCAGCCAGACCGCCCTCAGTAGCGCTCGCCCTCCGGCTTGTTGGCGGCGTAGCCGCGGATGGTGTAGCGCATCGTGCGGCCGTGGATCTCCTGCCGCTCCAGCATGAAGCCTGGCTCGTTCTTCGGCCGGTTGACGATGAAGCTCATCGCGATGGACTCCACGCCGCGGGTCGAGTCGAAGGCCATCAGGCGGATGTAGTGGTTCGGGAACGCCTTGCGGCAGTTCTTCACTTCCATCAGCACGCCGGCGGCGTCCTTGAGGTCGAACATCGGCAAGCCGAACATCTCCCAGTAGGTGTTGCGCGGGTGCGGGTCGTCGGTGTATTCGACCTGCCAGGCGTAGCCCTTCTTCAGGCCATATTCGATCTGCAGCGTGATCTCCTCGTCGGTGAGGTCGGGCAGGAAGCTGAACTGGCCCTGGGTCAGGCGGCCGGTGGGGTTGGTCATCATGATGCGGTTCTCCTGTTACTGCGTGCTCAGGCGGCCACGGCCGGCGTGACGGCAAAGTCGCTGCTGTCGGTGGACTGGTAGTTGAAGGTGACGTCGCCCCAGGTGTCCAGCGCCGCCTTCAGCGGGCCGCAGCTCTGGGCGGCCTTGCGCAGGATGTCCGGCCCTTCGGCCAGGATGTCCTTGCCTTCGTTGCGGGCCTTGACCATGGCCTCCAACGCCACGCGGTTGGCCACGGCGCCGGCCTGGATGCCCTGCGGGTGGCCGATGGTGCCGCCGCCGAACTGCAGGACCACATCGTCGCCGAAGAGGTGCAGCAGCTGGTGCATCTGGCCGGCGTGGATGCCGCCGGAGGCCACCGGCATGACCTTCTTGGTGTCGGCCCAGTCCTGGTCGAAGAACAGGCCGCGCGGCAGATCGGTACGGGTGTAGCTGTCGCGGCAGACGTTGTAGTAGCCCTGCACGGTCAGCGGGTCGCCTTCGAGCTTGCCCACGGCCGTGCCGCAGTGCAGGTGGTCGCAGCCGGCCAGGCGCAGCCACTTGGCGATCACGCGGAAGCTCACGCCGTGGTTCTTCTGCCGCGTGTAGGTGCCATGGCCGGCGCGGTGCATGTGCATGATCATGTCGTTCTTGCGGCACCAGCTGGCCATGCTCTGGATCGCGGTCCAGCCGATCACCAGGTCCACCATGATGATGACCGAGCCCAGCTCCTTGGCGAATTCGGCGCGCTCGTACATGTCCTCCATCGTGGCGGCGGTCACGTTCAGGTACGAACCCTTGACCTCGCCGGTGGCGGCGCTGGCCTTGTTGACGCCGTCCATCACATACAGGAAGCGGTCGCGCCAGTGCATGAAAGGCTGCGAGTTGATGTTCTCGTCGTCTTTCATGAAGTCCAAGCCGCCCTTGAGGCCCTCATAGATCACACGGCCATAGTTGCGGCCCGATAGGCCCAGCTTGGGCTTGGTCGTGGCGCCCAGCAGGGGGCGGCCGTATTTGTCCAGCCGCTCGCGCTCGACCACCAGGCCGGTCGGCGGGCCCTTGAAGGTCTTGACGTAGGCCACCGGGATGCGGATGTCCTCCAGCCGGCAGGCCTTCAGTGGCTTGAAGCTGAACACGTTGCCGATCAGGCTGGCCGTCATGTTGGCGATCGATCCTTCCTCGAACAGGATCAGGTCGTAAGCCACCCAGGCGAAGTACTGGCCCGGGTTGTTGGGCACCGGCTGCACCTTGTACGCCTTGGCGCGGTAGCTGTCGCAAGCGGTCAGCCGGTCGGTCCAGACCACCGTCCAGGTGGCGGTGGAGGACTCGCCGGCCACGGCAGCAGCAGCCTCCTCCGGATCGACCCCCTCCTGCGGGGTGATGCGGAACAGGCAGATGGTGTCGGTGTCCTTGGGCACGTAATCGGGGATCCAGTAGCCCATCTGCTTGTACTTCAGCACGCCCGCGCTGTAGCGCTTCTTGGCGTCGGTGATCTCGGTCTTGGCACTCATCACTAAGGCTCCTTACGGGGGTCGGGTTGGCGATGAGCGGAATATAAGAACCGGACGAAATAAGGTAAATTCAAACTTTATTAGCATTAGCTTCAGGTTAAGCTGAATGAAAAACGCCACCTTTCGCCAGCTGCGGGTGTTCAGCGAGGTCGCGCGCCAGCTCAGCTTCAGCAAGGCTGCGGCCCGTCTGCACTTGACGCCGCCGGCCGTGACCATGCAGATCAAGGAGCTGGAAGGCCATGTGGGCCTGCCGCTGTTCGAGCGCAACGGCCGGCAGGTGGCGCTGACCACGGCCGGCGAATACATGCTGGTCTATGCGCGCCGCATCCTGGCCACCCTGAAAGACGCCGAGGACGCCGCCGCGCGGCTGCAGAAGCTGGAAATCGGCACGCTGACCATCGGCATGGTCAGCACGGCCAAGTACTTCCTGCCCCGGCTGCTGGCCGAATTCTGGCGCGAGCATGAAGGCATCGAGGTCAAGCTCATCGTCAGCAACCGCGAGCAGCTGGTGCGCATGCTGCAGGCCAACGAGGTGGACATCGCCATCATGGGACGCCCGCCGAAGGAAATGGCCACCCGGGCCGAGCCCTTTGCCGCGCACCCGCACGTCTTCGTCGCGCCGGTCGATCACCCGCTGCTCAAGCGTGGCCACATCACCGTATCGATGCTGCAGCCTTATGGCTTCATCGTGCGCGAGCAGGGCTCGGGCACACGCGCCGCGATGGAAAAGTTCTTCCAGGCCCGCAGCTTCGAGCCGCGCGTGACCATGGAGATGTCCAGCAACGAAACGATCAAACAGGCCGTGATGGCCGGCATGGGCCTGTCGTTTCTGTCGCTGCACACCATCGGGCTGGAACTGGACAACCGCCTCATGGCCATCCTGGAGGTGGAAGGCAGCCCCGTGGTGCGTGCCTGGAACGTGGTGCACACCCTCTCCAAGCTGCTGTCGCCAGCGGCCGAGGCGCTGCGCTACTTCATCCTGGAGCGCGGCGAGAGCTACCTGGCCGAGCAGTTCGGCCCCCACATCCGCATGGATCCGGCCTGAGCGCCAGCCGCTGCCGGCTGCGCCGCCCATCCCTGCGGCGCATGGGGACACATCACGGAAATATAATTTCCGGCCTTTTTTACATCAGGCAAGCCTGATCCGAACATGCGCAACTACACCCTCAAGCAGCTGCAGACCTTCATCGAGGTGGCGCGCGAGAAATCCGTCTCGCGCGCAGCCGAGCGCCTGTTCGTCACGCAGCCGGCCGTGTCCATGCAGATTCGCCAGCTCGAGGAAGCCTTCGGGCTGGCGCTGATCGAGCCGGTGGGCCGCAACATCCAGCTCACCCATGCGGGGCAGGAATTCCTGCAGCACGCGATTGCGGCCATGGGCAAGCTCAAGGATCTGGAAGCCAGCATGGCCGAGCACGTCGGCGCCAAGAAGGGCCGCATCGAGCTGGGCATCGTCAGCACCGCCAAGTACTTCGTGCCGATGCTGCTGGTGCGCTTTTCCAAGCTGATGCCCGGCATCGACATCGCGCTGCACATCGACAACCGCGACAACATCCTGGGCATGCTCTCGCGCAACGAGCTGGACCTGGTCATCATGGGCCGCGCGCCCGCCAACCTGGACTGCGAGGCCATCGCCTTTGCCAGCAATCCGCTGGGCATCGTCGCCCCGCCCGATCACCCGCTGTCGCGGCGCAAGCGCATGGCTTTCGACGCGCTGAAGGACTACCCCTTCGTCGTGCGCGAGCAGGGCTCGGGCACGCGCGCGGCCATGGAGCGGCTGTTCGCGCAGTATGAAATCCAGCCCAAGGTGGCGATGGAAATGCCCAGCAACGAAACGATCAAGCAGGCCGTGATGGCCGGCATGGGCCTGTCGTTCCTGTCGTTGCGCACCGTGCGGCACGAACTGGCCGCCGGCCACATCGCGCTGCTGGACATCAGCGGCATGCCCATCGTGGGCAAGTGGTACGTCACCCACCTGAGCCAGAAAAAGCTCTCGCCGGCGGCGCAGGCATTCAAGAAGTTCCTGATCGAACAGGCCGAGCCGCTGATCGAAGCCTGGGCCTGAACGCAGCGGCCCGCGGCCTGCGCTCAGGCGGCCGCCTGCATCAGCCGCTGCGGCTCGCGCAGGTGGTAGATGCGGCCTTGCTTGTCCAACGGCTCCAGAACCGCTTCCTTGACCAGGCGGCTGACCTCGCGGCTGACGGTTTCCAGCTTCAGGTCCAGCATCGCGCCCATGTCGTCGCGGGCAAAAAGGGTGACGGTACGCCCGTCGGCGGGGCTGCGCATCTTCAGGATGAAGTTGGAGACGCGCTGGCGCGCGGTGCCGAAGTTCAGGTCGGCCAGCCAGTCGTCGGCGTCCTTGAGCGCCTGCTGCCATTTCTGCATCAGCCGCATATGCAGGCGCGGACTGCTGGCGCCCAGCGTGTGGATGACCTCCAGCGGGATGCGGCACATCGCCACCTCGGTCAGCGCCACGGCGTCGCAGTCGTAGCTGCCCGAACCGAGCGCCTCCAGCCCGGCCACATCGCCGGGACGCAGCACGCGCACGATGCGCTGGCGCCCGTCGGCCGTCACCCGCACCAGCTTGACCATGCCACGGCGCAGGGTGAAGATGCCGTTGGCGCGCGCGCCACTGTCGTAAATGACGGACCCGGCCTTGAACTCCAGGTCGTCGATCGGCGCGTGGATCATGGCGAAATCCTGTTCGTTCAGATCGGCGAACAGCACCATGTCGCGGATGCCACAGTTGCGGCAGTCCGAGGTGCCGCGCCAGGCGGACTCTGTCTTGATCGGAATCATGGCTGCACGGTATGTGACCTTGGATACCCCTAAGTGTATATTTGCAGCCTTGGGCCTGCAGCGCACGCGCCCCATCCATGGGTGAACGGCTCGGTCTTTCCCGCCGGCAGCCTGCGCGGCTGGGCGTGTCGCGGCAGGCCGGCGCCTTCGTGGCGCGCCAGCCGCCGGCCTGGGCCCCGCCTGCGGGCCGGCCCCGATGGACCTGCCTGCCGGCAGCGCTAAGATGGCCCGCATGAACACACCGCGCAGACACTTCCTCGCCGCCGGCTCTGCCTTCGCCGGCGCCACCCTGCTGGCCGCGCTGCAGCCGGCCCAGGCCCAGACGGCCGAGCCTTCGGCGCCGGCCACCGAGGCGCGGGCCGGCCCGCTGCCGGCCATCGGCGCGCCGCTGGCCCTGCCCGAGGCGCCGCTGCTCGACGGCGGCGTGTTCCGCCCCGCCCAGGCCGAGGGCCGCGTGCTGGTGCTCTACTGGTGGGCCAGCACCTGCCCGTTCTGCGCGCTGCAAAGCCCGGAGATGCAGAAGCTGTGGGACGCGCAGCGCAGCCGGCCCAACGGTCTGCTCATGCTCACGCTGTCGATCGACCGCAAGCGCGAGGACGCCGTGGCCTACCTGCAGAAAAAAGGCTACACCTTCCCGGCCGCGTACGTGACGCCGGACATCCACCGCGTGCTGCCCAAGCCCAGGGGGCTGCCGATCACCGTGGTGCGCGGGCGCGACGGCCGCGTGCTGCAGGCCGAGCGCGGCCAGCTGTTCCCCGAAGACGTGCAGGCGCTGGCCCGCTGGGTGGCGTAAGGAGCGGGCATGGGCGCCAGTCTGGACGGCAAGCTGGTGGTGGCCATTTCCTCGCGGGCCCTGTTCGACTTCGAGGAGGAAAACAAGGTCTTCGAACACGGCCACGGCCCCCACAAGGACCGCGCCTACATGAAGCTGCAACTGGACAAGCTGGACGTGCCGGCCAAGCCGGGCGTGGCCTTCTCGATGGTCAAGAAGCTGCTGGCCTTCAATGACCAGCAGGCCCAGCGGGTGGAGGTGGTCATCCTCTCGCGCAACGACCCGGTCTCGGGCATGCGCGTCTTCCGTTCGGCCCAGCACTACGGCCTGCCCATCGAACGCGGCGCCTTCACCCGCGGCCAGCCGCCCTGGCGCTACCTGCGCCCACTGCATGCCAACCTGTTCCTCTCGGCCAACCCCGAGGACGTGCGTGCCGCGCTGGCCCAGGGCTTTCCCGCCGCCACCGTGGTCACGCACGCGGCGCGCGCCCCGGATAGGCACCCGCATGAGGTGCGCATCGCCTTCGACGGCGACGCCGTGCTGTTTTCCGACGAGGCCGAGCGCGTGTTCCAGGCCCAGGGGCTGACGGCCTTCCAGCAGCACGAGCGCGCCAAAGCCCACCTGCCGCTGTCGGCCGGCCCTTTCAAGCCGCTGCTGGCCGCCCTGCACCGCCTGCAGCAGGAAGGCACGCCGCACATGCGCATCCGCACCGCGCTGGTGACGGCGCGCAGCGCCCCGGCGCACGAGCGCGCCATCCGCACGCTGATGCAGTGGAACGTGGAGGTGGACGAAGCCCTGTTCCTGGGCGGTCTGCCCAAGGGCGAGTTTCTGCGCGAGTTCGAGCCCGATTTCTTCTTCGACGACCAGACCGGCCACATCGAGTCGGCCGCGCAGCACGTGCCGGCCGGCCATGTGGCCCACGGCGTGGCCAACGACGTGCCGGCCTGACCGCGCCGGCGCACAGGCCCGCGGGCCCAAGCGCCAGGCCGCACCGGCTCCCTGCCTTTTCGACCCCCGCGAGATCCGACGATGTCCTTGCTCCAGAAAGCGGCCGACTTCAAGGCCTTTGCCGCCCGCGCCTGGGCCCTGTCGCTGCCCTACTTCCAGTCCGAGGAAAAGTGGCGCGCCCGCGCCCTGCTGGCGGCCATCACGGCGCTGAACCTGGCCTTCGTGTACACCCTGGTGCTGTTCAACGAGTGGAACCGCTTTTTCTACGACGCGCTGCAGGACAAGAACTATCCGGTCTTCCTCGAGCAGCTGATCCGCTACACAGTGCTGGCGCTGATCTACATCGTCATCGCCGTCTATCGCTTCTACCTGACCCAACACCTGGAAATGCGCTGGCGTGCCTGGCTCACACGCCGCTACATGCGCCACTGGCTGGACCACCAGGTCTATTACCACCTGGAGCTCACCCGCTACGCCAACCTGGGCCCCGAGCAGTCGCCGGACAACCCGGACCAGCGCATGCAGGAAGACCTCAAGCTCTTCACCACCGCCACCGTCGGGCTGAGCATGGGGCTGCTCAACGCGCTGGTCACCTTCGTCAGCTTCGTCGGTATCCTCTGGAGCCTCAGCGGCGAATTCACCTTCGACTGGGGCGGCCATGAATTCGCCATCCCCGGCTTCATGCTCTGGGTGGCCATCCTGTACTGCGCGGTCGGCACGGTGCTGACCCACTACGTGGGGCGGCGCCTGATTCCGCTGAACTACGAGCAGCAGCGCCGCGAGGCCGACTTCCGCCACAACCTGGTGCGCGTGCGCGAGTACAGCGAAGCCATCGCGCTGGACCGCGGCGAAGCCGTGGAATACCAGCAGCTGGACCTGCGCTTCGGCCATGTGCTGGCCAACTACCTCAAGCTCATCGACGCGCAAAAGCGCCTGACCATGTTCACCGCCACCTTCAGCCAGGCCTCGACGGTGTTTCCCTTCCTCGTGGCGGCGCCGCGCTTTTTCAGCGGTGCCATCCAGCTGGGCACGGTGATGCAGATCGCCTCGGCCTTCAACCGCGTGCAGGACTCGCTGTCCTGGTTCATCGACAACTACGACAGCCTGGCTGCCTGGCGCGCCACCACCGACCGCCTCACGCACTTCGACGCGGCCATCGAGCGCGCCAGCCGCTCCGCGCCGCTGCAGCGCGAGGTATCCGACGGCACGGGCCTGCAGGCCAGCGACCTGACCGTGGCGCTGCCTACCGGCAGCCGGCTGCTGGCGCA
>DAIUCJ010000038.1:15461-25181 GCA_036846225.1 Hylemonella sp.
TGCAGGCCAGCGACCTGACCGTGGCGCTGCCTACCGGCAGCCGGCTGCTGGCGCACACCGCGCTGGCCGCGCAGCCGGGCGACAGCATCCTGCTCAGCGGTCCCTCGGGCAGCGGCAAATCGACGCTGTTTCGCGCGCTGGCCGGCATCTGGCCGCTGGCCTCGGGCCGCGTGGCCCTGCCCGCCTCCAGCATGTTCATCCCCCAGCGGCCTTACTTTCCCAACGCCCGGCTGCGCGATGCGCTGGCCTACCCCGAGCCGGCCGACCGGTACGACGACGCAACGCTCAAGCAGGCCCTGCGCGATGCGCTGCTGCCGCATCTGGCGGACCAGCTGGACGTGGTCGATGCCTGGGGGCAGAAACTCTCCGGCGGCGAGCAGCAGCGCCTGGCGCTGGCACGGGTCTTCCTGAAAAAGCCGGCCTGGGTCTTCGCCGACGAAGCCACCAGCGCGCTGGACGAGGACGCCGAGCGCCAGCTCTACGCGCGGCTGGTGGAACTGGTGCGCCGCGGCCAGGGCGCCATCGTTTCGATTGCGCACCGCCAGACCGTGGCCACCTTCCACAGCCGGCACTGGACGCTGGAAAAGCGCAGCGACGAGACGGTGGCGCTGTTTCAGCTCCGTCAGGCCTGAGCAGATCCTGCCTGCGCTGCCCGGTAGCGCGCCCAGCCGCGCGCGCGCAGCTCGCAGGCCGGGCAGCTGCCGCAGCCATAGCCCCAGGGGTGGCGCTGCGTGCGCTCACCCAGATAGCAGGTGTGGGTGTGCTCGACGATCAGCTCCACCAACGCCGCGCCGCCCAGCTGCTCGGCCAGGGACCAGGTCTCGGCCTTGTCCAGCCACATCAGCGGCGTTTCGATCAGAAAGCGCTTGTCCATGCCCAGCGACAGCGCCAGCTGCATGGCCTTCATCGTGTCGTCGCGGCAGTCCGGGTACCCCGAGAAGTCGGTCTCGCAGACCCCGGTCACGATGACCTGCAGATCCCGCCGGTAGGCCACGGCCCCCGCCAGCGTGAGAAACAGCAGGTTGCGCCCCGGCACGAAGGTGTTGGGCAGGCCGCTGGCTTCCATGCGGAAGGCCATGTCGCGCGTCAGCGAGGTCTCGCTCACCTCGCCCAGCACGGCCAGATCCAGCAGATGGTCCTGCCCCAGACGGGGCGCCCATTGCGGAAAGCGCCGGCGGATTTCCTCCAGCACGCGCAGCCGCGCCTGCAGCTCCACATGGTGGCGCTGGCGGTAGTCGAAAGCGATGGTCTCGACCCGCTCGTAGTGGGCCAGGGCATGGGCCAGGCAGGTGGTGGAGTCCTGTCCGCCGGAGAACAGGACCAGGGCCGTTCGGTGATGCATCGGCCGATGTTAAGACATCGCCGCCGGCGGGCCGCGCCTTACTCCGGCTTTTCGGTCTTGCGCACGCGGTTGGGCGTGTAGGTGAGCGTTTCCTTGGCAATCAGGCCCGGCGTGGCCAGCGGATCGACGTTGCGGTTGCTGGCCTGCACCTGGGCCTGGGCCTGCTGGTTCACCGTGGGATTCTGGGTGGGATTGTTCTGCAGCCAGATTTCCACCACCCGCGCGCTGGCGCTCCAGACCGCATGCATGTGGTCGATCAGCAGCTTGGACAGCGGCTCCTTCGGCAGCGGCTCCTCGGGTCGGGTCGCCGCCTCCTGCCGCTTGGTCCAGTCCTGGCCACCGTCTTCGCGGCGGGGTTCGTTGCGCATCGGGTCGGCCTGGGCGGCCTGCTGAACCCGGGCCTGCACCGCTGGGCTGATGTCGTTGACCACGCCCGGATTGGGCTCGGGCGTGGCGGCGGCCGGCGGATTGACCGGCGCCACCGGAATCACCCGGCTGGCGGCGGCAGGCGCAACCACCTCCGAGCCGGCCGGCCGGATGGCAGTGCGGTCGATTTGAGGCAGTTGCATGATCTTCGAGCCCCCAAGCGTTGCATACCGAAGGCTTTGAGCCTGTGACGTACTTCGGTTAACGGCAGAAAAAGAGGGGGGTTTAGGGCCTTTTTCAGCAAACGGCCACCTGCGGCGGCACGGCGGCGCCCGCTTTGTCGCCTTCGATTATTTTGGCGACATTTTTGATGAAATGACTGCCGCGCCCCTGACAAAAAGCCCGGGGACGGGCAGCGCAGCGACCGCCGCCGCGTCAGCGCCGCATGGCGCCGGCGCGCGGCTGCAGCCCGGCAGGCAGCAGCCCCTCGAACAAGGCGCTGATTTCGTCCACGATCTCGCGCGCGGCCTGCTCGCCATGCTGGGCCGCCAGCACCATCAGCAGTTCCGGGCGCAGGAACCACAGCGCCGGCACGCCGGAGGCCTGCAGGATACGCTGCTCCAGGTAGGGGTGGCGCTGCCGGCCCTGCGGGCCCAGGCTGTCCAGCATGGCCTGGCGGATGTCGGCGATGCGGACCGCCGCATCCGGACGGGGTTCGAAAAACGGATTGAGACGTTCCTGCAGCGTGGTGAGGAACTTGGTGGCAGCAGCCAGCATGGTTCTGACGAACTCTACGGAAAACCCAACGACGGCGCGGATGATAGCCGCTGGATCCGGCGCTGGCGCACCGGGGAAATCCCCTTCCACGCCCAAGCCGGTTTGTCAGCCCGATGTCAGCCAACCGTCACTTGGCCGACACATCCGCATGTGGGCCCATCCCCGGCGGGCGGGCACCGGGCGCGCCTTTCAGCGGCGCCCCGCCTGCTGCGGCAGGGCTTGAGCCGTGGCCTGCAGGCGGGCCCGGGCCGCCTTGAGGCTAGCGCCGTTGTCGGCGATCTGGCGCCGCAGGGCCAGCAGCTCGGCCAGCTCCGGCGCGGCCGGATCGAAAGGCAGCGGGCCGATGCGCTGCACCAGCTCGTACTGGCGCACTTCCAGCGCCAGCGCCTCTTCCATCAGGCCGTACACCGCGCGCAGGTCCTGCAACAGCGCCTGCATCGGATGCCCGGCTGGAAATGCCAGCGGCTGCAGGGCCTGGTTGTGCTGCCGGAAAGCCGGCAGATGGGTCTGACGGATGCGGGCCATGAACTCGGCCGCATCGATGCGGCGGGCCTGCGCCGCCTGCGCATCGCTGGCCAGGGCCTGCTCGCTGGCCTGCATGCGCGGCAGCAGCGCCTGCAGCGCGGCCTGCGACTCGAACAGCTGGCGGTGGTCGATCCGCGCGCCGGGCGTGGCGGCCACCAGCGTGCCCACCGCCGCCGCCACCACGACAGCGGCCAGCCCCTGCCGCAGCCGGGCGCGCGCGCCCTCTTCCAGCCGCGGCGCCAGGAGCAAGGCCAGCGCCGCGCCGGCCAGCAGACCGCCGACGTGGGCGGCGTTGTCCACCCCGGTCTTGCCCAAGCCCTGCGTCAGCGCATAGACCACGAACACCCCCTGGCTGCCCATCAGCCGTTTGGCAATCGGCGCCGGGATGCGCTCGCGGTGCCGCCACAGCGCCACCAGCACCGCGCCCAATACGCCGAACACCGCGCCCGAAGCGCCCACCGAAACCGCCTGCTGCGCCGAGAAATGCAGGCTCAGCGCGCTGCCGCCCAGCGCCGCGCCCAGATAGATGAACAGGAACTGCCCGTTGCCATACCAGCGGCAGATCTGCCGGCCGGCCTCCCACAGGCCGATCATGTTGAAGGCCAGATGCAGCAACCCGGCATGCAGGAAGGTGGCCGTGAGCAGACGCCAGTACTCTCCCTCCCGCAGCACCGCCGAAGCCGAGTTGGCGCCCCAGGCATACAGCTGCGCCGGCGTGGGCTTGAACGGGCTGATGCCCTGGACCAGCTGCAGCAGCCAGACGCCGACATTGAGCGCCACCATCAGGTACAGCCCCCAAGCCAGCGGGGTGGCGGCGTCGAGGGCGCGCTCGAAAGCCGCGGCCGCGTGCGCCTGCTGCACGCTGTGCGCCGGCCCCAGGCCGGCAGCCTGCCGCAGCGGCGCCAGCCGCGCATGGATGGCCGCATAGGCGGCCAGGCGGTCATCGGGCGACAGCGCCGCCACCTGCACGCGCCGCACGCCCTGGCGCCACCCCCAGCGGCCGCGCCGCGGCGCGGCCTCATCGTGCAGCCGGAAATCCAGATAAGCCTGCCCCAGCGCCTGCACCAGCTCCACGTCCTGCAGCTGGTCCCAGGCCAACGGCGCGCGCCAGCCGGCTGCCAGCACGCCGCGCGGACCCAGCCGCAACAGCGGCCGGCGGTGGGCGCGGGCGCGCCGCAGCGCCCACGCCAGCCCCCCGCCGCACAGCAGCAGCACCAGCAGCACCGCCAGCGCGCCGCCGTCGGGTGAGCGGCGTGACGGATCGGTCCACCCCGCCACCAGCGCCAGGGCCAGCACCGCCATCAGCACAACCAGCAGAAACGCGATCAGCCAGGCGATGCGGCTGGGGCGTGGGTAGAAGGCCCGCTCGCGCGTCGCGGCGGGCATGGCTGTGGCCGCAGGCGCGGCCGGGCGCGCTGTGGCGGTATCGACGCTCATCGGTATCCTCCTCCCTGCCCGCCGCGGCCGTCGGCCGCCGGGCGGGTCTGTCCTTGCTGGATGGCCATCGTAAGGGATCAGTCTTTCCCCACCTCGACCAGCCGTTCCGACTGGGCCAGCACCCGCGCCAGCATGAAGCCGGCGGCCACCGCATGGGTACGCTGCACCAGCGGACTGTCGGCAAAGGCCGCGCTGCCCACGTCATCCCATTTGAGAAAGCCGCCGAACCACCAGTGGCCCCAGCGGCGGCTCGTCGCCAGCAGCAACTGGCGGCCCGCGAACCCGCCGGGCGCGGCATAGGCCGGCCGCGTGGCGGTGGCGTAGGTGGGCGCCACGTCGTAGAAGTAGGCGTGGTAGCCGCGGTCGCCGTAGAGCAGCGAGCCCTGCAGACTCAGGCTCCAGCCCGGCAGCAGGGCTGGCAGGTCCAGGTTGAGCTGCGGCTGCGCCAGCCAGCCCACCTGCTCGAAGCGGCCGAAACCGACCGCATGCACCGCCCGCACCGGCAGGCGCAGATCGAGCCGGCCATGGCGGCGCGCGTCATCGTGCAGCCGCACGTTGAGCGAGGGGCCGATTTCCAGCGTCGGGTCCAGATCGGGCATGCCCTGGCGCGCCTCGGAGTCGCGGCTGCTCACCGGCACCGCGCCGTTGACGCTCAGGTCCAGCTCCCACGGCCCCTGCTGCCACAGCAGGCCGCGCACGCGGTCGCGCTCGACCTGCAAGAAACGCCCGCGGTACTGCAGATAGGGCGCCGGCAGCAGAAAGCTGCGCCGCTCGGCCGCGCCACGGTACAGCGGCCAATCGAGCACGGCCACGCCCAGGCCCAGCTCCCACAGCGGCTGGAGCTCGGCGCGCGCGGCCACCGCCGCGCACAGCAGCCCTGCGGCCAGCAGCAGCCCGCGCAAGCGCCTCATCGTCCCCCTTCGTCGCGGGCGATGCGTCCGTCGATGAGCTCGACCTGGCGGTCGCAGCGCGCGGCCAGCCGCGGATCGTGCGTGACGACGATGAAGCTGGTGCCGCGCTCAGCATGGATGCGCCGCAGCAGCGCGAACACTTCGTCGGACGACGCCGTGTCCAGATTGCCGGTGGGCTCGTCGGCCAGCACCAACGCCGGCTCCATCACCAGGGCGCGGGCGATGGCCACGCGCTGCTGCATGCCGCCGGACAGCTCCGACGGCCGCTTGTGCAGCGCCTGCCCCAGCCCGACGGCGGCCAGCAGCGCGCCGGCGCGCTCACGGGCACGGGCATCCACCCAGCCGGCGGCCATCAGCACCGGCAGGGTGACGTTTTCCAGCGCCGTGAACGCCGGCAGCAGGTGGTGGAACTGAAACACGAAGCCCAGCGTCTGGCGCCGGCGCAGCGTCAGCGCCGCGTCGTCCAGCGCCTGCACCTCCTCGCCCAGCAGGCGGTAGCGCCCGCTGCTGAGGCGCTCCAGCAGACCCAGGATGTTGAGCAGCGTGCTCTTGCCCGAGCCGGACGGGCCGATCAGCGCCATGAATTCGCCGCGCCGCACCTGCAGGTCCAGGCCGTGCAGCACCTCGGTTTCGTTGGGCTGGCCGACGTTGTAGCGCTTGCGCACCGCCTCCAGCTCGATCAGGACGTCGGCAGCGGGCGGCATCTCACATCCGTATGGCCTGGGCCGGGTCCATGGCCGCGGCCCGGCGCGCCGGCACGACGGCCGCCAGCACGCCGCAGACCGTGGCCAGCAGGGCCACTTTCAGCGCCACGTCCGGTGGCAGCGCGATCGTGAACAGCGGCAGTCCGTCCGAGCCGCGCACGAAATGGGTGAAGCCCCACACCAGGCCGGCGGCCAGCAGCACCCCCAGCGCCGACCCCAGCGCGCCCACGATGGCGCCCTGCAGCAGGAACACGCGCAGCACCTGCGCGCGCGTGGCGCCCATGGCGCGCAGGATACCGATCTCGCGGCGCTTCTGCACCACCGACACCACCAGCACGCTGGCGATGCCCAGCACCACGACCACCATGACCACGATGCGGATGAGCGCGGTGCTGACCGACTGCGCGTTCAGCGCCGAGACGAGCTGGGCATTGTTCTCCTGCCAGCTCTCCACCTTGTAGGGATAGCGCGCCCGCAGCTGCGCGGCCAGCGTGCCGGCGCTCCAGACGTCGTGCAGCGTCATCTCCAGCACCGTGGCGCCGCCCGGCAGGCCCAGCAGGCTTTGCGCCGCGCGCAGCGGCACGATGACGGTGCGGCGGTTCAGGTCGCGCACCCCCAGATCGACCAGCGCGGTCACGCGCACGGCCTCGCTGACGCTGCGCGTGCCCACGGCCGTCTGCACGTTGAAGCGGTCGCCGACCTGCACGCCCAGATCCGCGGCCAGGTCGCGCCCGACGATGGCGTCGCCCGGCTCCAGCCGCGCCTGCCCGGCCACCACCTTGCCGCGCAGCCCCACGATGCGGTCGTAGCGGTCCAGCTCCACCCCCATCAGCGCGATGGCCTGCGAAGCTTCGCCACGCAGCGCCAGCCCCGAGCCCGACACCATGGGCGAGACCGCGGCGATCGGCTCCATGGCCTGCAGCACCGGCACCAGCGCCTGCCAGTTGGCCACCGAGCGCAGGCGCTGCGCGCGTGCCTGGGTGTCGGTGAGCATATGCGCACCCGGCGCCGGCTGCGCCGCCGCCAGCACGGCATCGTCGGGCGCGCGCAGCGTCAGGTGGGCCTGCGCGCCCAGGGTCTTGGCCAGGGTGTTGCGCTGCAGCCCCGAGACCAGCGCCGAGATGTAGGCCACCACGGCCACGCCGGCGGCCACGCCGACGATGATGAGCACGGTCTGCATGCGCCCTTCGCGCAGAAAGCGCAGCGCCACCTGCCATTCGAAGCCCAGCCCGCGCATGCTGCCACCCGGTCTTCAGCGTCCCATGGCGTTGCTCAGAGCCGCCGCGCCGGCGCCGCCGCTGCCTGCCGCGGCGGCCTCCTGCCCGCCGGCCCAGGGCAGAGGGCGCACCCGCTGCCCGGCCTGCCAGGCCGCGCCCGCGAGCACCTGCTCGCCCGCTCGCAGCCCCTCCAGCACCTCGGCCGCCTGCAGCGTGCGCAGCCCCAGCCGCACCGTGCGCTCCTGCGCCACCCCGTCGGCCACCACCCAGACCCGGGCGCGGTCGCCCTGCACCGCGTGCAGCAGCGCCAGCGGCAGGGCCAGCGCCTGCTCGCGCCGCGCCGTCTCCACCTCGACCGACAGCGTCATGTCCTCGCGCAGGAAGGCAGGCGGCTCCTGCTGCAGCGCCAGCCGCACCTCCACCGCGCCGCGCTGCGCGTCCACCAGCGGCGCGATGCGCAGCACCCGCGCCGCCAGCCGCTGCGCGGGATAGGCATCGGCCACCACGGCGGCCGGCTGGCCCACCTGCAGCTGGTCGAGAAAGCGCTCGTCCACCGGCGCCACCAGCTCGGTCGGCCCGTGCAGCGCCAGCGTCAGCAGCGGCTTGCCCGGCTGCACGATCTGCCCCGGCTCGACGCTGCGCGCCAGCACCCGCGCGGGCGCCGGCGCCACGATGCGGGCCTGCGCCAGCCGCGCCTGGGCCACCTGCACGGCCGCCCGCGCGGCGCCCAGCTGCGCCTGCGCCACATCCAGCGCCCGGCGCGCCTCATCCAGCTGGGCCGCGCTGGTGTAGTTCTGCCGCACCAGCTGCTCGGTGCGCGCCAGCGTGGCCTGCGCGGCCTGCACGGTGGCCTGGGCCTGCCGCTCGCCGGCCAGCGCCTGCGCCTGGGCCGCGCGCAGCTCATCGGTCTCCAGCAGCACGAGCAGTTGCCCGCGCTGGACCGTATCGCCCTCGCGCACGGCCACGCGCTCGACGCGCCCGGTCAGCGTGCTGCCCACCTCGACGCGGGTGAGCGCGGCCACCCGGGCCGAAAACTGCAGCGTGCGCACCAGGGCCGCGGGTTGCACCGTGTAGGCCGGCGCGGCCGTGGCGCGCCAGGCCAGTGCCAGCGCCGCCGCGGCCAAGCCCAGTACGGCCGCCAGCACGAACCAGCGGGCCCGCCCGCCAAGCCGCGTGAAAAGCCTGTTCATCGGTCGGCGGCTCCTTGCGGTCAGGCGTCGAACAGTCCGCCTTCGGCCCGCGGCGGCGTCACGCCCAGGTGCCGGTAGGCCGCCAGCGTGGCCACGCGCCCGCGCGGCGTGCGCTGCAGAAAGCCCTGCTGGATCAGGTAGGGCTCGATCACGTCCTCGATGGTGCCGGCCTCCTCGCCGATGCTGGCAGCGATGTTGTCCAGCCCCACCGGCCCGCCGTCGAAGCGGTGGATCACGGCTTCGAGCAGCTTGCGGTCCATCAGGTCGAAGCCCTGCGGGTCCACGTCCAGCATGGCCAGCGCGGCCTGGGCGATCTCGCGGGTGATGCGCCCGCCGCCCTTGACCTGGGCGTAGTCGCGCACGCGGCGCAGCAGCCGGTTGGCGATGCGCGGGGTGCCGCGCGAGCGACGGGCGATTTCGAATCCGCCGTCTTCGTCCATCGGGGCGTTGAGCAGGGCCGCGCTGCGCGTGACGATGCGCGCCAGCTCCTCGGCGCTGTAGAACTCCAGCCGCGCGACGATGCCGAAGCGGTCGCGCAGCGGATTGGTCAGCATGCCGGCGCGGGTGGTGGCGCCCACCAGCGTAAAGGGCTGCAGGTCCAGCTTGATGCTGCGCGCGGCCGGCCCCTCGCCGATCATGATGTCGATCTGGTAGTCCTCCAGCGCCGGGTAGAGGATTTCCTCCACCACGGGCGACAGCCGGTGGATCTCGTCGATGAAGAGCACGTCGTTCTTCTCGAGGTTGGTCAGCAGCGCGGCCAGATCCTTGGGCTTTTCCAGCACCGGGCCGCTGGTCTGGCGCAGGTTCACGCCCAGCTCGGCGGCGATGATGTGCGACAGCGTGGTCTTGCCCAGACCCGGCGGGCCGAACAGCAGCACGTGGTCCAGCGCCTCGCGGCGCTGGCGCGCCGCGCCGATGAAGATCTCCAGCTGCTCGCGCACCTTGGCCTGGCCCACGTACTCGTCCAGCAGCTTGGGGCGCAGCGCGCGCTCGATGGCCTCTTCGCGGGCCGATGCCGGCGCGGCCGACACCACACGCGGGCCGGAAGGCAGGTCGAATTCGTCGGTCTGGATGCTCACGGCGGCCTGTACGGAAAAGCGCGGAAAAGCGAAAGTGCAACGGGCCGGCGCCCAGGCCCGCCTGCCGGCAGGAGCCGGCCCTTCCGACTATAGCCCAGCTCAAGTCCGCGCCCGGGTTTGCCGATAGGATCATGGACACCGCCTGACCTGCCGCCCCCGCCATGCCCCGCTC
>DAIUCJ010000039.1:0-17023 GCA_036846225.1 Hylemonella sp.
GGGCGGCGCGGGGCAGTGGGGGCGGGTGCATTCACGCGGGCATTGTAGGGTGGGCCCTGTCGGAGACGGCGGAGTGCGGACCCCGCGCAGGCGCACAGCGCCGGCCTGCTGCGAGCCGGTTGCTCAAAACTGCCAGCGCGCCCATAGCTGCGCGCGCGGCCCGGGCTGCCAGTGCAGCTGCAGGCGGGCGGCCACAGGGGTGGCAAACGCCTCGGTGAAGAACACGCCCAGGAAATGTCCGAGCGCCAGGCCGGCGAGCACGTCCGAAGGGTAGTGCTGGTTGGCTTCGACCCGGGCCCAGGCGGTCAGGGCGCCCAGCGCGTCTAGCCCCAGGCTGGCGGCATTGGCCACGCGGGCCGACCAGCCCAGCTGCTGCAGGTTGTGGCGCGTCAGCTGCGTGTGCAGGCCGGCGCGTGCCGCGTGGTCGGACGGGAAGCTGGTGGCGCCGGCGCCGTTGGGACGCATGCGCGCAGTGCCGTCCTTGAGCTGGCCGACCAGGATGCTGTTGCTCATGTGGGCGCCGGCCTGCACCAGCACCACCTGGGCCTTGGCCGCCAGCCAGCCGCCGGCCTGCTCATCCTGCGGCCAGGGAGCCAGCGCGGAGCCCACCCACAGGCCGTTGGCCACGGCCTTGAGCGTGTCGCTGCTGCGCTCGGCGCTGTCGCGCGAACCGAACAGCGGGGTCTGGTCGGCGGCCCAGGCCTGCAGGCGGCGGTCCGCGTCGCCCAGCTGCAGGGCCACGGCGCCCAGCAGCGGCACCCAGGTGCGCGGCTCCAGCGCGGCGCGCCGGGCGGCCTGCGCCATGCGTTCCCACGCGCCGGCATGGGCCATTTCATCGGCCCTGCCGCAGCCGGGAGCCAGTAGCGCCAGGGCCAGCAGGACGTAGCGCAGGCAATGGGAGGGGACACCGGCAGGACGCATGGGGCGGCAGCGGTTCGAAGCGATAGGCCCAGTCTAGCGGGCCGGCGCAGGGCCGTCGAGCAGGCAGGGATAATCCCGGGCCATGGAGCTCATCACCTTTCTGATCGATTTCATCCTGCACGTGGACCAGCACCTGGAAGCCTTCGTGCAGGCCTATGGCGTGTGGGTCTATGCGCTGCTGTTTCTCATCGTCTTCGTCGAGACGGGGCTGGTGGTGATGCCGTTTCTGCCGGGGGATTCGCTGCTGTTCGTGGTGGGCGCGCTGGCCGGTGCCGGCATGCTGAGTTACCCGCTGGTGGTGGTGCTGCTGCTGATCGCGGCCATTTTGGGGGACCAGACCAATTACACGATCGGGCGCTACTTCGGTCCCAAGGTGTTCCAGTGGGAGGATTCGCGCTTTTTCAACAAGCGGGCCTTCGACCAGGCGCACAATTTTTACGAAACCTACGGTGGCATCACCATCGTGCTGGCGCGCTTCATGCCCTTCATCCGCACGTTCGCGCCCTTCGTGGCCGGGGTGGCCGCGATGAGCCGCGCGAAGTTCACGTTCTACAACGTGGTGGGCGCGCTGATCTGGGTGCTGGGTATCTGCACCGCGGGCTACTACCTCGGCAGCCTGCCGTGGGTCAAGGCCCATCTGGACAAGATCATCTGGGGGCTGATCCTCATTCCCGGCTTGCTGGTGCTGGCCGGCGCCTGGAAGGCGCGGCGCAGCCGCATCGCCGATGCGGTGGCGCCGCCGCGGCAGTAAGCCCCGCGGGGCCTGCCATCCACTTTCCATATGCCCCGCTGATTTCCGTTCGCCGCCCGCGCCCGCAGCGCCTGCGGCAGCGGGCCTGCGCCGGCAGTGGATGGATGTTCAGCTTGTGGTCGGGCGCCGAGTCGGGCAAGCTCACCGCTGTTTGACCTGGCTCAAGCAGCGGCTGTGGCCTTGAGCCGATGCTTGCAGCCATTCGACAGTTTCGAGAGGTGAGCCAAATGAAGCGCAAAGCGTCCCTGACCGAACGCCAGACACCGGCGATGAAAGCCGTGCCGGAAATTGCCGAGACGCTGGACGAGCAGGTGCTCAAGCGTCCCGACGGCTACTACTGGGTGGCGCCCGACGGACGCCAGGAGGTGGGTCCGTTTCGGACCTACGAGGAGGCCCTGGCCGACATGCAGGCCGCCAGCGGCGAGGCGCCCGAGCCGGGCGAGGACCTGAGCGAGGCCGAAAGCGAGCTGGGCATCTCCGAATGGATAGACCCGGATACGGGCGAGCCGGCCGAAGGCCTGTCGCCACCGCATCTGGAGGATTGAGCGCCATGGATCGCAGCACGCAGTGGAACGTCTGGTACCTGGTGCTCGCCATCCTGGGCGTGCTGGTGCTGCACAGCTATGTGCAGCAGTGGCAGCAGGTCGAGCCGCTGCCCTACAGCGAATTCCTGCGCGAGCTGGAAAAGGGCAATGTCAAGGAAGTGGCGATTTTTCCCAACCACATCGAAGGCACGCTGAACCAGCCACTGCCCGACGGGCGCAGCCGCTTTGCCACCACGCGGGTGGAGATCGAGCTGGCGCGCGATCTGGCGCAATACGGCGTGCGCTTCACCGGCGTGGTGCAGAGCACGCTGCTGCGCGACATCTTTTCCTGGGTGGTGCCGGCGCTGGTGTTCTTTGGCATCTGGATGCTCATCATCCGCCGCATCGCCGCCAAGGGCGGCTTGGGTGGCGGGCTGGGCGACGGCTTGCTGGCCATTGGCAAGAGCAAGGCCAAGGTCTATGTGGAAAGCGATACCAAGGTCACTTTCGACGACGTGGCCGGCGTCGATGAGGCCAAGGAGGAGCTGCGCGAGATCGTCAATTTCCTGAAAGACCCCCAGTCCTACAGCCGGCTGGGCGCGCGCATTCCCAAGGGCATCTTGCTGGTGGGGCCGCCGGGCACGGGCAAGACGCTGCTGGCGCGCGCCGTCGCCGGGCAGGCCGGGGTGCCGTTTTTCTCGATCAACGGCTCGGAGTTTGTCGAGATGTTCGTCGGC
The DNA here is from genome assembly GCA_036846225.1 of Hylemonella sp. Lineage (GTDB taxonomy): Bacteria > Pseudomonadota > Gammaproteobacteria > Burkholderiales > Burkholderiaceae_C > Hylemonella. The sequence continues at coordinate 2,934 of DAIUCJ010000039.1, forward strand.
GTCGGCGCTGCGCGCGTGCGCGACCTCTTCGAGCAGGCCCGCCAGCACGCGCCGGCCATCATCTTCATCGACGAGATCGACGCGCTGGGCCGCGCGCGCGGCGCCTGGGGGCTGGGCGGCCACGACGAAAAGGAGCAAACGCTCAACCAGCTGCTGGCCGAGCTCGACGGCTTCGACCCGCGCCAGGGCCTGGTGCTGCTGGCGGCGACCAACCGGCCCGAGATCCTCGATCCGGCGCTGCTGCGCGCGGGGCGCTTCGACCGCCAGGTGCTGGTGGACCGCCCGGACCGCGTGGGCCGGCTGCAGATCCTGCGGGTGCACATCCGCCGCATCAAGCTGGCCGAGGGGGTGGATCTGGAGCAGATCGCCGCGCTCACGCCGGGCTTTACCGGCGCCGATCTGGCCAACCTGGTCAACGAGGCCGCGCTGCTGGCGACGCGCCGCAATGCCAGCGAGGTGACGCTGGCCGACTTCACCGCCGCGATCGAGCGCATCGTCGCTGGCCTGGAGAAGCGCAACCGCGTCCTCAACCCGCAGGAGCGGCGCGTGATTGCCATCCACGAAATGGGCCACGCGCTGGTGGCGCTGGCGCTGCCGGGGGTGGACACGGTGCACAAGGTCTCCATCATCCCGCGCGGCGTCGGCGCCTTGGGCTACACCATCCAGCGCCCGACCGAAGACCGCTTCCTGATGACCCGGCGCGAGCTGGAAAACAAGATGGCCGTGCTGCTGGCCGGCCGCGCGGCCGAGCTGCTGCTGGTGGGCGAAATCTCCACCGGCGCGGCCGACGATCTGGCCAAGGCCACCGACATCGCGCGCAGCATGGTGATGCGCTTCGGCATGGATCCGACGCTGGGGCAGGTGGCCTACGAGCAGGCGCCGTCGCCCTTTCTGGGGCCGCTGCCCGAAGGCTACGAGGCGGCCGCGCGGCGTTACGCGCCCGAGACCGCGCGCGAGATCGACTGCGCGGTGCGCGCGCTCACCGAGGCGGCCATCCAGCGCGCCAGCGAGATCCTCACGCTCCAGCGCCAGACGCTGGAGCGCGGCGCCGAGCTGCTGCTGGCGCGCGAGACGCTCAACGCCGAGGACATCCAGGCCCTGCTGCAGCCGCCGCAGCTGCCGACCCCACCAGCGCCTGCGGCGCTGCCGCCGGGCGCCGGCCAGGCGGCCTGAGGGTCGGCGCTGCGGCCGCCGGCTTCAGGCCCGCGCCAGCGCTTCCAGACAGGCCCGCTGGTGGGCGGGGCCCTGCGCCGGCGGCAGCACCACGCTGCCCAGGCGCAGCCCGTAGTCCAGCCCCTGCTCCTCGGCGGCCAGCACCCAGGCGCACAGGCGCGACAGCCGCTGCTCCAGCGTCGCGCCCGGGGTCTGCGACAGATCGAGCCACAGCTGCGCCGGCTGGCCCTGCTGCAGCTCGCGGCTGACCAGCTCGTCGCTGCGAGCAGCCTTTTTCCAGACGATCTGCCGCAGCGCATCGCCCCGGCGGTAGGGGCGCAGGCTGTCCCATTCGCTGCCGGCGGCTTGGGCGCGGGCAGCGGCGGCACTGCCGTGGGGCTGGGCCGGCGGCAGCGGCGGGGCGGCCGCTTCGGGTGCGGGATAGACCAGCACCTGGGCGGCCGGCTGCCACAGCGCCCAGACGCGGAAGATGCCCAGCGGAAAGCGGGTTTCGGCGGTGATCGCCGGCAGCGGGTGCACGCCGCGCGCCAGCGCGTCGAGCACCAGCTCCACGTCGGCGCTGCCGTGCGCCGGCACGTCGCACCACACCCAGTGGTCGCGGTCGGCCCGCTGGTGCCAGCGCAGGCCGATGCCGTAGCGGGGCGCGGCCCGCGTGTGGTGCAGCGTCAGGCGCACGCGCGTGGGCGTGCCGGCATGGTGGGCGGCCACCGGGTGCAGCACCAGCGTGAGGCCGCGCAGCGTGCCGTGCGAGACGTAGGTGCTGACGGCGGCGCTGCCGCCCAGCGCGAAGGTCAGCAGATAGCCCAGGTTGAGCTGGTAATTGATCGAGGCCACCAGCAGCACCAGCAGCGTGGCCGCCAGCATCAGGCCGGCGCGGGTGGGCAGGATGTACACGTTGCGCTGCGTCAGCGTCAGCGTATCGCTGCGCGGCAGCCGCGCCAGCCACCAGCGGCGCCAGCGCGCGCGCAGCGACGCCAGCGGCTGCCGCCAGGAGCTGGGCGCCGGCGCGGCCGGGCCGGGCGCGGTCTGCCTCATGGCAGCGGCACGGCCTCGATCATCGCGCGCACCTGCGCCAGGGCGCCGCGGCCGGCGCCGGCCAGTGGCACCAGCCGGTGGGCCGTGGTCTGCGGCAGGATGGCCTGCACATCGTCCGGCGCCACGTAGTCGCGCCCGGCCAGCAGCGCCTGCGCCTTGGCCGCGCGCAGCACGGCCAGCGCGGCGCGAGGCGACAGGCCCTGCACGAACCAGCGCCCCGAGCGTGTGGCATCGACCAGGTCCTGCAGATAGTCCAGCAGCGCGTCGGAGGCATGCACGGCCTGCACCTGCTGCTGCAGCACCGCCAGCTCCTGCGCCGTCAGCAGCCCGGGCAGCCGTTCGACCAGCTCGCGCCGGTCCTGACCGGCCAGCAGGGCGCGCTCGGCTGCGCGGTCCGGATAGCCCAGCGAGATGCGCATCAGAAAGCGGTCCAGCTGCGATTCCGGCAGCGGGTGCGTGCCCAGCTGCTCCTGCGGGTTCTGGGTGGCGATGACGAAGAAAGGCTGCGGCAGCGGCCGTGTTTCGCCCTCGATCGTGACCTGGTGTTCCTCCATCGCCTCCAGCAGCGCGCTCTGGGTCTTGGGGCTGGCGCGGTTGATCTCGTCGGCCAGCAGCACCTGCGCGAAGATCGGCCCGGGGTGGAAGACGAAGGCGTTGCGGTTGCGGTCATAGACCGAGACGCCCGACAGATCGCCGGGCATCAGGTCGGCGGTGAACTGCACGCGGGAAAACTGCAGCCCGAAGCTGCGCGCCAGCGCGTGCGCCAGCGTGGTCTTGCCCACGCCGGGGGCGTCTTCGATCAGCAGGTGGCCGCCGGCGAGCAGGCAGGCCACGCAGTCCTGCACCTGGGCGGCCTTGCCGACGATGACACGGTTGAGTTGATCCAGCAGTGCTTTAATCTTGGCTGAGGCGTCCATGGGACCACATTACACCAGAGCATGCCTGCACGCAGACACGGAACACGGACATGAGCAAGACGGGCTACTACACCCACGCCGACTGCCGCCGGCACGAAATGGGGCCGGGCCATCCCGAATGCCCCGAGCGGCTCGATGCCATCGAGGACCGGCTGCTGATTTCCGGCGTGGGAGATGCGCTGCAGCGGCTTGAGGCCCCGCCGGCGTCGCTGGACGAGGTGGAGCTGGCGCACGACCGCATGTACGTGGCGGCGCTGCGCGGCATGAGCGAGCGGCTGCAGGAGGAAATGGCCGCCGGCGGGCCGCGCTATCTGAACCTGGATCCGGACACGGCGATGAACCCCCACACCTGGGACGCGATCCTGCGCAGCGCCGGCTCGGCGCTGGCGGCCACCGACGCGGTGCTCGCCGGCGAGCTGGACAACGCCTTTTGCGCGGTGCGGCCGCCCGGGCATCATGCCTGCCGCAGCAAGGCCATGGGTTTTTGCTTCGTCAACAACGTGGCGCTGGCGGCCAAGTACGCGCTGGAGCGCCACGGGCTCAAGCGCGTGGCCATCGCCGACTTCGACGTGCACCACGGCAACGGCACCGAGGACATCGTGGCGGGGGATGACCGGATTCTGATGGTCAGCTTCTACCAGCATCCGTTCTACCCGCCCGGCGGCGCCGGCCCCGATGGCGACAACATGGTCAATGTGCCTGTGCCGGCCTACACCCGGGGCATGCAGGTGCGCGAGCTCATCGACATGCTGTGGCTGCCGCGGCTGGAACGCTTCAAGCCGCAGATGATCTTCATCAGCGCCGGCTTCGACGCCCACCGCGAGGACGACATGGCCCAGCTCGGCCTGGTGGAGGAGGACTACGCGTGGATCACCCAGCGGCTCAAGGAAGTGGCGCGCCGCCATGCGAAGGGGCGCATCGTCTCCTGTCTGGAGGGAGGCTACAACCTCAGCGCGCTGGCGCGTAGCGTCGAGGCGCACCTGCGCGTGCTGGCCGATGTCTGAGTGCGGCGGGCCCGCGCGCAGGAGCGGCCCTCACCAGGCGATGTAGGCGTAGCCCTTTTCCTGCAGCTCCATGATGGCGGCAGCGCCCACTTCCTCCACCCGTACGAAGTCCAGCATGTCGGCCTTGTCCCAGCCCAGCGTGTGCATCGTGTTGCCGCAGGCGATGAACTCGATGCCGTAGGACTCGCTCATGCTGCGCACGCGCTGCTGCAGCTCTTTGGGGACGGGACGCTTGGGCTTCTTGGCCAGCAGATGGATGCCCGGCCCCCAGACGACGACGGTGATGGTCACGTCGTCCACGTATTTCTTCAGCATCGCCCCGATGGAATTCAGGATGGCCTGCTGGTAGTCCGGTTCGGGCCGGTTGATCTGATAGACCACCTTGTGCGGGGGGCCGTCGCTGGCAGCCGGCGCGCTGCCAGCGGCACGGGCGGGCAGGGCCGCGCCGGTGGTGGCTGCGGCGGCCACGGCGGTCAGCAGATGGCGGCGGGGCAGGGCAGGGGTGTCGGACATATGGGGCGCTCGCTCTACAGGGGCAAGGCCCGCAAGCTTAGCGGAAATGCGCGGGCTCTGCCGCAGCCTGCGGCGTCGGCGTGGCAGGCCGTTTCGCGCAGAATGCGGGCTGAACGAACCGCATGGAGTCTGCGCTGCGATGACCGAACTGCAACATCTGCTGCACGATCTGGGTGGCCCCCGTGTCTGGGTGGAAGCCCTGGTGCTGCTGGCCTGCCTGGCCCTGGCCTATGGCACGGCGCGCCTGCTCGGGCGCGGCCACAGCGCGGCATCGGTCTGGTTCGGGCAGCACATCATCGACGGGCTGCTGTTTCCGGCGCTGGTGGTCGTGCTGCTGTACGTGGCGCGCTACGGCCTGGCGCAGGTGCAGCCGGTGGCCCTGTTGCGCGTGGCGCTGCCCATCTTCATGTCGCTGGCGGCCATCCGGCTGGTCGCGCGCGTGCTGGGGGCCTCGTTTCCCCGCTCGGCCACGGTGCAGTGGATCGAGCGCGTCGTCTCCTGGCTGGCCTGGGGCGGGGCCGTGCTGTGGATCACGGGCCTGCTGCCGGCGGTGCTGGCCGAGTTGGAGGCCATCCAGTTCGCATTCGGCAAGTCGCGGGTGAGCCTGCGCACGGTGCTGGAAGGCACGCTGTCGTCGGCGGTGGTGCTGGTGCTGGCGCTGTGGCTGTCGGCCACCATCGAGCGGCGCATCCTGCAGCAGGCCGTGGGCGACCTGTCGATGCGCAAGATCGCGGCCAATGCCATCCGCGCCGGCCTGCTGCTGGTGGGCGTGCTGTTCGCGCTGTCGGCCGTGGGGGTGGACCTGACGGCGCTGTCAGTGTTGGGCGGCGCGCTGGGCGTGGGCCTGGGCTTTGGGCTGCAGAAGCTGGCGGCCAATTACGTCAGCGGCTTCGTGATCCTGGCCGAGCGCTCGCTGCGCATCGGCGACATGGTGCGCGTCGATGGCTTCGAGGGCGTGGTCACCGACATCAAGACGCGCTACACGCTGATCCGCGCCCTCAACGGCCGCGAGTCCGTCGTGCCCAACGAGTTCATCATCACCCAGCGGGTCGAGAACCTGTCGCTGGCCGATCCCAAGGTGCTGCTGACCTTCAACGTCACCGTGGCCTATGGCAGCGACGTGGCGCGCGTGCAGCAGATCCTGTGCGATGCCGCCGCGGCCCAGCCGCGGGTGCTCCAAGACCCGGCGCCCAGCGCCCATCTGGCCAACCTGGGCGCCGACGGGCTGGAGTTCACGCTGGCGGTCTGGATCGTCGATCCGGAAAACGGACAGCTGAGCCTGCGCTCGGAAATCAACCAGGCCATCCTGCGCGGCCTGCAGCAGGCCGGCATCGATATTCCCTATCCGCAGCGCGTGGTGCACCTGCGCCGCGGCTGACTGCGTATAATCGCCAAAAAAGCACGGTCGTTCGATTTTGTGTCGTCCCGGCGTCAGGGCGCCGGGAGTGCAGCGCCTAGAATTGACGTGCACGTCAATCACGACGGAAGAATTCGCAACCTGCAGGAGTCGTTTCCATGAAAGTCCTCGTCCCCGTCAAGCGCGTGGTGGACTACAACGTCAAGGTCCGGGTCAAGTCCGACAACACCGGCGTTGACATCGCCAACGTCAAGATGAGCATGAACCCCTTCGACGAAATCGCCGTCGAGGAAGCCGTGCGGCTGAAGGAAAAGGGGGCCGTGACCGAGGTCATCGCCGTTTCCTGCGGGGTGAGCCAGTGCCAGGAAACGCTGCGCACCGCCATGGCCATCGGCGCCGACCGCGCCATCCTGGTCGAGACCGACGCCGAGCTGCAGCCGCTGGCCGTGGCCAAGCTGCTCAAGGCCGTGGTGGACAAAGAGCAGCCCACGCTGGTCATCATGGGCAAGCAGGCCATCGACGATGACGCCAACCAGACCGGCCAGATGCTGGCGGCGCTGCTGGACTGGCCGCAGGCCACCTTCGCCTCCAAGGTCGAGCTGGCCGAGGGCCAGGTCCAGGTCACGCGCGAGGTCGATGGCGGGCTGGAGACGCTGGGCCTGCGCCTGCCGGCGGTCATCACCACCGACCTGCGCCTGAACGAGCCGCGCTATGTGACGCTGCCCAACATCATGAAGGCCAAGAAAAAGCCGCTGGACACCCTCAAGCCCGCGGATCTGGGCGTGGACGTCACGCCGCGCCTGAAGACGCTCAAGGTCACCGAGCCGCCCAAGCGCAGCGCCGGCATCAAGGTGCCGGACGTGGCCACGCTGGTGGCCAAGCTGAAGAACGAGGCCAAAGTCATCTGAGCCCGGGCGCACACAGAACACAGGAGTACCGAACATGACCGCACTCGTCATCGCCGAACACGACCACGCCTCGATCAAGGGCGCCACGCTGAACACCGTCACCGCGGCCGCCGCCTGCGGCGGCGAAGTCCATGTGCTGGTGGCCGGGCACAACGCCGCGGCTGCGGCCGCGGCGGCCGCGCAGATCGCGGGCGTCAGCAAGGTGCTGCATGCCGACGGCCCCAGTCTGGCGCACGGCCTGGCCGAAAACCTGGCGGCCCAGGTGCTGGCCGTCGCCGGCGGCTACAGCCACATCCTCTTTCCTGCCACCGCCAGCGGCAAGAACGTGGCCCCGCGCGTGGCCGCCCGGCTGGATGTGGCCCAGGTTTCCGAGATCACCAAGGTGATCGCTGCCGACACTTTCGAGCGCCCCATCTACGCCGGCAACGCGGTGGCCACCGTGCAGAGCGCGGACGCGGTCAAGGTCATCACCGTGCGCACCACCGGCTTTGACGCTGCGGCCGCCAGCGGCGGCAGCGCGCCGGTCGAAACCGTGGCTGCCGTGGCCGACAGCGGCAAGAGCAGCTTCGTGCGCTCGGAGCTGGCCAAGAGCGACCGGCCCGAGCTGACCGCGGCCAAGATCGTCGTCTCCGGTGGCCGCGCGCTCGGCTCGGCGGAAAAGTTCAACGAGATCATGACGCCGCTGGCCGACAAGCTGGGTGCGGCCATCGGCGCCAGCCGCGCGGCCGTGGATGCCGGCTACGCCCCCAACGACCTGCAGGTGGGACAGACCGGCAAGATCGTCGCGCCCCAGCTCTACATCGCCTGCGGCATCAGCGGCGCCATCCAGCACCTGGCCGGCATGAAGGACTCCAAGGTGATCGTGGCCATCAACAAGGACCCGGAAGCGCCCATCTTTAGCGTGGCCGACTACGGCCTGGAGGCCGACCTCTTCACCGCGGTGCCGGAGCTGGTCAAGGCGCTGTAAGCGCCGCCGCGTTGCAACCGGGCGTCCCGCGCTGCGTGAGGACGCCTTTTTTTCAGGTTTCCATCGCCCCTACCGATTGCGCACACCACCATGAGCTACACCGCGCCCGTCAAGGACATGCTGTTCAACCTGCGGCACCTGGCCCGCATCGATGAGATCGCCGCGCTGCCCGGTTTCGAGGAAGCGGGCTACGACACCGCCCAGGCGGTGCTGGAGGAAGCGGCCCGCTTCAACCAGGAGGTGGTGGCGCCGCTGAACGTGGAGGGCGACCGCAACCCCTCGTACTGGCGCGATGGGCAGGTCATCACCACGCCCGGCTTCAAGCAGGCCTACCGGCAGTTCATCGAGGCCGGCTGGCAGGGGCTGCAGCATCCGGCGGACTTTGGCGGCCAGGGCCTGCCCAAGGCCATCGGCGCGGCCTGCATCGAGATGATCAACAGCGCCAACCTGAGCTTTGCGCTGTGCCCGCTGCTGACCGATGGCGCCATCGAGGCGCTGCTGACGGCCGCTTCCGACGAACTCAAGGCCACCTATCTGGCCAAGCTCGTCAGCGGGGAGTGGACCGGCACGATGAACCTCACCGAGCCGCAGGCCGGCTCGGACCTGTCGCTGGTACGCAGCCGCGCCGAGCCCCAGCCCGATGGCACCTACAAGATCTTCGGCACCAAGATCTTCATCACCTACGGCGAGCACGACATGGCCGACAACATCGTGCATCTGGTGCTGGCGCGCGTGAGCGGCGCGCCCGAAGGCATCAAGGGCATCAGCCTGTTCGTCGTGCCCAAGTACCTGGTCAACCCGGACGGCAGCCTGGGCGCGCGCAACGACGTGCAGTGCGTCAGCATCGAGCACAAGCTCGGCATCAAGGCCAGCCCCACCGCCGTGCTCCAGTATGGCGATGGCCTGGCCGGCAGCGTGGCCGACCGCTGCGGCGCCGGGGCCGTGGGCTACCTGGTGGGGCAGGAAAACCGCGGGCTGGAGTACATGTTCATCATGATGAACGCCGCGCGCTACGCGGTGGGCGTGCAGGGCATCGCCGTGGCCGAGCGCGCCTACCAGAAGGCCGTGGCCTATGCCCGCGAGCGGGTGCAGAGCCGCCCGGTCGATGGCTCGCTCAAGACCGCCGCGCCCATCATCCACCACCCGGACGTGCGGCGCATGCTGATGACCATGCGCGCCTACACCGAAGGCTGCCGCGCCATGGCCAGCGTAGCCGCGGCCGCCTATGACGCCGCCCATCACCACCCCGATGCCGAGGCGCGCCGGCACAACCAGGCTTTCTACGAATTCATGGTGCCGCTGGTCAAGGGCTACAGCACCGAAATGAGCCTGGAAGTCACCAGCCTGGGCGTGCAGGTGCACGGCGGCATGGGCTTCATCGAAGAAACGGGCGCCGCCCAGCATTACCGCGACGCCAAGATCCTGACCATCTACGAAGGCACCACGGCCATCCAGGCCAACGACCTGGTGGGCCGCAAGACGCTGCGCGACGGCGGCCAGACGGCGCGCGGCATCGCGGCGCGCATCGCCGACACCGTGGCTGAGCTCAGGGCCAACGGCAGCGCCGACGCGCTGGCCGTGGCCCAGCGGCTGGACGCGGCCCGCCAGGCCTTCATCGACGTGGTGGCCTTTCTCACCAGCGAGTCCAGCCCCAATGCCGTCTATGCCGGTAGCGTCCCCTATCTGCTGCTGGCCGGCAATCTGATGGCCGGCTGGCAGCTGGCGCGCGCGCTGCTGGCCGCCCAGGCCGAAGCCGCGCAGGGCCGCGATGTGGCCTTCATGCAGGCCAAGGTGGTCACGGCCCGTTTCTACGCCGAGCACATCCTGAGCAAGGCACCCGCCGTGCGCGAGGCCATCGTCGCCGGCGCCGGCAGCGTCACCGCGCTGCCGCTGGAGGCGTTTTAAGGCCGCGCCGCACCCGCACCCGGGCCGCAGGCGGCGTCAGCCGCGCGGCCACTGTGGTGCGGGCGCCGCCGGTGTGCCAGCTCAAGCCCATCGACTACGAGAACAAACGGAGACTTTCATGTCCAAACTGCCCCCGGTCCTGCACAACCTGCCGCTGCCTATCATCGGCTCGCCGCTGTTCATCATCAGCAACCCCAAGCTCGTCATTGCCCAATGCACCGCGGGCGTGCTGGGGGCGATGCCGGCGCTCAACGCACGGCCGGCTTCGCAGCTCGATGAATGGCTGGCCGAGATCACCGAGGCGCTGGCGGCGCACAACCGGGCGCACCCGGACCGTCCGGCCGCGCCGTTTGCGATCAACCAGATCGTGCACAAGTCCAACGACCGGCTGGAGCACGACATGGCCCTGTGCGAGAAATACAAGGTGCCGGTCATCATCACCAGCCTGGGCGCGCGCGAGGACGTCAACCGGGCCGTGCACGGCTGGGGCGGCGTGGTGCTGCACGACGTCATCAACAACACTTTCGCGCACAAGGCCATCGACAAGGGGGCCGACGGCCTGATCGCCGTGGCCGCCGGCGCCGGCGGCCATGCCGGCACCAAGAGCCCCTTTGCGCTGGTGCAGGAAATTCGCCAGTGGTTCGATGGCCCGCTGGCGCTCTCAGGCGCCATCGCCACCGGCGCGGCCGTGCTGGCCGCCCAGGCCATGGGCGCGGATTTCGCCTACATCGGCTCGCCCTTCATCGCCACGCACGAGGCGCGCGCCGTCGATGCCTACAAGCAGGCCATCGTGGACTGCTCGTCCGACGACATCGTTTACAGCAATCTGTTCACCGGCGTGCACGGCAACTATCTCGCGCCCAGCATCCGCGCCGCCGGACTGGACCCCGACCACTTGCCCGAGAGCGACCCGAGCAAGATGAACTTCGGCGGCGACGCGAAAAAGGCCTGGAAAGACATCTGGGGCGCGGGCCAGGGCATCGGAGCGATCACCCAGATCCAGCCCGCGGCCGACTACATTGCCCAGCTACGGCAGCAATACCGCGCCGCCCGCGAGCGGCTGATGGCGCTGGCTGCCGGGGTCTGAGCCCCGCTGCTGCACACGCCGCGCCAGGGTGCGCTCAGCGCACCAGACTCAACAGGGTATTGAAGGGGCTGACCAGCTCCAGCCAGCCGGGCTGCTGCTGCAGCAGCGGCAGCAGGACAGGGCGGCCCAGCCACCACAGCAGCGCGGCGGCTGCCAGGCTGGCGGCGGCCAGCAGCAGGTTGTGCAGCAGGCGCTGCCCCAGCGGAATGCGGCGCAGCCGGCGGGCCCACAGCCAGACGAGGGGCACGAGGGCCACCGCGCCCGGCAGCAGCGCGGCCTGCCAGCCAGCCGGGCCGCGCAGCAGCGCGGGCAGGGCGAGCAGCTGCTGCGCGGCTGTGGGGGCGTGCAGCGCCGGCTGGGCGGCCAGCAGGGCCAGGGTGTTGTAAGCGGCCAGCCCGAGGAGAGCCGTGACGAGCGGGCGCAGCAGCCCGGGCCAGTTCAGCAGGGCCAGCAGCGCCGCCAGCAGGCAGACCAGCAGCAGGCCCAGGCAGACGCCCGTCCACAGCAGGTGCAGCACGCCAGCGGGCAGTGCGGCCAGCGCGCGCCACAGCGGCAGATTGCCGGCCACGGCCAGCCAGCCGGCGGCCAGGCCCAGCACCAGCAGCGGGTGGCGCGCCTCGCGTTGGGCCGCCGGCGACAGCATGGACTGCGCGAATTCGGTGATGTGAAAGAGCCGCAAAGCCATGGCGGGCGATTCTCACCGATCGCCGTCGCCCGCTGTAACAGGGGGTAACCCCTTGCCGTGCCTTGCGCTGCGCCCGTTTCAGCAGGGCCCGTGTCAACAGGGCCAGGTCGAGCCGTGCTCCGGCACCAGCGCGCGCCAGCCCAGGCCATGCTCGATGCGCTGGCGCAGCGCGTCGGCGGCGTTGATTTCGCCGTGCACGACATAGACCTGCTGCGGCGCCTGCGGCAGCGTGCGCAGCCAGGCCAGCAGCTGGGTGGCGTCGGCATGGGCCGAGGCCGATTGCAGCTGCACGATCTCGGCGCCGACGCTGACTTCCTTGCCGTGGATGCGTACCGTGGAGGCGCCGGCTGCCAGCGTGGCGCCGCGCGTGCCCGGGGCCTGGTAGCCGGTGAGGATGATCATGTTGCGGTGGCTGCCTGCGTACAGGGCCAGGTGGTGCAGCACCCGCCCGCCGGTGGCCATGCCGCTGGCGGCCAGGATGACCATGGGGCCGTGGTGTCGGGCCAGCGCCTTGGACTGCTCGGGCGTGTTGACCATGGTCGCGCAATGCGCCAGCGCCCGCAGCTGCCGGTCATCGAGCTTGTGTTCGTCGGGAAAGCGGGCGAACAGGTCGGTGGTCTGGATGGCCATGGGGCTGTCCAGATAGACGGGCAGCTTGGCCGGGATCTCGCCGCGGTGCTTGAGCTCGGCGATCGCGTGCAGGATTTCCTGGGCGCGGCCGACGGCGAACACCGGCACCACGGCCACGCCGCCACGGGCGGCCAGCCGCTGCAGGGCCGGCGCCAGCTCGGCCATCACGTCTTCGGTGGGGTGCTGCCGGTCGCCGTAGGTCGATTCGATGAGCACGGTGTCGGCAGCGGGCGCGCGATCCGGCGCGCGCATCAGCACATCGTCGGTGCGGCCCAGATCGCCCGAGAACAAAATGCGCCGCCCGGCGATTTCCAGCAGCAGGCTGGCTGCACCCAGGATGTGGCCGGCGCGGCTGAAGGTGGCGCGGCAGCCCGGGATGGGTTCGAAGCTGCGGCCAAAGGGTACGCTCTTGAGCAGCTTCAGGCTGGCCAGCGCGTCCTTGCGCGTGTACAGCGGCAGGGCCGGGGTGTGCTTGGAAAAGCCATGCCGGTTGGCGAACGCGGCGTCTTCTTCCTGGATGTGGCCGCTGTCGGGCAGCAGGATCTTGCACAGCTCGCGGGTGCCGGGGGTGGTCCAGACGGGGCCGCGCAGGCCTTCGCGCGCCAGCAGGGGCAGGTAGCCGCTGTGGTCCAGGTGGGCGTGGGTCAGCACCACGGCGCTGATCTGGTCGGGCGCGATGGGCAGCGGGCTCCAGTTGCGCAGGCGCAGCTGCTTGTAGCCCTGGAACAGCCCGCAGTCCACCAGCAGGGTGTGGCGGCCATGCCGCACCAGATACTTGGAGCCGGTGACGGTGCTGGCGCCACCGAGGAAGGTGATGGAAACGCTCATGGGCGCAGTGTATGCCGGCATCCCCTGGCCCGCCCAAGGCCCCGCAGCCCAAGGGGCGCTGGTATCCTGCGGATGGTCTGCCCGTTTTGCATCATGGTCTCGTCCGCCCCCTTCCCCCACCGCTGCGGGCCCGCTGTCTGCCTGCGAGCAGGGCGGACCGCAGGCGCGTGGCCGGCGCCTGGCGCGGAGGGCCTCGCATGCTGAAGGGCTGGCGCCTGGTTGGCCTGGCCGCGCTGGCCCTGCTGGTGGCGTGGCTGGTACCCGGGCCGGGCGGCTTGCGTGCGGCGCTGGCGCTGTTCGTGCTGGTGGCCGGGCTGTGGCTGACACAGGCCTTGCCGCTGGCAGTGACGGCGCTGGCCGTGCCCCTGCTGGCCGTGGGCCTGGGGTTGGCCACGCCACGGCAGGCGCTGGCCGCATTTGCCCATCCGGTCCTGTTTCTGTTCCTCGGCGGTTTCGCGCTGGCGGCTGCGCTGGTTCACCAGGGGCTGGACCGCGTGCTGGCGCATGCCGTGCTGCGCCTGGCGCGGGGGCACCTTGGGGCGGCGGTGTGGGGGCTGTGCGGCGCGGCGGCGTTGCTGTCGATGTGGATCAGCAACACGGCGGCGGTGGCGATGATGCTGCCGCTGGCGCTGGGGCTGCTGCGGGCCGAGGGCGTGCAGGCCACGGGCAACGAAAAGGCTTTCGTGCTGCTGGCGCTGGCCTACAGCGCCAGCATCGGTGGCATGGGCACGCTGATCGGCAGCCCGCCCAATGCGCTGGCAGGGGCGCAGGCGGGCATCGGCTTTGCCCAGTGGTTGGCGCTGGCGCTGCCGCTGGTGGCGGTGCTGTGGCCGCTGATGCTGGGCGTGCTGGCCTTGCTGCTGCGGCCACGCCTGCAGGCGCGCATCGTGGTCGCGCGGGAAATGCAGCCCTGGACGCCGCAGCGCGGGTGGGTGGTGCTGGTCTTCGTGCTGACCGTGCTGGGCTGGCTGGCCGGTGCGCCGCTGGCGCGCTGGCTGGGCATCGGGCAGGACATCGACACGGTGGTGGCGCTGGCGGCGGTGGTGCTGCTGGCCGTCGGCGGCGGCATCGGCTGGAAGGA
>DAIUCJ010000039.1:17123-24197 GCA_036846225.1 Hylemonella sp.
TGGCGCTGGCGGCGGTGGTGCTGCTGGCCGTCGGCGGCGGCATCGGCTGGAAGGAGCTGGAGCGTGAAATTCCCTGGGGCATTCTGCTGCTGTTTGGCGGCGGCCTGGCGCTGAGCGAGGTCATGGGCAGCAGCGGCGCCAGCCGCTTTCTGGCCGAGGCCCTGCTGCGCTGGCTGGACCAGGCGCCGCTGGCGCTGGCGCTGCTGGCGGGGCTGGTCTTCATCGTGCTGCTGACCGAGCTGGTGAGCAACACCGCCAGCGCGGCCCTGCTGCTGCCCATCGCCCTGGGGGTGGCGTCGGCGCTGGGGCTGCCGCCCGTTCCTTTGGCGGCAGCGGTGGCGGTGGCCGCGTCCTGCGCCTTCATGCTACCGGTGGCCACTCCGCCCAATGCCATCGTGTTCGCCAGCGGCGAGGTGACCCAGGCCACGATGATGCGCTGCGGCGCGTGGCTCAACGTCGTGGCGGTGCTGGTCATCGCCGGTTTCGTGGGGTGGGTATGGACATGAGCATGCTGGCGCTGCTCAGCGCCCTGCTGGGCGGGCTGGGGCTGTTCCTGCTGGGCATGACGATGATGACCGAGGGCCTGCGGCAGCTGGCCGGGCCGGGGCTGGAGCGCATCCTGGCCGCGTCCACCCGCACGCGCTGGCATGCGCTGGGCTCGGGCGTGCTGGTGACCGCAGTGGTGCAGTCATCCAGCGCGGTGACGGTGGCGGCCATCGGCTTCGTCAACGCCGGCCTGCTGGGGCTGACGCCCGCGCTGTGGGTGCTGTTCGGCGCCAACGTGGGCACCACCATGACGGGCTGGCTGGTTGCGCTGATCGGCCTGAAGTTCAAGATCGAGACCCTGGCGCTGCCGCTGATCGGCGTGGGCGTGCTGATGCGTCTGGGCGGCGAGAAAGGGCGCTGGGCGGCGGCCGGCTACGCCCTGGCCGGCTTCGGCCTGTTGTTTCTGGGCATCGGCATGCTGCAGCAGTCCTTTGCCGGGCTGGCCGGTCAGATCGAGCTGCCGCAGGGTGATGGGATGGTCGCTGTCGTGGCGCAGCTGCTCGTGGGTGTCGTGATGACGGTGCTGATGCAGTCCTCCAGCGCCAGCATCGCGATTGCGCTGACGGCGGCGCAGGGCGGGCTGCTGACCGCGCAATCCGCGGCTGCCGTGGTGATCGGCGCCAATATCGGCACCACGGCCACGGCGCTGCTGGCCGTCATCGGCGCTACGCCGAACGCGCGGCGCGCCGCCCTGGCCCACGTCGTTTTCAATCTGCTGACCGGCGTGGTGGCGCTGGCGCTGCTGCCGTGGTTGGTGGAACTGCTGGCCTCGGCCCGCGCGGCCCTGGGCCTGGCGCCGGATCCGGCTGCCCAGCTGGCGCTGTTTCACACGGTGTTCAACCTGCTGGGGGTGGCCCTGATGTGGCCGCTGGCCGATGCCCTGGGGCGCTGGCTGCTCGGGCGCTTTCGCCTGCGCGAGGAAGACGAAGCCCAGCCCCGCCATCTGGACCGCACGGTGCTGGCGGTGCCGTCGCTGGCCGTCGATGCCCTGGCGCACGAAGTGGCGCGGCTGGGCCAGGTCGCCACCCGTATGGCGCGCGCGGCGCTGGCCGCCGCCGGCGGCGAGGCGCTGCAGCGGGACCGGCTGATCGTCGAGCGGCTGGATGCGGCGATCCAGTCTTTCGTCGAGGAAATGAACCGCGGCGCCATGCCCGGGCCGACCAGCGCCCGGCTGGCCGATTTGCTGCGGGTGCTGCGCTACCACGAAAGCACCGCCGAGCAGGCGCTGGCCGCAGCCAGCTTGCGGCCGGCCCGCCTGCCGGGGCCGCTGCAGGTGGCCGACGAGGCGTTCTGCCAGCTGGCCGACGGGCTGTTGGCCCGCTGCCAGGCTGCCGCGCCCCAGGGGCTGGCGGGTGGGCGCGCAGCGCAGCTCAGCCGTGACGCCGAGGCGGTGGAGGCGGCTTACCAGACGCTCAAGGCCGAGCTGCTGGCCGCCGGGGCATCCGGTGCGCTGCGCCTGGCCGAGATGGAAGAGGGGTTGCGGCGCATCAGCGCGCTGCGCCGGGCCGTGCAGCAGGCCGTCAAGGCCGTGCTGCGCCAGCCGGCCCACGCGCAGGACGTGCTGGCGGCCGACGCGGCATGACGTGGGTGGCGGGCGTGGTGGGGGAAGCGCCCGCCGGCGCGCTCAGCGGAAGAAGCTCTTGAGCCGGTCGGTCCAGTTGCCTTCGCTGGGCGAGTGCCGCGAGCCGCCTTTGCGCAGCGATTCGCCCAGCTCGCGCAGCAGCTTGCGCTGGTGCTCGGTGAGCTTGACCGGCGTCTCCACGGTGATGTGGCAGTACAGGTCGCCGGGATAGCTGGAGCGCACGCCCTTGATGCCCTTGCCGCGCAGGCGGAACTGCTTGCCCGTCTGCGTGCCTTCGGGCAGGTCGATCGTGGCCTTGCCCTCCAGCGTGGGCACCTCGATCTCGCCGCCCAGCGCCGCGGTGACGATGTCGATGGGCACCACGCAGTGCAGATCGTCGCCATCGCGCTCGAAGACGTCGTGCTTCTTGATGCGGATCTCGATGTACAGGTCGCCCGGCGGGCCGCCGTTCATGCCCGGCTCGCCGTTGCCGACGCTGCGGATGCGCATGCCATCGTCGATGCCGGCCGGGATCTTGACTTCCAGCGTCTTGTGGCGCTTGACGCGGCCCTGGCCGTGGCAGCTGGGGCAAGGCTCGGGAATGATCTTGCCGCTGCCGTGGCAGTGGGGGCAGGTCTGCTGCACGCTGAAAAAGCCCTGGCGCATCTGCACCGTGCCGGTGCCGTGACAGGTGGAGCAGGTCTTGACCTGGGTGCCGGGCTTGGCGCCGCTGCCGCGGCAGGTGTCACAGGTCTCCCAGCTGGGGATGCGGATCTGCGCGTCCTTGCCGCGGGCCGCTTCTTCCAGCGTGATTTCCATCGCGTAGGACAGATCGCTGCCGCGATAGACCTGGCGGCCGCCGCGGCCGCGCGGCTGGCCGAACATGTCGCCGAAGATATCGCCAAAGGCTTCGGCAAAGCTGCTGAAGCCGGCGTCTCCGCCCATGCCGCCGCGCAGGTTCGGGTCCACGCCCGCGTGACCGTACTGGTCGTAGGCCGCGCGCTTCTGCGGGTCCGACAGCATCTCGTAGGCTTCCTTGGCCTCCTTGAACTTTTCTTCGGCGGCCTTGGCGGCGTCCCCCTGGTTGCGGTCAGGGTGGTACTTCATCGCCAGCTTGCGATACGCCTTCTTGATCTCCTCCTCGGAGGCGTTCTTCGGAACGCCGAGGACTTCGTAGTAGTCTCGTTTGGTGGCCATGGGAATGTTGCGCTCTATCAGGCGAAACGCCGCGCCGACGATCCCGCAGGATCATACGGACGCGGCGCAGCGGTCGTGCGGGATCAGCCCTTCTTGACTTCCTTGACTTCGGCGTCCACCACGTTGTCATCGGCCGGCCGGCTGGGCTGGGCCTGGGCGTCGCTGCCACCGCCAGCCGCGGCGGCCGCAGCCTGCTGCTCGGCGTAGAGTTTTTCGCCCAGCTTCTGGCTGGCGGCCATCAGCGCCTCGGTCTTGGACTCGATCGCGGCCTTGTCGTCGCCCTTGATCGCCTCTTCCAGCGCCTTGGCAGCGGCTTCGATCTTGTCCTTCTCGCCGGCATCGAGCTTGTCGCCATGCTCGGACAGGCTCTTGCGCACCGCGTGCAGCGTGGCGTCGGCCTGGTTGCGGGCCTGGGCCAGCTCCAGCTTGCGCTTGTCTTCGGCGGCATTGAGCTCGGCGTCCTTGACCATCTTCTGGATTTCCTCCTCGGTCAGACCCGAGTTGGCCTTGATGGTGATCTTGTTCTCCTTGCCCGTGCCCTTGTCCTTGGCCGAGACGTGCAGGATGCCGTTGGCGTCGATGTCGAACGTGACCTCGATCTGCGGCACGCCGCGCGGCGCCGGCGGAATGCCCTCGAGGTTGAACTCGCCCAGCAGCTTGTTGCCGGCGGCCATCTCGCGCTCGCCCTGATAGACCTTGATGGTCACGGCCGGCTGGTTGTCGTCGGCCGTGGAGAAGGTCTGCGTGAACTTGGTCGGGATGGTCGTGTTCTTGGCGATCATCTTGGTCATCACGCCGCCCAGGGTCTCGATGCCCAGCGACAGCGGGGTGACGTCCAGCAGCAGCACGTCCTTGCGGTCGCCGCTGAGTACGGAGCCCTGGATCGCGGCGCCCACGGCCACGGCCTCATCGGGGTTGACGTCCTTGCGCGGCTCGCGGCCGAAGAATTCCTTGACCTTTTCCTGCACCTTGGGCATGCGGGTCATGCCGCCGACCAGGATCACGTCCTGGATGTCGCTGACCTTCACGCCGGCGTCCTTGATGGCGATGCGGCAGGGCTCGATGGTGCGCTCGATCAGGTCTTCGACCAGGCTTTCCAGCTTGGCGCGGGTGAGCTTGATGTTCAGGTGCTTCGGCCCCGAGGCGTCGGCCGTGATGTAGGGCAGGTTGATCTCGGTCTGCTGGCTGGACGACAGCTCGATCTTGGCCTTCTCGGCCGCTTCCTTGAGGCGCTGCAGGGCCAGCACGTCTTTGGTCAGATCGACGCCCTGTTCCTTCTTGAACTCGCTGATGATGTAGTCGATGATGCGCTGGTCGAAGTCCTCGCCGCCGAGGAAGGTGTCCCCGTTGGTGGACAGCACCTCGAACTGCTTTTCGCCATCGACGTCGGCGATCTCGATGATGGAGATGTCGAAGGTGCCGCCGCCCAGGTCATAGACGGCGATCTTGCGGTCGCCCTTGCCCGACTTGTCCAGGCCGAAGGCCAGGGCCGCGGCGGTGGGCTCGTTGATGATGCGCTTGACTTCCAGCCCGGCGATGCGGCCGGCGTCCTTGGTGGCCTGGCGCTGGGCGTCGTTGAAGTAGGCCGGCACCGTGATGACGGCTTCGGTCACCGGCTCGCCCAGGTAGTCCTCGGCGGTTTTCTTCATCTTGCGCAGCACTTCGGCGCTGACCTGCGGCGGCGCCAGCTTCTTGCCGCGCACTTCCACCCAGGCGTCGCCGTTGTCGGCCTTGACGATGGAGTAGGGCATGAGCCCGATGTCCTTCTGGACTTCTTTCTCCTCGAATTTGCGGCCGATCAGGCGCTTGACGGCGTACAGCGTGTTCTTGGGGTTGGTGACGGCCTGGCGCTTGGCAGCGGCACCGACCAGCACCTCACCGTCTTCCTGGTAGGCGACGATGGACGGCGTGGTGCGCGCGCCCTCGGAGTTCTCGATCACCTTCGGGGTGTTGCCCTCCATGATGGCCACGCAGCTGTTCGTCGTGCCCAGGTCGATGCCAATGATCTTGCCCATGTTCTTTACTCCTGAAATTGCTTGGAAATTGGGATGCACCGTAGGTGTGGATAACTTGCCTCAATTCAAGGGGCGGATGCGGCGCGCGGCGCCCGAACCGCAGCGGGCCGCGCCGCGCAGCAGGCTCAGCCTTCCTTGGGAGCCGAGACGGTGACCAGCGCCGGGCGCAGCACCCGCTCGGCGATGGTGTAGCCCTTTTGCAGCACCGCCACCACGGTGTTGGCTTCCTGCTCGCTGGGCACCACGCTGATGGCCTGGTGCTGGTGCGGATCGAACCGGCTGCCCGCCGCGGGATTGATCGGCGTGACCTTGTTGCGCTCCAGCGCGGCGGTGAGCTGGCGCAGCGTGGCCTGCGCTCCTTCGCGGATCTGCTCGGGCGTGGCGTCCTTGATGGTCAGCCCGGCCTCCAGGCTGTCGCACACCGGCAGCAGGCTCTCGGCAAAGGCTTCGATCGCGAATTTGCGGGCCTTGGCGATTTCTTCCTCGGCGCGGCGGCGGGCGTTTTCGGCTTCGGCCTTGGCGCGCAGGAACTGGTCAGCCAGTTCGGCGTTTTTGGCCTTGAGCTCGGCCAGCTCGGCCTGCAGCGCCGCCTGCGGGTCCAGCTCGGCCGTGGCGGGTGCGGGCTGGGTGGCCGGCTCCGGCTGCGGGGTGGGGGAGTTGGGGGTGTCGGACATGCGGGTTCGGATGGATAGGAAAAAAAGGAATCAGCCGCGCAGATGGGGGCGGGGCGCCGGCGTTCAAGAGCGGGTGCCGGCTGCCCCGCAGGGGGCTCAGCCGGCCAGCGCCAGCAACTCGACTTCGAACTTGAGTGTGGCATGCGGCGGGATCACGCCGCCGGCGCCGCGCGCGCCATAGCCCAGCGACGGCGGGATGATGAGCACGCGCCGGCCGCCGACGCGCATGCCGGCCACGCCTTCGTCCCAGCCGCGGATCACCATGCCGGCGCCCAGAGGGAACTGGAAAGGATCGTTGCGGTCCTTGCTGGAATCGAATTTGGCGCCCTGCACGCCATCGTGGTACAGCCAGCCGGTGTAGTGCACCGTCACGTCCTGGCCGGCACGGGCCGCCTCGCCGCTGCCTGGCACGACGTCTTCGTACTGGAGCCCCGAGGGGGTGGTGATCATCGCCATGGCAGAATCCTTTGCTATTGAAATGAGAGCGACCGCAGACGCATCCATGCGGCGGCGGTGCAGGTTGAAGGTGCCGATTATGCCAGCCGCCGGCGGTGGAGGCGGAGCTCGCCGTGCCGGGACGGCTGCTATTTCGCCGCGCCGGACTTGCGGGCCAGCGCGGCGGCCCATCTGCTGGCAAAGGCGGGTAGGTCGGCCAGCCGGCGGGTGAGCTCGACGCCGGCCGGGGTGAGCAGGTAGCCGTCGTTGCCGTGGCTGAGCAGGCCGGCCTGCCGCAGTTCCTTGATGCGGGTGTTCAGGGTGTTGGGGGTGATGCCGCCGACGCTGTCTTGCAGCAGCCGGAAGGTCTGGGCATGGCCGTCGCGCAGGGCCCACAGCACGCGCATCGCGTAGCGCGACTCCAGCAAAGCCAGCAGCTGCCCGATGGCGGCCTGATCCTTGTAGCTCATTCGTTGAAACTCCTCCTGACGCCGGCGGTCTGGCCGGCGCGCCCTGCACGGCGGCTGCCGCCTGCAGCGCGCAGCCGGCAATGAGGGCGGACTATAGCGCAGTTTCCCGCCTGCTACAAGAATAATAGCTGGCGAGTGATGGCAGGCCCGGCTGGCAGGCCGGTTCGGCCTGCATT
>DAIUCJ010000040.1:0-22598 GCA_036846225.1 Hylemonella sp.
GCCCCCAGGCCGCCCCCCAGCCCTGCACCAGCGCCACCGGCAGCCAGCCCTTGACGGCATCGAGCAGCAGCGTGAGCACGGCCGCTTTCTTCGAGCCGGAGCGCAGCACGTTGGTGGCCCCCGGGTTTTTGCTGCCGTAGGTGCGCGGGTCGCTCAGGCCCATCACGCGGCTGACGATCACGGCAAAGGACAGCGAGCCCAGCAGATAGGCCGCCAGCGCGGCCAGCACGGGATAGAGCGGTTCCAGAAGCATGGTGGCGAAAAGGGATGACGTCGCGCCGCTATTCTGCCAGCGCACACTGCACCGGCTGCGCGCCCAGCAGCCGCACGCAGACCTGCGGATCGATGCCGACCAGCAGACCGCGCCGCCCGCCGTTGATGAGAATGCGCGGCAGCGCCAGGATGGTCTGCTCGATGTACACCGGCATCGGGCGGCGGGTGGCAAAGGGCGACGTGCCCCCGACCAGATAGCCGCTGTGGCGCTGCGCCACCTCGGGGGCACAGGGCTGCACCGACCTGGCGCCTATCTGCCGGGCCAGATTCCTGGTGGAGACTTCGCGGTCACCGTGCATCAGCACCACCAGCGGCCTGGCGTCCTGGTCCTGCATGACCAGCGTCTTGACCACGGCATGCGCATCCCAGCCCAGCGCCTGCGCGCCGTGCCGGGCACCGCCGTGGGCGGCATAGGCATAGACATGCTCGGTGTAACTCACGCCGTGCTGCTGCAGCCAGCGAATCGCCGGCGTCTGCGCCACCTGTTCCTTGCGGGTCATAGCCCGATTGTGAACCGGCGCGGCTCCGGATGGGGCGCGCAGGTGACCGCCTGCGCCCGGCAGCGATGCCACAATCGCGGCGCATGACGACGACGCCCCATCCGGACCCGGCCGCCCTGCGCCACAGCAGAACCGAAGACGCGCTGGCCCTGCTGTCGGCCACCGCGCTGATCGCGCTGGCGGTCAACCTCTTCCAGCAGGCCCGGCTGCTCAGCGGCGGCACGGCCGGGCTGGCCTTTCTGCTGCACTACGGCAGCGGTTGGAGCTTTGGCGCGGTGTTCTTCGTGCTCAACCTGCCGTTTTACCTGCTGGCCTGGCGCCGCATGGAGCGGGCCTTTCTCGTCAAGACCGTGGTGGCGGTGGCGCTGCTGTCGGCCCTGAGCGAGCTCACGCCGCAATTCGTGCGCTTCGATTACGTGCACCCGCTGTACGCGGCGCTGGCAGGCGGCGTGCTGCTGGGCGTGGGCTTTCTGATCCTGTTTCGCCACCGCGCCAGCTTAGGCGGTGTCGGCATCCTGGCGTTCTGGCTGCAAGAGACGCGCGGCTGGCGCGCCGGTCATGTGCAGCTGGCCATCGACGGACTGATCCTGGCGCTGGCGCTGCTGAGCAGCCCGCTGCAGCAGGTGGCGCTGTCGGTCGTCGGCGCCGCCGTCATGAATTTCACGCTGGCCGTCAACCACCGCGCCGGCCGCTATCTGGCCCATTGAGTCCATCCAGGGAGCATCCATGACGAGTGTCAACACCACCGATCCGCCCGCCATCCAGGCCCGCCTGCAAGCCGCGCTGCAGCGCCAGCGCGCCGCCTATCTGCGCGACCCGGTGCCCGACCATGCGGCACGCTGCGCCGACCTGCGCAAGCTCGAGCGCTTCGTGCGCGAGCACCAGGACGCCATCGTCGCGGCCATCTGCGCCGACTACGGTCACCGCTCGCGCCACGAAACGCTGCTGACCGAGGTGCTGCCCGTGCTCAAGGGCATCGCGCATGCGCTCAGGCACCTGAAGCGCTGGATGCGGCCACAACGCCGCCCGATCGACCGGATGCTGTTCGGGCTGGCGCACAACCGCGTGATGCCCCAGCCGCTGGGGGTGGTGGGCGTGATCGTGCCCTGGAACTTTCCGCTGAACCTGAGCCTGCTGCCGCTGGTGTCCATCTTCGCCGCCGGCAACCGCGCGATGGTCAAGATGAGCGAGCACTCGCGCCACCTGAGCCGGCTGCTGGTGCGCGAGATGCCGGACTACTTTCCCGAGGACAAGCTGCAGTTCTTCGAGGAAACGGGCGGCGTGGGCGTGGAATTTTCCAAGCTGCCGTTCGACCACCTGCTGTTCACCGGCTCGGGCGCCACGGGCCGCGCGGTCATGGCCGCGGCCGCGCAGAACCTCTGCCCGGTGACACTGGAGCTGGGCGGCAAGTCGCCGGCGGTGGTCTGCGAAGACTTCCCGCTGAAGACCGCCGCCGAGCGCATCCTCTACGTCAAATGCCTCAACGCCGGGCAGATCTGCACCACGGTGGATCATGCCTACGTGCCCGCGCGCCGCGTGCGGGACTTCGTGGAGCTGGCGCGCGCGATCGTGCCGCGGCGCTACCCGCGGCTGGACAGCCCCGACTACACGGCCATCATCGACGACATCGCCTACGCACGGCTGCTGCACGCGCTGGACGACGCCCGACAGCGCGGCGCCGAGGTCATCCCACTGCTGCCGGGCAAGCCCTTCGACGCGAAGCTGCGCAAGATCGCCCCGCATCTGGTGCTCGATCCGCCAGACGACAGCCTGCTGATGCAGCGCGAAATCTTCGGCCCCATCCTGCCGGTGCTGCCCTACGAAGAACTGGAAGACGAGGTCATCGCGCGCATCAACGCCGCGCCGCGCCCGCTGGCGCTGTACCCGTTCACCCATGACCAGGCCGTGCAGGAGCTGCTGCTCACCCGGGTGATGTCCGGCGGCGTCTCGGTCAACGATGCGCTGATGCACGTAGGGCAGGAGGACCTGCCCTTTGGCGGCGTGGGCGCCTCCGGCATGGGGCACTACCACGGGTATGAGGGTTTTCTCACCTTCTCCAAGCTGCGCCCGGTGTTCACGCAGGCGCGGTTTTCCACCGCCGGGCTGCTGGCGCCGCCCTACGGGCCGCTGACCGACAGGCTGCTGAAGTTCCTGCTGAAGTAGCCCCCGGTGCGCCCCCCAAGCCTGTCGCTGGCCCTGCGAGGGCCGGCGACAGACCCGACCCGGTTGCCACCCCCCGCCGGCGCTTCAGACAGCCGGATCGCGGATTTCCTTGCGGATGGCGTCGATGGCCTTCAGCAGCTCCGGGCTCAAGGTGGTGCCCCAGGCGTCGATGTTTTCATCCAGCTGGGCCCGCGTGGTCACACCGATGATGGTGCTGGCCACCTGCCATTTGGTGTAGCAGAAGGCCAGCGCCATCTGCGTGGGCGTCAGGCCATGCTCGCGCGCCAGCGCGTTGTAGCGGCGCGCCGCATCCAACGACTCGGCCCGGCCCCAGCGCTGGCGGCGCACGCTCTCGAATTTGGCGATGCGCGCCTCCTTCGGCGCGCCAGGGCCCGTGAAACCGCTGGCATCGTATTTGCCTGTCAGCAGGCCAAAGCCCAGCGGCGAATAGGCCAGCAGCGACACGCCCAGCCGATACAGCGTCTCGTCCAGCGCGTTTTCCACCGTGCGGTTGACCAGGCAATAGACATTCTGCACCGTGGCCACGCGCGCCAGGCCATGCTGCTCGGCCAGCCGCACGAATTCGTGCACGCCGTAGGGCGTCTCGTTGGACAGGCCGATGGCGCGCACCTTGCCCGCGCGCACCAGCCTATCCAGCGCCTGCAGCTGGTCGTGGATGGACGTCACCGCCGGATCGTCCTTCGCGGGGTCGAAGTACATCAGCCCGAACATCGGCACATGCCGCACCGGCCAGTGGATCTGGTACAGGTCGATCACGTCGGTCTTCAGGCGCCTGAGACTGGCCTCGCAGGCGGCCTCGATGTCGGCTGGCGTCAGGTTGGTGCTGCCGTTGCGGATCCAGTCCATGCCGCGTGAAGGGCCGGCGACCTTGGTCGCCACCACCATCTTCTGGCGCATGCCCGGGCGCCGGGCGAACCAGTTGCCGATGATCTGCTCGGTCAGGTTGTAGGTCTCGCGCCGCGGCGGCACGGCGTACATCTCGGCCGTGTCCAGGAAATTGATGCCGCGTTCGACGGCGCGATCCAGGATGGCGTGGGCGTCCTCCTCGCTGACCTGCTCGCCAAAAGTCATCGTGCCCAGGCAGATGGGCGTGACGTGCAGGTCGCTGCGGCCCAGCCGCACCAGCTTCACCTCTTTCATGCGTTTGCTTGTCCTCGTTGTTTCAAAAGTTCAGGCCGGCGGCAGGATGCCGGCGCGGCGGGCGCGCTCTTCTTCCTGCAGGCGCAGCACGCGCCGCTGCACCTTGCCGGTGGTGGTCATCGGCAGCGCATCCACGAATTCGATCTCCTTGGGATACTCGTAGGGCGCGAGCCGGCCCTTGACATGCCGCTGCAGATCGATCGCGAGCCGGGTCTCCCACTCCATGCGCGAGACGCGCTCGTCCCCGCGCTCGGCGGCGGCCTGCGGCGTCAGCACCACATAGGCCTTGACCACGGCGCCGCGCTCGGCGTCGGGCTTGGGCACGACGGCCACATTGGCCACGGCCGGGTGCTTGAGCAGGCAGTTTTCGATCTCCCCCGGGCCGATGCGGTAGCCCGCGGCCTTGAAGACGTCGTCGGCGCGGCCCTCGTACCAGAGGTAGCCGTCCCTGTCGCGCCGGGCCAGGTCGCCGGTGCGGCACCAGTCGCCGCTGTACTTGTCCCGGGTGGCCTGGTCATTGCGCCAGTAGCCGAGGAAGAACACCGGGTCGGGATGTCCATGGATGTCATGGCGGTGCACCGCCACTTCGCCCACCACGCCCGGCGGGCATTCCCGCCCTGCCTCGTCGAGGACGGCCACCCGGTGGCCGGGATAGGGCCTGCCCATGCTGCCCGCGCGCGCCGGCCACAGCAGGGCGCAGTTGCCGACGATGTAGTTCAGCTCGGTCTGGCCGAACATCTCGTTGACCGTCACGCCGAGCTGCTGCGCGCAGTAGTCGAACACCGCGTCGCCCACGGCCTCGCCCGCGCTCATGATGGCCTGCAGCTTCAGGCGAAACTGCCGGCGCGGCTGGGGATAGGCCTTCATCATGGCCTTGAGCGCCGTGGGAAACAGGAAGGTGTGCGTGACCTCGTACTTCTGCAGCAGCTCGAAAGCCACCTGGGCGCTGAAGCGCCCGTTGTAGGCCACGATGGGCCGCCCGAAATACAGCGTGGGCAGCAGCGCGTCCATCAGCCCGCCGGTCCAGGCCCAGTCCGCCGGCGACCAGAACACCGTGCGCTGCCGCGGCTGCGGCAACGCGGGCAGCGGCCCCTGGGCCCAGGGATCGAAGCCGAACCAGTTCTGGCTGCAGACGAAGCCCGTGAGGTTGCCGATCAGCGCGCGGTGCGGGATCAGCGCCCCCTTGGGGTTGCCGGTGGTGCCGCTGGTGTAGATCAGCACGGCCGCGTCGTCGGCCCGCGTCGGCACGGGGGTGTATTCGTCGGGCTCGGCGGCGGTGATCACCGCATAGTCCAGATCGGCCAGCGCGGCCGCGCCGCCGCCGGCGTCGCTGTTGGTGCTGTCGCCCACGCCGATGACGTGGCGCAGCTGCTCGCACTGCCCCCGGATGGCCTGCACGTTGACGATGGCCGCGTCGTCGCAGATCAGCACCTGCGCGCCGCTGTCGTTGAGCCGGTAGGCCAGCGCCTCCGGCCCGAACAGCACCGACAGCGGCATGGCCACCGCCCCCATCTGCAGCACGGCCATGTAGGCCACGGCGGTCTCGAAGCGCTGCGGCAGCACGATGGCCACCCGGTCGCCGGGGGCCACCCGCAGCCGCGCCAGCGCGTTGGACAACCGGTTGGCCTGATGCTGCAGCTCGGCGTAGCTGTGGCGGCGCGGCTGCACGCCGGCGCCGTCGGCCAGGATGGCGATGCGCTGCGCGCCGTCGGCGGCCTGTGCCCAGCGCCGGCTGCAGACCTCGGCGATGTTGAATGCCTGCGGCACCTGCCAGCGCAAACCCTGGTACAGCGCCTCGTAGTTGTCCCGGACTTGACGGGTGGCCATGGCTTGCCTCCTTATGATGCAGGCTCCCTGCCCCTGCGCGCAGCCGCCGCGCGGGCCCGCACAGTGCATACCAGAAGCCGTCCCCAAATGTACCAAGCCCGGCGCCCTGCCCACAGCGAATCCGTGCCCGTGCGCACCCTGCGCTACCACGTGCTGCGCTGGGGCGACACCGCGGCCCGGCAGCCGCCGCTGGTGCTGGTGCACGGCTGGATGGACGTGGCCGCCTCCTGGCAATTCATGGTCGATGCCTTCGGCGCGGACTTCCTGCAGGACCGCTGCATCCTGGCGCCGGACTGGCGCGGCTTCGGCCGCACGGCCAGCGCCCAGGACAACTACTGGTTCCCCGACTACCTGGCCGACCTGGACGCGCTGCTGGACCATTACGCCGGCGAGCGGCCGGTGGACCTGGTGGGCCACAGCATGGGCGGCAACGTGGCCATGCTGTATGCGGGCGTGCGGCCGCAGCGCATCCGCCGCCTGGTCAACCTCGAAGGCTTCGGCCTGCCGGCCAACCGGCCCGAACAGGCCCCCCGGCGCTACGCGCAGTGGCTGGACGAGATCCGGCAGCTGCACCGCGGCGAACTGGCGCTCAAGACCTATGCCGATGCCGCTGGCGTGGCGCGCCGGCTGCAGAAAACCAATCCGCGCCTGCCGGCGGACAAGGCGCTGTGGCTGGCGCACCAGTGGGCCCAGCCCGACGCGCAGGGGCAGTGGGCGATTCTGGGAGATGCCGCGCACAAGATCGTCAACGCCCAGCTCTACCGGGTGGACGAGGTGTTGGCCTGCTGGGCGCAGATCAGCGCGCCGGTGCTGATGGTGCAGGCCAGCGACAACCAGATGGACGCCTGGTGGCAGGGCCGCTACACGCTGGCCGAATTCCACGAGCGGCTGCGCGTCGTGCGCCAGCTGCGCCAGGCCACCATCGATGACGCCGGCCACATGCTGCACCACGACCAGCCTGCGCGGCTGGCCGCGCTGATCGCCGAATTCCTGGCCTGAGCGGCAGGCGGCACGCGCAGGCCGCGCCACCTAAAATAGCGCCCTTCGGCCGCCGGCAGCGCGGCCTTGTCTTTGCACGCACAGGATTTCCCGATGATGGACGCAGAACGCATCAACGCCCTCGGCACCCAGCTGGCCGACCTCACCCAGCGCACGGCCGACTTGCGGAGGTATCTTTGACTACGATGCCAAAGCCGATCGGCTGAGGACCGTCAACGCCGCCCTGGAAGACCCTGCGGTTTGGAACGACCCCAAGCGCGCGCAGGAGCTGGGCAAGGAGAAGAAGTCGCTGGAAAGCGTGGTGCTCACGCTGGATACGCTCACCCGCGAGCTGGCCGACAACACCGAGCTCTTCGAGATGAGCAAGGCCGAGGGCGACGAAGCCGGGCTGCAGACCATCGAGGCCGAGGCCGCCCAGCTGGCCGAGACGGTCAAGCAGCTCGAATTCCGCCGCATGTTCAACCAGCCGGCCGACCCGAACAACTGCTTCATCGACATCCAGGCCGGCGCCGGCGGCACCGAAGCCTGCGACTGGGCCAGCATGCTGCTGCGCCAGTACCTGAAATACGCCGAGCGCAAGGGCTTCAAGGCCACGGTGGAGGACGAAACCCCGGGCGACACCGCCGGCATCAAGAGCGCCACGATCAAGGTCGAGGGCGATTACGCCTATGGCCTGCTGCGCACCGAGTCGGGCGTGCACCGGCTGGTGCGCAAGAGCCCGTTCGACAGCTCCGGCGGACGCCACACCAGCTTTGCCAGCGTCTTCGTCTATCCGGAAATCGATGACTCCATCGAGATCGAGATCAACCCGGCCGACGTACGGGTGGACACCTACCGCGCCAGCGGCGCCGGCGGCCAGCACATCAACAAGACCGACTCGGCCGTGCGCCTGACCCACATCCCCACCGGCATCGTGGTGCAGTGCCAGGACAGCCGCAGCCAGCACAGCAACCGCGACGTGGCCTGGCGGCGCCTGCGCAGCCGCCTGTACGACCACGAGATGAAGAAGCGCCTGGCCGAGCAGCAGAAGCTGGAAGACACCAAGACCGACGTGGGCTGGGGCCACCAGATCCGCTCGTACGTGCTGGACCAGAGCCGCATCAAGGACCTGCGCACCAACGTCGAAGTCTCCAACACGCAAAAGGTGCTCGACGGCGACCTCGACGTCTTCATCGAAGCCTCGCTCAAACAAGGCGTCTGACCCCCCACTGCCACAGGACCGCAACATGACCGCTGCCCGCGAAGGCTCCCCCCGCATCGTCCGCCGCGAGGACTACGCCCCGCCGGCGTACTGGATCGACACGGTTGACCTCGTCTTCGACCTCTACCCGGCCAAGACGCGCGTGCTCAACCGCATGCGCGTGCGCCGCAACCCGGACCAGCCCGCGCAACCGCTGCGGCTCGACGGCGAAGACCTAAATCTGGCGCGCGTGCTGGTCAACGGCCAGGGCACGAGCTTTCGCCTCGACGGCGGACAACTCGTGCTGGAAAAACTGCCCGAAGGCGACGAGCCCTTCGAGCTGGAAATCTTCACCACCTGCGCGCCGGAGAAGAACACCCAGCTCATGGGCCTGTACGTGAGCCAGGGCACGTTTTTCACCCAGTGCGAGGCCGAGGGGTTCCGCCGCATCACCTATTTCCTCGACCGCCCGGACGTGATGTCCACCTACACGGTGACACTGCGCGCGGACAAGGCGCAGTACCCGGTGCTGCTGTCCAACGGCAACCTGGTGGCGCAGGGCGAGCTCGACGACGGCCGCCACTGGGCGCGCTGGGAGGACCCGCACCGCAAGCCGTGCTACCTGTTCGCGCTGGTGGCGGGCAAGCTCGCCTGCCGCAGTCAGCCGATCCGCAGCCGCAGCGGCACCGACCACCTGCTGCAGATCTACGTGCGGCCGCACGACCTCGACAAAACCGACCACGCGCTGCAGTCCCTGATGGCCGCCATCGCCTGGGACGAGACGCGCTTTGGCCTGCCGCTGGATCTCGAGCGCTTCATGATCGTCGCCACCAGCGACTTCAACATGGGCGCGATGGAGAACAAGGGGCTGAACATCTTCAACACCAAGTATGTGCTGGCCAGCCCGGCCACGGCCACCGATGCCGACTACGCCCACATCGAAAGCGTGGTGGCGCACGAGTACTTCCACAACTGGACCGGCAACCGCGTGACCTGCCGCGACTGGTTCCAGCTCAGCCTCAAGGAAGGGCTGACGGTCTTTCGCGACCAGGAGTTCAGCCAGGATCTGGCCGGCGACGTGTCGGCGCGCGCGGTCAAGCGCATCGAAGACGTGCGCGTGCTGCGCACCGCCCAGTTCCCCGAGGATGCCGGCCCGATGGCCCACCCGGTGCGGCCGGACTCCTACATCGAAATCAACAACTTCTACACCGTCACCGTCTACGAAAAAGGTGCCGAGGTCGTGCGCATGCAGCAGACCCTGGTGGGCCGCGAAGGCTTCGCCCGGGGGCTGGCGCTGTACTTCCAGCGCCACGACGGGCAGGCCGTGACCTGCGACGACTTCGTGCAGGCCATGGCCGACGCCAACCCCGACTCGGAGCTGGCCCGCCTGCTGCCGCAGTTCAAGCGCTGGTACAGCCAGGCCGGCACGCCGCGCGTGCAGGCCCAGGGCGCCTACGACGCGGCCCAGCGCTGCTACACGCTCACGCTGGCGCAGCGCTGCCCGCCCACGCCGGGGCAGCCGCTGAAGGAGCCGTTCGTCATCCCCGTCACGCTGGGGTTGGTCACGGCCGACGGCCGCTCGCTGCCGCTGCAGCTCGAAGGCGAGGCCGAGCCGGGTGCGAGCTCGCGCACCGTGGTGCTGCACGAGCCGGTGCAAACGCTGCGCTTCACCGGCGTCGATGCCGAGCCGGTGCCCTCGCTGCTGCGCGGCTTCAGCGCCCCGGTCATCCTGGAGTTCGACTACAGCGACGCGCAGCTGCTCACGCTGCTGGCGCACGACACCGACCCCTTCAACCGCTGGGAAGCCGGCCAGCGCCTGGTGCTCAAGCAGGCGCTGGCCTTCATCCGCGGCCAGGCCCACCCGGAGGAGGCCAAGGTGCTGGACGCGGCCACGGTGGAGGCGCTGCGGCAGGTGCTGCGCCACCCCACGCTGGATGCGGCCTTCAAGGAACTGGTGCTGACGCTGCCGGCCGAAACCTACATGGCCGAGCAACTCGACGAAGTCGATCCGCAGCGCGTGCACGCCGTGCGCGAGGCCATGCGCCGGCAGCTGGCGCTGGAGCTGCTGCACGACTGGCAGTGGGCCTACGAAACGTACCACGACAGCGGCGCCTACCGGCCCGATGCGGCCAGCGCCGGGCGGCGCGCGCTCACCGGCCTGGCCCTGGCCATGCTGTGCCTGGCCGCGCGCGAGACGGGCGACGTGGTCTGGCCCGGCAAGACCTACCAGCGCTTCAAGGACGCCGGCAACATGACCGACCGCTACCACGCGCTGGCCGCGCTGGTGCACAGCGGCCAGGAACTGGCCCAGCCCGCGCTGCAGCGCTTCCATGCGCTGTTCCGCCACGAGGAGCTGGCGCTGGACAAGTGGTTCGCGCTGCAGGCCGGCGCCTGCGACCGCGGCGGCCAGGTGCTGCCGGCGGTGCGCCAGCTGATGCAGCACCCGGACTTCAACCTGCGCAACCCCAACCGCGCGCGCAGCCTGATCTTCAGCTACTGCAACGCCAACCCCGGCGCCTTCCACCGGCGCGACGCCGCCGGCTATGTGTTCTGGAGCGAGCGCGTGCTGGAGCTCGACGCCATCAACCCCCAGGTGGCCGCCCGGCTGGCGCGCGCGCTGGACCGCTGGAAAAAGCTGGCCGAACCCTACCGCAGCGCGGCACGCGAGGCCCTCGCCCGCGTCGCCGCCAAGCCCGATCTGAGCAAGGACGTGCGCGAGGTCGTCGATCGCGCGCTGGCCGACTGACCCTTTTGCGGAGCCTACCGATGAGCACCAGGATTTCCCTCACCCGCTATCTGGTCGAGCAGCAGCGCGTGCACGGCCATATCCCGTCCGAGCTGCGCCTGCTGCTGGAAGTGGTGGCGCGCGCCTGCAAGAGCATCAGCCAGGCCGTCAACAAGGGGGCATTGGGCGGCGTGCTGGGCTCGGCCGGCAGCGAAAACGTGCAGGGCGAGGTGCAGAAGAAGCTGGACATCATCGCCAACGAGGTGCTGATCGAAGCCAACGAATGGGGCGGCCACCTGGCGGCCATGGCGTCGGAGGAGATGGACGGCATCTACATCGTGCCCAACCGCTACCCCAAGGGCGAATACCTGTTGCTGTTCGACCCGCTGGACGGCTCCAGCAACATCGACGTCAACGTCAGCATCGGCACCATCTTCTCGGTGCTGAAGAAACGCCACGACGACCCGACGACCATCGACCCCGTCAGCGAGGCCGATTTCCTGCAGCCGGGCCACCAGCAGGTGGCGGCCGGCTACTGCGTCTATGGCCCGCAGACCACGCTGGTGCTCACCGTCGGCGACGGCGTGGCCATGTTCACGCTGGACCGCGAACAGGGTTCTTTCGTGCTGACGCAGGAAAACGTGCAGATCCCGCCCGACACCAAAGAGTTCGCGATCAACATGAGCAATATGCGGCACTGGGACGCGCCGGTGAAGCGCTACATCGACGAGTGCCTGCAAGGCAAGGAGGGGCCGCGCGGCAAGGACTTCAACATGCGCTGGATCGCCTCGATGGTGGCGGACGTGCACCGCATCCTCACCCGCGGCGGCATCTTTATGTACCCCTGGGACAAGCGCGAGCCCGACAAGCCGGGCAAGCTGCGCCTGATGTACGAGGCCAACCCCATGGCCTGGATCGTCGAGCAGGCCGGCGGCGCGGCCACCGATGGCCGCCGGCGCATCCTGGACATCCAGCCCAGCAGCCTGCACCAGCGCGTCAGCGTCATCCTGGGCAGCCGCAACGAAGTCGAGCGCGTCACGGCCTACCACCTGGGCCAGCTATAATGGCGGGCTTGTCGCCGGAGTAGCTCAGTCGGTAGAGCAGCTCATTCGTAATGAGAAGGTCGGGGGTTCGATTCCTCTCTCCGGCACCAGAAACGCACCCTCGAAGGCCGCCTGGGATACCCGCCCGGCGGCCTTTTGCATCGGCGGCCCCGAACCAGCTGCCCGTGATGGCAAGCTGGGCTATCGACAGCCAGTCGGGACCGCAGGCGCGCCGCAGCGCGGTGCCAGCAAGGCCCGGCGCTGCAAGTTCTACTTGCCTTATGCCTCCCCTTCGGTCCCTTCAGGGTCCCTTCCGCTGCCGCGCCGTCCAGCGTTTCCACGGAGCGTGCGCATCCAGTCGATTGATCCTGCCATCATGATGCGATAGCATCATGATGTTTTCTGAGCACCCTGGCAAAGAACAGCGCATGCGTACCACCCTAGACATCGAAAGTGATGTGCTGGCTGCAGCCAAAGAACTGGCGCGGCTGCAGCGCGTCTCCACCGGCCAGGTGGTCTCCAGGCTGATGCGTCAAGCCCTGTCCGGGCAGCAGCCCCCGTCTGCTGCGCCTGCGCCCGAGGCAGGCCGGGCTGGTGGATTTCGCCCCTTTCCTGCGCGGGGCGTGGTGGTCACGAACGAGCTGGTCAACGAGCTGCGGGATCGCGAAGGCGTCTGATGCGGGCGCTGCTCGATGTGAACGTCCTGATCGCCTTGCTGGATGCCGGGCACGCTTGCCACGCCCTCGCGATGCGCTGGCTCGATGCCAACATCCAGCACGGCTGGGCCTCCTGCCCGATCACCCAAAACGGCTGCATCCGCGTGATGTCGCAGCCCCATTACCCAGGTGCGCTGCCGGCTGCGCAGGTCGCCGCCAGGCTGGCCGAAGCAGCCACCTGCGCCGAGCATGCTTTCTGGCCGGATACGGTGAGCCTGCTGGATGGGCAGACGTTCGACTGGTCGCGTCTGCTGGGGCACCGCCAGGTGACCGATCTGTATCTGCTCACGCTGGCCGTGCGCAATGGCGGCCGCTTCGTGACGTTCGATCGGCGCATCACCACGGATGTGGTCAAGGACGCCCGCCCTGAGCAGCTGCTGGTACTGCAACCATGACGCTGCAGGCGTGCCCGCAGCGTCCAGCCCCTATCGGCGACCTTGCCCAACCGCCAGCCGGTGGCAGCGGCTGATCAGCTCCACAGATCCAGCGGTGGGTCGTGCACCACGGCGCGCAGGATGTCGCTGCGCGAGATGAAGCCGGCCAGCCGCTCGTCCTCGCCCATCACCGGCAGGCCGGGCAGGTGGGTGTCCAGCAGCACGCGCGCGACGCGGCGCAGATCGGTGGTTTCGGCCACCGCCGGCACGGGGCTGAGCATGACGGCGGACACCGGCTCCAGCAGCAGCGCGCGCCACACCAGCGGCGAGGCGTCGGGCTGCGGCAGGCGCTCCAGCTCCAGCAGCTCGGCGCGCGTGAGCAGCCCCACCAGCCGGCCCTGGGCGTCGAGCACAGGCGCCTGGCCCACGCCGCGCTCGCCCAGCTCGCGCCAGGCCTGCAGCACGGTCAGATCCGGGGCCACGGTATGGACCTGGCGGCTCATCACGTCGGCCACGCGGCTCAAGGGGTGGCGCTGCGGCGCCTGGCTGCCGGCCCGCGCGTAGGCCGACAGGGCCCGCTCGGCCATCGGGTGGCGCTGGGGCGCGCCGGCCGCCAGCGGCGCGATGGCCGCCTCCTGCCCGGGCGGCGTGCCGTCGAGATGGCGATCCTGCACGCGGCGCGCACGCAGCACCTGGCGCAGCGCTTCGACCCGCCAGAGGTCTTCCATCGGACCGCGGAAGATGCGGCCGCTTTCGCCATAGATCGAGAACATCGCGCCCTGTCTCCAGCTGACCCGCCTGGGGCGCACTATAACGGGCCGGCCGCCGGGTCTGGCACGCCGGCTGGCTACTGCGTATCGGGCAGAAACAGCGCCTGCAGGTCGCTGAGGAAGTCGAACCCGCGCGCCGTGGGCTGCACGCGCTGCAGATCGCGCGTGATCCAGCCGCGGCGCTCGGCCTCGTCGAGCTCGGGCGCGATGGCGCCCGGCGGCAGGCCGGTGCGCTCGCTGAATTCGGCCAGCGCAAAGCCCTGGCGCAACCGCAGCGCGTTGAGCATGTATTCGAAGGGCAGATCGGCGCGCGCCACCTCATGTTCCTGGGCCACGGCGGCGCCGGCCAGCGCCCGCTCCATGTACAGGCGCGGCTCGCGCACGCGCACCTGCCGCACGATGCGGTGGGGAAAACTGAGCTTACCGTGCGCGCCCGCGCCGATGCCCAGGTAGTCGCCGAACTGCCAGTAGTTGAGGTTGTGGCGGCAGTGGTGGCCGGGCCGCGCATAGGCCGAGACCTCGTAGCGCTGCAGGCCGGCCAGGCCAGTGCGCTCGGTGATGAGGTCCAGCATGGCGTAGGCGGTGTCGTCCTCGGGCAGCGGCGGCGGGTGCTTGGCGAAATAGGTGTTGGGCTCGATGGTCAGGTGGTAGATGGACAGGTGCGGCGGCGCGAAGGCCAGAGCCTGCCCGACGTCCTGCGCCAGCTGCTCCAGCGTCTGCCCCGGCAGCGCGTACATCAGGTCCAGGTTGAAGGTGTCGAAGCTGTGCGCGGCCTCCTCCAGCGCGGCCAGCGCCTGGGCGCGGTCGTGCACGCGGCCGATGCGCCGCAGCAGTTGGTCGTCGAAGCTCTGCACGCCCACCGACAGGCGGGTGACGCCGGCTGCGCGAAAGGCGCGAAAGCGCGCGCGCTCGAAGGTGCCGGGGTTGGCCTCCAGCGTGATCTCGCAGCCCGGCACGAGCGTCAGGCGCGCGCGCAGGGCCGCCAGCAGCCGGTCGATGGCTTCGGGGCTGAACAGGCTGGGCGTGCCGCCGCCGAGAAAGACGCTGACGATGGGCCGCCCCCAGATGAGCGGCAGCGAGGCCTCCAGATCGGCCACCAGCGCGTCGATGTAGCGCTGCTCGGGCAGCTGCTCCCGCATCTCATGCGAGTTGAAATCGCAATAGGGACACTTCCTCAGGCACCAGGGCAGGTGCACATACAGCGACAGCGGCGGCAGGCTGGCCAGCTGCAGCGTGCCGGGGCGCAGGTAGTGCTGGATGTCGTCGTGCATCAGCTCACAGCCAGCGCTCGCGGATGAGCTCGACCATCTGGCGCGCCGCGCGCCCGCGGTGGCTGTGGGCGTTCTTGACCTCGGTGGGCAGCTCGGCAAAGGTCTGGCCGAACTCCGGAACGATCATCACCGGATCGAAGCCGAAGCCGTTGCGGCCACGGCGCTCGCGCGCGATCTCGCCCACCACCCGGCCGACGGCCACCAGCGGCTCCGGGTCGTCGGCCGAACGCAGCGCCACCAGCGTGCTGACCATCGCCGCGCGCCGGTTGTCGATGTGGCGCATCTGCTCCAGCAGCGCGGTGACGTTGTGGTCATCGCCCTTGGGGTAGCCGAACTGCGTGGCGTAGTAGGCCGTATCGACCCCGGGCTGGCCGCCAAAGGCGTCCACGCACAGGCCGGCGTCGTCGGCCAGCGCGGGCAGGCCGCTGGCGCGCGCGGCGTGGCGCGCCTTGGCCAGCGCGTTTTCCAGAAACGTGCGGTGCGGTTCCTCGGCTTCGGGTATGCCCAGCGCGCCCTGCGGCACCAACTCCAGCCCCAGCGGGGCCAGCATGGCTTGCAGCTCGCGCAGCTTGCCCGGGTTGTTCGAGGCCAGGACGATGGTTTTCATGGGTTCCAGACTCAGGCGTTCAAGGCGGCGTTTTGCAGGCGCACCAGCTCGGCGATGCCCTGCTCGGCCAGCGCCAACAGGGTGTCCATCTCCCGGCGGCTGAAGGCCGTGCCTTCGGCCGTGCCCTGGACTTCGATGTAGTGGCCCGCGCCGGTCATGACCACGTTCATGTCGGTGTCGCAGGCCGAGTCCTCGGCGTAGTCCAGATCCAGCACGGGCCGGCCCTGCACGATGCCCACCGACACCGCCGCCACCTGGCCGGTCAGCGGCGATGCCGCCAGCTTGCCTTCGGCCAGCAGCCTGCTGACGGCGTCATGCGCGGCCACGTAGGCGCCGGTGATGGCCGCGGTGCGCGTGCCGCCGTCGGCCTGCAGCACGTCGCAGTCCAGCGTGAGGGTGCGCTCGCCCAGCCTGGCCAGATCGAACACCGCGCGCAGCGAGCGGCCGATCAGGCGCTGGATTTCCTGCGTGCGGCCAGTCTGCCGGCCGCGCGCGGCCTCGCGCTCGCTGCGGGTGTGGGTGGCGCGCGGCAGCATGCCGTATTCGGCCGTGACCCAGCCCTCGCCGCTGCCTTTCTTGTGTGGCGGCACGCGGTCCTCCACCGAGGCGGTGCATAGCACGCGGGTGTTGCCGAACTCGATCAGCACCGAGCCTTCGGCGTGCATGGTGTAGTGGCGGGTGATGCGCACCGGGCGCAACTGGTCGGCGGCGCGGCCGCCGCTGCGGATCAGGTCGGTCATGGCGTGAGGTCTGGCTAAAAGGAATACGCCCCCGGCAGACGCCGGGCTTCAGCCGCCGCGGCGCGCCGCGGTGCGGCGGATGGCTTCGTTGATCTCGGCGATCGAGCGTTCGATGGCCTCGTCGTCCAGGTCATCGACCAGCGCATCCAGCACGCCGGTCTGCACGGTGGAGGCGAAGACGCCGTCGTTGATGCTGTCGGTGGACACGCTGCCGCGCGTGGGCTCGAAGGTATCGGGCGTCTCCCACTCCAGCGCGATGACGGTGACGTTGTCGCTGTTGGCGCCGGCTTTTTCCAGCGCCTTGTCCACCAGGTCGGGCACGGCGCGCGCAACGGGCTTGAGCCCCAGGTCATAGACGATTTCGACGTCCGACAGCGCGCTCCACAGCCCGTCGGAGCACAGCAACAGCTTGTCGCCCTGCTGCAGGTTGACCGGCCCCATCACGTCATAGACGGGGTTGGCCGGCGAGCCCAGGCAGGTGAATAGCACATTGCGGTTGGTCTTGTCGCCGGTCTTGGCGCCAGCGGGCACGTCCTGCGTGCGCTGCTCGATGTAGGAATGGTCGCGCGTGCGCGCCAGCATTTCGCCGTCGCGCACCATGTACAGGCGCGAATCGCCGCAATGCACCCAGCTGGCCGCGTCCTTGTAGATCAGCGCGGCCACCAGCGTGGTGCGCGGGGTATCCAGCATGTTCTTCTGCGCGGCATAGGCCAGGATCTGCCGGTGCGCCAGCAACACGGCCGAGGAAAGAAAGGCCCGCACGTCCTGGATGCCGGTCTTGGCTTCCTGCTGGAAAGCCGCCGAGACGACCTGCAGCGCCAGCTGCGCGGCCACCTCGCCTTCCGGGTGGCCGCCCATGCCGTCGGCCAGCAGGAACAGGGCTGCGTCGCGCGTATAGCAGTAGCCCATGCGGTCTTCGTTGGTGGGGCGCCCGCCCTTACGGCTGACCTGAAAGACGGAGAACTTCATTTGGCCCGGGGACCGACGGCGCCGGCCACGCTCTTGACGTTCTTCTTGGTGTCGGACACCATGGTTTCGAGCTGCAGCCGCATGCGCTCGGCCATCGTGAGCTTGGTGTAGCGGC
Organism: Hylemonella sp.; assembly: GCA_036846225.1. Lineage (GTDB taxonomy): Bacteria > Pseudomonadota > Gammaproteobacteria > Burkholderiales > Burkholderiaceae_C > Hylemonella. Next base: position 17,434 of record DAIUCJ010000040.1, read on the forward strand.
GCTCGCCCTCGCGGCTGAGCTCTTTCTGCAGCGCGAACACCGACTGCGGCCGCGACAGCGGATCCAGCGCCATGCACCACTCCACCACTTCGATCAGGTTGTCCGAGTAGATGCCGCGCAACCGCGCCAGCGCGGTGGTCAGGCGGTCTTTTTCCAGCCGCTGCGGCGCCTCGTTGGGCGGATAGCCCTGCATGCAGGCGTAGATGCAGGCGCCGATGGCATAGATGTCGGTCCATGGGCCCATGGCGGCGTCGCGCCGGTACATCTCGGGCGCGGCAAAGCCGGGCGTGTACATGGGGCGTATGAAGTTGCCTTCCTTGCTCAGCACCTCGCGCGCGGCGCCGAAGTCGATCAGCACGGCGCGGTTGTCGTCGGTGATGAAGATGTTGGCCGGCTTGATGTCCAGGTGCAGCATCTTGTGCTGGTGCACGATGCGCAGGCCGCGCAGGATCTCGTCGAACAGCGAGCGGATCGTGGACTCGCGAAACACCTTCTGCTGCTTCTGCTCGCGCGCGGTGATGATGAATTCCTGCAAGGACGCGCCCTCCAGGTAGTTCATCACCATATAGACGGTCTCGTTCTCGCGGAAGAAGTTGAGCACGCTGACCACCGAAGGGTGGGAAATCTGCGCCAGCGAGCGCCCTTCCTCGAAAAAGCTCTTGAGGCCCAGCCGGTACAGCGACAGCTTCTCGGGCGCCACCTGCGGCAGCAGTTCGCCGGGCTCGCGCGTGACCAGCGAGGCGGGCAGGTATTCCTTGATCGCGACCTGCTGGCCTTGCGGATCGATGGCCAGATAGACCACGCCGAAGCCGCCGGCTGCCACCTTGCGCACGATGCGGTAGCCGCCGATCACGGTTTCCGGAGACAGCGGGGCCGGCTTGACCTTGGACATGGTGAGGAATCGGGGCTGCGGGAAAGCGGTGGCAATCCGGTTATTCTCGGGGTCGCTCGACAGATACCCAAATCGCCATGGCAGTTTACAGCATGACCGGCTACGCCAGCGCCCAGCACGACGCGGGGCCCTGGCGGCTGGGCCTGGAAATCCGCTCGGTCAACGGCCGCTTTCTCGATCTATCCCTGCGCCTGTCCGACGAGCTGCGCGGCTTCGAGCCGCTGCTGCGCGAACAGGTGCAAGCCCGCCTCAAGCGCGGCAAGGTGGAGCTGCGCGCCTTCGTCGAAAGCAGCGCCGCCGCGCTGATCCCCGAGCCCAGCGCGCGGCTGCTGCAGCGCCTGGGCGCGCTGCAAGACGGCATCCGCAGCTGGGTGCCGGACGCGCGCGCCCTGGGCGTGGCCGACATCCTGCGCCTGGCCACGGCCGAGCAAGGCGGCGGCCAGGACTGGGGGCCGGCGCTGCAGACGCTGGCGCCGCAGGTCTTGCAGGAGCTGCTGGCCGCGCGCGCGCGCGAAGGCGCGCGCCTGGCGACCATGCTGCTGGAGCGCGTGGCGCAGCTGCGCGCGCTGGCGCAGACGGCCGAGCCGCTGGTGCCGCAATTGGTGGAGCAGCAGCAGCTGCGCTTTCTGGAACGCTGGCGCGAGGCCATGGCGCTGGCCGGCGACGCCGCGCCGCCGCAGACCGCGCAGGAACGCGCGCTCAGCGAAGCCGCGGCCTATGCGCTGCGCATCGACGTGGCCGAGGAGCTGACGCGGCTGCGCGCGCACCTGGACGAGATCGAGCGCCTGCTGCGCCAGGGCGGCGAAGTCGGCAAGCGGCTGGACTTCCTGATCCAGGAGCTGCACCGCGAGGCCAACACCCTGGGCTCGAAGTCGGCCACGCTGGAGCTGACCCGCATCGCGGTGGACATGAAGGTGCTGATCGAGCAGATGCGCGAGCAGGTGCAGAATCTGGAATGAGCCCCGGCTTTCCCCCCGCAACCATGGACCACCCCGGCAACCTCTACGTCATCGCCGCCCCCAGCGGGGCGGGCAAGTCCAGCCTGGTCAAGGCCCTGCTGGCGCAGGACGCGCAGCTGCAGCTGTCGGTCTCGCACACCACGCGCGCGCCGCGCGGACAGGAGCAGAACGGGCGCGAGTACTACTTCGTCTCGCCGGCGGCCTTCGACGCGATGATCGCCGCCGACGCCTTCGTCGAATGGGCGCACGTGCACAACCACCGCTACGGCACCTCGCGCCAGGCCATCGAGGACAAGATCCGCGCCGGCGCCGAGGTGGTGCTGGAAATCGACTACCAGGGGGCAATGCAAATCAAGCGGCTGTTTCCGCACGCCACCACCATCTTCATCCTGCCGCCGAGCTGGCAGGCGCTGCGCGAGCGGCTACAAAAGCGCGGCGAGGACACCGAGGACGTGATCGCGCTGCGGCTCAGGAATGCCGAGCAGGAGATCGCGCAGGCGCCGCACTTCGACTTCGTTATAATCAACGACCTGTTCGAGCGCGCCCTGGCCGATTTGCAGCTGGTGGTGCGCGCGCAGCGTCTGCGCTATGCCGCGCAGCGGCGGGCCCACCCCGCCACCTTTGCGGCGCTGCGCCTGCCCTGATGCCGGATCCTCCGGCTCCACGGAGTAACCATGGCCCGTATCACCGTCGAAGACTGCCTGCAGAAGATTCCCAACCGCTTCCAGCTGGTGCTGGCCGCCACCTACCGCGCCCGCATGCTCAGCCAGGGCCACACGCCCAAGGTCGAGAGCAAGAACAAGCCGGCCGTCACCGCCCTGCGTGAAATCGCCGAAGGCAAAGTGGGGCTGGAAATGCTGAAGAAAGTCCCGATCTGAAGCCGGCCCTGCCGCTGCGGCCCCGGCATCCACAGGCACCCCGCGGGGTGCCTTTTTCATGCCTGCAGGCGCGGCCGCAGCCGGCGCTATATATTTAGGGGCGTGAGCAGCGTCCTGTCCAGCCCCACCGCCAAGCCGGTTGCCGCGGCCATGCCCGAGCCGCTGGAGCCGGCTGCGGCCAACGCGGCGGCGGCCAGCTTCGCCAGCCTGATGGCGCGGCTGGACTACCTCTCGCCCGGCGATCTGGAGCAGGTTCGCCAAGCCTACCGCTTTGCCGACGAGGCCCATCTGGGCCAGCTGCGCAGCAGCGGCGAGCCCTACATCACCCACCCGATCGCCGTAGCCGCCCAGTGCGCCGAGTGGAAGCTGGACGCGCAGGCGCTGATGGCCGCGCTGCTGCATGACGCCATCGAGGACTGCGGCGTCACCAAGGCCGAGCTGGTGGAGCGCTTCGGCGCGGCGGTGGCCGAGCTGGTCGATGGCCTGACCAAGCTCGACAAGCTGCAGTTCAACACCCGCGAGGAAAGCCAGGCCGAATCGTTTCGCAAGATGCTGCTGGCCATGGCGCGCGACGTGCGCGTCATCCTCATCAAGCTGGCCGACCGCAGCCATAACATGCGCACGCTGTCGGACCTGCCGCGCAGCAAGTGGGCGCGCATCGCCTCGGAAACGCTGGAAATCTACGCCCCCATCGCCTACCGCCTGGGCCTGAACCAGACCTACCGCGAGCTGCAGGAGCTGGCCTTCCGCCACCTGATGCCGTGGCGCTCGGCCGTGCTGGCCAAGGCGCTGGAGCGCGCGCGCAGCCGCCGCCGCGACCTCATCGGCAAGGTGCAGAAGGAAGTCGAAGCCGCGTTCGAAGCCGCCGGCATGCCGGTGCGCATCGCCGGACGGGAAAAAACGCTGTACTCCATCTACCGCAAGATGGACGAGAAGCATCTGAGCTTTGCCCAGATCACCGACATGTACGGCTTTCGCATCATCGTGCCGCGGCTGATCGACTGCTATACCGCGCTGGGCACGCTGCACCAGCTCTACAAGCCGGTGCCCGGCCGCTTCAAGGACCACATCGCCATCCCCAAGCTCAACGGCTACCAGTCGCTGCACACCACGCTGGTGGGCCCTTCCGGCGTGAACGTGGAGTTCCAGATCCGCACCGAGGCCATGCACGTGGTGGCCGAATCGGGCGTGGCCGCGCACTGGCTCTACAAGGCCAACGAGCCCGACAGCCCCACCACCGCGAGGCTGGGCGCGCAGTGGCTGCAGTCGCTGCTGGACATCCAGAACGAAACGCGCGACGCCGCCGAGTTCTGGGACCACGTCAAGGTGGATCTCTTCCCCGAGGCGGTCTATGTCTTCACTCCCAAGAGCAAGATCATCTCGCTGCCGCGCGGCGCCACCGTGGTGGACTTCGCCTACGCCATCCACAGCGACATCGGCGACCGCACGGTGGCCGCGCGCGTCAACGGCGAGCTGGTGCCGCTGCGCACCGAGCTGAAAAACGGCGACGTGATCGAGATCGTCACCGCCCCGGTCTCCTCGCCCAATCCGGCCTGGCTGAGCTTCGTGCGCACCGGGCGGGCCCGCTCCAAGATCCGCCACCACCTCAAGACGCTGGCGCAGGCCGAGTCGGAGGCGCTGGGCGAGAAGCTGCTGCTGGCCGCGCTGCGCGCCGAGGGCATCGAGCGCTTCCCCACCGATGACGACGCCGCGCGCGCCGGCATCTGGGACAAGCTGCTGCGCTTCACCGGCAACCGCAGCCGCAGCGAGCTGCTGGTGGACATCGGCCTGGGCAAGCGCATTGCCGGCATCGTGGCCAAGCGCATGGCCACGCTGCTGGCCGAAGCCGGCGAAAAGCCCGACGCGGTGCTGCTCAGCCGGGCGCGCTTTGCCGCCGCAGCCGAGACGGCCGCCCACCACCATGTGGTCGTCGATGGCAGCGAAAGCGCCTCGGTGCAGTACGCCAGCTGCTGCCACCCGATCCCGGGCGACGCCATCGTCGGCTACCTGGGCCGTGGCGAGGGTCTGGTGGTGCACACGGCCGACTGCGGCGTGGCGCGCAAGCTGCGCAACAAGGACAGCGAGCGCTTCATCACGGTGGAATGGTCGGACGAGCCGGTGCGTCCCTTCCCCACCCCCATCGTGGTCACGGTCAACAACGGCAAGGGCGTGCTGGCGCGCGTGGCCTCGGCACTGGCTGCGGCCGAAGCCGACATCACCCACATCGACATGGGGCCCGAAGCCGCCCAGCAGACCACGGACCTGCGCTTCACCATCGCGGTGCGCGACCGCACCCACCTGGCCGCGGTGCTGCGCAGCCTCAAGCGCACGCCCTCGGTGCTGCGCGTGCGCCGCGTCGTCAGCCACGGCTAACAGGCCGCTGAAAAACGTCGCGAGGATGGCCAGATGCAAGGCGCACGGCGCGCAGCGACCGAG
>DAIUCJ010000041.1:0-20306 GCA_036846225.1 Hylemonella sp.
GCGCGCATCGTCTGGTTCCCCAACTTCTTCCGCTGGATCGACGCGGCCTCGCGCCACTTCTTCATTGCCTGCGGCGTACCGCCCTGGCATGAGACCGAAAAAACAACCGGCCTGATCGGAACCCCGCTGGTGGACACGCACGCGCGCTTCATCAAGACGGCCAGCTACGGCGACACGCTGCAGATCCACGTGCACGTGGCCGAATGGCGCGACAAGAGCTTCGTGCAGCGTTACCAGATCAAGCGCGAGAACGCCGATGGCTCGGTGGACCTGATCATGGAATGCGACGAGGTGCGCATCTTCGCAGCCCATCGCGAAGACGGCAAAGGCATCCGCGCGATCCCGATCCCGCCCGACATCAAGGCCTTGTGCAGCTGAGCGCGGGCAGCGCCGCGTGCCCTGCCCCGCAGGCCGCCAGCCGCAGCCTGCGGGCAGGCTGGCGCCGCTTGCGGCTCAAACCCCAGCCAACGCGCGCAGGCCACCCGGGTCGGTCACCTGCAGCAAGCGCCCGGTACCGCTGATGAGGCTGCGCTCGCGCAAGTGGCGCAGCACGCGCGACAGAGTCTCCGGCGCAATGCCCAGCTGCGCGGCGATCAAGCGCTTGCGCTGCTCCAGCGCCACGGCCAGCCCGCCCTTTTCCATCGGCCGGGCATGGCGCAACAGCCATTCGGCAAAGCGCGCTTCGGCATCCTTGGCCAGGCGGCTGACGGCCAGTTCGGTCTGGCGCCGGTGGGCCGTGGCAACGTCCTGCAGCACCGTGCGCGCGGCTGCCGGCATGGCCGCCAGCGACTGGCGAAACCGCGCCAGCGGAATGCGGCGCAGCTGCACCTCGGTTTCGGCCACCGCGTCCACAGCGCTGGGCAGGCCGAGCACGGCCGCGGTGGCTTCCAGCCAGAACGGACCCTCGATCTCGCCCAGCTGATGGGCCAGCGCCTCGCCTTCCAGCAGGCCCAGCGCCACCCGGCCGGACTCCACGTACAGCACCGACGAAGGCGAGCTGCCGCGCTTGAGCAGCACCGAGCCGGCGGCCATGCGCCGGCGCTCGGCTTGGGGATCCATGAATTGCGGGGGCAGCATGGGCGCAACTGTGCCCCCGCCGCGCGGCCATCGCCTTGAGCAAAATCAAACGGGCCGCAGGTTCGGCCGGCCCCACCCGCCCGGGTTCAGAGCACCAGCAGCGCGCGGAAATCGTTCACATTCGTATGCGTCGGCCCGGTCACCACCAGATCGCCCAGCGGCTGGAAATAGCCATAGGCGTCGTTGCGGTCCAGATGCTGCTCCACCCGCAGGCCCAGCGCCTGGGCGCGCGCCAGCGTATCGGGCGTAACCCAGGCCCCGGCGTTGTCCTCGACGCCGTCGATGCCGTCGGTATCCGCCGCCAGCGCCCACACGCCGGGCTGGCCCTGCAGGGCCAGCGCCAGCCCCAGGCAAAACTCGCCGGCGCGCCCGCCGCGGCCGCGCGGCTGCCCGGGCGGCTGCGGCCGCACCGTGACCGTGGTCTCGCCGCCGCTGAGAATCACGCAAGGCCGGGCAAACGGCTGGCCATGCCGGGCCACCGCCCGCGCCAGCGCAGCGTGCACCTTGCCCACCTCGCGCGACTCGCCTTCGATCTCGTCGCTCAGGATGTAGGCATTCAGACCGGCGGCGCGGGCTGCCGCCGCGGCCGCCTCCAGCGACTGCTGCGGCGTCGCGATCATGTGCAGCGCATGCCCGGCGAAGACGGCGCTGCCCGGCTTGGGGGTTTCCAGCTCCCCGCGCTCCAGGGCCGCACGTACGGGCTGCGGCACCTCGATGCCGTAGCGCTGCAGGATGGCCAGCGCGTCGGCGCAGGTGGTGGCATCGGGCACGGTGGGGCCGCTGGCGATGACCGACGGGTCGTCGCCCGGCACGTCGCTGATGGTCAGCGTCACCACCTGCGCAGGCGCGCAGGCAGCGGCCAGCCGCCCGCCCTTGATGCGCGAGAGGTGCTTGCGCACGCAGTTCATCTCGCCGATGTTGGCGCCGCTGGCCAGCAGCTCGCGGTTGATGCGCTGCTTGTCCTGCAGCGTCAGCCCTTCGGCCGGCAGCGTCAGCAGCGCCGAGCCGCCGCCGGAGATCAGGCACAGCACCAGATCGTCGGCCGTCAGGCCCTGCACCGCCTGCAGAATGCGCTGCGATGCGGCCAGTCCGGCCGCATCGGGCACCGGGTGCGAGGCTTCCAGCACCTCGATGCGCTGCGGCAGCCCGGCCGGACGCGGCGGCGTGTGGTGGTAGCGCGTGACCACCACGCCCGACAGCGGCGCCTCGGCCGGCCACAGGGCCTCCACCGCCTGGGCCATGGCGCCGGCGGCCTTGCCCGCGCCGATGACAACCGTGCGCCCCTTGGGCGGAGGCGGCAGGTAAGCGGCGGTGTTGTGCAGCGGCAGGGCCCGGCGCACGGCGGCCTGGTACAGGTGCAGCAGGAATTCGCGGGGACGGGTCTGGGGATCGGGCAGGCTCATGCGGGCAGTACTCCTCTGCCCCGATTGTGACTTCGTAATCCAGCGGTAACCGCGCACGCCGCCGGCTGGCCGGCTGCGCGTCGCGTCGTTGGGGACTGTCGTTGCGGCGCTGTTGCCTGCGCCGCACAGTCCGGACCGGCTATGCAGCTGGCCTGCGGTCCAAACCGGCCGGGACCCGGCTTTTTGTGGCACAGTGGCAGCAATTTGTAACCATCGTTGCCCGACCCGAGGATGGCCCGCGTGCTTGCTCACCCTGCTACTTCCCGTTGCCGTACCCCCCTGCTGCTGGCCGCCCTGTTGGGCGCGCTGGGCTTGGCCGCCCTGCTGGGCGGCTGCGCGGCGCCTTCCAGCCCCCAGGCCGAAGCGCGTCCGGCCCCGGCCCCCACGGCCGTCGCCCCGGCGCCAGCGAGCCCCCCGCCCGCTGCGCAGCCGCCGATGGGGCCGCCCTCGCAGGCGCAGTCGCCGCTGGACTACCGGCTGGATGCGGCCTACCACATCTATGGCAAGAACCCGGCCCGCATTTACCGCGGGGTCATGCCGCACTTCCTCTACGCCATCGGCGTGCTCGAAATCCAGGTGGACCAGTACGGCCAGGTGCGCGGGCTGAACTGGCTGCGCGCCCCCGAGCACGCCCCCGAGGTCATCGCCGAAATCGAGCGCACCGTGCGCCAGGCAGCGCCGTTTCCGGCACCGGTGCATCTGGGCCAGGCCAGCTACATCGAGACCTGGCTGTGGGATGCCAGCGGGCATTTCCAGCTGCACACGCTCAGCGAAGGCCAGGGGGTCAAGGGCACCGCGCCGCGCGCCATTCCGCCCAACCCCAATGCGGTGCGCATGGTCTCGGCGCCCGCGGCGGCGGCGCGCTGATCCTGAGCGGGCCTGAGCCGCCTCAGGCCCGCGGCAGGTTTTCCCACCAGCGCGGCCCCAGCCGGGACTGCAGAAAAGCGATGAAGGTCAGCACCTTGCCCGGCACCAGCTTGGGCGAGGGATAGACGGCGTGGATTTCCTGCTCCGGCAGGCTGTGGCCCTTGAGCACTTCCACCACATGGCCGGTCTGCAGCGAATCGGCCGCCACATAGCGCGGCATCGCCGCGATGCCGAAGCCGTTGCGCGTGGCCGCCAGCACCGCCGACAGGTTGTTGGAACGCAGCCGCCCGGCCACCGGCACGGTCACCGTCACGCCCGCAGGCGTGGTCAGGCGCCAGACGTCGTCACCCAGCACGCTGCTGTAGATCAGGGCCGGATGCCGGCTCAGGTCCGCCGGTTGGCGCGGCGTGCCGTGCCTGCGCAGGTATTTGGGCGCGGCCACGATGACCCAGGGATTGACGCCCAGAAAGCGCGCACCCAGGGTGGAGTCGGCCAGCTTGCCCATGCGCACGGCCACGTCGATGCCGTTGGCCACCAGATCGGTGTAGCGGTCCTCGAAGCTCAGGTCCAGCTGCAGCTGCGGATGCTGGGCCATGAACTCCAGCGCCAGCGGCGTGATGACCCGCCGCCCGAACGCCACCGAAGTCCCGATGCGCAGCAAGCCGGTGGCCTGGGTCTGGCGCAGGCGCACGATGTCGTCGGCCTCCTGCGCCTCGCGCACGATGGTCTTGCACTTCTCGTAGTACAGCGCGCCCGACTCGGTGACGCTGACGCCGCGCGTGTTGCGGTTGAGCAGCCGCACCTTCAGCCGCTGCTCGATCGCCGCCACCAGCTTGGTCACGGTGGGCTGGGTCACGGAAAACTCTTTGGCGGCCTTGGAAAAGCTGCCGGTTTCCACCACCCGCACGAACACATTCATCGCATGCAGACGATCCATCACTCACGCCTTATTCATTCCAATCCGGAATAGATGTTATGGGGCGGCAGGAGGTTCCGCAAGCGGCGCCGGCTTCCTACAGTGCGCCCACGTCTGAACAACCGTAGGAGATCGTCATGGCCAAGATGAAAGCCGTGGAAGCCGCCGTGTGGGTCATGGAGAAGGAAGGCATCACCCAGGCCTTCGGCGTGCCCGGTGCCGCCATCAACCCGCTGTACGCGGCTCTGCGCAAGCAGGGCAGCATCAGCCACATCCTGGCGCGCCACGTCGAAGGCGCCTCGCACATGGCCGAGGGCTACACCCGAGCCAACCCCGGCAACATCGGTGTGTGCATCGGCACCTCCGGCCCGGCGGGCACCGACATGATCACCGGCCTGTACTCGGCCCAGGCCGATTCGATCCCGATCCTGTGCATCACCGGTCAGGCCCCGCGCGCGCGCCTGCACAAGGAAGACTTCCAGGCCGTGGACATCGAATCGATCGCCAAGCCGGTCACCAAATGGGCCGTGACGGTGCGCGAGCCGGCCCAGGTGCCGCGCGCCTTCCAGCAGGCCTTTCACCTGATGCGCTCGGGCCGCCCGGGCCCGGTGCTGATCGACCTGCCGTTTGACGTGCAGATGGCCGAGATCGAGTTCGACCCGGACACCTATGCGCCGCTGCCGGTGTACAAGCCCGCGGCCACCCGCGCCCAGGTCGAAAAGGCGCTGACCATGCTCAACGAGTCGGCCCGCCCGCTGATCGTCGCCGGCGGCGGCATCATCAACGCCGACGCCTCCGATCTGCTGGTGCAGTTCGCCGAAATCACCGGCGTGCCCGTGATCCCGACGCTGATGGGCTGGGGCAGCATCCCCGACGACCATCCGCTGATGGCCGGCATGTGCGGCCTGCAGACCAGCCACCGCTATGGCAACGCCACGATGCTGGCCTCGGACTTCGTGCTGGGCATCGGCAACCGCTGGGCCAACCGCCACACCGGTTCGATCGAGGTCTATACCAAGGGACGCAAGTTCGTGCACGTGGACATCGAGCCCACACAGATCGGCCGCGTGTTCGCGCCCGACTACGGCATCGTCTCCGACGCCAAGGCAGCCCTCGAACTGTTCGTGCAGGTCGCCCGCGAATGGAAAGCGGCCGGCAAGCTGGCCGACCGCAGCGCCTGGGCCGCCGAGTGCCTGGAGCGCAAGCTCACCCTGCACCGCAAGACCGATTTCGACAACGTGCCGATGAAGCCGCAGCGCGTCTATCAGAGCATGGTCGAAGCCTTTGGCAAGGACGTGTGCTACGTCACGACCATCGGCCTGTCGCAGATCGCCGGTGCCCAGCTGCTGCACGTGTACAAGCCGCGCCACTGGATCAACTGCGGCCAGGCCGGCCCGCTGGGCTGGACCGTGCCCGCCGCGCTGGGCGTGCGCGCCGCCGACCCCAGCCGCAAGATCGTGGCGCTGTCGGGCGACTACGACTTCCAGTTCATGATCGAGGAACTGGCCGTCGGTGCGCAATTCAAGCTGCCCTACATCCACATCGTGGTGAACAACTCCTACCTGGGCCTGATCCGCCAGGCGCAGCGCGGCTTCGACATGGACTACTGCGTGCAGCTGTCCTTCGAGAACATCAACACCGAAGGCGACCCGGTGGCGCAGGGCTATGGCGTGGACCACGTCAAGGTGGTCGAGGGCCTGGGCTGCAAGGCCATCCGTGTGCACAGCCCGGCCGAGCTCGATGCCGCGATCCGGCAGGCTGAAGACCTGATGGCCCGGTTCAGCGTGCCCGTGGTCATCGAAGTGATCCTCGAGCGCGTGACCAACATCGCGATGGGCACCGAAATCGACAATATCATCGAGTTCGAGGAGACCGAGGACCGCCGCATCGGCGCGCCGGCCTGACCCCGCACCTGCCGACACCCAGGGCCGGCCCATGCCGGCCCTGGCCCATTACGGAGAGAGCAAACATGCCCCAATTTGCAGCGAACCTGACCATGCTGTTTACCGAAGTGCCCTTTCTGGAGCGCTTCGCCGCCGCCCGCGCCGCCGGCTTCGATGCGGTGGAATACCTGTTTCCCTACGCCTACGACAAGAACGAACTGGCCGGCCTGCTCAAGACCCACGGGCTCAAGCAGGTCCTGCACAACCTGCCGGCCGGCAACTGGGACGCCGGCGAGCGCGGCATCGCCTGCCACCCGGACCGCGTGGACGAGTTCCGCGCCGGCGTGGACAAGGCCATCGAATACGCCACCGCGCTGGGCTGCCCGCAGGTCAACTGCCTGGCCGGCAAGGTGCCCGCCGGCGTGACGCGCGAGCAGGCCCACGCCACCTTCGTGGCCAACCTGAAGTTCGCCGCCGACAAGCTGAAGAAGGCCGGCCTCAAGCTGCTGATCGAGCCGATCAACAGCTACGACATCCCGGGCTTCTTCCTGAACTACACCACCCAGGCCGCCGCCATCCTGAACGAAGTGGGCAGCGACAACCTCTACATCCAGTACGACATCTACCACGCCCAGCGCATGGAAGGCGAACTGGCTGCCACGATGCAGAAGCACCTGCCACGCATCGCCCACATCCAGTTGGCCGACAACCCCGGCCGCAACGAGCCGGGCACCGGCGAAATCCACTATCCTTTTCTTTTCCGCCATCTGGACGCCATCGGCTACCAGGGCTGGATCGGCTGCGAATACAAGCCCAAGACCACCACCGTCGAAGGACTGGGCTGGATCAAGGCCATGTGCAACTGAAGCGACCCCACCACTGAGAGACAGAGAACGACAATGACCAAATCCGGACTCAAACTCGGCTTCATCGGCCTGGGCATCATGGGCACGCCCATGGCGCTGAACCTCATCAAAGGCGGCCACGTGCTGTTCGTCAACACCCGCAGCAAGGTGCCGCAGGAGCTGGTGGACGCCGGCGCCACCGTCTGCACCACGCCCGCGGGCGTGGCCGAGCGCGCCGACATCATCTTCACGATGGTGCCCGACACCCCCGATGTCGAAAAAGTGCTCTTCGGCGACAACGGCGTCGCCCAGGGCCTCAAGGGCTCGAAGGACAAGGTGGTCGTGGACATGAGCTCCATCGACCCGATCGCCACCAAGGCGTTCGCGAAGAAGATCAACGAGATCGGCGCCGAATACCTGGACGCCCCGGTCTCGGGCGGCGAAGTCGGCGCCAAGGCCGCCAGCCTGACCATCATGGTCGGCGGCAGCGAGGCGACCTTCGAGCGCGTCAAGCCCCTGTTCGAGCTGATGGGCAAGAACATCACGCTCATCGGCCCCAATGGCGCCGGCCAGACCTGCAAGGTGGCCAACCAGATCATCGTGGCGCTGAACATCGCCGCGGTCAGCGAGGCGCTGGTGTTCGCGTCGAAAGCCGGCGCCGACCCGGCCAAGGTGCGCCAGGCGCTGATGGGCGGCTTTGCCTCCTCGCGCATCCTGGAAGTGCACGGCGAGCGCATGATCAAGCGCACCTTCAACCCGGGCTTTCGCATCGCGCTGCACCAGAAAGACCTGAACCTGGCCCTGCAAGGCGCAAAGGCCCTGAAAATGGCGCTGCCGCAGACGGCCAACGCCGCGCAGCTGATGCAGGCCTGCGCCGCGCTCGGCCACGACCAGGCCGACCATTCGGCGCTGGTCAAGGCCATCGAAGCCCTGGCCAACCACCAGGTCGCCTCCGACGCCTGAGCGGACGCGGGCGCAAACGCCCCGGCAGGCCCCGGCCGTGCTCCGCACGCCGGGGCTTTTTGTCGCCCGGGGGCAGGGGTATGATGCCGCCCACCTTGGAGCCGGGCCGGCCTGGGCCGCCCGGGCCCACGCATGCCCCTGTACGACGACGATCTATCCAACACCCGCGCGCTGGTGGTCGATGGCAACCCCACCTCGCGCGCCATCCTGGTCAACCAGCTGCGCGAATTCGGCGTGGGCACGGTGGAACAGGCCACCCGCGCCATCGACGCGCGCAAGGTGCTGGAGCTCAAGACCTTCGACATCGTGCTGTGCGAACAGCACTTCCAGCCGGGCACGCCCACCGGCCAGGACCTGCTGGACGACCTGCGGCGCAACCAGCTGCTGCCCTTTTCGACCGTGTTCATCATGGTCACCGGCGAAGCCACTTACGCCCGGGTGGCCGAGGCCGCCGAATCCGCGCTGGACGGCTACCTGATCAAGCCCCACACCGCCACCCGCCTGGCCGAACGTCTGTACCAGGCCCGCCAGCGCAAAGCCGCGCTGGCCGGGGTCTTCGCCGCCATCGAAGGCGGCGACTACGAGGGCGCCGCCCGGCTCTGCCTGCAGCGCTTCCGCGAACGCGGGCCGTTCTGGCTGTACGCGGCGCGCATCGGCGCGGAGCTGCTGATCCGCATCGAACGCTACGACGAAGCCCAAAACCTCTACGAAGCCGTCATCGCCGCCCGCACGCTGCCCTGGGCCAAGCTGGGCATCGCGCGCGCGCAGCTCGACCGCGGCGAGCCCCAGCGCGCCATCGGCACGCTGGAAAACCTGATCGGCGAAGACCCGCAATACGCCGACGCCTACGACGTGCTCGGCCGCGCCCAGTTCGAGCTGGGCAACCACGAACAAACCCTGGCCGCCTACCGCATGGCCTGCCAGGTCACCCCCTACTCGGTGTCGCGGCTGCAGAACCTGGGCCTGATGACCTACTACAGCGGCGACCGCGTCGAAGCCGAGAAAATCCTGGGCCAGACGGCGCGGCTCGGGCTGGATTCCAAACTGTTCGATCCGCAGACCCTGGTGCTGCTGGCCTTCGCCCGGCTGGAGTCGGCCGACCGCAAAGGGCTGCAGCAGTGCCGCGAGGACATCGCCCGCCTGCTCGAACGCAACGCCTCCAGCCCGCGGCTGCAGCGCCTGGCCGCGATCATCGACACCCTGCTGCTCATCCTGGACCGCCAGTTCGCCCGCTCGGTCGAAGCGGTGCGCGCTATGGCCGCGCGTGTGCGCGATCCGGACTTCGACTTCGAATCCGCCACCAATCTGCTGGCCCTGATGGCCCAGCTGGCCAACAAGGCCATCGAGCTGGAGGACGTGGAGCCCGCCGTCGATGCGCTGGGCCTGCGCTATGCCACAGGCCGCTCGGTCAGCGAGCTGCTCGCTGGCGCGGCGGCCGTGCATCCGCCCTATGCCGAGCGCCTGCGCGCAGCCAGCGCCCACATCCTCAAACTGGCCGAAGCCGCCCTGTCCCTCAGCCTGGCCGGCCAGCCGGGACAGGCCGCGCGCCATCTGCTCGAGCATGGCCACGCCACGCTCAATGCGCGCCTGATCGAAAACGCCCACCTGGTGCTGCAGAAATACGCCGACCGCATCCCGGATGCGGCTGCGCTGCAGCAAGACATCCAACAGTGGCGCGCGCGTTATGGCGGCGTGCCGCGCCCGGCGCTGAGTGAGACGGCGCGTGCGGCCGGCGGCATCCGGCTACCCACGTCCATCAAGCCCGACGGCTCGCCCGCGGCCGTGTTCAGCGCCGAAATGCAGGCCCCGCAGCCGCAGGCCCACTCCGGCGCACCCGATTCCGCGTCGGCTGCCGGCTCGCCCGCAGCCGTCTTTCTGGCCGCGCAGCGCGGTGGTCCCGCCGCCGACAGCCCGCCGGCCGAATAGAATCCTGGTCGCACACCTGCGGAGGTGTGGCAGAGTGGTCGATTGCACCGGTCTTGAAAACCGGCAACGGGCAACCGTTCGTGAGTTCGAATCTCACCGCCTCCGCCAACGGTCGCGCGTACGCTGCAGCCGCAGCTGCCGGCAGGGTCCACGGTCGCGCATCTCTCGGGCATCCGATCTGTCATCATTACGGCTTCATCCGTGCACAGAACGAGCCCCTCATGTCCGAGCAACCCGCATCCAAACTCGGCGAATTCCGCGCCCAGTGGCAGGTCATGACGTTTTATGAGCGCTTCGAGCAGCTCATCGCGCTGACGCTGTCGGCCGTGATCGCCGCCATCATCGTGGTGTCGCTGTTCCAGCTGATCCACGTCGTCGTCACGATGCTGATCTTCGAGGCCTTCAACCCGCTGGATCACAAAGTGTTCCAGACCGTGTTCGGCATGATCATGACGCTGCTGATCGCGATGGAGTTCAAGCACTCGATCGTGCGCGTGGCGCTGCGGCGCGACAGCATCATCCAGGTCAAGACCGTGATCCTGATCGCGCTGATCGCGCTGTCGCGCAAGTTCATCATCCTGGACCAGGACGCCAGCTGGGCCAAGGTGGCGGCGCTGGCCGGCGCCACGCTGGCGCTGGGCCTGACCTATTGGCTGATGCGCGAGCGCGACGACCGCGCCGCACAGGAAGACGCCGCAGCCGACCACAAATCCTGAACACCCTGCCCCCTCCTGCCATGGACATGCCGCCCCGCCCCGCTGCCGATCCGTTCGTGCGCCGTCTTTCCGCCCTCGCGCTATGGGCCGCGCTGCTGATGCTGCTGTGGCACTTGCTGCCGGCGCTGGAATCCTGGTTCGCGCCCACGCAGGGCGCAGCCCGCACCGTCACCGCGCGCGGCGACCTGGCCGCCGACGAGAAGGCCACGATCGAGCTGTTCGAGAAGGCCCGCGACTCGGTGGTCTATATCTCCACCGCCCAGGTGGTGCAGGACGTCTGGACGCGCAACGCCTACATGGTGCCGCGCGGCACCGGCTCGGGCTTCATCTGGGACGACGCCGGCCACGTCGTGACCAACTTCCATGTGATCGAAGGCGCCGCGCGGGCCACGGTGCGGCTGGCCGACGGGCGCGACTACGTGGCCGCGCTGGTGGGCGCCTCGCCGCAGCACGACATCGCGGTGCTGCGCATCGGCGTCGGCTTCAAGCGCCCGCCGCCGGTTCCGGTGGGCACCAGCCACGACCTGAAGGTGGGGCAGAAGGTCTTTGCGATCGGCAACCCCTTCGGGCTGGACTGGACGCTGACCGGCGGTCTGGTCTCGGCGCTGGACCGCTCGCTCGATGGCGGACCGGGCAAGCCGCCGATCGAGCACCTGATCCAGACCGACGCCTCGATCAATCCGGGCAATTCGGGCGGCCCGCTGCTGGACTCGGCCGGGCGACTCATCGGCATCAACACCGCGATCTACAGCCCTTCGGGCGCTTCGGCCGGCATCGGCTTCGCGGTGCCGGTGGACACAGTGATGCGCGTGGTGCCCCAGCTCATCAAGACCGGCCGCTACATTCGCCCAGCCCTGGGCATCGAGGCCGACGAGCAGCTCAACCAGCGCCTGGTGGCCGCCACCGGCATCGAGGGCGTGTTCGTACTGCGGGTCCAGCCCGGCGGTGCGGCCGACAAGGCGGGCCTGCAGGGCGTCCGGCGGGTGGAGCAGGGCATCGAACCGGGTGACGTGATCACCGCGGTGCAGGGCAAGGCGGTGACCAGCGTGCCCCGGCTGCTGGCGCGGCTGGACGACTTCCAGGTGGGCGACACGGTGCAGCTGACCGTGCGCCGCGGCGGGCAGACACGCGAAGTGACGGTCGCGCTGCAGCCGGGGGGCTGATTCCCCCGCGCAGGCCGTATTCAGCCGCGCACCAGGTCCCGGTAGAAATTGGGCAGAGCAAACAGCGCGCGATGGACTTCGCCGTTGTAGTACTGCAGGCCGCCAATTCCCCGGCTTTGTAGCCGCTGCTCCACTTCCTGCGGCGGCAGCGCCGCCGGATCCAGCGTATCGGACGCGCAGGCCATGCCCCAGTAGGTGCCGTACAGCGGCACATACAGCCCGAAGGGGCGCACGATGCCGAAGACGCTGCGCAGCGCCGCCACCAGCTGCTGCACGCGCTGCGGCGTGAACACCGGCGAGCCGATGTGCAGCGTCACGGCCCCGCCCGGCCGCAGCAGCTGCCGCACCCGGGCGAAGAATTCGCGCGTGTACAGCGGCTGCGCCGGCGTGTCGGGATCGGTGAGGTCCAGCACGACGAGGTCGAAGCGCTCCCCGTCGGAGCGGGCGGCCTGCTCGGCCACGTATTGCGCGCCGTCGCCGATGTGCAGCGCCAGCCGCGGATCGTCGAGGGCGCCGCGGTGAATGGAGGTCAGATGCTTGCGCGCCATGGCCACCACGTCGCCATCGAGCTCGGCCAGCACCACCCGCTGCACCGACGGGTGCTTGAACAGTTCCTCGGCCGAACCGCCATCGCCACCGCCGATGACCAGCACCGTAGATGGCTGGGCGTGGGTGATGGCGGCCACATGCACCATGGGCTCGTGGTAGAAGAACTCATCGCGCTCGGAGGTCATGTAGCGGCCGTCCAGCCGCAGCAGCCGGCCCCACTGGGGCGTCTCGAACACCTCCAGCTGCTGGTAGCGCGTGCGCAGCGTCTCCAGCCGGCGCGCCACCTGGAAACCGTAGGCGCTGTGGTCGTTGAGCCACTCCAGCAGCAGTTCGTCCGAACGCGTCTCCGGGTCCTTGGAGCCGCGCAGGATGCGGTTGGTGATGCGCTGCGCCGGCGCGAAGGTGGCCATCAGGTCGTTGAGCAGCCGCTCGGCCTTGGACGAGTTGTCGGTGGAGAAGTTGCAGACATACACGTCCAGCGTGACGCCGGCGCGCTCGGGCCAGGTGTGCACGGCCAGATGCGATTCGGCCAGCAGCACCGCGCCGGTCACGCCGCCGGGCTGGCCCTGCCACTCGGGAAAAGTGTGGTACTTCTCATCCACCAGCGTCAGGCCGGCGGCCTGCACGGCGCGGCGGCAGGCATCGGCCAGGAATTCGGCATCGATCATCAGCGCCGCGCCACACTGGCATCCATAGAGATCAGCGGTGAGGTGCAATCCCTGCATAGACCCCTCGTGTTCGAGTCATGCTCCGCCGGCCGGCCACTTGGTGCAGGCGCACGCAGCGGCCGGATGCGTAAGCTCCACAGTGCCCGCCCGGGCACCGAAAAAGCCTGCAATTTTACCGCGCTGCGCGCACCTTCCGGCAGAAGCGGTTCAGGCCGGCCGAGCGGGCGCAGGCACGCCAGCAGCGGGCGGGCAGCGGTCAGGGCTTCAAAGCAGATAGAGCAGCGCGATCACGACGGCCAGCGCGATGACGAAGCTCAACAGGGGCAACCACGGCCGACGCCGGCGCGAAGCCGGCCGTGAACTCAGCGCAGCGGGCTGTGTGATGAATCCCGGAACGGTGGGTTCGTTCTCCATACGACGTCCATGCTCGACGAAGCAACACCGGATCTGCGGCCGGCTGGGCGGTATTCTATGATGACAGCCATGCCGCGACACCGCACCACCCCTGCCCTGCTGTCCCTGAGCCTGGCGCTGCTGCTGGGCGGCTGCGCCAAGACCAACGACCTGGTGATGCGCCTGTATGCCAGCGAGGTCCCGGCCCACGCCGTGGTGGGCGAGCAGCTGCTGGGCGGCACGCTGCGGCTTTATACCGACCGCACCGGCACGCTGACGCTGCAGGAGGCGGACACGGCCCTGCGCTGCATGGGCGCGCTGCGCTACACCCGCAGCAACGGCGGCACGGTGCAGCTGCAATGCAGCAACGGCGTGCAGACGACGCTGGACTTCGTGGCCCTGACCGAAACCAGCGGCCATGGGCTGGGTAGCGCCGCCAGCCTGGCCTACGGTCTGGCGCCGCAACAGGCGCGCGCCTGGCTCAGGCCCCCGCCAGGCCGGCAGATCGAGGTCAGCGGCGAAGAAGGCCTGCGCCTGCAGGCCGTCGGCCGCTGAACCACGCCACCGGGCTCAACGGGACAGGTGGCGCTGCCCGCGTCCCTCGCGCCCCCACCCGGCTCCCTGCGCACGCCCCTGGCCGCTGCGGCCGGTATCCTGGCGGCGCGCGCCTGCGTGGCCATGGGCCGGCTTGCCGCCACGGCCTGCGCCGGCGGCGCGGGCAGGTGCGACGCGCTGGCGCGGCTCCAGCCCCGGAATGGTCTCGGCCTGGAAGCGCTGCCGGGTGTAGGACTCGATGCCGTCGATGCGGCGGCGGTCGCGCGGCTCGGCAAAAGTGACGGCGATGCCGTCGCGGCCCGCGCGGCCCGTGCGGCCGATGCGATGGGTGTAGTCCTCGGCCTTCATCGGCAGGCCATAGTTGAACACGTGGGTGATGGTGGGCACATCGATCCCGCGTGCGGCCACGTCGGTGGCCACCAGGATCTGCACCTGCCCGTTGCGCAGCGCCATCAGGCGGCGGTTGCGCAGGCCCTGGCTGAGCGCGCCGTGCAGGGCCACGGCCGAAAAGCCGGCCTGCTGCAGATCCTGCGCCAGGCTGTCGCATTCGATCTGGGTGCTGGCAAAGACGATGGCCTGGTCGATCTTGTCGTCACGCAGCCAGTGGTCCAGCAAGGCCCGCTTGTGCTGCGGATGGTCGGCCCAGAACAGCACCTGCCGGATGTTGGCGTGCTTTTGCTGCGGGGTGGCGACCTGCACCTTGTGCACATGCGCGCCGTTGTCGTGCATCACGCGCAGGGCCAGCTGCTGGATGCGCGGCGCAAAGGTCGCCGAGAACATCATGGTCTGGCGGCGCGCGATGGTCAGGCGGTTGATCTCGGCCAGATCGTCGGCAAAGCCCAGATCCAGCATGCGGTCGGCCTCGTCGATCACGAGGAACTGCACCTGCTCCAGTCTGAGCTGGCCCGAGCGCTGCAGATCGAGCAGCCGCCCCGGCGTGGCCACGACCAGGCTGGCGTTTTGCAGCCGCGCAATCTGCAGCGGATAGGGCATGCCGCCGACCACGCTGGCCACGCGGATGCCGCGACAGTGCCGCACCAGTTCGATGGCGTCGTGCGCCACCTGCTGGGCCAGCTCGCGCGTGGGGCACAGCACCAGCGCGCCGGGCACGGCGGGCTGGAAGTGCCGCGGATTCGTCGGATCCTTGCGGCGCGGCCGCTTCGGAGCCGCTTCGCCCCGGGCGGCGGCCTCGGCGCAGGCCTGCTCGTACTGGGCGCGCTCGCGCTCGGCCGCCGCGGCCTGCTGGCGGATCAGGGTGTGCAGCACCGGCAGCAGAAAGGCTGCCGTCTTGCCGCTGCCGGTCTGGCTGGAGACCATCAGGTCGTTGTAGCCATGGTGGGCGGGATCGTCCGCGGGCAGCGCCAGCGGGATGGTGCGCTGCTGCACGGCCGTAGGCTGCTGGTAGCCCAGGTCGGCCACGGCGCGCACCAGTTCGGGGGCCAGCCCCAGCTCGATGAAGCCGTTGGCGGGCTCAGCGGCCGTGGCCGGCTGCAGGGATGAGGAAGTTGCTTGCGCGGACGCCAAGGCGTCCGCCACGTTCAGGGTGTCGGTCATGAGGTTCTCACACGCACAGGGCCACACACGGGTGCGGCGGCTGCGCCGATGGTCAACAAACATCAACCATCAAACGGAGCCTGCGTCGGAGTCATCCGACACCGGGGACCTTGCACGGGCAGCCAGGGCCCGAAGTCCGGTGTGTGAAGGGAGATGCACGAAAAACGCCGCCAGATCCAACGCGGAGCAGGCGGCGTTGGGCGCATTATGCCACGGCCGGTGTTTTCGTGCCGGCCGCGCAACGGCGGCGCATCAGTCCAGCTTGAGGAAATGCTGGCGGTAGTGCAGCAGCTCGTCGATGGACTCGTGCACATCGGCCAGGGCCGTGTGCTTCTGCGCCTTCTTGAAGGCGCTGTACACCGCGGGCTTCCAGCGGCGCGCCAGCTCCTTGAAGGTGCTGACATCGACATTGCGGTAATGGAAGAACGCCTCCAGCCGCGGCATGTACCTGACCAGAAAGCGCCGGTCCTGCCCCACGCTGTTGCCGCACATCGGGGAAGCGCCCTTGGGCACGTAGCGGGACAGGAAGGCCAGCAGCTGCTCCTCGGCCTGGGCCTCGGTCAGGGTAGAAGCCCGCACCTTGTCGATCAGCCCGCTCTTGCCGTGCGTGCCCTTGTTCCAGGCATCCATGGCGTCGAGCACGGCGTCGTCCTGGTGGATGACCAGCACCGGCCCTTCCACACGGGGCTGCAGATCGGGGCCGGTGACGATGACGGCGATTTCGATGATGCGCTCTTTCTCGGGATCCAGCCCGGTCATTTCGCAGTCGAGCCAGACCAGGTTGAGGTCGGACTTTTTCAGGGAGATGGCTTCTTGCTCGCTCATGCAAGGGATTGTCGCCGATGGCCTAAACTTCTTTTATGGACTTGCCCGCCCTCGCCTCGAACCCGGCCCTGGCCCTGACGCTGCTGTTCGCCGCCGCCTTGCTGCTGGGCCTGGCCGTCAAGTTCTGGCTGGCCAGCCGGCAGATCCGGCATGTCGCGCGGCACCGTGACCGCGTGCCAGCCCCCTTTGCCGCGCGCATTCCGCTGGCAGCCCACCAGAAAGCGGCCGATTACACGATCGCCAAGGTGCGGTTCGGACTGATCGAGACGGCCGTCGGCACCTCCGCCCTGCTGGGCTGGACCCTGCTGGGCGGACTCGATGCGCTGCACCAGGCGCTGCTGGCCGCCATGGGATCGGGGCTGGCCCAGCAGCTGGCCCTGGTGGCCGCCTTCGCGCTGATCGGTGGCCTGATCGACCTGCCGCTGTCGTGGTACCGGACCTTCGTGCTGGAGCAGCGCTACGGCTTCAACAAGACCACGCCGCAGCTGTGGCTGAGCGACCTGCTGAAGTCCATGGTGCTGGGGGCGCTGATCGGCCTGCCGCTGCTGGCGCTGATCCTGTGGCTGATGCAGGCGGCCGGCGCAGCCTGGTGGCTGTGGGCCTGGGGGGCCTGGGTCGGTTTCAACCTGCTGCTGCTGGTGATCTACCCGACCTTCATCGCGCCGTGGTTCAACCGCTTCCAGCCGCTGCAGGACCAGACCCTGCGGGAGCGCGTGACCCGGCTGCTGCAGCGCTGCGGCTTTTCCGCCCAAGGGCTGTATGTGATGGACGGCAGCCGGCGCAGCGCCCATGCCAACGCCTACTTCACCGGCCTGGGCAAGGCCAAGCGCGTGGTGTTTTTCGACACTCTGCTGGCCCAGCTCACCCCGCCCGAGGTGGACGCCGTGCTCGCGCACGAGCTGGGGCATTTCAAGCACCGGCACATCCTGCAGCGCATGGTCAGCCTGTTCGTGCTGAGCCTGCTGGGCTTTGCGCTGCTGGGCTGGCTGATGCAGCAGCCCTGGTTCTATGCCGGCCTGGGCGTCACGCCCAGCCTGCAGCAGCTGGTGCCCGCGCTGGCCGGCGGCGACGCTGCGGGGGCCGACGCCGCGGTGGCGCTGCTGCTGTTCCTGCTGGTCGCGCCCGTGTTCGGCTTCTTCGTCAGCCCGCTGCTGGCGTGGCTCTCGCGCCGCCATGAATTCGAGGCCGACGCCTATGCCGCGGCGCAGACCGATGGCCGCGACCTGGCCAGCGCCCTGCTCAAGCTCTATGAGGACAACGCCGCGACCCTGACGCCGGATCCGCTGTACGTGGCCTTCCATTACTCGCACCCGCCCGCCAGCCAGCGGCTGGCGCGCCTGGCCCCATGACAGCCGGCGGCCCGTACCCCGGGCGGGTGGTGGCCAGCCACGGGCGCCACGTCGAGGTCGAGACCGACGATGGCCGGCGCCTGCTGTGCCACCCGCGGGGCAAGAAGAATCAGGCTGTGGTGGGCGACCGGGTGTGGTGGCAGCCCAGCGGGGACGAAGGCAGCATCGAGCAGGTCCAGCCGCGGCGCAATCTGTTCTACCGCCAGGACGACACCCGCACCAAGAGCTTTGCCGCCAACGTGGACCAGGTGCTGGTGCTGCTGGCCGCGGAGCCGGAGTTTTCCGAACAGCAGCTGGCGCGGGCCCTGATCGCCGCCGAAGCCCAGGACATCCGCGCGCTCATCGGCTTGAACAAGAGCGATCTGGCCGCAGCCCATGCCCGGGCCTGGGAACGGCTGCAGCCGTACCGGCGCATGGGCTATACCGTGCTGCCGCTGTGCCTGCACGATCCGGCGTGCGAGCCTGCGCTGGCGGCGCTGCGCGGCGAGTTGACCGGACGCGTCACATTGGTGCTGGGCCCCTCGGGCGTGGGCAAGAGCACGCTGATCAACCGGCTGGCACCCGGCGCGCAGGCGGCCACCGGCGAGATTTCGCGGGCACTGCACAGCGGCCGGCACACCACGACCAGCACGCGCTGGTACTGGCTGGATGCGACGCGCCACAGCGCCCTGATCGATTCCCCCGGCTTCCAGGAGTTTGGACTGCGCCACATCGAAGCCAGCGCCCTGGCCGCCCTGATGCCGGACCTGCGCGCCCACCTGGGCCAGTGCCGCTTCTACAACTGCACCCATCTGCACGAGCCGGGCTGCGCGGTCATCGCGGCCGTCGGCCAGCCGCCGGACCATCAAGGGATCGACCCCGGTCGCTATCGGATCTATAGCGAGCTGTACCAGGAACTGGCGCAGCCGCCGCGCTATTGACGCAAATCAGCCGATCAGCCGCGCCAGCGTCAGCAGCGCCAGCAGCAGCATCCACATCACGACCGAGCGCCAGACCAGCCCGACCACGCTGTGCAGATGGGCCAGTTGCGGCTCGTGCTGCGCGCCGGCCGCCGGCAGGAGCTGCGGCGGCTCTTCGCCTGCAGCCAGCGCCGTCGTACCCAGGCGCACGTTGAGCGCCCCGGCTGCCGCCGCCACGACCAGGCCGTCGTGGCCGCCGGCTGCCTCGCCTGGCGGCAGACTCTCGAAGCGCCGCCAGTTGTCCACCGCGTCCTCGAAGCTGCCGACGATGGCAAAGGCCAGCGCGGTCGTGCGCGCCGGCAGCCAGTCCACCAGCCACCAGGCGCGCGCGGCCGCCGCCTGGCTGGCCGCGCTGACGGGCATGGCGCGGCGCTGTGCCAGATGCGGCCAGTAGCGCGTCACGAACTCGGCCAACCGGAACAGCACCGCGCCGGCCGGCCCCAGCCCCAGCAGGGCCAGCACCGTGAACCACAGGAACACGCCCAGCACGTGCCGGTGCGCCGCCAGCACCGAGAATTCGATCACATGGCGCAGGATCTCGCGCCGCGGCAGTTCGCTGGCATCGATCTGCCGCCACACCGCCAGCAGGCGCCGCGCGCCCTCCTCGTCACCGGCCTCCAGCGCCTTGCGGATCGCGGTGAAGTGATGGCTGAACTGGCGAAAACCGAGCGTGGCGTACAGCACCAGCACGTTCCAGACCATGGCAGCCGGCCAGCCCACGAACTGCAGCAGCAGCCAGTACACGGCCATCGCGATCAGCGCCGGCAACCCGACGGCCACCGCCCACACCAGCCAGCCATGCAGCGGCTCGCCGGCGTCGAGCTTGCGCACGGTCCAGCGCAACCAGCCACGCATGCCGGCGTGGACCGCATTGCCCCGCGCCAGCGGCCGCGCCTGCTCGATCAGCAGAGCCAGCAGGATGGAGAAAAAACTCATGCGCCGATCATAGCGGCCGCCTCTGCCACGCCCGGCCTGGTGCGCGGCCGGATCGCTCAGGCCGCGAGGAAACGGTAGAAATTGCGCAACATGCCGGCGGTGGCGCCCCAAATAAAGCGCTCCACGCCGCCGTCGCGGTACGGCATCGAGAACCACTCGCGCCACAGCCCTTCGGCCTGCAGCGCATGGCGGCGGTGGTTGGCCGGATCCAGCAGGAAAGACAGGGGGACCTCGAAGACGTCGGCCACCTCGTCGGCGTTGGGCCGCAGGACGAAGCCGGGCTGCACCAGCGCCACCACCGGGGTGATCATGAACGCGCTGCCGGTCGTGTAAAGCGGCAAGGTGCCCAGCACCTGGACGAAGTCGCGCGCCAAGCCCACCTCCTCCTCGGCCTCGCGCAGAGCCGCGTCGATGGCGTCGGCATCCCCGGCATCGACTTTGCCGCCGGGCAGGGCGATCTGGCCGGAGTGGTTGGCCAGGTGCGCGGTGCGCTGCGTCAGCAGCAGCGTGGGCTCGGGACGCTGCACCAGCGGCAGCAGCACCGCGGCGGGCACCGGCTCGCGGCGGGTGAAGCGGGGCTCGGCACGCAGCTCGGGCTGCCAGGCCGGCGGCTCGGCAAAACGCCGGCGCAAGGCGTCTGGCCGCAGGCGCTCGGGCGGAATCGCCGGCAGATGCGCATCCACGCCCAGCACCGGCACGGCGCGCGGATCGAAGCCCGCAAGCCGGGACAGTGGAGTGATGGCGTCGTGGGCAGTCATC
>DAIUCJ010000042.1:0-19535 GCA_036846225.1 Hylemonella sp.
CGCGAGGATGGCCAGATGCAAGGCGCACGGCGCGCAGCGACCGAGACATATCGAGGAGCGGATAGGCGAGGGAGCGAGTACCGCGCAACGCCGCAGATGGCCTACCGCAGCCGTTTTGCAACGGCCTGTCAGGCGCCGCGACGGAACCAGTCGATCACCACCTGCTGGAAGCGCCCGCGCCCCTGCTGCAGATGCAGCATGTGCCCGCCCGCGGGCACCACGGTGTACTGCCTGTCGGGATGCGGCAGGGCCGCGAAAAACGGCCACAGCCCCGGCAGGTCGGCCACGTCGTCGTACTCGCCATGCACCAGCAGCGTGGGCACGGGCATGCGCCGTGGGTCGATCAGCGGCTGGCGCGTCAGCAGGTCCACCTGCGGGCCGGTGGGCGACTGCGGCTGCGCCTGCGCCGCCGCCTGCGCGAAGGCGTCGATCACCATCGGGTCGTTGACCGCCTCGGGCGTGAGCGAGTGAAAGCGCAGCTTCCAGCCGGCTTCGGTGATGCGGATGTAGGGCGCGCGCTGGAACGCAGGCAAACGGGCGCGGCGCGCCTGCAGATCGGCGCTGGCCGCGTGCATCTGCGCGTAGGCCGCGTAGCGCGCCACCAGCGCGGGCTGCGCCATCACGAACTGGCCGCCGTACTGCGTGCCCCAGGACCAGGCCAACAGGTGCACCTGCGCGACGCCGCGCAGCCGCAGGATGTAGGCCACCGCCGCGGCCAGATCGCTGGCGGCGTCCTCGGTGCGCAGCCCCTCGGCGGGGCGGCTGGAGCGGCCGAAGCCGCGCACATCGGGCGCGAACACATCGAAGCCGGCGCGCGCCAGCACGTCCATCAGGCTGAGGTCGGGCCGCTGCGGCAGCTGCAGGTCGAAGCTCTCCCGCCCGGCCGTGGCCGAGCCGTGCGCCAGCACCAGCACCGGCCGGCCCTGCGGGTCGCCGGCGCATTTCTCCCAGACCGACAGGCGCAGCCCCTGGTGCTGCACCACGTGTTCCGTGCCCCTGAGGGGCGCTCCATCCTCGTGCATGCGGTGTTCTCGATTACAGTGGCCGCATTCTCGCCCATGCCCATGCTGCCGCTCGCCCACTGGCCCGCCTCAAGCCGCCGCCACATCCACGGCGTGCTCACCGACATCGACGACACCCTCACGACCGACGGCGCCATCACGCCCGAGGCGCTGCAGGCCCTGCACGCGCTGCGCGCCGCCGGCCTGCCGGTGATCGCCGTCACCGGCCGCCCCGTGGGCTGGAGCGCGCCGCTGGCGCGGCAGTGGCCGATCGCGGCCATCGTGGCCGAAAACGGCGCGGTGGCGCTGCTCGATGGCGGCACGCGCAGGATCTACCAGCAGGACGCGGCCACCCGCGCGGCCAACTACCGGCGCCTGCAGCAGGTGGCGCAGCGCGTGCTGCGCGAGGTGCCGGGCGCGCGGCTCGCGCAGGACAGCGCGGGCCGCGAAACCGACATCGCCATCAACCATGGCGAGCACAGCCGGCTGGCGCAGCCGGCGATCGACGCGGTGCTGCGCATCCTGCAGACCGAGGGGCTGCAGGCCACCGTCAGCAGCATCCACATCAACGGCTGGATCGGCAGCCACGACAAGCTCGGCGGCGCGCGCTGGATCGTGCGGGAACTCTACGGCCGCGATCTGGACGCAGAGCTCGAGCGCTGGGTCTATGTGGGCGACTCCACCAACGACGAGCGCATGTTCGCCCACTTTCCGCACAGCGTGGGCGTGGCCAACATCCGGCTGTTTGTGGACCGGCTGCGCCAGCTGCCGCGCTACGTCACGCAGCATGAGCGCGGCGCGGGCTTCGCCGAGCTGGCGCAGGCCCTGCTGGACGCCCATACCCCTTGACTCCACCCGGCCTTCGCGGGCCAAGCATTGGCGAGCGAGCACCCCCACCCCTATACTGGCCCGCGTGGGCGCCAGGCACAACGATTCCCCCGGGCAGGCCGCCGGCCGCCAGCGGCAGCCGTCGCCCGTCCGCCCGCCGGCTGCCCTGCTGGCTGCGCTGCTGGCCCTGCCGTGCGCCGCGGCCGATAGCGGCCAGTCCATCCGCTTCGCCCCGGAAAAGGATTACGGCCCCTTCGTGTTCGAGGACGGGCAGGGCCGCGTCCAGGGCCTGTCGGTGGAGCTGCTGCAGGCTTTGCAGCCCCGGCTGAGCCAGCCGCTGCTCACCCTGCCGGCCCAGCCGCTGGCGCAGATCCTGGCGGCCGCGCAGCGCGGGGAGGTGGACCTGATCTCCTCGCTGCGCGTGACCTCCGAGCGCAGCGCCTACCTGGACTTCACCGCCCCCTATGTGCAGGTTCCGGCCGTGCTGGTGGTGCGGCAAAGCGTCAGCGTGCCGGGCCTGCGCGACCTGGCCGGCCAGCGCGTGGCCGTCGGCGAAGGCTATGCCGTCGAAAGCCATATGCGCCGGGCCTACCCGCGCATCCTCTGGCAGACCGAGCCGGACGACCTGTCGGCGCTGCGCGGCCTGCTGCGCGGCGACTACCAGGCCGTCGTGGCCGACGTGGCCAGCATCAGCCACCTGGTGCGCACGCACCAGCTGCGCGGCCTGATGGTGGGCGAAGCCGTCGGCTTCGAGTACGCGCTGAGCTTTGCCTACCGCAAGGAGCTGCAGGACTTCGGGCGCGAGCTGCAGGACGCGCTCGCCCGCCTGCCGCTGGCCACGCGCCAGCGCATCATCGACCGCTGGATCGACGTGGACACCCTGCGCTACGAAGACCCGCGCCGCGGCTGGCTGCGCCGGCTCGGCGCCGCCCTGCTGCTGGCCGCCGTGGCGCTGCTGCTGGCCGCGCGCCTGCCAGGGCGCCGGCAGGAGGCGCCGCGATGAACCTGCAGGCCCTGCGGCCGACCGGCCGGCTGCTGGCCGGCGCAGCGGCGCTGTATGTGCTGGCCGCCTGGGTTTCGCTGGCGTTGTCGGGCCTGCCCGGGCAGGTGGCCACCTCCTGGTTTGCCAACCCGGTCGGCACGGTCACGCTGCTGCAACTGGCCCCGCGCCTGTGGCCTGCCGCGCTGGCGACCCTGGGGCTGGCGAATGTCCTGGCCAATGCCGGCGCCGCCGCGGTGGCGGGCCAGGACGCCACGGCGCTGTGGCTGCCCAGCGCCGCCTTCGTCCCCGCCAACCTGCTGGAGATGACCCTGGCCGCCGCCTTGCTGCGCCAGCTGGGAACCGACGCCGACACGCTGCGGCAACCCCGGCGGCTGGGCTGGGTGCTGCTGGCTGGCGCGCTGGTGCCGGCGCTGTGCGGCGCCACGCTGGGCTCGGCGCTGCTGGCCGCGCCGGCGTGGCCCTCCAGCTCGGCCTGGGTGGCGTGGTTCGCCGGCAGCCTGACCGGGGCCGTGGCCGCGCTGCCGCTGGCCCTGAGCCTGGCGCTGGACGGCTGGCGGCCGCTGCTGGCCTCGCTGCGCCACCCGCGCAGCATCGGCCTGCTGCTGCTCGTCGCCGCCATCACGCTGCTGGCGGTCACCACCTTGCCCCATCCCTTCGTGGTCATCGCCATCGGCCTGGTGCATCTGGCCGTGCGCGCCCCGCTGGCGCTGACCGCCTTAGCCACGCTGGGCGCGGCCGCGCTGCTGGACTGGCTGCGAGGCGCCGGCGTGCTGCTGATGCCGCCCGGCGCGCACGCCTGGAGCCCCCTGCTCTTTCACGCCTCGGTGCTGGCCGGCCTGCTGCCGGGCCTGTTCCTGGCCGCCGCGGTGGAAGGGCAGCAGCAAGCCATGCAGGCGCTGCGCGCCAGCGAGCAGCGCTTCCGCTCGCTCTACACCCGCACGCCGGCCATGCTGCATTCGCTCGACATCCAGGGCCGGCTGCTGAGCGTCAGCGAGCAATGGCTGACGACGCTGGGCTACGCCGAGCACGAAGTGCTGGGCCGCCCGTTCACCGACTTCCTGACCCCGGAATCGGCCCGGCACGCGCGCGAGCACGTGATCCCGCTGGCCCTGCAGCAGGGCCGCTGCGACGCGGTCAGCTACCAGATGGTGGCGCGCGACGGGCGGGTGCTGGACGTGCTGCTGTCGGCGATCTGGATCTACGACGAGCAGGGCCAGCCGCTGCACAGCCTGGCCGTGGTCGAGGACGTGACCGAAAAGCGGCAGCTGCAGGCCCGCAGCCACTATGCCGAGCACGACCCGCTGACCGGCCTGCCCAACCGCGTGCTGCTGCAGGACCGGCTGGAGCGCAGCTGCCTGCTGCACCAGCGGCACGGCAGCCGCTTCGCGGTGGGCTTTCTGGATCTGGACCACTTCAAGGAGATCAACGACCGCCATGGCCACGACGCAGGCGATGCGCTGCTGCGGCAGGTCGCCGCGCGCCTGCAGGCCGCGCTGCGCGCGACCGACACCGTCAGCCGCCTGGCCGGCGACGAGTTCGTGCTGCTGTTTGCCGACGTGGAGCAGGCGGCCGACCTGCAGACGCTGGCCCGCAAGATCCTGGCGCAGCTGGCCCAGCCCTACCGACTGGGCGACGGAGCCGACGCGCCGGTGGTGGAGATCACGGCCAGCATCGGCCTGGCGGTGTTCCCCGAGCATGGCCGCACCCCCTCCACCCTGCTGGCGCATGCCGACCAGGCCATGTACGCCGCCAAGCACGCGGGGCGCAATCAGGTCGCGCTCTACAGCCCGGGCTGAAAGCCAAGGGCCGCTCACAGAGTGCCGGGGTCGCAGTGCAGCCGGCTGCGGCCGGGGCCTGCTTCGGTCAGCAGCGGCCGCAGCGTGGCTTCGGCTTCCTCGTCGCGCAGCGCCTCGGTGTAATCGCTGCCGGTGTGCGCGCGCAGCGCCTGCCGCACCTGGGGCAGCGGCCGGTCGATGACCAGGCCGGTGTAACTGCCCCAACCGCAGTCGCGCGTGCCGGTGGGGGCGCAGACGCCAATTTCCATTTCCACCACCGGCAGGCCCAGCAGCGTGCCCTGCACGCCGTACACCCGCTCGCTGGCGGTCTGCCGCAGCGGCGCCGCCGTGGCCAGCAGGCGGTCCTGCAGCGCGCGCAGCGCCGCCGAGGGGGCGCAGTCCAGCCACCCCTGCCAGGCCTCGTCGGCGATCACCACGGCAGCCGTGGCCGGCGCGGCTGCGGCAGGCGCGTCCTCCTGCGCCGCTTCCTGCCCCGCGGCCGGAGGCTGCGGTTGCCACAGCACATAGCTGCTGCCGGCCAGTGCCGCCAGCGCGGCCACCGCCGCCACGCCGCGCCACCACGCCTTGCCGATGCGTCCTGCGGCCATCGCCCGCCCCGCCCCTGCGCTCAGCTTCGTGCCAGCACCGGCGCCAGCGCCGCCCCGGTGTGCGTGCCCAGCGCCACCAGGTCTTCCGGCGTGCCGGCGGCCACGATGCGCCCGCCGGCCGCGCCGCCTTCGGGCCCCAGGTCAATGACCCAGTCGGCTTCGGCGATCAGGTCCAGGTCGTGCTCGATCACCACCACGCTGTGGCCGGCATCGACCAGGCGGTGCAGCACGCGGATGAGCTTGTCCACGTCGGCCATGTGCAAGCCCACGGTGGGCTCGTCCAGCACGTAGAGCGTGTGCGGCGCCTTCTGGCCGCGGCGCGTCACATCGTCGCGCACCTTGGCCAGCTCCGTCACCAGCTTGATGCGCTGGGCCTCGCCGCCGGACAGCGTCGGGCTGGGCTGGCCCAGCGTCAGATAGCCCAGCCCCACGTCCTGGAGCAGCTGCAGCGGATGCGCGATGCTGGGCATGGAAGCGAAGAACTCCACGGCTTCGTCCACTTCCATCTGCAGCACGTCGCCGATGCTTTTGCCCCGCCAGGTGACAGCCAGCGTCTCGGCGTTGAAGCGCGCGCCCCGGCAAGCCTCGCACAGCACCTTGACGTCCGGCAGGAAGCTCATCTCGATGGTGCGCAGACCCTGGCCTTCGCAGGCCGGGCAGCGGCCCTCGCCGGTGTTGAAGGAAAAACGCCCCGGGCCGTAGCCGCGGGCCCTGGCCTCCAGCGTCTCGGCAAAGAGCTTGCGGATGGTGTCCCAGAAGCCGATGTAGGTGGCCGGGCAGGAGCGCGGAGTCTTGCCGATCGGCGTCTGATCGACTTCGAGCACGCGGTCGATGCCTTCATGGCCGGTGACTCCGGCACAACCGCTCCAGGCCACCCCTCTGGCGGCCTGCGCGTCGCGCCCGGCCCTGGTGGCACGCTGCCCCACCGCCGCAGCCACGTTGGCCAGCAGCACGTCGCGCGCCAGCGTGGACTTGCCCGAGCCGCTGACGCCGGTGACGGCCACCAGGCGCTGCAGCGGCACCCGGGCCGTCACGTTCTGCAAGTTGTGCAGGTGCGCGTCGTGCACGGTGAGCCAGGCCTGCTGCGACGCCGGCACCGGGCGGCGCGGCTGCAACGGGTGCTTGATCGCGTGCAGCAGGTAGCGGCCGGTCTGCGAGTCCGGCGCGCGGGCCAGGTCCTCCACCCGGCCCTCGGCGACCAGGCGGCCGCCGCGCTTGCCCGCGCCGGGGCCGATGTCGATCAGGTGGTCGGCGCGGCGGATGGTGTCCTCGTCGTGCTCCACCACGACCAGCGTGTTGCCGCGCGCGCTCAAGGTGTGCAGCGCATCCAGCAGGATGCGGTTGTCGCGCGCATGCAGGCCGATCGTGGGCTCGTCCAGCACGTAGCACACGCCCTGCAGGTTGCTGCCCAGCTGCGCGGCCAGGCGGATGCGCTGGGCCTCGCCGCCCGACAGCGTGGGCGCGCCGCGATCCAGCGTGAGGTAGCCCAGGCCCACCTGCTCCAGAAAAGCCAGCCGGCTCTGGATTTCCGGCAGCAGGTCGCGCGCGATGTCGGCCTCACGGCCGGCCAGCGCCAGCTGCTCCACCCAGGCGCGCACCTCGCGCACGCTCAGGCGCGCGATTTCGTGGATGCCGACGCCGGCGAACTTCACCGCGCGGGCCGTGGCGTTGAGCCGGGTGCCGCCGCAGCTCGGGCAGGGCACGTCGGCCACATCCTCCAGCTCGGGCTCGGCAAAGGTCTGCTCGCGCCCTTTGTCCCGGTCGTCGCGCTGCGTGTCGTCCAGCAGCCGGCGCTGCTCCCGACTCAACTGCACGCCGGTGCCCACGCAGTCCGGGCACCAGCCGTGCTTGCTGTTGTAGGAAAAAAGGCGCGGGTCCAGCTCGGCGTAGGAAGTCGAGCAGACCGGGCAGGCGCGCCGCGTCGAATACACGTGCAGCGTGCCGATGTGCGCGGTGGGCGCGCCGGCCTGCAGGGCCTCGCGCAGGCCGGCCAGGTCGCTGAGCACGTGCACCACGCCCTTGCCATGCTCCAGCGCGGTGGTCAGGGCCAGCTGCAGCGCGGCTTCATGGTCCGGCTCCACGCGCAGGCTGGCCACCGGCAGCTCGATGGTGTGCTCCTTGAAGCGGTCGATGCGCGGGAAATGCAGCGTGGGCAGAAAGTTCCCATCCACCCGCAGATGGGTGTAGCCGCGCGGCCGGGCCCACTCGGCCAGCTCCGTGTAAACGCCCTTGCGGTTGACCACCAGCGGGGCCAGCAGGCCGATTTCCTGCCCGCGGAACTGCCGCATCAGCTGGGCCAGGATGCTCTGCGGCGTCTGCGGCGCCACCGCCGCGCCGTCGTGGATGCAGTGTTGCACCCCGAGCTTGACGAACAGCAGGCGCAGGAAATGCCAGACCTCGGTGGTCGTGCCCACGGTGGATTTGCGCCCGCCGCGCGAGAGCCGCTGCTCGATGGCCACCGTGGGCGGGATGCCATAGACGGCATCGACCTCGGGCCGGCCGGCCGGCTGCACGATGCTGCGGGCATAGGCGTTGAGCGATTCGAGATAGCGCCGCTGCCCCTCGTTGAACAGGATGTCGAAGGCCAGCGTGGACTTGCCCGAGCCGCTGACGCCGGTGATGACGTTGAACCGGCCGCGCGGAATGCCCACCGTCAGGCCCTTGAGGTTGTGCTCGCGGGCGTTAACGATCCGAATGGCTTCGCCGGCCTCGCCGCGCGCGGGCGCCGGCCTGTGCCCCGGCGTGAAGGCGCTGCCCAGGTAGCGGCCGGCGCCTTCCTGCGCCACCTGCGCCTCGCCCATGGC
This sequence comes from Hylemonella sp., assembly GCA_036846225.1. Lineage (GTDB taxonomy): Bacteria > Pseudomonadota > Gammaproteobacteria > Burkholderiales > Burkholderiaceae_C > Hylemonella. The sequence continues at coordinate 8,020 of DAIUCJ010000042.1, forward strand.
CAGCGCGTACTCGCGCAGCGCGCGGCCGGTGTGGGAGTGGGGATGCTCGCGCAGCTCCTCCGGCGTGCCCACGGCCACGATCTGCCCGCCAGCCTCGCCGCCTTCGGGGCCGAGGTCGATGATCCAGTCGGCCGCGCGCATCACGTCCAGGTTGTGCTCGATCACCAGCAGCGAATGCCCCGCATCCAGCAGCTTGCGCAGCGCGCGCATCAGCTTGGCGATGTCGTCGAAATGCAGGCCGGTGGTGGGCTCGTCGAACAGGAACAGCGTGCCTTTTTTCGCCAGCGCCTGGCGGCTGCTGCTGGCGCTTTTGGCCGCCTCGGCCAGAAAGCCGGCGAGCTTGAGGCGCTGCGCCTCGCCGCCGGAGAGCGTGGGCACCGGCTGGCCCAGCCGCAGATAGTCCAGCCCGACATCGACCAGGGGCTGCAGCGCACGGATCACGTCGCGGTCGTGGGCGAACAGCGCCGCGGCCTCGCTGACCGTCAGTTCCAGCACGTCGGCCGCGCTCAGGTGCCGCGCCGGCCCCCCAGCCGAGGCCGCCCGCTCGATCGTGACCTCCAGGATCTCGGGCCTGAAACGCTTGCCGTCGCAGTCCGGGCAGCGCAGGTACACGTCGCTGAGGAACTGCATCTCCACGTGCTCGAAGCCCGAGCCGCCGCAGGTGGGGCAGCGGCCGTCGCCGCTGTTGGCGCTGAACTTGGCCGCGGTGTAGCCGCGCTGCCGCGCCAGTGGGGCGTTGGCGAAGAGCTCGCGGATCGCATCCCAGGCGCCGACATAGCTCACCGGATTGGAACGCGCGGTCTTGCCGATGGGCGACTGATCGACGAACACGACGCCGGCGAGCTGCTCGGCGCCCAGCAGCCGCTCGTGCGCGCCCGGCGCCTCGGTGGCCTGGCCGAAATGGCGCAGCAGCGCCGGCGCCAGCACGTCCTGCACCAGCGTGGACTTGCCGGAGCCGGACACGCCGGTCACGCACACCAGCCGCCCCAGCGGGATTTCCACCGTGATGTCCTTGAGGTTGTGCTCGCGCACGCCCTCCAGGATCAGGCGCGGCGTGTTCTGCGCCACCATGCGCTTGAAACCGAAGCCGATCTGCCGGCGCCCGCCCAGGTAGGCGCCGGTCAGCGTGTCGGCCTGCTTCAGCGCCCCGCTGGGGCCGTCGAAGACGATGCGGCCGCCGCGCTCGCCCGGCCCGGGACCCATGTCGATGACGCGGTCGGCCGCCAGCATGACGGCCGGGTCGTGCTCGACCACCACCAGGGTGTTGCCGGCGTCGCGCAGGCGCTGCATCGCCTCGATGATGCGGTGCATGTCGCGCGGATGCAGGCCGATGCTGGGCTCGTCCAGCACGAACAGCGTGTTCACCAGCGAGGTGCCCAGCGCAGTGGTCAGGTTGATGCGCTGCACCTCGCCGCCGGAGAGCGTGCGGCTCTGCCGGTCCAGCGTCAGGTAGCCGATGCCGACGTCGCACAGGTACTGCAGGCGCGTGCCGATCTCGTCGAACAGCAGCTTCAGCGCCTGCGCCTGGCCCGCGCCATGCGTGGGCAACGCCAGCTCCCGGGCCCGGATGCGCTCGAAGAAGGCGCGCAGCCTGTGCAGCGGCAGCAGCATCAGGTCGTGCAGGCACAGCCCGGGCAGCGCCTCCAGCTGCGCCCGCGTCCAGCCCACGCCCACCGGCAAAAAGCGCTGCGCCGGCGGCAGCACGGCGTCGGCGTCTTCCTTACTGCCGATGCGCCACAGCAGGCTTTCGGTCTTCAGGCGCGCGCCGCCGCAGGCCGTGCACGGCGTGTAGCTGCGGTATTTGGACAGCAGCACCCGGATGTGCATCTTGTAGGCCTTGCTCTCCAGGTACTCGAAGAAGCGCCGGATGCCGTACCACTGCTTCTTCCAGTTGCCGCTCCAGTGCGGCGAGCCGTTGATCACCCAGTCCTGCTGCTGCGGTGTCAGCTTGTTCCACGGGGTGTCGCGCGGAATCCCGGCGGCTTCGGCGTGGCGCATCAGGTCGTCCTGGCATTCGGCCCAGGCCGGAGTCTGGATGGGCTTGATCGCGCCGGCGCGCAGCGTCAGCCTGCCGTCCGGGATCACCAGCCCCCAGTCCACGCCGATCACCCGGCCGAAGCCGCGGCAGACCTCGCAGGCGCCCACGGCCGAATTGAAGGAAAACATCGACGGCACCGGATCGCTGTAGCGCAGATCGCTTTCCGGGCAGTGCAGGCCGGTGGAAAAGCGCCACACCACGGGCTCGGACGGGCTGCCGCCATCGGGCAGCACGTACACGTTGAGCCGCCCGCCGCCGCGCCTGAGCGCCACCTCGATGGCCTCGACGACGCGCGCGCGCTCGGCGTGGCTGAAGCGCAAGCGGTCGGCCACCACGTCCAGCACCTTGCGCGGGCCGGCCGGCGTGGCCACCTCGCGCTCGGCCTGCACCCGGGTATAGCCGCTGGCCGACAGCCATTGCGTGACTTCTTCGGCCGTGGTGCCGGCGGGCAGCTCGACCGGGAAGGTCAGCACCAGCCGCGGCTCGTTCGGCGCATCGGTGTCCGCGGCCTCGGTGGCCGCCTGCACCCGCGCTTGCAGCTCGGCGTAGATGCTGTCGGACGTGTCGTGCCGCACCGGCAGCGCGGTCTGGCGGTCGTACAGCCGGGCCGCGCGGGCGAACAGCAGCTTCAGGTGGTCGTTGAGCTCGGTCATCGTGCCCACGGTGGAGCGCGAGGAGCGCACCGGGTTGGTCTGGTCGATGGCAATCGCCGGCGGCACGCCCTCGACCCGGTCCACCGCGGGCTTGTCCATGCGGTCCAGGAACTGGCGCGCATAGGCGCTGAAGGTTTCCACGTAGCGCCGCTGGCCTTCGGCGTACAGGGTGTCGAACACCAGGCTGGACTTGCCCGAGCCGCTGGGGCCGGTGACCACGGTGAGCTCGCCGGTGCGGATGTCCAGATCGAGGTTTTTGAGGTTGTGCTGGCGCGCGCCGCGGATGCGGATGATCCCCTGGGTCATGTGCTGGTCGCTGAGGTCGGTTGAGGACGGTCGGGCCGCCACATTCTAGGGATGCCGCCCCAACCGGGTGGCCCGCCGGGGCATGGCCGCCAGCCCTTTGTCAGCACGGTGACAAGACGACTCCGCTAGACTCGCGCCCGCAGTACCAATTTCGGAGTCCGCCATGTCCGGTTACAAATCGTTGGGTGGCCTGCTGCTGGCGCTGGCCTGCCTGTGCAGCCAGGCGCAGATCCTGGTGGGTCAGACGGCCGGCTTCACCGGCACCTCGGCCGTAGGCGTCAAGGAGATCACCGACGGCGCCCTGCTCTATCTCGACGCCGTCAACGCCAAAGGCGGCGTCAACGGGCAGAAGATTGAACTGATCCAGCTCGACGACAAGTTCGACCCCAAGCTGGCCGGCGAAAATGCCCGCATCCTCATCGAGCAGCGCCAGGTGGTCGCGCTGTTTCTCAACCGCGGCACACCGCACACCGAGGCCATCATCCCGGTACTGGACCAGCATGGCGTGCCGCTGATCGCCCCGTCCACCGGCGCGATGATCCTGCACCAGCCGGTCAAGAAACATGTGTTCAACGTGCGCGCCACCTACCAGCGCGAAGCCGAAAAGGCCGTCCAGCATCTGGCCACGATCGGCATGGACCGCATCGCCATCATCCACGTGGATGACAGTTTCGGCCACGACATCCTGGCTGGCGCCCTGCGTGGGCTGGAGCAGGCCAAACTCAAGCCGGTGCGGGTGGAGAAATACGACCGCAGCAAACCGGACTTCTCGAAGATCGCACCCGCGGTGGCCCAGTCCAATGCCCAGGCCGTGATCCTGATCGCCTCCGGCGTGGCAGCAGCCGACGCCGTCAAGTCCCTGCGTGCAGCCGGCAGCACGGCCCAAATCGTCACGCAGTCGAACAACGCTTCCGGCGGCTTCATCAAAAGCCTGGGCGAGCACGCCCGCGGCGTGATCGTCAGCCAGGTGTTCCCGCAGTCACTGACCTACCCGCTGGTCAAGGAAGCGCACGACCTGGCCCGCGCCAAGGGCATGAATGAAGTGACCCCGGCCATGCTGGAAGGCTTTGCGGCGGCCAAGGTGCTGGTGGAAGCGCTGCGCCGCGCCGGCCCCAAACCCACGCGCGAGCGCGTGCAGGCCGCGCTGGAAGGGCTGCAGAAGTTCGACATCGGCGGCCTGGAGGTCAGCTTCAGCCCCAAAGACCACACGGGCATGGACTTCGCCGACCTGTCCATCATCACCGCCGACGGCAAGTTCCGGCGCTGAGGGCGACCATTTGCTCCATTTCCAGTGAACGGCACCGCGAGCTGCGGAAGCCGTCGCCGCTGGCTTGGCGGCCGCAGTTCAGCCCCATGCAAAAAGGAAACGGACCCCATGCGGGGTCCGCGGGCGCATCTACATCCAGGGCTGCGCTGCTGCGAGCGCGTGCATGCCCTCCTCAGTCGTGGGCGTAGATGTTCACGTCCTTGGTTTCCTTGATGAACAGCGTGCCGATGACGAATGTCATGCCGGCAATCAACACCGGATACCACAGGCCGCTGTACATGTTACCGGTCTGGGCCACGATGGCAAAAGCAGTCGTCGGCAGCAGCCCGCCAAACCAGCCGTTCCCGATGTGATAAGGCAGCGACATCGAGGTGTAGCGGATGCGCGTGGGAAACAGCTCTACCAGCATCGCCGCAATTGGCCCATACACCATGGTCACCAAGATCACCAAATAAGTGAGGATGGCAATGACGGTCACCTTATCCACTTTGGACATGTCGGCTTTGACCGGATAGCCATGCTCCTTCAGCGCGTCTGCCACGGCCTTCTTGAATTCCGCATCTTTCGTTCGCGCCGCCTCCGGCGTCAAACCATGACTGGTATAGGACGGGATGATCTGCTCGCCAATCTGGATGCGTGCCGGCCCGGACTCGCGCACATTGACATAGCTGACTGAATTGGCCGCCAGTACCTGCTTGGCAATGTCGCAGGAGCTGGTGAACTTGGCAGTGCCTGTCGGGTTGAATTGAAAGGAGCACTCACTCGGATCGGCATAGACCGTGACCTTGCTTTTTTGCTGTGCCTCGTAAAGGTCCGGATTGGCCGCCTTGGTCAGCGCCTCGAATACCGGGAAATATGTCAGCGCCGCCAGCAGACAGCCGGCCATGATGATGGGCTTGCGTCCGATCTTGTCCGACAGCGCCCCAAAGACGATGAAAAATGGCGTCCCGATCACCAACGCCAGCGCCACGTAGATGTTGGCAGCCGCGCCGTCAACCTTGAGAGACTGGGTCAGGAAAAACAGAGCATAGAACTGCCCCGTGTACCAGACTACGGCCTGCCCAGCCACCAGCCCCAGCAACGCCAGAATCACCACTTTCAGATTCTTCCATTTGCCAAAAGCCTCGGACAGCGGCGCCTTGGATGTCCGGCCTTCGGCTTTCATCTTCGCAAAGGCTGGCGACTCGTTCATGGACAGGCGAATCCACACGGAAATGCCCAGCAGCAGGATGGAGACAAGGAAAGGAACCCGCCAACCCCAGTCGGCAAACGCCGCCTCCCCCATAGCGGTCCGGGTGCCGAGGATCACTATCAGCGACAGAAACAGACCCAGCGTGGCCGTGGTCTGGATCCACGCCGTATAGGCGCCACGTTTGCCATGTGGTGCATGCTCGGCCACATAAGTGGCTGCCCCTCCGTATTCACCCCCCAGCGCCAGCCCTTGAAGCAGACGCAGACCGATCAAAATCACCGGGGCGGCCACGCCTATGCTGGCGTAAGTCGGGAGAATGCCCACGATGAAGGTGGACAAGCCCATGATCAGGATCGTCACCAGAAAGGTGTACTTGCGCCCGATCATGTCGCCGAGTCGGCCAAAGACGACGGCACCGAACGGCCGCACGATGAAGCCTGCGGCGAAGGCAAGCAATGCAAAAATGAAAGCGGAACCGGCATCCAGGCCGCTGAAGAACTGCTTGGCAATGATGGCCGCGAGCGAGCCATAGAGATAGAAGTCGTACCACTCGAATACGGTACCGAGTGACGACGCGAAAATGACCTTCTTTTCTTCGGCCGTCATCGGCCTTGCGACTGCTTTGCTTGTCATGTGTTGTCTCCTGCAGTTGTTGCCTACACCCATTTGGGTGCAACAACCATTCTTGGAGTTCGCACTGACATTGGTCTGACGCAGAGCTGAGCACAGGCTGACCGCCCATGGCCGAACCTGAATGCAGACTGACTTCAGCAGCCAGTCCAGCCTGGTCAGGCTGCGCAGCGTCAGGAATTCGTGGACAGCAAATCAGCGTTGCCGTGCATGAACCACGGATCGCCTTCCAGATAACCCCGCAGCATCGGCAGGCTGTCGAAGCCCCAGAACAGCCGCCCATCGACCACGAACGACGGCGCGCCAAAAGCGCCGGCGGCGATCGCCTCGTCGGTGTTGGCCCGCAGCCGGGCCTTGACCGCCTCGTCATCGGCCGCGCGCGGCGGCGCGAGACGTTCGCGCAGGGCCTGCAGGCGCGCCGCATCGTTGGCGTCCAGCCCGCCCTGCCAGACGTGGCGAAAGAGCGTTTCGCACACATAGCGGTTCGGATCGCCGCCATCGGCGCAAGCGATGGCCAGCCGCAGCAGCGGCAGCGGATTGAACGGATGCTCGGCCGGCATCTGCAGCGGCACGCCCTGCGCATGCCCCAGCCACTGCACATGGCGGTAGGTCCAGGCGCGCTTGGCCGGCACTTCGGCCGGGCCGACCAGCTGGTGATGGCGCAGCATCGCGCCCAGCAGCACCGGGCGATAGACCACCGAGTAGCTCAGGCCCAGCAGGGCTTCAGGCAGTTTTTCAAAGGCCAGATGGCTGTAGGGCGAAACGAAATCCAGATAGAAGGTGATTTGCCTGGCACTCATCGGGTGGTCTCCTCATGACGGCTGCGCTGCGCGATGCGGCGCCAGACGGCGCGCTTGGCCTCGTCCGGCAGCGTGGACCAGGCGGCGATTTCGTCCAGCGTGCGCCAGCAGCCGCGGCACAGCCCGCTGGCCGCATCCATCGTGCACACCGCGATGCAGGGCGAGGGCACGTCGCGGACCCGTGCGCAGGCCTCGGCCGCCCGCTTGCCCCAGTCGATCGTGGCGGCCATGGCCCGCTCAGGCCCGCTTGTTGAGGACGGCGCGGGCCACGCGCGACTGCGGCGGACGCCCCAGCACGCCGCTGATGTAGGTGCCGGCATCGACCAGCGCGTCCAGATCGATGCCCGTCTCGATGCCCAGCCCGTGCAGCAGATAGACCACGTCCTCGGTGGCCACGTTGCCGGTGGCGCCCTTGGCGTAGGGGCAGCCGCCTAGCCCGGCCACCGAGGACTGGAAGTTCCACACCCCCAGCTGCAGCGCGGCATAGGTGTTGGCCAGCGCCTGGCCATAGGTGTCGTGGAAGTGGCCGGAAACGGCATCCAACGGGTAATGCTGCAGCGCCGCCTCCAGCGCGCGCTGCACCTTGTGCGGCGTGCCCACGCCGATGGTGTCGGCCACATCGACGCGCTGCACGCCGATGTCCTTCATCAGCCGCGCCACCCGCGCCACCTGCGCCGGCGCCACGTCACCCTCGTAGGGGCAACCCACCGCGCAGGAAATGGCCCCGCGCACCGCCACGCCCGCCTGCCGCGCCGCCGCCACCACCGGCGCGAAGCGCTCGATGCTCTCGGCGATGGAGCAGTTGATGTTCTTCTGGCTGAAGGCCTCGCTGGCCGCGCCGAACACCACGATCTCGTCCGGGCGGGCCGCCTGCGCGGCCTCCCAGCCTTTCATGTTGGGCACCAGCACCGAGTAGCGCACGCCGGGGCGGCGCGCGATGCCGGCCATGACCTCGGCGTTGTCGGCCATCTGCGGCACCCATTTGGGCGAGACGAAGCTGGTAACCTCGATCTCGCGCAGGCCGGCATCCTGCAGCCGGCGCACCAGTTCGATCTTGGCCGCCGCCGGCACCGGCTGCTTTTCGTTTTGCAGCCCGTCACGCGGGCCGACGTCGATCAATCGCACACGGCTGGGCAGGTTCATCCGCACATCCTCAAACTGGGTTCGGCCAGGACCGGGTGCGCATAGCGCCGGCCCGCCACTTCGACCGCCACGGCATGCTCGCCGCAAAACTCCACGCGCACCGGCGCGCCCACCAGCGACTCCAGCGCCGCGTTGCCGGGGCAGTGCTGCAGGCAGCTGGCGCGCGCCCGGCCGGCGCAGACCGCTGCGATTCTGCGCCAGCGCGCGCCTTCCTGCACGAACAGGTCCGCGCTGGCCTGCCGCAGCACGCCCTGCGCCACGGTGCGCGGCGTCCCGGCCGCCAGGCACTGCTCGGCGCCGGCGCGGCGCGCAGCGCTGCTGCCCAGCACCGCCACCAGCAGCAGGGCGAACGGCAGCAGCACGAAGGGCAGCGGCCCCAGTTCGGCCAGCCAGCCGGCGCCGCGCGGCGAGGACGCACGCACGCTCAATACCCCCGCGCCGGATCGACCACGCCGGAAATCGGCAGGCCCTGCTCCAGCCGCGCGATCTTGGCAGCGATTTGCTTCACGCTTTCGTCGCGCAGCGTGCGCGCGGCCGTGTGCGGCGTGATCGTGATCTTCGGATGCCGCCAGAACGGGTGGCCGGCCGGCAGCGGCTCGTGCCGGAACACGTCCAGCGTCGCGCCGGCGAGCTGGCCGCCGTCGATCAGGGGAATCAGGTCCTCCTCCACCAGATGGCCGCCGCGCGCCACGTTGATCAGGTAGCCGCCGGGGCGCAGGCGCGAGAGGGTCTGGCGGTTCAGGATGCCCTGGGTCTCAGGCGTGAGCGGCAGCAGGCAGACCAGCACCCGGGTTTCGGCCAGGAATTCGTCGAGCTGCTGCGGCCCGGCATAGCAGCGCACCCCGCTCACCTGCCTGGGGCTGCGGCTCCAGCCCACGACCGGGAACTCGAACTGCTGCACCGCGCGCGCCACGCGCTGGCCCAGCACGCCCAGGCCCATGATGCCGACCGGAAATTCCTCGCGCAGGCGCGGCTTGCGAAACGACCAGCGCCCCTGCGCCACGTCGGCCGCGTAGCCGTCGAATTCGCGGAAATGGCGGATCAGCGCGTACACCACGTATTCGGCCATCTGCACCGACATGCCCGCGTCGTCCAGCCGCACCAGCCGGGCGCCGGCCGGCAGTCGCAGCGGGGTGATGGCATCGACGCCGGCGCCCAGGTTGAACACGGCCTTGAGCCGCGGCTGCTCGTCCAGCAGCTGCTGCGGCGGGGCCCAGACCACGGCGTAATCGCCGGCCGGCGCCCCGGGCGTCCACACCGCGACCTCGGCCTGCGGGAGCGCGGCACGCAGCGCAGCCAGCCAGGGCTCGGGCTTGAATTCGGTCGAATGGAAGTAGATCCTCATGGCCCGAGCGTAACCGTTTGCCGCGGCGGGCCGCGTCACGCGGCCGACAGGCGCAGCAGCTCGGCGCCTTCGCTCACCTGCTCGCCGGGGGCGTACAGCAGTTCGGCGACCACGCCGTCGTCGGGCGCGGCGATCGTGTGCTCCATCTTCATGGCTTCCAGCACTGCCAGCACCTGGCCCTTGCGCACCCGCTCGCCCGGCTGCACCGCGAAAGCCAGCACCTTGCCGGGCATGGGCGCGGTCAGCCGCCCGCCCTCGCCGCCATGGTCGGCGGCATGGGCCAGCGCATCGACCACGGTGATCTGCGTGGCCCCCTGCGACGCGAACACATGGGCCTGCTCGCCGCTGCGCACCACGTGCACGAGGTGCCGCCGACCGTCCAGCTCCAGCGCCAGCGCCTCGCCCTGGGGCTGCCAGCGCAGCGCCAGCTCTTGGCCGGCCACGGCCAGCCGCAGCGCCCCGTCGTGCAGATAGGTGAGCACGGCCGCCTGGCGCTCGCCGTGGAACACCAGCTCGAAATGGCGCTGCGCCAGCCCCCAGGCGCGCCAGCCGTCGCGCCGGCCCCAGGGGTCGGCCCAGCGGCCGGGCGCGGAACCCGTTGCCTGCTCTTGCTGCAGCGTGTGCGCCACGACGGCGGCCGCCGCCAGCGGCAGGCCCACCGGCTCCTGACCGAACAGCACCGCCGCCTCACGGGCGATCAGCGCCGTGTCCAGCCGGGCTTGGGCAAAGGAAGGGCTGGCCAGCACCCGGCGCAGGAACTGCACATTGGTGTGCACCCCCACGATGCGCGTGGCCGCCAGCGCCGCATCCAGCCGCGCCAGCGCCTGCTCGCGCGTGTCGCCATGGACGATGAGCTTGGCCACCATGGAGTCGTAATAGGGGCTGATGGCGTCGCCCGCGCGCACGCCCGCGTCCACCCGCACCGCAGCCGGGCTGAACTCGCTGCACGGCGGCAGCGCGAAGGTCTGCAGCGTGCCGGTGGCGGGCAGGAAGTGCTGCTCGGGGTTTTCAGCGCAGATGCGTGCCTCGATCGCATGGCCCTGCAGACGGATCTGCTCCTGCGTCAGCGGCAAGGGCTCGCCGGCGGCCACGCGCAGCTGCCACTCCACCAGATCCAGCCCGGTGATGGCCTCGGTCACCGGGTGCTCCACCTGCAGCCGCGTGTTCATCTCCATGAAGAAGAAGTCCATCCGGCCCTCGCGCTGCTCGACGATGAACTCCACCGTGCCCGCACCCACATAGCCGACGGCGCGCGCGGCGTCGATGGCCGCCTGACCCATGCGCTGGCGCAGCTGCGGGCTCAGCCCCGGCGCCGGCGCTTCCTCCAGCACCTTCTGGTGGCGGCGCTGCACCGAGCAGTCGCGCTCGAACAGATGCACGTAGTGGCCCTGCGTGTCGCCGAAGACCTGGATTTCGATGTGGCGCGGGCTCAGCACGTATTTCTCGATCAGCACCGCCGCATCGCCAAAGCTGGCCTGCGCCTCGCGCTGGCAGGAAGCCAGCGCCTCGGCGAAGTCCTCGCGCTTTTCCACGATGCGCAGGCCGCGGCCGCCGCCGCCGGCGCTGGCCTTGATCAGCACGGGGTAGCCGATGCGGTCGGCCTCGTGCTGCAGCAACCTGGGGTCCTGCTCGGCGCCGTGGTAGCCCGGCACCAGCGGCACGCCGGCGCGCTCCATCAGCCGCTTGGACTCGGCCTTCAGCCCCATGGCCTCGATGGCCGCCGGCGGCGGGCCAATGAAAACCAGCCCGGCTGCGGCACAGGCACGCGCAAAGCCCTCGTTCTCGCTCAGGAAACCATAGCCCGGATGGATGGCCTGCGCGCCGGCAGCCAGCGCCGCTTCGATGATGCGCTCGCCGCGCAGGTAGCTGTCGGCCGGCGTCAGCCCGCCGATGGCCACCGCCTCGTCGCACAGCGCCACGTGCCGGGCCTGCGCGTCGGCGTCGGAATAAACCGCCACCGTGCGGATGCCCAGCCGCCGGGCGGTGGCGGCCACGCGGCAGGCGATTTCACCGCGATTGGCAATCAGGATCTTGCTAAACATGCCACACCCCCATCGCGGTGAAACCGCCTGCGTGCGCGATGCGCACCAGGCAATTGAGCTTCGCTGCTGCGCGGCTGCGCCGCTGGTCACCGCGATTGGC
>DAIUCJ010000043.1:0-1425 GCA_036846225.1 Hylemonella sp.
CGCGTGCCCAGCACCCAAACCGCGCCGAAGCCTATGAGCCAGGCCAGCATGGACTGGCCCCATTGCCCGCGCAGATTGGCCCAGGCCTCATCCGGATAAACCGCCCAGAGCGGAAACAGGAAGAGAAAGACAAACCACAGCACCAGCGGCCACGGCAAAACCGGCTGGACATTGCGCCACAGCTCGGGCAGCACATGACGTTCGCGCACGGCATGGATGGCGAGCAATGCCAACAGAAAAACCAGCAGCAGGTTACGCAGCCCTGTGGTATGGGAAATTGGCAGCACCGCAATGACCGACAGAAACGCCCAGCGATACAGACGCGGCAGCCAGCTTGCTTGAGAGGTATTCATTGCGTTGACTCGATGGAACGATTAACAGGCGTGAATGCAGCACGCAACGAAGCCGTACGCCGCAGCCACCACCAGCGCTTGATCAGGCTGCGCGGAGCATCCTGGGTCAGGGCAGGCCAGCGCAGATCGGCCCGCGCCTGTAACTCAGGCGTCCACAGGCCCTGCGCCTTGAGTGTCTGGTAAGCCTGCAGCACCGCCAGATTGCCTAGGCGGGTGTGCTCAAAGCGGGCATCGGGGTGCTTGGCCCGGAGCAGTTTTTTGTTGCGCTTGATGAGCGCACGCGCAGCCTTGCTTCCCGCAAAAGTAGCGCTGCCCACGTGCAGGATAAACACGTCCTCGGTGATCATCTGCTCGTAGCCAGCGGCGCGCAGCCGCAGGCTGAAATCAAAGTCTTCGTAGTAGCCCAGGCCAAAGCTTTCGTCCAACCCGCCCAGTTGCCCCCACACATCGCGTCGGATGGCGATACAGAAAAAATCGCAGCGGTAGGCAGGCATGAGCTGACCGGTCGGGTGCCGATTGAGCCAGGCGCCGATCTGCAGCCAGTCGTCCTGGGTGGCGTACGGCTTCCACAGACGCTGGCCGTTGCCTGCCGCGTTGGTGACCGGCCCCAGCATGGCCACTTGAGACGGGGCCTCCCGGATGACGCGCTTGAGCGCATCGATGGCCGCGGCCGGAAAAATGGTGTCGTTGTTGACCAGCAGCAGCCATTGCCCCTGCGCATGGCTGGCTCCCCAGTTCATGCCCCCGGCATAGCCCCGGTTGTGCCCGCTCTGCAGAAAACGGACCGAAGGATGGCTGGCACACCAGGCAGCCGTCTGCGCACCCGAATCGTCGGGCGAACCGTTGTCCACCACCCATACTTCGACGTCGGCATCACCTAGCCAGGGAACGAGTGATTCCAGGCAAGGCCTGGTGGTGCGCTCGAAATTCCGGAAACCGAGCACCACCAGGGAAAGAAGCGGCTGCTGCATCAAAGCTGCTCGGTAAAGTCCTGATAGGCCCAGGCCAGGCCCTGCTCCAGCGACACGCCAGGGCGCCAGCCCAGCGCATTCAGACGGCTGGAATCCATCAG
>DAIUCJ010000043.1:1525-18704 GCA_036846225.1 Hylemonella sp.
CCCGTACTGGCGGTGGTAGCTCTCGCACAGCTTGATGCCGGCGATCTTGGCGATGGCGTAGGGTTCGTTGGTGGGTTCCAGCGCACCGGTCAGCAGCGCGTCCTCGCGCATGGGCTGGGAAGCCAGCCGGGGGTAGATGCAGCTGGAGCCCAGAAACAGCAACTTTTGCACACTGTGTTGATGGGCGGCGTGGATGACGTTGGCCTCGATCATCAGGTTCTGGTAGATGAACTCGGCCGGGTAGGTGTTGTTGGCATGGATGCCGCCCACGCGGGCGGCGGCCAGATAGACCTGATCGGGCTTTTCGGCGGCGAAGAATGCCTGCACCGCACGTTGATCCGTCAGGTCCAGCTCGGCGTGGCTACGCGTGAGGATGGCAGCATCCGGCACGCCCTGCGCACGCAGCGCACGCACGATGGCGCTACCCACCATGCCGCGGTGGCCGGCAACGTAGATTCTGGGAGAGGTCATCACTCTGTGCTTTCCTGCCAGGGGTCGATCGCGCGAACGGGCAGATCCTGAAAATGGCGCGTGTTGCGTGTGGCCAAAGTGGCCCGGTGGGCCAGCACGATGCCGGCGATGAATGTGTCACGCATGTCTACCGGCCTGCCCACAGCCCTGCGCTGGGCGGCCAGCCGGGCCGCATGGGATGCAGCCGTGGCATCGAACACCAACACCCGGTTCTGGAAGTCTTCTCGCAGCAGCGCATCAAAACGCTGGTGCAGCAGTTCCTTGCGGCTCCCCGGCGCAAGCAGATCCAGCCCATAGCGCGCCTCAAACACGGTGATGCTGCTGAGCCAGATGGCCGCTGCCGCCTGCTGGTCCAGCCAGGCGATCACCCGGGAGTCGGGCTGCTGCTGCATCAGGGCAGACAGGACATTGGTGTCCAGAACGATCATGCCGGATCAGCAGGCAAAGCCATGGGCTCGATGGCCTGCCCCTGCCAGGTAGGCAGGGGTTCACACAGCCCCACCGAGCTGAAGCGCGCCGCTATCCGCGTGCCCAGGCCAGCCGGCAACTCGTCAACCGGCTGCTCGACGGCCTGACGCAGAATCTGGCGCACTTCTTCCTCCATGCTCCAGCCGTGCAGGCGCGCACGCGCCTTGAGCCGGTCTTTGACTCGGTCTTCGATTTGCCGCACGACGATTTGCGCCATGGTCACTCCCCCTCTCTGCCTGCCCTTCAGCAAGGCGAACCAACGCCATCATGATATCAACCGAGAGGCCACCCGGCAGACCAGCCCCCCGGCTATTTCTCCTTGCTCACCCGCACCGAATAGCCATGTCGCTTGAGCAGCGCGTGCTGTTTGGCCAGTTCCAGATCGTGGGCGACCATTTCCTGCACCATCTGGTCCAGCGTGATTTCGGGGACCCAGCCCAGTTCCTTGCGGGCCAAGCTGGGGTCGCCCAGCAGGGTTTCGACCTCGGCCGGGCGGAAATAGTGCGGGTCCACCCGCACGATGACGTCGCCCACGCGCACGGCAGGCGCCTGGTCGCCCTCGATGGCGGCGACCACCGCCACCTCATCGACGCCATGGCCTTCGAAGCGAAGTTTCAGCCCCAGGCAGGCAGCGGCTTTTTCGATGAACTGGCGCACGCTGTACTGCACCCCGGTGGCGATCACATAGTCCCTGGGCTGGTCCTGCTGCAGCATCATCCACTGCATGCGCACGTAGTCTTTGGCATGGCCCCAGTCGCGCAGCGCATCCAGATTGCCCATGTAAAGGCAGGGCTCCAGCCCCTGGGCAATGTGGCACAGGCCGCGCGTGATCTTGCGGGTGACGAAGGTTTCGCCGCGGCGCGGGCTTTCGTGGTTGAAGAGGATGCCGTTGCAGGCATAGATGCCGTAGGCCTCGCGGTAGTTGACGGTGATCCAGTAGGCGTAGAGCTTGGCCACGCCGTAGGGGCTGCGCGGGTAAAACGGCGTGGTTTCCTTTTGCGGAATTTCCTGCACCAAGCCATAGAGCTCGCTGGTGGAAGCCTGGTAGAAGCGGGTTTTCTTCTCCAGCCCCAGGATGCGGATGGCTTCGAGCAGGCGCAGAGTGCCGATGGCATCGACATCGGCGGTGTACTCCGGGCTCTCGAAGCTCACAGCCACATGGCTTTGCGCGCCCAGGTTGTAGATTTCGTCCGGCTGCACCTGCTGCACGATGCGCACCAGGTTGCTGGTGTCGGTCAGGTCGCCGTAATGCAGCACGAAGTTGCGGTGCGCCAGATGCGGATCCTGGTACAGATGGTCCACCCGCGCGGTGTTGAACAGGCTGGCCCGGCGCTTGATGCCGTGCACGATGTAGCCTTTTTCAAGCAGGAACTCGGCCAGGTAGGAACCGTCCTGGCCGGTGATGCCGGTGATGAGAGCGACTTTGGGTTGGGCGTTCATGAGAAGAAAAGCCTGCCGGGATGGATAGATCGGAAGACGGGATTTCAGGATGGGATACGCTGAAAGGCAACCTGGCGTAGCACGGCATAGGCGCGCTCCAGCTCCGGCACGCTGCGATGCAGGTGCCGCAGCCCCTGCAGCACCTTTTCCGGTTGATCCGGATACTCGTGCGCAGTCTGGTTGCGCAGCTCGCGCAGCAGCAGCCACTGCTCGGCACTGGGCAGCAGACCGAGCTTTTCCGCGCGATGAAGCTGGTCGATGAAAGGGGCGTCCTCCCGCCATTCCTGCATCAGTGCCATCAGCGCCGGTAGCAGGCGTGTACCCATCGTGTCTTGCAGACGCCCGAAGCGATAGACCAGCTGATCCAGCGTCCGTACCTCCGGTTCGGTCAGGGGTATCGCCATGTCCGCCTGCATGGCCGGGAACAAGGCCGACTCCAGCCACGCCTGATGCAAACGCTGCTGGTGCGCGTCGCACTCCCGCAAAGCGGGCTGGATTTTGTACTGCATCCACTCTTGGGCGTTCAAAGGACTCATAGCAACACCCCCGTGGCCTGGGCCATGCGCTGGATGGGCAGGACAGCCTCCCCTTCTACGGGCGCAAAGACGACATCGATGCGCTGATCGCCCAGCAGCTGCTTGAGCCTGACCAGAAAACGCAGCTTGGTCTGCAGCTGCTCCTCGGCTGGCAATGTCACGCCCGACACGTAAAGATCGATATCCCCACCGCGGCGGTTGTCATCCACGCGGGAGCCGAACAGCCGCACCTGCACTTGCGCCCCCCAGATTTCGCGGGCCGTGGATTTGATGACAGCAATCTGGTGGTCGGTCAGCCGCATGGCAGCAAGTCAGGACGAGGTGTGGGATTGTCGCTCAGGCGCAGCGCCTGTGGCGGCCTGCGCCCAGCCCAGCAGCTGCTGCACGGCTGCCGCCGTGGTGTAAGGGCTGGTGCAGCCGCTGTCAGGCAGTCCCTCGCTGCGCCAGCGGTCGTACAGCCGCTCCAGCGCGGCCGCCAGAGCAGCCACGCTGTCGCCGCCCTGCCCCGTCTCGATAACCTGGTGCCCCTGCTCGCGCAGCATCGCGGCCATCTGGGGATTGCGGTGCACGGTGGCCAGGATGGGGCGCTGCATCCAGAGGTATTCGTAGAGTTTCGACGGGATGTACTCGGCGCAGATCGGCTCTTCGCCATGCAACAGCAGCAGCACATCGACGCTGCGCATGCGGCGCAGGATCTGCTCGCGCCCGCTCAGACCGCTGACGGGATCGGCCTCAATGCGGCCCAGGTGCCGGATGCAGCCTCGCACGGCAGAGGACTCGATCCGCGCCGCGGACACGGCGTCCAGCGGCCCACCGGTGACTTGCAGCTCGGTGGCGGCCACCAGCTCGGGCCGGCGGACCTGCAAAGCCTCCAGCGCCTGGATGAAAGGCACCAGATTGCGCGTGGCCGACAGCGAGCCGAAATGGCCGACGACGAACTTCGGCCCAGGCCGGTACGGCGGCAGCTCGGTAAACGGCGCATCGATGCCCGGCAGCAGCACGCGGCCACGCGCACCCAGCTCCGGGTGGCGCGCCCGGGCGCTGTCCAGAGCCTGCTCGGTGAACCAGATGGCCACGTCGGCGTGGCGGCAGATCAGCGCCTCGACGCGGGCCTTCATGCGCTCATGCGGCGTGCGCGGGGTCTGCCCGGGGGTGATGAAAGGGTCGTGCACCTCGGCCATCCAGGGCAGGCCCAGACGGCGCTGCAGCGCGCGGGCGGCCAGATGGGCCGCATAGGCGCCGCCCGTGGAATAAATCAGATCGAAAGGCCGCTGGCGCGCCAGCGCGCGGCCTTTGAGGTACGCGCTGAACCACCAGGACCAAGAGCTTTCGAGCGGACGCAGCAGTTTTTCGATGACCAGACCGGGCAGCAGCGGCAAGGAGGCCAGCGTCATCAGCAGGCGGTAGAGCAAGGGGTGACGCACGCGCTGGCGCAGCACGTGCCGCAGCTCGAAGCGGATGCCCGCCGGCCCCAGCGGCCACAGGCGGTGGTGTTCGTAGTGGCGGTCCTGCACGGCCAGCGCCCCGCTCAGGACGACGACCTCGATGCCCGCGCGCTCCAGATGCGGCAGCTTGTCGGTGATGGTCTGGCTGGCGGCACGGCCGTCCATGTTGAAGGCATGGGCCAGCACCAGCCAGCGCTGGCGGGGTGAGGAAGCGGATTTAGTCAAAGCGCTGGATCAGGAAATCGACGACGTGCCGGTACCGCCCAGCCAAAACCAGATCCAGTACCTGCTGCATGTCGATATTCATGTAGGCGTGAACGATGCGGTTGCGCAAGCCCACGGCTGCGTTCCATGCTGGCAAATCAGCCGGGGCAATCAGTCCGGAATCGGCCAATGCCGCAAACGCATCGTATGCAGAAACAGGAACGGGCTGGCCGCGCGCCTTGAGCAACTGCTTGGCTTTGCCGATTGCATTTTCAATCAGCACCTGCAGGGCGTGCAAAACACCGCTTTGCTCGAGCCCGGACAGGGTCCGCCCCTGGCGGATGATGGCGCACGCCTGCTCCAGCCGCTCCTGCTGCTGAGCCGCAACCCGCGCGGTTTCGGCCTGATACAAGTCAAGCCGCATGGCTCTGCTCCCAGTAGTAGTCCTCGAGATCGCGCCATGTGCGCTGTAAAAAATAAGGCCAGGCCAAGCCATCGCTTCCGGTAAGGGGCACGCCCTCTTCAGCCACTGCGGCACGCATGGCCAGGTTGGCGCGTCGCAGGTCGATCAGATCGACCTGCGACTCCGGCACACCCAGAGCGGCGGCCAGATCCCGGCGCAAACGCTCTGTGCGCGCCACGGCGTCCATCCAGACTATGGCCGGATCCCACTGCAGCGCAATGTCCCAGTCGCTCGCCACATGCTGCCGGCCCGTGGCCCTGCTGCCAACCAGAACGGCAAACGCCAGCCCCTGCTGCGCGCGCAGGACATGCAACGCTTCAGGCGCAAGAGCAATGGCAGAGTCTGCAGGAGTGTTCATGAAAGCCTGTGGCAGACCGGCCGGATGGGCGGACTGCTGCGCGCGAGTTTAGCCGGGTTGCCCGGTGTGGCCGCAGGCCGCGCGGTACAGGGCTTCGTAGCGCGCGGCGGCCTGCTCCCAGCTGCGGGCCCGGGCCAGGCGCAAGCCCTGCTGGCGCAGTTGCTCGGCCAACGCCGGATCGTCCAGCACGGCGCGCAGCAGCCGCCCCAGCGCCCTGGCGTCGTGCGGGTCGTGCAGCAGCAGCGCATCGGCGCCGTCATGCAGCTCGCGGGCGATGCCGCAGTGCGCCGGGCCGCTGACGACCACCGGCAGCCCGTGCGCCATGGCTTCGAGCACGACCATGCCGTAGCTGTCTTCCAGCGTGGGGTGGGCCAGCACGTCGGCTGCGCGGTAGGCCGGCTCCAGATCATCGAGGGCGCCGAGGAAGTGCACGCGCGCGGCCAGCCCCAGCTGCGCGGCCATGGGCTTGTAGGTAAGTGCCGGCGCGGGATTGCCCGCCACGGCCAGATGCACATCCGCCGGCAGCAGCGCCAGCGCCTGCAGCAGCGCATCCAGCCCCTTGCGCCTGTAATCGTTGGCGACGAAAAGCAGCAGCGGCACGTTGGCCGGCAGGTCGAGCCGGCGCCGCGCCACCGCGCGCGCCAGGCCCTCGCGGGGAAGCTGGACACCGGGCGTGATGACGTGCAGCAGGGGCCGCGCGGCCGGGTAGGCCCAGGTACACTCCTGCCGCAAGGACTCGGAAGTAGCCACCACCGCGCGGCCGGGGCCCGGCGCAAAGCGCGCCCCTTCGAGCCAAACGTAGGTGAGCAGCCGTGGGCTCAGCAGCACCTGCAGCCACATCCAGGCACGCCGCCAGCCCTGCCGCCCATGCAGCGCGTTGTAGCGCAGCGGGCGCACGTGCACGGTCTGGATCTGGCCGTGCCAGGTGTTTTCGTGGGCATGCACCACGTCGAAGCCGCGGCGCGTGGCCCACCAGCTGGCGATGGCATAGACGAGCTGGTTGACCCAACGCGGCTTTTTGCCCAGGCAGAAAACGCGGTGATAGGTGATGCCGGCCACCGGCCGGTTGCTCTCCTGGGCAAACACGTGCACCTCGTGGCGCGCCGCCAGCTCGGCGGCCAAGGCCACGGCATAGCTCTCGGCGCCTCCGGAGGCGCGGTTGAAACTGCGGGTGAGGATGGCGATGCGCATGGGCCAGCAACGCTGCTCACAGCAGCACGATGTCGTACTGCTCCTGCCCCATCGAGCTTTCGGCCTGCAGCGAGATGGGCTTGCCGATGAAGTCCGACAAGCCGGCCAGATGGGCGCTTTCCTCATCCAGCAGCAGCTCGATGACCTGGGGCGCGGCGACGACGCGGAACTCGCGCGGGTTGAACTGGCGGGCCTCGCGCAGGATCTCACGCAGGATGTCGTAGGCCACGCTGCGCGCGGTCTTGACCTGGCCCGAGCCGTGGCAGTGCGGGCAAGGCTCGCACAGCATCTGCGCCAGCGACTCGCGGGTGCGCTTGCGCGTCATCTCCAGCAGGCCCAGCTGGGAGAAGTCGCCCACCGTGGTCTTGACGCGGTCGCGCGCGAGCTGCTTGCGCAGCTCCGCCAGCACGGCCTGGCGGTGGTCTTCGCGCGCCATGTCGATGAAGTCGGCGATGATGATGCCGCCCAGGTTGCGCAGCCGCAGCTGCCGGGCGATGGCCCCGGCTGCCTCCAGATTGGTCTTGAAGATGGTGTCGTCGAAGTTGCGCGCGCCGACGAAGCCGCCGGTGTTGACGTCGATGGTGGTCAGCGCCTCGGTCTGATCGACGATGAGATAGCCGCCGGACTTCAGATCGACCCGCCGCCCCAGCGCGCGGGCGATCTCTTCGTCGATGCCGAAGAGGTCGAAGATGGGGCGCTCGCCCTTGTAGTGCTGCAGCCTGGCCGCGGCGGCGGGCATGTATTCCATGCCGAAGGCCTTGAGCCGCTCGAACTGCTCGCGCGAATCGACCTTGATGGAGACGGTGCGCTCGCTGACCAGATCGCGCAGCACGCGCTGCAGCAGGTCCAGATCCTGGTGCAGCAGCGAGCGCGGCGGCAGGCGCTGGGACGACTCCCTGATGCGCGCCCAGGTCTTGCGCAGGTAGGCGATGTCGTCGGCCAGTTCGGCGTCGCTGGCCTCCTCGGCGTTGGTGCGCAAGATGAAGCCGCCTCCGCCGCCCTGCTCGTCCACCAGCCGCTGCAGGCGTCGGCGCAGGGCATCGCGCTGCTCGGGCGGGATTTTCTGCGACACGCCGATGTGATCGTCCTGCGGCAGAAAGACCAGCAGCCGCCCGGCGATGCTGATCTGTGTGGACAGGCGGGCGCCCTTGGTGCCGATCGGGTCCTTGATGACTTGCACCATCAGCGACTGGCCCTCGAACACCTGCCGTTCGATGGGCACCGGCGGCTGCGCGGCGCGCGAGGCGCTGAGCGACTCGCCTTCCAGCGGCGGCTGCCAGACGTCGGCCACGTGCAGAAAGGCCGCCCGCTCCAGGCCAATGTCGATGAAGGCCGACTGCATGCCCGGCAGCACGCGCGAGACCTTGCCCAGGTAGATGTTGCCCACCAGGCCGCGCTCGACCGCGCGCTCCACGTGCAGCTCCTGCACCGCGGCGTTTTCGACGATGGCCACCCGCGTTTCCTGCGGCGACCAGTTGATCAGGATGTCTTCACTCATGGCGGGGATCCCGGCTCAGATGCGCCAACCGAAAGCGCGCAGCAGCTGCGCCGTCTCGTACAGGGGCAGTCCCATGATGCCAGAGTAGCTGCCGGCAATGTGGCGAATATGGGCCGCCGCCCGCCCCTGCACCGCATAGGCGCCGGCCTTGCCCATGGGCTCGCCGCTGGCCACGTAGGCGGCGATCTGCGCGCGGCTCCAGGGCCCGAAGCTCACGCGCGAGACGCTCAGCGCCAGCTCGCGGCGCCTGGGCGTGCCCACGGCCACGGCGGTGAGCACGCGGTGCGTGGTGCCGGCCAGCTCGGCCAGCATGCGGCGCGCATCCCGCGCATCGGCCGGCTTGCCATAGATGCGCCGGCCCAGCGCCACCGTGGTGTCGGAACAGAGGATGGGCGCGGGTGGCAGGCCACGGCGCTTCAAGCGCGCCAGCGCGGCCTCCAGCTTGAGCCGGGTGACGCGCTGCACATAGGCTGCCGGCGCCTCGCCGGGCAGGGCGGCTTCCAGCGCCTCGCTGTCTTCGTCGGCATCGGGCAGCAGCAGGGCATGGCGCACGCCCAGCTGCTCCAGCAGCTGGCGCCGGCGCGGGCTCTGGGAAGCCAGGTAAATGAACCGGCCGTGCGGCCGGCCTGGATCCAAAGGCGCAGGAGCTTGGACGGGCTCGGCTCCAGCGGCAGGGACAGTCTGGCGTGGCATGGTCTATTCGCGGTGATAGGGATGGTGGGCGTTGATGGACCAGGCGCGGTAGAGCTGCTCGATCAGCAAGACGCGCACCAGCGCATGCGGCAGCGTCAGGTCGGACAGGCGGATGCGCTCGTGCGCGGCCGCGCGCAGGCCGCCCTCCAGCCCGTCGGGCCCGCCGATGAGCAACGCCACGTCCCGGCCAGCCAGCTGCCAATCCTTCAGCCGGGCAGCCAGCGCCACGGTGCTCAGCGCCGTGCCGCGCTCGTCCAGCGCCACGATGTGCGCGCCGCGGGGGATGGCTTCCTCGATGCGGCGGCGTTCGGCTGCCAGCAGCTGCTCCAGCGTGCGCGCGCCGCGCGGCTCGGTCTTGA
The DNA here is from genome assembly GCA_036846225.1 of Hylemonella sp. Classification (GTDB taxonomy): domain Bacteria; phylum Pseudomonadota; class Gammaproteobacteria; order Burkholderiales; family Burkholderiaceae_C; genus Hylemonella. The sequence continues at coordinate 10,652 of DAIUCJ010000043.1, forward strand.
CGGCGCGCAGCTCGACTTTGAGCTCGCCGGGAAAGCGCTTGGCGTAGTCGTCCCAGGCGCTCTGGGCCCAGGCCGGGATGCGCTGGCCCACGGCCACGATCAGCAGCCTCATGGCCGGCGGCGCCGCTCAACCCTTGCGGCTGGCGCTTTTGCGGGCCGGCGCCTTTTTGGCAACCGGCCGGGCGCTGCCCTTTTGGGCCGTGGCCCTGGAAGCCGTCGGTTTGGGTGCGTTGATCTTGACCACTTTCACGGGCGCCTTGCCGGCCTTCGTGCCCGCGGCCTTGACAGCCGATTTCAGGGCCGACTTGACGGCCGGTTTCACAGCCGATTTGACAGCGGATTTCGCAGCCGACTTGGCAGCCGATTTCGCAGCCGGCTTGGTGGCTGCCTCCTGGGCAGCCGGCTTGCGCGCAGCGGCAGCGGGGGCTTTCTCCTGCGCCCGCGCCGGCAGGGCAGCCACGCCTTTCTTGGCGGCGCTGGAGCGCTTCAGGCTGGCGGTCGCGGCCGGCTCGGCCTTTTTCTGCGCGCCAGCCGGCGCAGCCGGTTTGGCCGCGCCCAGCTTGAGCCGCACAGGCTTTTCGCCCCAGAGGTCTTCGAGGTGGTAGTACTGGCGGATGGCCGGCTGCATGATGTGGGCCACGGCCTGGCCGCAGTCCACGATGATCCACTCGCCCACCTCCTCGCCTTCGAGGCGCGGCTTGGGAAACCCGGCCTCGCGCACGGCATCGCGCACGCTGGCCGCCAGCGCCTTGGTCTGGCGGTTGGAGGTGCCGGTGGCGATGATGACGCGCTCGAACAGCGGCGACAGCGCCTCGGTGTTGAACACCTGGATGTCCTGGGCTTTGACGTCTTCCAGCCCATCGACGATGGCGCGCTGGAGTTTCTGGATGTCTTTCTTGACGGCGGATTCGGAGGTCATCAATGGCCTTGGTACAAGTGATGGTCTTCAATATAACGCGCCACCGCCGGGCTGACCAGCGCGGCCACGCCCTGCCCGGCCGCCACCTGCGCGCGGATGCCGGTGGCGCTGATGGGCATGCCCGGCATGTGCAGGCTGCGAAAGCGCGCCGCCAGCGCCGCAGGCGGCACGAAATGCGTGGGTTCGCCGCTCAAGCCGTCGCGGTCGGCCACGCAGAGGATGGCCAGCTCGACGATCTGCTCCCAGTGGCGCCAGCTGGGCAGGGCCTCGGCCTGGTCCTGGCCCATCACGAGGTAGAGCTCGGCCCCAGGCTGTTCGGCCTGCAGCTCGCGCAGGGTGTCCAGCGTGTACGAGGGGCCGGCGCGGCGGATTTCGCGGTCGTCCAGCACGGTGCGCGGCAGGTCGCCGAAGGCCAGCCGGCACATGGCCAGGCGGTGCGCGGCCGCGGTCAGCGAGCGGCTCTTGTGCCAGGCCTGTCCGGTGGGAATGATGCGCAGCTCATCCAGCGCGAGCTGCTGCAGCGCGGCTTCGGCCAGCGCGCGGTGCGCGCGGTGCGGCGGGTCGAAGGCACCGCCAAAGACGCCGAGCCGGCGCGCGGGCGCGCTCATACCCAGTCGCGCCGCGGCAGAAAGCGCGTGTACAGCGCCTCCTCGGGCGAGCCCGGCTCGGGCCGGTGCTGATAGGCCCAGCGCACCAGCGGCGGCATCGACAGCAGGATGGATTCGGTGCGTCCGCCCGACTGCAGGCCGAAGTGCGTGCCGCGGTCGAACACGAGGTTGAACTCCACATAGCGCCCGCGCCGGTACAGCTGCCAGTCGCGCTGGCGCTCGCCATAAGGCATGCCCCGGCGACGCTCGACGATGGGCAGGTAGGCGGACAGGAAAGCATCGCCGACCGCGCGCAGCAGCGCGAAACTGCCCTCAAAACCCAGCTCGGCAAAGTCGTCGAAGAAGATGCCGCCGATGCCGCGCGCCTCGTTGCGGTGCTTCAGGAAGAAATAGTCGTCGCACCAGGCCTTGAAGCGCGGATACAGGCCGGCGCCGAAGGGCTGCAGCGCATCGCGGCAGACGGTGTGAAAGTGCACGGCGTCTTCCTCGAAGCCGTAATAGGGGGTGAGGTCCATGCCGCCGCCGAACCAGCTGGCCGCCGGCCCCTGGGCCGGCCGGGCGGTGATCATGCGCACGTTCATGTGCACGGTCGGCACATAGGGGTTGCGCGGATGGAAGACCAGCGACACGCCCATGGCCTCGAAGGGCGCGCCGGCCAGCTCGGGCCGGTGCTGCGTGGCCGAAGGCGGCAGCCGGGGGCCGCGCACGTGCGAGAAGCCGCAGCCGGCGCGCTCGAACACGCCGCCTTGCTCCAGGATCAGTGTGCGGCCTTCGCCCTGCAGGCCCTCCCCCGGCTCCTTGCGCCACTCGTCGGCCAGAAACGGCTGGCCGTCGAGGGCGGCGATGGCGTCGGTGATGCGCTGCTGCAGCCCCAGCAGGTAGTCGCGCACGGCGGTGGTGGGCAGGGTGTCGGTCATGGCGTCATTCCACGATGGTTTCGCTGCGCGGCACGCTGGCGTCGAGCAGCCGGATGGGCGCGGCCTGCTGCGGGTGGTAGCCCACCGCGCCCTGCAAGGCCGCCGCGATGCGGGCGAAGTCATCGGCCTCGTCGCCGCTGAGCCGCAGGAAAGTCTGCAGGCTGACCTCCCGCCCGCGGTAATCGACCCGCACCAGCCCCAGGGGCACGCCCGCGGCCAGCGCCGTGCGGTAAAAGCCGCTGCGCCAGCCAGGCAGCCACTTGCGCGTGCCTTCGGGCGCCAGCGCCAGCCAGAAGTAGCGCCCCTGCGCGCGGGCGGCCTGCAGCTGGGCCACGGTGTCGGCCACCACGCCCTGCGCGCGGGTGCGCCGCACCGGCACGCCGCCCAGCGCACGCAGCCAGTGGCGAAACAGCGGGATGCGAAAGAGGCTCTCCTTGCTCCAGAAGCGCACCGGAATCCCCACCGCCCATTTGACCAGCACCAGCAGCGCAAAGTCCCAGTTGCTGGTGTGCGGATAGACGGCCAGCACCCCCTGCAAGCCCGGCAGCCCGTCGAAGCGGATGGTCCAGCCCAGGCGGCGCAGCAGCCAGCGCGCCACGGCGCTGCCCTGAAACTGCAGAGCCTGTGGGGCGGACGGCTCGGCGCGGACCATGGACGGACAGGCCGGCGTCAACCCTTGATCGCCCGGTAGCCGATGTCGCGACGGTACTGCATGCCGTCGAAACGGATCTGCGCGACCAGCTCATAGGCGCGCTGCTGCGCCTGCCGGACCGTGTCGCCCAGCGCGGTGGCGCACAGCACCCGCCCGCCGGCGGTGAGCACCTGCCCGTCGCGCAGCGTGGTGCCGGCATGGAAGACCACGGCGTCGTCCGCATCGGGCGGCAGGCCGGTGATCACGTCGCCCTTGCGCGGATCCAACGGGTAGCCGTGGGCCGCGAGAACCACGCCCAGCGCGGTGCGGCGGTCCCATTCGAGCTCGACCGCATCCAGCCGCCCTTCGGTGGCGGCCAGCAGCACGTCCAGCAGGTCGCTCTTGAGCCGCATCATGATGGGCTGGGTTTCGGGGTCACCCATGCGGCAGTTGAACTCCAGCGTGCGCGGCTGGCCCTGGGCGTCGATCATCAGGCCGGCGTACAGAAAGCCCGTGTACGGGATGCCGTCCTTTTCCATGCCCCGGATGGTGGGCAGGATGATCTCGCGCATGGCGCGGGCATGGACTTCGGGCGTGACCACCGGCGCGGGCGAATAGGCCCCCATGCCGCCGGTGTTGGGGCCCTGATCGCCGTCGAGCAGGCGCTTGTGGTCCTGGCTGGTGGCCAGCGCGACGACGTTTCTGCCGTCGCACAGCACGATGAAGCTGGCTTCCTCGCCCGCCAGAAACTGCTCGATGACCACGCGCGCGCCACCTTCGTTGTGCGCCACGCCCAGCCTGTTGTCCAGCAGCATGAAGTCGATGGCCTCGTGCGCCTCGGCCAGCGTCGTCGCCACCACCACGCCCTTACCGGCGGCCAGCCCGTCGGCCTTGACGACGATGGGCGCGCCCATACGGTCCACGTAGGCATGCGCGGCAGCCGGATCGGAGAAGGTCTCGTACGCCGCGGTCGGAATGCCGTGGCGCTGCATGAAGGCCTTGGAAAAGGCCTTGGAGCTTTCCAGCTGGGCGGCCGCCCGGGTGGGCCCGAAGATGCGCAGCCCGTGGGCGCGGAACTCATCGACGACGCCGGCAGCCAGCGGCGCCTCGGGGCCGACGACCGTCAGGCCTATGCCCTCCTGCTGCGCCCACTGGCGCAGGGCGGCGATGTCGCTGATGGGCACGTTGAGCAGCCGCTTGTCGCGCGCCGTGCCGCCGTTGCCCGGCGCCACATAGACGCGCTGCACCCTGGGAGACTGGGCCAGTTTCCAGGCCAGCGCGTGTTCCCGGCCGCCGCCGCCAATCACGAGTACTTTCATATCGACTTTCTCTGTTTTAGGCCTGGCCGGCACGCCAGCCGTGCCGGCCCAGGGGCCGCGCGCAAGCGCCTGGGCTAGCCCGCCGGCGCCCTGCCCCTGCACGGTGGGCGCAGCGGCACGCAGCGCGCGCAGCCTGGCAGGTCATAAGGCGGCGTTGTGATAGACCTCCTGCACGTCGTCGAGGTCCTCGAGCGCGTCCAGCAGCTTCTGCATTTTGGCGGCGTCCTCGCCGCCCAGTTCCACGGTGTTTTCGGGCCGCATCGTCACGCCGGCCACCTCGGCCTTCAGGCCGGCCGCTTCCAGCGCGTTCTTGACCTTTTCGAAATCGCTCGGCGCGGTCAGCACCTCGATGGCGCCGTCGTCATCGCTGAGCACGTCCTCCGCGCCGGCTTCCAGCGCCACCTCCATCACCTTGTCCTCGGAGGTGCCGGGGGCGAAGATGAGCTGGCCGCAGTGCTTGAACTGGAATGCCACCGAGCCTTCCGCGCCCAGGTTGCCGCCGTATTTGGAAAACACATGCCGCACCTCGGCCACGGTGCGCACGCGGTTGTCGGTCATCGTGTCCACGATGACGGCCGCGCCGCCGATGCCGTAGCCTTCGTAGCGGATTTCCTCGTAGTTGACGCCTTCGAGGTTGCCGGTGGCCTTGTCGATGTTGCGCTTGATGTTGTCGGCCGGCATGTTGGCCGCCTTGGCCTTTTCAATGGCCAGGCGCAGGCGCGGATTGGCCGCCGGGTCGCCCCCGCCCTGGCGGGCGGCGACCATGATTTCACGGATGATGCGCGTCCAGATGCGGCCGCGCTTTTCGTCCTGGCGGCCTTTGCGGTGTTGGATATTGGCCCATTTGCTGTGTCCAGCCATGGATGCGTCCTCGCGTTTTGTTAGGCTATCGCAAAGCCCGTCATTGTACTTTTAGGGATTTTCATGGCCGAACCGCTCCTGATCGCCCAGCACGGCGCCATCCAGTGCTTTCTGCGCCCGGACAAGGCCAACCGCCATGGCCTGATCACCGGCGCCACCGGCACCGGCAAGACCATCACGCTGCAAAAGCTGGCCGAGAGCTTCTCGCGCATCGGCGTGCCGGTGTTCATGGCCGACATCAAGGGCGACCTGACCGGCATCTCCCAACCCGGCAGCGTGAGCGAGAAAATGGCCAAGGTGCTGGCCGAGCGCGGCCTGCCTCCCCCCGAGCCGCTGGCCTGCCCGACGACGCTGTGGGACGTCTTTGGCGAGCAGGGCCACCCGGTGCGCGCGACGATCAGCGACCTGGGGCCGCTGCTGCTGGGACGCATGCTGAACCTGAACGAAACGCAGCAGGGCGTGCTGCAGCTGGTCTTCAAGATCGCCGACGACCAGGGCCTGCTGCTGCTGGACCTCAAGGACCTGCGCGCCATGTGCCAGTACGTGGGCGACAACGCCGCGCAGTTCACCACCCAGTACGGCAACATCAGCGCGGCCAGCATCGGCGCCATCCAGCGCGGGCTGCTGCAGATCGAGGGCCAGGGCGGCGACCGGTTCTTCGGCGAGCCGATGCTGCAGATCGCCGACTTCATGCAGACCGATGCCGACGGCAAGGGCGTGGTCAACATCCTGGCCGCCGAGAAGCTGATGAACGCGCCGCGCCTGTACGCCACCTTCCTGCTGTGGCTGCTGTCCGAGCTGTTCGAGACCCTGCCCGAAGTAGGCGATCTGGACAAGCCCAAGCTGGTGTTCTTCTTCGATGAGGCGCACCTGCTGTTCAACGACGCGCCCAAGGCGCTGCTGGAGCGCATCGAGCTGGTGGTGCGACTGGTGCGCTCCAAGGGCGTGGGCGTGTATTTCGTGACGCAGAATCCACTGGACATCCCGGACACGGTGCTGGGCCAGCTGGGCAACCGCGTGCAGCACGCGCTGCGCGCCTTCACGCCGCGCGACCAGAAAGCCGTCAAGTCCGCCGCCGAAACCATGCGCCCCAACCCGGGGCTGGACCTGGCTGCAGCCATCACCGAGCTGGGTGTGGGCGAAGCCCTGGTCAGCTTTCTGGACGAAAAAGGCCGCCCCTGCGTGACCGAGCGCGTCTATGTGCTGCCGCCGGGCAGCCAGATCGGGCCGATCACGCCGCAGCAGCGCCAGGCGCTGCTGGCGCGCTCGCTGGTGGCCGGCGTTTACGAAAAAACCGTGGACCGCGAATCGGCTTTCGAGCTGCTGGCCCAGCGCACCCAGCTCAAACAGGCCCAGGCCGCCGCCCCGGCCCAGGCCGAAGGCGGCCTGCTGGACACACTGGGCGGGCTACTGGGCGGCGGCCCCAAACGCAGCCGCGCCAGCGCCGGCGAGCAGCTGATCAAGAGCGCGGCCAGCACCATCGGCCGCGAGGTAGGCCGACAGATCATCCGCGGCGTGCTGGGCAGCATCCTGGGCGGGGGCAAGAAAAAGTAAAACGCCCCGGCAGGACCATCGCCCCGCCGCCCACTCCAACGCCGAACGGCAGCGGAAACGATCAACGCAGCGGAGCCAGGGAAGACGCCCCAGCCGCGGGCTGGAAAAGCGGCAATGCGTAGATCAGGCCGTATTCGACGCCAATCGCCGCCCACGAGCGCCGGTACTGGGGGACCGGCACACTGCGGCTCAGCTGCCGATCGAGGGCACGTGCCCATTGTTCCGGCGGTGCATCCACAGGCAGGATCTCGCCATGGGCTGACGATATCTCACGGGCTGCGCCGCAGACAGCAGACACCACCACAGGAACCCGGGCCGCCATGGCTTCGGTGACCACCATGCCGAACGGTTCCGCCTGGGCCGGGTGAATCAACACATCGAAGTCGGCATACGGAACCTGCGCCGTCCAGGCCACCAGCCGGCAGGATTCGTCACCATCCTTGAGCAGATGCGCGATCTCGGCAGGCTCGGGGCCGACGACAACCAGCTGGACACCGGGGCGGAGTGCCCGCAGCGCTTTGACGGCCTCAATCGCAACAGGCAAGCCCTTGCGTTTCCACTCACGGCCGACGAATCCGACCACGCCGGCACCGGAAGGGACTGTGCGCCATGGCCGAACCGCAGCCGGTCCGACTGCAGGAACCACCGGCCTGGTGATTTTGTGGGCAACCCACGGGTAATAGTGGGCAAGCTGCCGCGCCACCACATCCGATACCGGCACGATGGCCCGGGCAACCATGAGCTCGCGCATCTCTAGGAACAGGTGCATGGCAACGCGCAGGGACAGCCAGCGCAGCCAGCTCTTCTGGAAAATGGTCGCAAATGGCGGCCCATGGAACGTGGTGAAGTCATGGCATCCCAGTCGCTCGTGGCTATGGATCAGCCATGTGCCGGCCGGATGGGCCTGAACCCACCGGCGAACGCGATGGCCGAAACGCAGCAAGGCCAGCCAGCGAGGGCGCGGCATGACGGCACCGAGTTCATGCACGCGCACCCCCGGAGGCGCGGGGGCGACACAGACCTCGCACAGCACCTCCACCTCGTAGCCGATCCGGGCCAGGGCCTGGGTGAGCTCCCAGACGTAACGCTCCATTCCGCCCACCGGGCCATAACGGCGCACCACATGCAGCAGCTTCATGCCCACAGGCTATGGCCTGAACGTAGCGGCCCAACTGACGGAAGGCAAAGATAGGGAAACGCTGATCAAGTCCCGCGCCTGGTAGTAGTCCGTCTTGTCGCCGTGG
>DAIUCJ010000044.1:0-18530 GCA_036846225.1 Hylemonella sp.
CCGAGCACACCACCATCCACTGGCACGGCCAGCGCCTGCCCAACGGCATGGACGGCGTAGGCGGGTTGAACCAGCCGCAGATCCCGCCGGGCAAGACCTTCGTCTATGAGTTCGTGGCGCGGCGGCCCGGCACCTTCATGTACCACCCGCATGCGGACGAGATGGTGCAGATGGCCATGGGCATGATGGGCTTTTGGGTCACGCACCCGAAGGGCAAAAACCCGCTGATCGGCGAGGTGCAGCGCGACTTCTGCTTTCTGCTCAACGCCTACGACATCGAGCCCGGCAGCGCCACACCCAAGGTCAACACCATGCTGGACTTCAACCTCTGGACCTGGAACAGCCGCGCCTTCCCCGGCATCGACTCGCTGAACGTGCGTCTGGGCGACCGGGTGCGCATCCGCATCGGCAACCTGACGATGACCAACCACCCGATCCACCTGCACGGCCACGAGTTCGTCGTCACCGGCGGCGACGGCGGACCCTGGCCCCTGGGCGTGCGCGTGCCCGAGGTAACGACCGACATCGCCGTGGGCCAGATGCGGCAGATCGAGTTCCTGGCCGACGAAGAAGGCGACTGGGCTTTTCACTGCCACAAAAGCCACCACACGATGAACCCGATGGGCCATGCCGTGCCCACGATGATCGGCGTCGATCACCGCGGGCTGGTGCACAAGATCCAGAAACTGGTGCCGGACTACATGGTCATGGGCGAGCGCGGCATGGCCGACATGGGCGAGATGGAAATGCCGCTGCCCGAAAACACCCTGCCGATGATGACCGGCACCGGCCCCTATGGCCCGCTGGAAATGGGCGGGATGTTCACCGTGCTCAAAGTGCGCCGCGACCAGAAACCCGGCGACTACACCGATCCGGGCTGGTACGCCCAGCCCCCCGGCACCCAGGCTTGGGAATGGCCGGGCGAGCCGCCCGCCGCGCCGCAGGCCCCCGCAGCGGCTGCCACGCCGGCGGCCGTCGAAGTACGCGCCGTCAAACCCCGGCACCACGCCCACTGAGCGAGAACAACCATGAATGCTATTCATTCAATAGCTGCATTGATAATTCTGACAACGGCTGGAGCCGTTTTCTCCCATGAAGGGGGACACCCTGCCCCGGCGCGCGCTGGCGTGGCCGAGCAAAAACCCTGGGGCATCGCGGGCCAGCCGAGGCAGGTGCAACGGACCATCACGCTGACCATGGGCGACGACATGCGCTTTCAGCCCGACCGGCTAGAAATCCGCTTGGGCGAGACAGTACGGCTGCGCGTGCGCAACACGGGACGGCTACTGCACGAACTGGTGATCGGCACGCCTGAGGAATTGGCCGCGCATGCGGCGCAGATGCTCAAGCACCCTGATATGGAACACGACGAACCTTACATGACCCATGTGCGGCCGGGCCAGACCGGCGAAATCGTCTGGACCTTCAACCGCGCTGGCGAATTCGACTTCGCCTGCCTAATCGCCGGCCACTACCAGGCCGGCATGAAAGGCCGCATCAGCGTGCGCTGAAAGGAGCAAGCCCCATGCAACGACGTGCTTTCATCGCCATCCCCGCGCTGGCCCTGCTGGCCGGCCTGCCCCTGGGCGCGGCACGCGCGCGCAGCAGCGCGCGGCCCATCATCGAAGTCTGGAAAACACCCACCTGCGGCTGCTGCAAGGACTGGATTGCGCATCTGCAGCGCCACGGCTTCGAGGTGCGCGCCCACGACGTGAGCAACGCCGTCAAGAACGACATCCGGCGCCGCCTGGGCCTGCCCGAGCGGCTGGGCTCGTGCCATACCGCGCTGGCCGGCGGCTACGTGGTCGAGGGGCATGTGCCCGCGCGCGAGATCGAGCGCCTGCTGCGCGAGCGCCCCCGCGCGTTGGGCCTGGCCGTACCTGGCATGCCCGTGGGCTCGCCGGGCATGGACGGGCCCGAGTACGGCGGCTTGCGCGACCCCTACGACGTGCTGCTGGTGCAGCGCGACGGCACGAGCAGCGTCTATCAGTCCTACCGATAATGCGCCAGATTCCCAAGCCTTTCCCCTTCAAACCGACGATGAAAACCTGGATACCCGCCCTCGCCCTGTCCCTGCTGGCCGGCCTGGCCAGCGCCCAGACCCACGACGCCCATGGCAGCCACGGCGGCCATGGTGCCGCCAGCCAGCCCGCCGCGGCCCCTGCGGCCAGCGCCCTGCCGCGGGTGCAGGGCGTGGTGCGCACCGTGGACAAAGCCGCGAAAAAGATCACGCTGCGCCATGGCGACATTCCCAACCTGGACATGGGAGCGATGACCATGGTCTTTCAGGTCGCCGATGCGGCGCTGCTGGACAAGGTCAAACCCGGCGACGAGGTGCTGTTCACCGCCGACAAGATTCGCGGCGCCTACACGGTGCTGACGATCGAGCCACTGCGCAAGTAAGGCCGCGCAGCCCCCTGGCGCCTGAACGTCTGCGCGGCAGCGGCTCAGCCTAGGGTCAGAACAGGCTGCCCTGCCCCATGGCCAGCCCGGGGCGGAACTGGCTGACATCGAGCGCCAGGCGCTCGCGGTTGAGCCCCAGGCGCGCGCAGGCCCGCTGGAAGCGCTGCGCCAGCAGCTGCGCCCAGATGCCGCGGCCGCTCATGCGCACGCCGAAAGCCGCGTCATAGTCCCGTCCGCCGTGCAGCTCGCGCAGACGCGCCATCACGCGTGCGGCGCGCTGCGGGTAGTGCGCCGCCAGCCACTGCTGGAACACCTCGTTCAACTCCCAGGGCAGGCGCAGCACGGAGTAGAAGGCGCTGCGCGCGCCCGCTTCGGCCGCGGCGGCCAGCACCTGTTCCATGTCCTCGTTGAGAAACGGAATCTGCGGCGCCACGCTCACGCCCACCGGCACGCCGGCCTGCGCCAGCGTGCGGATGGTGCGCAGCCGCCGCTGCGGGGCAGCTGCGCGCGGCTCCAGCCGGCGCGCCAGCTCTGCATCCAGCGTGGTGACCGTGACATACACCGCTGCCAGCTGCTGCGCGGCCATCGGCGCGATCAGGTCCAGGTCGCGCTCGATGCCGCTGGACTTGGTGATCACCGCGAACGGATGGCGGGCTTCGCGCAGCACCTCGATGACCGCGCGGGCAAGCCCCAGCCTGCGCTCCAGCGGCTGGTAGCAGTCGGTCACCGAGCCCAGCACGATGGGGCTGGGCCGGTAGCCCGGCTGCGCCAGCTCGTGCCGCAGCCGCTCGGCCAGGCCGCGCTTGGCGATGATCACGCGCTCGAAATCCAGACCCGGCGACAGGTCCAGGTAGCTGTGCGAGGGCCGCGCGTAGCAGTAGCTGCAGCCGTGCTCGCAGCCGCGGTAAGGATTGAGCGAGTATTCGAAAGCGAGATCGGGCGAATCGTTGCGCGTCAGCGCGCTGCGCGCGTCCTCCCAGCGCACTTCGGTGGGCCCGCCGGCCTGCGGCTGTCCGCCCATGGCCTCCCAGGTCTGCCAGCCGTCATCGAACGGCGCGCGGCCCTGCGCCTCGAAGCGCGAGGCCGTGCGCGCCAGCGCGCCCCGTCCTTTGAGCGCTTGCAGCGGGAAACGGAATTCGCTCATGTTGAAACTGTAATTTTGTACAGTATAGAGGCGAATCGATCCCGTCGGCATCTTGCTATCGTTGCGGCTGTTCCACCATCTCGGCCATGCCCTCCGCCCCCGACTTCCGTGACAGCCTGCGCGCGCGGGCCCGCAGCTTCGGCTATGCCGTCGCGGGACTGCAGCAGATGCTGCGCACCCAGCCCAATGCCCGCATCCATGCCGGCGCCACCGCGCTCGTTCTGTGGCTGGGCTGGGCGCTGGAAGTCAGCGCCTACGAATGGCTGTGGCTGGTGCTGGCCATCGCGCTGGTGTGGATGGCCGAGGCGCTGAACACCGCCATCGAGCGACTGGCCGATGCCGTCACGCGCGAGCAGCACCCGCTGATCGGCCAGGCCAAGGACGTCGCCGCCGGCGCAGTGCTGGTGGCCGCCGCCGCGGCCGCGCTGATCGGCGCCATCATCCTGGGTCCGCGCCTGTGGCATGCGCTGGGCTAACCCAGCCTCCAGCACATCGCCTTCACCATGACCCCCAACCCCAGCGTGGATTTCTTCGAGCAGCAGTTCCAGCGCCAGGTGCGGCAGGCCGAGCTGGCGCTCAACCCTTTCGAGCAGATGGCCCTGCCCTGGCTGCAGGGCGAGGTGCTGGACTACGGCTGCGGCCTGGGCAACCTCAGCGTGGCCGCCGCGCGGCGCGGCTGCCGCCTGCTGGCGCTGGATGCCAGCCCCACCGCGATCGCGCACCTGCGCCAGCAGGCCCAGGCCGAGCGCCTGCCGATCCAGGCCGTGCAGGCCGATCTGGCCGAGCACGTGCTGACGCAGGACTTCGACACCGTCGTCTGCATCGGGCTGCTGATGTTCCTGGACTGCGCACAGGCGGCGCAGCAGCTCGCGCAGCTGCAGCAGCGGCTGCGCCCCGGCGGCACGCTGGTGCTCAACGTGCTGGTGCGGGGCACGACTTACATGGCCATGTTCGATCCGCAGCGCCACTGCCTGTGGACGCCCGCGCAGCTGCGGCAGCGGTTCGAGGGCTGGCCCATCGAGCGCTTCGAAGCCCAAGACTTCCCGGCGCCCGGGGCCACGGTCAAGTCCTTCGTGACGCTGATCGCCCGCAAACCGACGGCCTGATGCCGCCCGATCGCGGCCACAGCGGCCGCAACGGCGCGCGCACATAATCGGGCGCATGGACGCGCATCCGCCGCATCGGCCCTACCCCGGCGCCATCACCGACGTGGCCGGCATCGAAGTCGGCCATTTCAGCGACCCGCGCCGCCCCACCGGCTGCAGCGTGGTGCTGGCGCGCGGCGGCGCCACAGGCGGCGTGGACGTGCGCGGCGCCGCCCCGGGCACGCGCGAGACCGACCTGCTCGCCCCGGCCAACCTGGTGCAGCAGGTGCACGCCGTGCTGCTGGCCGGCGGCAGCGCCTGGGGGCTCGATGCCGCAGGCGGCGTGATGCGCTGGCTGGAGGAGCAGGGCATCGGGCTGGCCACCGGCCACGGCCTGGTGCCCATCGTGCCGGCGGCGGTGCTGTACGACCTGGCCGTGGGCGATGGCCGCATCCGACCGGACGCCGCCGCCGGCTACGCCGCCTGCGCCGCCGCCAGCGCGCAGCCCCCGGCGCAGGGCAATGTGGGCGCGGGCAGCGGCGCGCTGGTGGGCAAGCTGCTGGGGCTGGCGCGGGCCATGCGCGGCGGCATCGGCACGGCCTCGGTCGCAGCGCGCGGCTGCACCGTGGGCGCGCTGGTGGCCTGCAACGCCGTGGGCGACGTGATCGACCCGGCCAGCGGCCGGGTGCTGGCCGGCGCGCGCGGCGAGCACGGCCGCCCGGTCGGCACGCGCGAAGCGCTGCTGGCCGGCCAGGCCGCGCAGCGGCTGCTGCCGGGCACGGCCACCACCATCGGCGTGGTGGCCACCGACGCGGTGCTGACCAAGCCGCAGGCCCAGCGCCTGGCCCAGGTGGCCCACGACGGGCTGGCGCGCAGCATCAGCCCGGTACATACGATGCTCGACGGCGACACGCTCTTTGCGCTGGGCACCGGCGCCAGCGGGCAGACGGCGGATATGCTGCTGCTGGCCACGCTGGCGGCCGAGGCCACAGCGCGCGCCGTGGTCAACGCGGTCTGCGCCGCGCACGGCCTGCGCCTGGGCGAACACCATTGGCCGGCCTGGCGCGACCTGCCTGCCTGAGCCGCCATGCCGCCGCACACCCGCTTTGCACGCCGACACCGATGAACCTGCGCCCGGCCCTGAGCACCCTGCGCGACCTGGCGGCCTCGGCCCTGCCCTTCGTGCTGCTGGCCTCGCTGCTGCTGGCGCTGGCCTACTGGTGGCTGGACCCGATGCCGCCGCGCACCGTCACGCTGGCCACCGGGCCGGCGCGCAGCGCCTATGACGAGCTGGGCCAGCGCTACGCCCGGGCCCTGGCGGCGCAGGGCATCACCGTGCGGCTGCGCAGCACCGAGGGATCGCGCGACAACCTGCGCCTGCTGCAGGAAGGCGCGGTGGACATCGGCTTCGTGCAGGGCGGCAGCAGCGAAGCCGGCACCCGTGCGGACGAGGGCCTGCTGGCGCTGGGCCAGCTGTTCGTCGAGCCGATCTGGCTGTTCTACCGCGAGGAAGCCGCCCGCCGCAGCCAGCGCAGCGCGGTGGGCGCGCTCACCGAGCTGCAGGGCTGGCGGCTGGACGTCGGGCCTGCGGGCAGCGGCGCCGCGCAGCTGATGCAGCGTCTGTTCGAAATCAACCGCATCGACCCCGCACGGCTGCAGCTGTCGCAGCTGCAGCAGACCCAGGCCGTCATGGCCCTGCTGGATGGACGCATCGACGCGCTGGTGCTGGTGTCGGCGCCCGAGTCGCTGATGGTGCAGATGCTGCTGCAGACGCCGGGCATCCGGCTGATGGACTTCAGCCAGAGCGAAGCCTATGCGCGCCGCCTGCCCTTTCTCAGCCCGGTGACGCTGCCGCGCGGCGTGGTGGACCTGGCTGCCGACGTGCCGCCGCAGGACGTGCGGCTGCTGGCCACCACCACCACGCTGCTCGCGCGCGAGCAGGTGCACCCGGCGCTGGTGCAGCTGTTCGCGCAGGCCGCGCTGCAGCTGCATGGCAGCCCCGGCTGGTTCCAGCGGGCGCGCGAGTTTCCGCGCCTGGGCGCCAGCGAATACCCGCTGGCCGCCGCGGCCGAGCGCACGCTGCAAAACGGCGTGCCCTGGCTGCAGCGCCACCTGCCTTTCATCTGGGCCAACCTGCTGGAGCGCATGTGGCTGGCGCTGGGGCTGGTGGTGGCCGTGGCGCTGCCGCTGTCGCGCATCGTGCCGCCGCTGTACCAGTTCCGGGTGCGTTCGCGGGTGTTTCGCTGGTACGCGCAGCTGCGCGCCATCGAGGAGCGGCTGCACGACGGCGCCACCCCGCGTGCGCAGCTGCTGCAGGAACTGGACGCGCTAGACGCCCGCGTCGGCCGCATCCGCGTGCCGCTGGCCTACGCCAGCGAGCTGTATGCGCTGCGCAACCACATCGAACTGGTGCGCCGCCACCTGCGCCCCGGCTGATGCCCCCACCACCACGGACCGCTGCCATGCCCACGCCCGAGCCGCTTGCACCCGAAGCCCTGTACACCGCCTGCGACCCGGCCACGCTGGGCGCGGCCAGCACCGAGGAGCTGCCCGATCTGGAGCCCACCCGCATCCACGGCCGCGCCGTCGAGGCCATGCGGCTCGGGCTGGACATGCCGCATGCGGGCTACAACCTCTTCGTGCTGGGCGAAGCCGGCAGCGGACGGCACGCCATCACCCAGGAGCTGCTGCAGGCCGAGCGCCACCACGGCCCGCCGCCGGCGGACTGGTGCTATGTGTACAACTTCGAGCAGCCCACGCGTCCGAACCTGCTGCGCCTGCCCTGCGGCCGCGGCACCCAGCTGCGCGACGACATGGCGCGCTTCGTCGAGGCGCTGACGCCGGCGATCAACGCCGTGTTCCAGAGCGATGCCTACCGCGAGCGCATCGAAGCGCTGCAGAAAGAAGCCAAGCTGCGCGAGGCCGGCGCGCTCAAAGCCCTGGGCGACGAGGCCGCCGCGCAGCACATCGCGCTGGTGCGCACGCCCGGCGGGCTGGTCTTCGTGCCGCTGAAGGATGGCGGCGAACCCATGGAGCCGGACGATTTCCAGCAGCTGCCTGAGGCCCAGCGCAAGGAACTGGCCGAGCGGCTGGAAGCGCTGCACGAGCGGCTGCACCGTCTCACCGCCGAATTCCCGCGCTGGCACCAGGAGACGCTCACGCGCATGAAGGCCGTCGGCAGCGAAGCCCTGCGCACCACGGTCACGCACCTGGTGGACGACCTCAGGCCCCGCTACGCCGACTTGCCGGAGGTGGGGGCCTACCTCGATCAGGTGCTGGCCGACATCGTCGAAAGCGGCGAGCAGCTGCGCGCGTCCACCCACAGCGAGGGCGACACCGAGACCACCACCTACTCCGGCTCCATCGCGCTGCAGCGCTACCTGGTCAATCTGCTGGTCAGCCACCCGTCCGACGGCCAGCGCCCCGTGGTCCATGAGGACCATCCGACGCTGCAGAACCTGCTGGGCCGCATCGACAACCTGGTGCACATGGGCACGCTGGTGAGCAACTTCACGCTGATCCGCGCCGGCGCGCTGCACCGCGCCAATGGCGGCTTTCTGGTGCTGGATGCGCTGAAGGTGCTGCAGCAGCCCTACGCCTGGGAAGGGCTCAAGCGCTGCCTGAAGGCCGGGGTGGTGCGCATCGAGTCGCTGTCGGATCTGATCGGCCTGAGCAGCACCGTGCAGCTCGAACCCGAGCCCATGCCGCTGGACGTCAAGATCGTGCTCATCGGCGAGCGGCTGGTCTATTACCTGCTCAGCCAGTACGACCCGGACTTCGCCGCGCTGTTCAAGATCAACGCCGACTTCGAAAGCGAAATCGAGCGCAACGCCGACAACAGCCGCGCCTATGCGCAGCTCATCGCCACGCTGGCCCGGCGCGAGCGGCTGCGGCCGCTGTCGGCCGCGGCGGTGGCCCGGCTGATCGAGCATGCCGCCCGCTTAGCCGGCGACGCGCAGCGCCTGAGCACCCAGACCCAGCCGCTGCACGACCTGATGCGCGAGGCCGACCACCTGGCGGGTGCAGGCGGCAGCCCGCGCATCGAGCGCGCGCACGTCGAAGACGCGCTGGCCGCGCACGAGCGGCGCCACGAGCGCCTACGCCGACGCCAGCTGGACCTGATCCTGCGCGGCCAGATCCTGGTGGACACGGCCGGCCAGCACGTCGGCCAAGTCAACGGCCTGGCCGTGGTCGCGCTGGGCGAGGACACGTTCGCGCACCCGGTGCGCATCACCGCCACGGTGCGCGTCGGCGCCGGCGAAGTGATCGACATCGAACGCGAGGTCAAGCTCGGCGGCCCGATCCACTCCAAGGGCGTGCTGATCCTCTCCGCCTTCATGGCGGCGCGCTACGGCCGGCAGGTACCGCTGTCGCTCAAGGCCAGCCTGGTGTTCGAGCAGTCCTATGCCGGCATCGAAGGCGACAGCGCCTCGGTGGCCGAGCTGGCCGCGCTGCTGTCGGCGGTGGCCGAGGCGCCGATCATGCAGGCGCTGGCCGTCACCGGTTCGGTCAACCAGTTCGGCGTGGTGCAGCCGGTCGGCGGCATCAACGAGAAGATCGAGGGCTTCTTCGACCTGTGCGCCGCGCGCGGCCTCAGCGGCGAACAGGGCGTGCTGATCCCCGCGGCCAATGTCGCCCACCTGATGCTCAAGCCCGCGGTGGTGCAGGCGGCGCGGCAGGGGCTCTTTCGCATCTGGCCGGTGGCCACGGTGGATGAGGCGCTGGCGCTGCTCACCGGTCTGGCGCCCGAGGCGCTGGATGCGCGCATCCAGGCCGGCCTGCAGCGGCTGGCGCAGCTGCGCCGCGCCTTCGGCCGTGGCGACGGCGGCGAAGCCGAGTCCTGAGCGCGGAAATAGCGGCGCCCTCAGGCCGGCGGGCGGTCCGCCCCGTCCTGCGCCGCGCTGTTGCGCAAGGCCAGCGCGGCCACCGCGTCGAAGGCGCGATCGACCACCGCATCGGCCGCCAGCGCGCGCAGCTGGCCCTGGGCCACCAGCCGGTCGAACATGCGCCGCGTCATCGAATGGTTGGCGCCTTGCGCGCTGGTGAACAGGCACAGCGTGGCGTTGTCGCTGCGCCAGGCCAGCTGCAGCCGCAGCCAGTGTCCACCGGCCTGGATTTCGACCCACTGCCCGGGCTGCAGCTGCTCCAGCGCCAGCGGCGTCGCTGGGGCCGCCGACTGAGCGGCCGCCACGGCAGCGGCCAGCGGCGGCAGCCCCATGGGCTCGGTGGCGGGAAAGTCGGGCTCGAGCGCGGCCGGCTCGGTGGCTGCGAAACCGGCGTCGGCCGCCGCTGGCGGGCTGCCCAGGTCGTCGATGAAACCGGATTCACGCGCCTCCTGCGGCGCCAGCCAGGGCTGGCCCGGCACGGGCCGCGCCGGCGCGGCCACCGGCTGGGCGCGGCGGCCCTGGTGCAGCTCGAACAGCTGGTCGAAAAACGCCTGTGCCTGCTCGGACGGATAGGCAATGGTCTGCAGACCCTCGCGCAGCCCCTGCAGCAGCGCAGGCACCACGCGCGCCAGCTGCCCCGGCTGCTTGCGGGTGAGATCGGGGCGCACGCTCCAGAACAGGTCCTCCAGCAGCGCCAGGTAGTCGGGCACGCCGGGCTGGCCCGCGCGGCCGCTGACCTGGGCCTGCGCCATCACCTGGGCCCAGGGGCCGCAGGCGAACTCCACCACCACGTCGGGCACCAGCACGGTCTCGGGCTGGGCGCGGATGTGCTCGGCGATCTGCTGCGCCAGCCGGTTGCGCTGCTCGGCCTGCTGCAGCGCGCGGATGGCGGCCTCGCGGCGCTGCTGCTGCGCGCGCTCGGCCTGCGCCCAGAGCTGGCGCAGCTGCTCCAGCGCCCGCGCAAACGGCGCGGGGCTGGCGGCCTGGGCCGGGTCGATGTCGTGCAGCACCGGGCGGACCTGGGCGACGAAGTCGATGAAGCCGGGCGCTTCCTCGCTCGGGTAGGCAAAGCCGTGGCGGATGACCTCCTCCAGCAGCACGCGCGCCGGATGGTGGCGGTCGTGAAAGAAGTTGAGGTCGGCGCGCGCCAGCGCCAGCAGTGCTGGCTCCAGCTCGTACACCAGCTGCCAGACGGCCGGCAGCACCCGCGGATCGCCGGCGATGTGGGTGATCACGAGGTTGACCACCTCCTGCGCCAGCGCCTCGATGTCCTGGGCCGAGCCGTTCATGAGCCCGCGCAGCTGCTGCACCGTGAGCTGGCTGCCGCGCGCCGACCCTGGCGCCGCCGCCAGCGCCGGCCCGGCCACCGGCGCGGTGCGGATGGCGTAGCGCGCCGGCTGCACGCGCTGCTGCTGCAGCAGCGCCAGCAGCTGGCGGTACAGCGGCCGCAGCTGCGCGCCCAGCTGCGGCACCATGGCCTGGGCCCAGCGCTGGCGGCTGGCGGCGTCGCCGCCGGCTCGGCCGATCACCTCCTGCAGCGTATCCAGGTACACCTGCGGACGCAGCGGGTTGCGCTCGGACTGCACCTCGCGCAGCCCCAGCAGCGCGCACACCA
The DNA here is from genome assembly GCA_036846225.1 of Hylemonella sp. GTDB lineage: Bacteria > Pseudomonadota > Gammaproteobacteria > Burkholderiales > Burkholderiaceae_C > Hylemonella. The sequence goes on from DAIUCJ010000044.1 coordinate 11,134, forward strand.
GGGCATTGAGGTCGGCCAGCTCGATTTCGGCCGCCAGCAGCGCCTGCTGCAGGCCGCGGGCGGCGGCGATGCGCGCCTGCACCTGCTGCTCATCCATCAGCTCCAGCTCGTCGAACCGCAGGCTGGTGGGGCCGGCGTCCGGCGTGGTCGTGGGAGGGTCGCCGCGCACCTCGCGTTCGAAGGCCTCGCGCAGCGCGGCGGCGTAGTCGCCGCGCAGCTGCGGGGCGGTCTGCAGCAAGGCGCCGATGGCGCGCGCAATGGCGTCGCGCTCGGCCAGGTCGCGGGTGGCCTCGATCTGGCGCAGCAGCGCCTCGCGCGTGCGCGGCACCAGCTCGTCGATCAGATCGGCCCCGCGCCGCGCCGCCTCCTGCAGCAGCGCCGCCAGCGGCGTGTCGTCGGAAGCGGCAGAGGGGTTGCGCGGGGTCATGGCGGCACCTCGTGACGTGGGGGAGCTTATTTCAGGGCCTTGAAGCGCACCCGCTTGGGCTTGGCGCCTTCCTCGCCCAGACGTTTCTTCTTGTCGGCTTCGTATTCCTGGTAGTTGCCGTCGAAGAAATACCACTGGCTGTCGCCCTCGGCGGCCAGGATATGGGTGCAGATGCGGTCGAGGAACCAGCGGTCGTGGCTGATGACCATCACCGAGCCGGCGAACTCCAGCAGCGCGTCTTCCAGCGCGCGCAGCGTCTCCACGTCCAGGTCGTTGGACGGCTCGTCCAGCAGCAGCACGTTGGCGCCCTGCATCAGCGTCTTGGCCAGGTGCAGGCGGCCGCGCTCGCCGCCGGAGAGCATGCCCACCTTCTTCTGCTGGTCGCCGCCGTTGAAGTTGAAGCGGCCGCAGTAGGCGCGGCTGGGCATCTGGAACTTGCCCACGGTGATGATGTCCAGCCCGCCGGAGATGTCTTCCCAGACGGTTTTGTCGGCGTTGAGGTCGTCGCGGCTCTGGTCCACGTAGGCGAGCTTGACGGTCTTGCCGATCTTGACCGTGCCCGAATCGGGCTGCTCCCTGCCGGCGATCATCTTGAACAGCGTGGACTTGCCCGCGCCGTTGGGGCCGATGATGCCCACGATGGCGCCGGCCGGCACCTTGAAGCTGAGGTTGTCGATCAGCAGCCGGTCGCCGAAGGACTTGGAGACGTTCTGGAACTCGATGACGTCGGTGCCCAGGCGCTCGGCCACCGGGATGAAGATCTCGTTGGTCTCGTTGCGCTTCTGGTATTCGTAATCCGACAGCTCCTCGATGCGGGCCAGGCGGGCCTTGCTCTTGGCCTGGCGGCCCTTGGGGTTCTGGCGCGCCCACTCCAGCTCCTTCTTCATGGCCTTCATGCGCGCGTCTTCGCTCTTTTGCTCCTGCTCCAGGCGGGCTTCCTTCTGCTCCAGCCAGCTGGAGTAGTTGCCCTTCCAGGGGATGCCGTGGCCGCGGTCCAGCTCCAGGATCCACTCGGCCGCGTTGTCCAGGAAATAGCGGTCGTGGGTGATGGCCACCACGGTGCCGGGAAAGCGGTGCAGGAACTGCTCCAGCCATTCCACCGATTCGGCATCCAGGTGGTTGGTGGGCTCGTCCAGCAGCAGCATGTCGGGCTTGGACAGCAGCAGCCGGCACAGCGCGACGCGGCGCTTCTCGCCGCCGGAGAGGTGCTTGATCTGCGCATCCCACGGCGGCAGGCGCAGCGCGTCGGCGGCGATCTCCAGCTGGTGCTCGGTGTCGTCGGCGCCGGCGGCGGCGATGATGGCTTCCAGCTTCTGCTGCTCTTCGGACAGCTTGTCGAAGTCCGCATCGGGCTCGGCATAGGCGGCGTAGATTTCCTCCAGCCGCTGCTTGGCCGCCATCACCTCGCCCATGCCCGACTCCACCGCCTGGCGCACGGTCTGCTCGGGGTCGAGCTGCGGCTCCTGGGGCAGGTAGCCGATCTTGATGCCGGGCATCGGCATGGCCTCGCCCTCGAACTCCTTGTCCACGCCGGCCATGATGCGCAGCAGGGTGGACTTGCCCGAGCCGTTGAGGCCCAGCACGCCGATCTTGGCGCCGGGGAAGAAGGACAGCGAGATGTCCTTGAGGATCTGACGCTTCGGCGGCACGATCTTGCCGAGGCGGTTCATGGTGAAGACGTATTGAGCCATGGGGAAGACGATCTGCTTTCTGTCTGTGCGTGCAGCAGCGCGCCGGGGCGGCGCCCGCGCCGTCGCGGCCGCGCACGCGATGGAAAACGCGATTATCCCAGCCCCCGCGCCGCTGCGCCGGCAAGGGACCGCTTTACTTGCCGTCTTTGGCCTGCTGGTGGGCGTTGAGCAGCGCGGTCTGGGCCACGGCGTCCAGCGCGTTGTCCACCATGTGGCGCTCGGTCACGACCCGCATCATGCCGCGGCTGCGCAGTTTCTCCATCGTGCGGCGTGACATCGAGTGCGCCAACCCCTTGCCCGAGATGAACATGAACAGCGTGCGGTGCGGGCTGGCCCAGGTCAGCTGCGCGCGCACCCATTCGCCCCTGAGCTGCAGCTCCACCCAGCAGCCGATGGCCAGGTCGGCCACGCTCCAGGCCGGCAGCGGCGCCTGGGCATCGGCGGCCTCGGGCAGCACGTCGCCTTCGGGCAGGTAGCCGGCCTCGCTGGCCTCGTGCCCGGCCACCCAGATCTGCTCGGCCCCGGCGGTCAGCGCGGCAAAGCCGCTGCTGTCCTCCGCCGGCTCCCGGCTGTCCGGAGTGTCGTCGCCTTCGGCGGTGAACTCCTCGGGCAGTTCCACGAGCTCGGTGGCTTCGAGCCCGGCCACCGGCCCGCCCAGCTCCTCGGGCAGCACGCCCGGCTGGGCCGCCGTCGCGCGGGCGGCGGTCTGCCCGGCTTTCTCCCGCGGCGCTTTCTTCGGCGCCTCGAAGGCTTTTTCATGGCGAGCGATCAGCTGGTCCAGAAAGCGCGGAATGCGCTCGGGCGGGTATTCGATGAGCATCAGCCCCTGCCGCAGCTTGACCAGCAGGCCCGGCACCATCTGCACCAGCCGCGCGCGGTTGGCGCGCACCAGCTTGCTCTGCACGCTCCAGAGCAGGTCATCGACCAGCGCCAGATAGCCCTCGGCATCGACTTCGCCGCTGGCGCGCAGCTGCGCCTCGGCCACCACCTGGGCCCAGGGGCCGAGCAGGAAGGAGGCGACGAACTCCGGAATCTTCTTGTCGGCCATGCGCTGCTGGAAATCCGCCGCCAGCCGCTGCGCCAGCAGGTTGCGCTGCTCGGCGTGCATCAGCGCGCGCGCAGCCTCTTCCTGCTTGGCGCGCAGCTCCTGATCGACCCGCGACCACTGCGCATCCAGCATGGTCAGCGCCCGGGCGAATGAGGCGGGCTCGCCATCGCTGCCCAGCAGCTCGAGCACGGCCGACGAAACCGTCTTCAGGAAACGCTGGAAGCGCTCGTCGTTCTCGGTCTTGAAACCCAGGCTCTGGTGGGTGATGCGGTCCAGAAACTGGCGCGCCGGGTGGCGCTTGTCGCTGAAGAAGCGCGGGTCCTCGCGCGCCAGCCGCAGCAGCATGGGCTCCAGCTCCTTGACCTGCGCGCGCACCGGCGGCAGCAGGCGCTGGTCGCGCGCCAGGTTGTCCAGCATCAGGCGCACCACTTCCTCGCCCAGTTGCTGGCCCAGCCGGCGGTTCCTGTTCTGCCCCTTGTCGCCGGCTGCCGGCGCGGCAGCGGCCTGCTGGGCCCGCTCGCTCAGCCGCTTGAGCATGGGCTCGACCATGCGCAGGTCTTCCAGCGCCACCACCGGCGCGGGCACGGTGTGCAGGAAGTCCGTCTTGGACGCGGCGCCATCGAGTTCGCCGGTGAGCAGGCGCCGCAGCTTGTCCAGTGTGAGCATGGTGCGGGCCACCGGGTTTTCCTGCGCTTTGCCGCCCGGGGCGGAAGTGGCCGTGAGCAGCGGCACCACGGGCTCGATGCCCTGGGTGCGCAGCCAGTCGCCCAGCTCCTTGTACAGCGTGCGCAGGCTGTTGCCCAGGATGCCGGCAGCCGGCGTGATGAGTGCGGTGCGCGCCTGTTCGCTGGGCACGTGCTGCAGCAGCGTCTCGCGCAGCGCGCGCGCGAAAGTCTCGGGGCGCAGCGGGTTGAGGTGGGCCTGCACCGACAGCCAGCCCATCAGGCTGCTGACCAGGGCATTGAGCGGCGGCAGCACGTCTTCGGTGGCCAGCTGGATCTCCTGCTGCGCCAGCGCGTACTCGATGTTGGCGTCCAGCTGGCTCTGGTCCAGCAGTTGGATGTCGTCGAAGCGCACCAGCGCCTCGGGGTCGCTGGCATGGCTGCCGCTGCGGTAGATGGCCAGGCGCAGCTGCACGCCGAACGTGGCGCGCGCGGCCTCGGCCTGGCGGCGCAGCCCCTCGACGATGGCCGGCGTGAGCGCGCGCTGGTGCACCTTGGCCGTCTTGGGCGCGACCTGGTGCACGGCCAGATCCAGGCCGCGGATCACGTCGTCCATCAGGGCGCCGGCCTGTTCCAGCACGGCTTCGATGCAGTCGTGCAGCGTCGGGCGCTCGGCCGTCATGTCGTCCGACACGCCCAGGCGCCGCATGCGGAATTTGCTCATGGTGCTTGGGGTGGATGGGCGCCGCACCGCCGGTCCGGCGCCTGTTACAGATTTTGACCCCGGCCACGCCGGCTGAACAGCCTGGGGCAACATCTTGTTACCGCCATGACAAAAAAGGTCACATCGCGGCGACCTTGCGACAATTCCTGCCACTGCAAAGGCCCCGGGGCGCCACCGCACGGACTGTGCGACAATGCGCAGCACGTTGCCGTTCCAGTTGCGCAACGCCGGCATCCTGCCGGGGGCTGGCCCGCGCGGCCTGCGCGTCAGATCCAGCCGACTCCCTGAACCCATCAGCCTATGACTGGCCGGCACGCCCGAGCGGGCGCCGGTACAGGCCGATATCCCTGCGCCCGGATGGGCGCCTGACCGATGAACTTTGAAGAACTGAAACTGGCCCCGGCCATCCTGAAGGCTGTGCGCGAGCAAGGCTACGAATCCCCCACCCCGATCCAGGCCCAGGCCATCCCGCTGATCCTGCAGGGACACGACCTGCTGGGCGGCGCGCAGACCGGCACCGGCAAGACCGCCGCCTTCACGCTGCCGCTGCTGCACCGCCTGGCCATGAGCCGTAGCGCCCAGAACCGATGGGGCGGCACCGGCATCCGTGCGCTGGTGCTGACGCCCACGCGCGAGCTGGCCGCGCAGGTAGAAGAGTCGGTGCGCACCTACGGCAAATACCTGCAACTGAGCTCGGCCGTGGTCTTCGGCGGCGTGGGCATGAATCCGCAGATCGAGCGGCTGCAAAACGGCGTGGACATCCTCGTGGCCACGCCGGGGCGCCTGCTGGATCTGCAGCAGCAGGGCCATCTGGACCTGTCCACGGTGCAGATCCTGGTGCTGGACGAAGCCGACCGCATGCTGGACATGGGCTTCATCCACGACGTGAAGAAGGTGCTGGCGCTGCTGCCGCAGGACAAGCAGAGCCTGCTGTTTTCGGCCACTTTCAGCGACGAGATCCGCGCGCTGGCCGAAGGGCTGCTGAAGAACCCGCAGAGCGTGCAGGTCACGCCGCGCAACACGACGGTGCAGCGCATCACGCAGGTCATCCATCCGGTGGGTCGCCACAAGAAAAAAGCGCTGCTGGCGCACATCATCCAGACGCACGACTGGAGCCAGGTGCTGGTGTTCACGCGCACCAAGTTCGGCGCCAACCAGGTGGCCGAGTACCTGAACCAGCAAGGCATCCGCGCAATGGCCCTGCACGGCAACAAGAGCCAGGGCGCGCGCACCCAGGCGCTGGCCGGCTTCAAGAGCGGCGAGATCCGCGCGCTGGTGGCCACCGACATCGCCGCGCGCGGCATCGACATCGACGACCTGCCGCACGTGGTGAACTACGAGATCCCCAACATCCCCGAAGACTACGTGCACCGCATCGGCCGCACCGGCCGCGCCGGCAAGGAAGGCCAGGCGGTCAATCTGGTCTGTCTGGACGAGGAAGGCTTCATGGCCGAGATCGAGCGCTTCACCAAGCAGACGATTCCGGTGCAGCCCCTCGAGGGCTACGGCCCGGAGCCGGATGAGAAGGCCGAGCCGATCGCGATGGGCCGCCAGACGCTGTGGGGCGGCCTGGGCAAGCCGCCCAGCCGCGAAGTGATGGCCGCCGCCGCCAAAGCCGCCCGCCAGGAAATGATGCAACGCATCCGCGCCAACAAGGCCGCCCAGGGCGAACGCGCGGCCCAGGGCAGCGGCGGCAGCCGCAAGGGCGAAGGCGGCGCCCGCCCCCAGGGCCAGGCCCGTGCCCCGCAGGGCGCCAAACCTCAGGGCGCGGGCAAGCCACGCGGCCATGAGGGGCGCCGCGGCGCCGGCGGCAGCCAGCCCGACCCGCTGCGCACCGGCACCGACGCGCTCAGCCAGGGCGGACGCCGTCGCCGTGGCGGCCGCGGCAAAAGCGGCGGCGGTGGGGGTGGCGTCGATCCGCTGCGCACCAGCTTCGGCCGCATCAGCCACTGATGGCCCAGCGCGCCCCGCACGGCCCTGCGCAGCCGCGGGGATGCGCTAGCATGGGCGCATGGACACCACCGCTGCCTCTGACATCCGCTACGGCCTGAACGGCCGCGTCTGCCTGATCACCGGCGCCGCCCAGGGCATCGGCGCGGCCTGCGCGCACCGCTTCGCCCGCGAAGGCGCCGCCGTCGTGTTGGCCGACATCGACGACGCGCGCGGCCAGGTGCTGGCGCAGGAACTGGGCGCGCTGTACCTGCACTGCGACGTCGGCGACAAAGCCCAGGTCGATGCGCTGGTGGCGCAGACGCTGGCGGCCCACGGACGCATCGACGTGCTGGTCAACAACGCCGGCATCTTCAAGGCGGCGGACTTCCTGGATGTCAGCGAGGCCGATTTCGACGCGGTGCTGCGCGTCAACCTCAAGGGCGCTTTTCTGGTGGGTCAGGCGGTGGCGCGCGCCATGGCCGCTGCCGGGCGCGGCGCCATCGTCAACATGAGCTCGGTCAACGGCGTGCTGGCCATCCCGACGATCGCCAGCTACAACGTCAGCAAGGGCGGCATCAACCAGCTCACCCGCGCCATGGCGCTGGCCCTGGCCGACCGCGGCATCCGCGTCAACGCCGTGGCCCCGGGCACCATCGCCACCGAGCTGGCCGCGCAGGCCGTGCTCACCAGCGAGGAAGCGCGCACGCGCATCCTCAGCCGCACGCCGCTCAAACGCCTGGGCCAGCCAGAGGAAATCGCCGAAGTCGTGGCCTGGCTGGCCAGCGACGCGGCCAGCTACCTCACCGGCGAGATCGTCACGGCCGATGGCGGGCGGCTGGCGCTGAACTACACCGTGCCGGTCTGAGTAACCGTCTTCGAAGTCAAGTACCGTGAAGCGCGTTATTCCAAGGTT
>DAIUCJ010000045.1:0-17215 GCA_036846225.1 Hylemonella sp.
GGCCGGCACGGCGGGGGCGGGCGGATGGGACACAGCCGCGGTCTGGGCGGACAGCCCCAGACAGACCGGCAGCAGAAGCAGGGCAAAAAAGCGCGGCAGCATGGGGCGCAAGTCTATGACAAGGCAGGCGCGCGAAAGCGCAGCACGCCGTCGTCGTCCTGCAGGCGCTGTAGCTCACCGTCGAACCACAGCGCATGCAGATGGGCGATGGCCTCGCCCATCGCGAAAGTGGTCTGGTGCAGGTCGAGCGGACGGGGAAACAGGATGGGCAGGATGTCCGCGGCGCTGCGCGGCGCGCTGCGGCAGGCCTGCAGGACCTCGGCCAGTCGGGCCTGGTGGTGGGCGTGCAGCTGCGCGACACGTGTGTGCAGGCCGGTGAAGGGCTTGCCGTGCGAGGGCAGCGTCAGCGTGTCGGCCGGCAGTTCCAGAAAGCGGTCGATGGAGCGCAGGAACAGGCGCAGCGGATTGGCCTCGGGCTCCATCTCGAAGACGCTGACATTGGTGGAGATGCGCGGCAGCATCATGTCGCCGCCGATCAGCAGCCCCAGCTGCGCGCAATGCAGCGCGATGTGCTCCGGCGCATGGCCGTAGCCGCTGATGCAGCGCCAGCTGCGCCCGCCGATGGTCAGCACGTCGCCGTCCATCAGGCGGCGGTATTGGCGTGGCACCGTCGGCACCAGCGTGGGGTAGTAGCTGGCGCGCTCGCGGATTTTGGCCATCGAGACCGGATCGCGCAGCCCGTGCGCCGCGAAGAAGAGCGCGGCCGCATCGCCGCCGAAGCCGTTGCTGCCGGCCGAGCCGATGCGCGCCAGGTGGTAGTCGGCCGCGCTCATCCAGAGCCGGCAGGGCTGCGCCGGCGTGCTCCAGCGCTCGCACAGCCAGCCGGCCAGGCCGATGTGGTCCGGGTGCATGTGGGTGACGATGACGCGCAGCAGCGGCAGCCCCTCGAACGCGCTGGCAAAGAGCTGCTCCCACTGGGCCTTGGCCTCGTCGCGGCTGATGCAGCAGTCCACCACCGTCCAGCCGGCGCGGCCGTCGAGTTCGTCGCGCAGCAGCCACAGGTTGATGTGGTCCAGCGCGAAAGGCAGGGCCATGCGCACCCAGTGCACGCCGGGGGCCACTTCGACGGTGCGCCCGGGCGCGGGCAGGGTGTCGCCCAGCGGGTAGTGCAGTTGGCGTTCGAGTTCGTTCATTCTTTGTGCCAGAATTGACGTTTACGTAAACGTCAACCGCCGATGCCGGCATTCTAGGCGCGGCGGCTGGCTGGCGCTGTCGCCTGTTCTACTCCTGCCCTGCACCGGACGCACCCACCATGGCCACGACCTACAGCATCAGCGATCTGGCGAAGGAGTTCGACCTGACCACCCGCGCGATCCGCTTCTACGAGGACATGGGGCTGCTGCAGCCCACGCGCACCGGGCCGGGCGGGCGCATCCGCGTCTACAGCGGCCGCGACCGCACGCGGCTGAAGCTGACGCTGCGCGCCAAGCGCCTGGGCCTGAGCCTGCAGGAGGCCAAGGACATCATCGACATGTACGACAGCCCGCGCGACACCGTGCCGCAGCTGCGCAGGTTCCTGGAAGTGCTGGCGCAGCACCGCGCCCAGCTGGAGCAGCAGATGGCCGACCTGCAGGCCAACCTGGACGAGATCAAGGCCCACCAGCGCGAGGCCCGCGCCCTGCTGGCCAAACTGGACAAGAAAGCCCCCCGGGCGGCCTGAGCGCCGCCCCCACGATGGAGAGTACGCCCCATGAACCTGCCCGGACTCAATTTCCAGCTCGGTGAGGACATCGACGCGCTGCGCGAAGCGGTGCGCGCCTTTGCCCAAGACCGGATCGCTCCGCGCGCGGCCGAGATCGACCGCAGCGACCAGTTTCCGATGGAGCTGTGGCGCCAGCTGGGCGAGCTCGGCGTGCTGGGCATCACCGTCGAGGAGGAATACGGCGGCGCCGGCATGGGCTATCTGGCCCACATGATCGCGATGGAGGAAATCAGCCGCGCCAGCGCCTCGGTGGGGCTGTCCTACGGCGCGCACAGCAATCTGTGCGTCAACCAGATCCGGCGCAACGGCAGCGAGGCGCAAAAGCGCAAGTACCTGCCCCGGCTGATTTCCGGCGAGCACGTGGGCGCGCTGGCCATGAGCGAGCCCGGCGCCGGCTCCGATGTCGTGAGCATGAAGCTCAGGGCCGAGGACAAGGGCGGCTACTACCTGCTCAACGGCAGCAAGATGTGGATCACCAACGGACCGGACGCCGACACGCTGGTGGTCTATGCCAAGACCGAGCCCGAGCTGGGCGCGCGCGGCATCACGGCCTTCCTCATCGAGAAAGGCATGAAGGGCTTCACGGTCGCGCAGAAGCTGGACAAGCTGGGCATGCGCGGCAGCCACACCGGCGAGCTGGTGTTCGACAACGTCGAGGTGCCGGCCGAGCAGGTGCTGGGCGAGGTCAACGGCGGCGTCAAGGTGCTGATGAGCGGGCTGGACTACGAGCGCGCCGTGCTGGCCGCAGGGCCGGTGGGCATCATGCAGGCGGTGATGGACCAGGTCGTGCCCTACATCCACGAGCGCCGGCAGTTCGGCCAGAGCATCGGCGAGTTCCAGCTCATCCAGGGCAAGGTGGCCGATATGTACACCGTGCTGCAGGCCGCGCGCTCCTTCCTCTACACCGTGGGCAAGAACCTGGACCTGCTGGCGCAGCAAAGCGGCGGCGCGCACGTGCGCCAGGTGCGCAAGGACTGCGCGGCCGTCATCCTCTGGTGCGCCGAGAAAGCCACCTGGATGGCTGGCGAAGGCATCCAGATCTTCGGCGGCAACGGCTACATCAACGACTACCCGCTGGGCCGCTACTGGCGCGACGCCAAGCTCTACGAAATCGGCGCCGGCACCTCCGAGATCCGGCGCATGCTGATCGGGCGCGAACTGTTCGCCGAGACGATGTGAGGCCCCGTCCCCGCGCGAAGGGGGCGACAATGCCGGCCATGCGACAGACGGAGCTTTCCAGAGGACGGCGGGCCCTGCGGGCCGTGGCCACGGCCACCCTGCAGGCCTGGGTGTGGGTGTTGTGCCTGGCGGCGGCGCTGTGGCTGCTGCGGCTGGCGCAGATGGCCTGGCACTGGCCGGCCGGCCTGGCGGTCTCCGCCGCCGATCTGGGGGCCGTGCTGTACCAGGGCGCGCGCTTCGACCTGAAAGTCTGCGCCGCTGCGGCCCTGCTGCTGTGGCCGTTGTGGGTGCTGCTGCCGGCGCGCTGGCACGGGCCGCTGGCCGCGACCGTGGCGGTGCTGTTCGTCACGGCCAATCTGGTCAACCTGCACTATTTCGGCTTCTACAAGACGCCCATCGATCCGGTGGTCTTCGGCTTCTTCGAGGACGACACCAAGGCCATCGTGCAGACCATCTGGAGCGACTTTCCGGTCCTGCCCACGCTGGCCGTGCTGGCGGCGGCCAGCTGGGCGGTGGTGGCGGCACGCCGCCGGCTCTACGGCCGGCTGGGGGCGGCGCTGGATGCGGGCATTGCGCAGCGCCGGCTGCCGGCCGCGCTGGTGGCGCTGGGCGTGCTGCTGGCGCTGCTGCTGCTGGTGCTGACGACCAAGGGCACGCTGCGCGCGATGGCGCTGGGGCGGCAGAACGTGACGGTGACGACCTCGCAGTTCCTCAACGACATGGTGCCCAATGGCGTGATCGCGCTCAAGTTCGCCTGGGACGGGCGCAAGGCCTCGCAGAACTTCAGCGATCCGCTGGTGGGGCTGCGCGCGCTCGGTTTCGACTCGCCGCAGCAGGCCGCGCGGCTGCTGGGCATCGACGGCGCCGACGACGAAGCCCGGCTGCGCGCCGCCCTGGTGGCGCCGACCGCGCCCGCGCCGGCTGGGCCGCGCAAGCACCTGCTGTTCTTCCTGATGGAGTCGTGGAGCGCCGAGCCTTTCCTCTACCACGACGCGCACCGCTTCGACGTGCTGGGCCGGCTGGCGCCGACGCTGGAGCAGGCCTGCCACTTCAGCAACTTCGACGCCGCCCAGCCCGGCACCCATCCCTCGCTGGAAGCCATCCTGTTTTCCACGCCGATCACGCCGCTGACGCTGGGGCCGCAGGGGCGCCGCCCCATCCCCTGGGCCGTGCCGCTGCTGCTCAAGCAGGCAGGCTACCGCACCGTGTTCCTGACCTCGGCACAGGCCGGCTGGCGCGAGCTCGATCGCGTGCTCAAGGCCCAGGGGTTCGACGAAGTCATCGATGCCAGCCACCTGCGGGCGGCCTATCCCGAAGCCGAAATGGGCATCTGGGGCGTGTGGGACGAATACCTGTTCCGCTACCTGCAGCAGCGCCTGAGCCAGCCGCAGCCGCAGCCGCTGTTCGTCTTCGTGCTCACGGCCACCAACCATCCGCCGTACGATCTGCCGGCCAGCTATCGGCGCGTCGCGCGCGACGAATCGCGCTGGGGCGGCGAGCGCAATTCCAAGGACCTCTGGCCCAATCTGGACACCTGGCACTACGCCACCGATCTGCTGGGCGCGCTGGTGCAGCAGGTGCGCAGCGGCCCGCTGCGCGACCGCACGCTGATCGCCGCCACCGGCGACCACAACGTGCGCAGCTTCGGCCTCTACGCCACGCCGCAGCGCCAGTACCTCAAGACCCAGGTCCCGTTCATCCTGTGGGGCGCCGGGCCGGACTGCGGCGCGCAGCTGCACCAGCCCGCCAGCCACCGCGACATGTTTCCCACGCTGCTGCCGCTGCTGGGCGTGGGCGGCTATCTGCAGACCGGGCGCAATCTGCTGGGCGACGCGGCCCGCCAGCCCTGGCCGGCTGCGCACACGCCGCTGGCTGTCAGCTACTACGGCGGCGCGCGCAGCGCCCAGGGCGCCTGGCAGCTGGGGCAGCCCGGCTCGTTCGTGTGCACGCCGCCGGCTGCGCCCGGGCGCGAGCCGGCCTGCGCCTTCGACGCGCAGCTGGATGCGCAGGCGCGCGCCCAGATCGGCCTGCTGGACTGGATGGTGCGCAGCACCCTGCGCGCCGGGCCCTGAGCGCGGGCTGCAGCGGACAATGCAGGCCATGAGCAAGACCCTGGAAGACCTGTTCGCGCACAACCGTGCCTGGGCCGCGCAGATGGAGCGCGAGCGCCCGGGCTTTTTCAGCGGCCTCAAGAGCCAGCAGCATCCCCGCTACATGTGGATCGGCTGCTCCGACAGCCGGGTGCCGGCCAACCAGATCACCGGGCTGGAGCCGGGCGAGGTGTTCGTGCACCGCAACGTGGCCAATGTGGTGGTGCACTCCGATCTCAACGCCCTGTCCACCGTGCAGTTCGCGGTGGAGCGGCTCAAGGTCGAGCATGTGATGGTGGTCGGCCACTATGGCTGCAGCGGCGTGCAGGCCGCGCTGGAGGGCGCGCGCATCGGCCTGGCCGACAACTGGCTGCGCCACATCATGGACGTGCGCGACCGGCACCGCGAACTGCTGGAAGCCATCGCCGAGGCGCATCGCCACGATGCGCTGGTGGAGCTCAACGTCATCGAGCAGGTCGTCAACGTCGCGCAAAGCACCGTGCTGCAGGACGCCTGGACGCGTGGCCAGCCGGTCACGCTGCATGGCTGGGTCTATGGCGTGCACGACGGGCTGCTGCAGGATCTGCAGATGACCGTGGGCCGGCACGATGCGCTGGAGCCGCTGTACCGCCAGGCCATCGCCGCGGTGGCGGGACGGCGCCGGGGGCGGGGGGCTTGATGTTTCCGCCGCGACTCGACTCCAGCCTGGCCTACGAGATCGCCAAGGCCATGCTCGACGGCTTCAACCGGCACTACCGGCTGTTCCGGGCCGAATCGGCCCGGGCCAAGCACCGCTTCGAGACGGCCGACTGGCATGGCCAGCAGCGCGCGCAGCGCGAGCGCATCGAGTTCTATGACCTGCGCGTCAAGGAGTGCGTGCTGCGGCTGGAAAAGGAGTTCGCCGCCGGCAGCCAGTCGATGGACGTCTGGCACCAGGTCAAGCTGCATTACATCGGGTTGCTGGTCGATCACCACCAGCCCGAGCTGGCCGAGACCTTCTTCAACTCGGTGACGACCAAGATCCTGCACCGCACGCACTTCCACAACGACTTCATTTTCGTGCGGCCGGCCGTCAGCACCGAGTACATTGAAAACGACGAGCCGGCCGCGCAGCCGACCTACCGCGTCTATTACCCGACGCGCGAGACGCTGCGCGAGACGCTGACCCGCCTGATCGAAGCCTTCGAGCTGCGCCGCCCGTTCGAGGATCTGGGGCGGGATGTCGAGCGGGTGCTGGCGGTGGTGCAGCAGCGCCTGGGCGCGCAACAGCGGCTGCACGCCAATTTCCAGGTGCAGGTGCTCTCCAGCCTGTTCTTCCGCAACAAGGGCGCCTATGTCGTGGGCAAGATCATCAACGGCTACGCCGAGCTGCCCTTTGCCCTGCCCATCGTGCACAACGACGAAGGCCGGCTGGTCATCGACGCCGTGCTCTCGGGCGAGGACGACCTGCTGATGCTGTTTTCCTTCGCGCGGGCCTACTTCATGGTGGACATGGAGGTGCCCTCGGCCTATGTGCAGTTCCTGCGCAGCCTCATGCCGCGCAAGCCGCGCGCGGAGATCTACAACGCGCTGGGTCTGGCCAAGCAGGGCAAGACCATGTTCTACCGGGACTTCCTGCACCATCTGAAGCACTCCAGCGACAAGTTCCGCCTGGCCCCGGGCATCAAGGGCATGGTCATGCTGGTGTTCGACCTGCCTTCGTTCCCCTATGTGTTCAAGGTCATCCGCGACTGGTTTCCACCCCCGAAGGACACCACACGCGAGCAGGTCAAGGCCAAGTACCTGCTGGTCAAGCAGCACGACCGGGTCGGGCGCATGGCCGACACGCTGGAGTACAGCCTGGTGGCGTTTCCGCGCGAGCGTTTCGACGACGAGCTGATCGCCGAGCTGCAGCGCCTGGCGCCCAGCCAGGTCGAGATCAGCGACCGCGATGGCGACGGCCGCACCGAAGTCATCATCCGGCACCTGTATATCGAGCGGCGCATGATCCCGCTGAACATCTATCTGCAGGAAGCCTTCGACGCCGGCGCGGGCGATCCGGCCAACACCAGCGCCGAGGCGCAGCGCGCGCGCCAGCAGGTCGAGCGGGCGGTGATCGACTACGGCAACGCCATCAAGGATCTGGTGGCCGCCAACATCTTCCCCGGCGACATGCTGTGGAAGAACTTCGGCATCACGCGCCAGGGCAAGGTGGTGTTCTACGACTACGACGAGATCGAATACCTCACCGACTGCAATTTCCGCCGCGTGCCGCCGCCGCGCTCGGAGGAAGACGAGCTCAGCGGCGAGGTCTGGTACAGCGTGGGCCCGCGCGACGTCTTTCCCGAGACCTTCGGCCCCTTTCTGCTGGGCCACCCGCTGGTGCGCGACATCTTCATGCGGCACCATGCCGACCTGCTCGATTCGGCGTTCTGGCAGCAGCACAAGGAGCGCATCCAGCAGGGCCATGTCTATGACGTGTTTCCCTACGAGCGCAGCCGGCGCTTCGCGCTGCAGGACGGCTGCGCATGACCATCCGTTTCTAGACCACCCAGGAGCAACACCATGTCCGATCCCATCGTCATCGTCAGCGCCGCCCGCACCCCCATGGGGTCTTTCCAGGGCGACTTCGCCAGCCTGGCCGCGCACGACCTCGGCGGCGTGGCCATCCGCGCCGCCGTGGAGCGCGCCGGCATCCGTCCCGAGCAGGTCAACGAGGTGCTGATGGGCAACTGCCTGATGGCCGGCCAGGGCCAGGCTCCGGCGCGGCAGGCCGCTTTCAAGGGCGGGCTGCCGCAGAGCGCCGGCGCCGTGACCCTGTCCAAGATGTGCGGCTCGGGCATGCGCGCGGCCATGTTCGCGCACGACATGCTGGCCGCCGGCACGGCCGAGGTCATCGTCGCCGGCGGCATGGAGAGCATGACCAATGCGCCCTATCTGCTGCTCAAGGGGCGCGGGGGCTACCGCATGGGCCATGACCGCGTCTATGACCACATGATGCTCGACGGCCTGGAAGACGCCTACGAGCCCGGCCGCTCGATGGGCACTTTCGGCGAAGACTGCGCCGCCAAGTACCGCTTCAGCCGCGAGCAGCAGGACCACTTCGCCGCCACCAGCGTGCGGCGCGCCCAGGCGGCCACCGCCAACGGCGACTTCAATGCCGAGATCGCGCCGGTGGCGGTCAAGACGCGCGCCGGCGAGACCGTGGTGACGGTGGACGAGGGGCCGGGCAAGATCAAGCTGGACAAGATCCCGGCGCTCAAGCCCGCGTTCAAGAAAGACGGCACCATCACCGCCGCCAGCAGCTCGTCCATCAATGACGGGGCCGCGGCGCTGGTGATGATGCGCGCCTCCACCGCGGCCAAGCTGGGCTGCCGGCCGCTGGCGAAGATCGTGGCCCATGCCATGCACGCCCAGGCGCCCGAGTGGTTCACCACCGCGCCGGTGGGCGCCACCCAGAAAGTGCTGGCCGCGGCCGGCTGGCGCGTGCAGGACGTGGACCTGTGGGAAGTTAACGAGGCCTTTGCCGTCGTGCCCATGGCGCTGATGGAGGAACTCAAGGTCCCGCATGACATCGTCAACGTCAACGGCGGCGCCTGCGCGCTGGGCCACCCGATCGGCGCCTCGGGCGCGCGCATCATGGTCACGCTGATCTACGCGCTCAAGGCCCGCGGGCTCAAGCGCGGCGTGGCCACGCTGTGCATCGGCGGGGGCGAAGGCACGGCCGTGGCGCTGGAACTGCTGTGAGCCGCGCGCCATGCTGCTGAGCCCCGAACAGGAGATGATCCGCGACGCGGTGCGCGCGTTCGCGCGCACCGAGTTGTGGCCGCACGCCGCGCGCTGGGACCGCGAGCGCCACTTCCCGCGCGAGGCGCACCAGGGCCTGGCCGCGCTCGGGGCCTATGGCATTTGCGTGCCGCCGGAGCTGGGCGGCGCCGGGTTGGACTACCTCAGCCTGGCGCTGGTGCTGGAGGAAATCGCCGCCGGCGACGGCGGCACCAGCACCGCGATCTCGGTGACCAACTGTCCGGTCAACGCCATCCTGCTGCAGCACGGCAGCGCCGCGCAGCAGCAGCGCTGGCTGACCCGGCTGGCGCGCGGCGAGCTGCTCGGCGCCTTCTGCCTGACCGAGCCGCACGTGGGCTCGGACGCCTCGGGCCTGCGCACCACGGCCGTGCGCGAGGGCGACCACTACGTGCTCAATGGCGTCAAGCAGTTCATCACCAGCGGCCAGAACGGGCATGTGGCCATCGTGATCGCCGTCACCGACAAAGCCGCGGGCAAGAAGGGCATGAGCGCCTTTCTCGTGCCCACCGACACGCCGGGCTACATCGTCGAGCGGCTGGAGGACAAGCTGGGCCAGCACAGCAGCGACACGGCCCAGATCCGTTTCGAGAACTGCCGCGTGCCGCTGGACCACCGCATCGGCGCCGAAGGCGAGGGCTATCGCATCGCGCTGGGCGCGCTGGAGGGTGGGCGCATCGGCATCGCCGCGCAGAGCATCGGCATGGCGCGCAGCGCGCTGGAGGTGGCCATCCAGTACGCCAAGGAGCGCACGAGCTTCGGCCAGCCGATCTTTCAGCACCAGGCCGTGGGCTTTCGCCTGGCCGAGTGCGCCACCAAGATCGAGGCCGCCCGCCAGCTCACCTGGCACGCGGCGGCGCTGCGCGACGCGGGCCGCCCCTGCCTGAAGGAAGCCGCGATGGCCAAGCTCTTTGCCAGCGAGATGGCCGAGCAGGTCTGCAGTGCAGCCATCCAGACCCTGGGCGGCTACGGCTATGTGCAGGATTTCCCGCTGGAGCGCATCTACCGCGACGTGCGCGTGTGCCAGATCTACGAAGGCACCAGCGATGTGCAGAAAATCCTGATCCAGCGCGCGTTGTAAACCTCTGCCCGATCTGGGCGCAGGCCCGGGGTACGGCCTGGGCCCGCCGCTGAACCTCAGCCCAAGGGGGCCAGGCCGGAAGGCGGAGGGGCGGCGTGGTGCGCCAGCCAGGCCGACAGCTCGGCAGCCGGCAGCGGGCGGGCGATCAGGTAGCCCTGGAATTCGTGGCAGCCCTGGTAGCGCAGGAAGTCGAACTGCGCCTGGTTTTCCACACCCTCGGCCACCACGGTCTTGCGCAGGCTCTGCCCCAGCGAGATCACGGCCCGCGCGATCATGGCCACGTCCTCTTCCCGCTCGATGCCGGTGACCAGCGAGCGGTCCAGCTTGATGATGTCCAGCGGCAGGCGCCGCAGATAGCTCAGCGAGGAATAGCCGGTGCCGAAGTCGTCCATTGCCAGCTGCACGCCCAGGGCCTTGAGCCGGTGCAGCGTCTGCACGGCCCGCTCGCCGTCGCCCACCAGCACGTTTTCGGTGATCTCCAGCTGCAGGCGCTGCGGTTCCAGCCGGCTGTCCTGCAGGGCCTGGGCCACCTGGGCCACGATGTCGCCGCTGTGAAAGAGCCGCGGCGAGAGGTTGACGGCCACGTGCAGCGCGCCGCTGCCCGGCGCGTTCCACGTCTGGGCCGCGGCCAGCGCGCGGCGCAGCACCAGGCCGGTCAGGGGCTGGATCAGGCCCGTTTCCTCCGCCACGGGGATGAAGCGGTCGGGCCGTATGGCCCCCAGCCGCGGGTGCTGCCAGCGCACCAGCGCTTCCACGCCGACTGCGCGGCGGCGGTGGTCCACCTTGGGCTGGTAGTGCACCTCCAGCTCCTCGCGCTCGATGGCCTCGCGCAGCGCGGCTTCCAGTTCCAGCCGCTCGGCGGTCTGGCGGTTGAGCTCGGCGGTGTAGAACTGGAAATTGTTGCGTCCCAGCTCCTTGGCCGCGTACATGGCCATGTCGGCATGGCGCAGCAGGGTGGTGGTGTCGTCGCCGTCGCTGGGGTACAGCGCCACGCCCAGGCTGGCGCTGATCTGGAAGGTACGCCCGGCCAGCTGCAGTGGGCGCGCGATCTCGCCCAGCACGCGCCGCAGCTGCAGCACCACCGTCTGGGTGCGGTAATGGTCATTGAGCACCAGCACGAATTCGTCGCCGCCCAGGCGCGCCACCGTGTCGGAGTGGCGCACGCAGCCGGACAGCCGGGTGGCAACCTCGCGCAGCAGTTCGTCGCCGGCGGCGTGCCCGAGGCTGTCGTTGATGAACTTGAAGCCGTCCAGGTCGATGAACACCACCGCGAGGAAGTAGCCCAGCCGCGCCGCCCGCGCCAGGCCCTGGTCGATGCGGTCGCACAGCAGCATGCGATTGGGCAGCCCGGTGAGCTGGTCGTGGCTGGCCTGGCGCTCCAGCTGAGCCTGGTAGTTGCGGCGCTCGGAGATGTCCTGCACCGTGCCTTCGTAGTAGAGCAGGCGGCCCTGGGCGTCGCGCACCGCATGGGCGTTTTCGGAAATCCAGATGCGCGAGCCGTCGGCGCGATAGACCTCGGACTCGAAGTTCAGCACCTCGCCCTGCTGGGCCATGAGCTGGCGGAAGCGCTCGCGCCGGCCTGGCTGCACGTAAAGCTGGCGGCCGATGTCGGAGAGACTGTCGATCAGCGCCTGCGGGCTGGGGTAGCCGTACAGCCGCGCCAGCGCCGGGTTGGCGGCCAGATAGCGCCCTTCGGGCGTGGTCTGGAAGATGCCCTCGGAGGCGTGCTCGAAGATGTTGCGGTAGCGCAGCTCGGCGCGCTGCAGCGCCTGCAGCGTTTCGCGCTGGGCGGTGACGTCGGACATGAAGCCTTCGATGACGGTCTGGCCCTCCTCGTCGGCCACCGCGATGCCGCGCTCCAGCACCCACTTGACCTGCCCGCTGCGCGTGACGATGCGGTACTCCAGCGCGAAGCGCCGCCCCGCGCGCACGGCCTCATGGATCTGGCTGCGCACCCAGGCGCGGTCTTCGGGGTGGGTGATCGCTTCCCAGCTCGCGCCGTCGTCGCGCACCAGCTCCTCCGCGCTGTAGCCTGTCAGGCTCAGGCAGCCCTGGCTGACGAACATCATGCGCCAGCGCGCGTCCAGCAGGCAGCGGTAGGCCATGCCGTCCAGGTTGTCCACCAGCGTGTCCAGGATGCGGGCGCGGTCCAGCGTGCGGCTGCTTTGCAGGCCGGCGCGGCGGGAGCGGGATGGAGGGCTGGCCATGGCGGGTGCGGTCATCGACATGGTGCGGCAGGGCATGCAAGCCCCGTGCCGGCTCTGATGCACCAGTCTGGTGCAGACATGGCGGCCGGCGCGCCGAGCTGGCGCAGGGCGGAACGAATCTGCCACAATTGACGTTTACGTAAACGTCAATCAGCCCTGCGCCCATGCCCATCCTGTCCAGCCAGCTCAATCCCCGTTCGCCGCAGTTCCAGGCCCATGCCGCGGCCATGCGGGCTCTGGTCGAAGACCTGCGCAGCCAGATCGAGCGGGTGGCCCAGGGCGGCGGCGAGGCCGCGCGCGCCAGGCACACCGCGCGCGGCAAGCTGCTGCCGCGTGAGCGGGTGCAGCGCCTGCTCGATCCGGGCACGCCGTTTCTGGAGCTGTCGCCGCTGGCGGCGCTGCGCATGTACAACGACGAAGCGCCCTGCGCCGGGCTGATCACCGGCATCGGCCGCGTGGCCGGGGTGGAGTGCATGATCGTGTGCAACGACGCCACCGTCAAAGGCGGCACCTACTACCCGGTCACGGTGAAGAAGCACCTGCGGGCGCAGGAAATCGCGCAGGCCAACCGCCTGCCCTGCATCTATCTGGTGGATTCGGGCGGGGCCAACCTGCCCAACCAGGACGAGGTGTTCCCGGACCGCGACCACTTCGGCCGCATCTTCTACAACCAGGCCAACATGAGCGCGCAGGGCATCGCGCAGATCGCGGTGGTCATGGGCTCGTGCACCGCCGGTGGCGCCTACGTGCCGGCGATGAGCGACGAAGCCATCATCGTCAGGAACCAGGGCACCATCTTCCTGGGCGGGCCGCCGCTGGTGAAGGCGGCCACCGGCGAGGTGGTCAGCGCCGAAGACTTAGGGGGAGGCGACGTGCACACGCGCCTGTCGGGCGTGGCCGATCACCTGGCCGAGAACGACCTGCACGCGCTCGCCCTGGCGCGCGACGCGGTGAAAAATCTCAACCGGCGCAAAGACCCGCCGGTGACGCTGAGCGAACCCAAGCCCCCGCGCTACCCGGCCGAAGAGCTGTACGGCGTCATCCCCACCGACACGCGCAAGCCTTTCGATGTGCGGGAGATCATTGCCCGCATCGTCGATGACTCGGCGTTCGACGAGTTCAAGGCCCGTTACGGCACCACGCTGGTGACCGGCTTCGCGCGCATCGAGGGCATGCCGGTGGGCATCGTGGCCAACAACGGCATCCTGTTTTCCGAAAGCGCCGTCAAGGGCGCGCACTTCATCGAGCTGTGCTGCCAGCGCAGGGTGCCGCTGGTGTTTCTGCAGAACATCACCGGCTTCATGGTCGGGCGCAAGTACGAAAACGAGGGCATTGCCCGCCACGGCGCCAAGATGGTGACGGCCGTGGCCACGGCCCAGGTGCCCAAGCTCACGGTCATCATCGGCGGCTCGTTCGGCGCGGGCAACTACGGCATGTGTGGCCGCGCTTTCGACCCCCGCTTCCTGTGGATGTGGCCCAACGCGCGCATTTCCGTCATGGGCGGCGAGCAGGCCGCCAGCGTGCTGGCCACCGTCCGGCGCGACGGCATCGAGGCGCGCGGCGGCCAGTGGAGCCCGGAGGAGGAAGAGGCGTTCAAGGCCCCGATCCGCCGCCAGTACGAAGAACAGGGCCACCCCTACTACGCCACCGCGCGGCTGTGGGACGACGGCGTGATCGATCCGGCCGACACCCGCCGCGTGCTGGCGCTGGGCCTGTCGGCCGCGCTCAATGCCCCGATCCCCGAGACGAAATTCGGCGTTTTCAGGATGTGAGCCGGCCCCCTGCCAGAATGCGGGCCCCATGCACGCAACGACCAAGGACATGAACGCCCCGTCTGCCGCCACCGACTGGGTCGCGCGCAGCCTGCGCAGCGTCTGGCACCCCTGCACGCAGATGCAGCATCACGAGACCGTGCCGCTGATCGCCGTCAGCCACGGCCGCGGCCCCTGGCTGGTGGACATGCAGGGGCGCGAGATTCTGGACGGCATCAGCTCCTGGTGGGTCAACCTGTTCGGCCACGCCCACCCGCGCATCAGCGCCGCGGTCAAAGACCAGCTCGACCGGCTGGAGCACGCCATGCTGGCCGGCTTCACGCACGCGCCGGTGGTAGAGCTGTCGGAGCGGCTGAGCGCACGCACCGGCGGCGTGCTGGGCCATTGCTTCTACGCGTCCGACGGCGCTTCGGCGGTGGAGATCGCGCTGAAGATGAGCTTTCACTACTGGCGCAACAGCGGCCAGAGTGAGAAACAGGAGTTCGTCTGCCTGGCCGGCAGCTACCATGGCGAGACCTTGGGCGCGCTGGCCGTCACCGACGTGGCGCTGTTTCGCGATGCCTACGCGCCGCTCATCCGCAACGCGCACGTGGTGGCCTCGCCCGACGACCGCCAGGCGCAGCCGGGCGAAAGCGCCGCCGACGTCGCCCGCCGCGCCGCAGCCGCTCTGGAAGCGCTGCTGGCGCAGCGCGCCGGCCGCATCGCGGCGGTGATCGTGGAGCCGCTGGTGCAGTGCGCCACCGGCATGGCCATGCACGACCCCGAATACCTGCGCCAGCTGCGCGCGCTGGGCGACCGCTACCAGGTGCACCTGATCGCCGACGAGATCGCCGTGGGCTGCGGGCGCACCGGCACCTTCTTCGCCTGTGAGCAGGCCGGCATCTGGCCGGACTTCCTGTGCCTGTCCAAGGGTATCAGCGGCGGCTACCTGCCGCTGTCGCTGGTGATGACGCGCGAGCCCATCTACCGGGCGTTCTACGACCCGGATGTCACGCGCGGCTTTCTGCACTCGCACTCCTACACCGGCAATCCGCTGGCCTGCCGCGCCGCGCTGGCCACGCTGGACCTCTTCGAGCAGGAAGACGTGCTCGCGGCCAACCACCGCAGGGCGCAGGCGCTGACCCAGGCCCTGCTGCCGCTGGCTGACGACGCGCGGGTGCGGCATTTCCGTCGCCGCGGCATGATCTGGGCTTTCGACGCGGTGATCGACGAGCCCGCGCGCGCGGCCGACTTTTCGCGCCGCTTCTTCACCGCCGCGCTGCGCCGTGGCCTGCTGCTGCGCCCGATCGGGCGCACCGTCTACCTGATGCCGCCCTATGTGCTGGGCGAGGACGAAATCCGCCTGCTGGCCGAGCGCACCCTGGCCACCTTCGACGAGGTGATGCAGCCATGAGCTTTGCGCCGCTCGAACAGCTGCAGCAGGAAATTGCGCGGCTCGATGCCCTGCAGCTGCGCCGGCGCCGGCGCACCGCGCAGACGCCCTGCGCCACGCAGATGACGGTCGATGGCCGGGCGGTGCTCAGCTTCAACAGCAACGACTACCTGGGGCTGGCGGCGGACGCGCGCATCGCCGCGGCGCTGCACGAAGGCGTGCGCCGCTACGGCGCGGGCAGCGGCGCCTCGCACCTGGTCAGCGGCCACTCGCAGGCCCATGCGGCGCTGGAGGAGTGGCTGGCCGACTTTCTGGCCCCCCACCTGCCGCAGCCGCGCGCGCTGTCTTTCAGCACCGGCTACATGGCCAATCTGGCCGTGCTGACGGCGCTGGCGGCCGCGGCCGCCCACGAAACCGAAATCTTCTCCGACGCGCTCAACCACGCCTCCTTGATCGACGGCGCGCGGCTGGCCCGCGCCGGGGTGACGGTCTATCCGCATGCGGACGTGGCGGCGCTGGAAGCGGCGCTGGCGGCCAGCACCGCGCGGCAGAAGATCGTCGTCACCGACGGCGTCTTCAGCATGGACGGCGACATCGCGCCGCTGCCGGCCATCCTGGCCCTGTGCGAGCGGCACGGCGCCTGGCTGGTGGTCGATGACGCGCATGGCTTCGGCGTGCTGGGCGAGCACGGGCGCGGCACGCTGGAGCACTTCGGCCTGCGCTCGCCGCAGCTGGTGCTGATGGGCACGCTGGGCAAGGCCGCCGGCGTCAGCGGCGCCTTCGTCGCGGCGCACGAGACCGTGGTCGAGTGGCTGATCCAGCGGGCGCGTTCCTACATCTACACCACCGCCGCGCCCCCGGCGCTGGCCCATGCGCTGCTGACCAGCCTGGCGCTGCTTGCCGGCCCCGAAGGCCAGCAGCGCCGCGCCCAGCTGGAGCTGCTGCGCCACCAGCTGGCCACGCTGCCGGCGCGCGAGGGTTGGCGGCAGCTGCCGTCGGCCACGCCCATCCAGCCGCTGGTCATCGGCAGCAACGCCGAGGTGCTGGCCGTGGCCCAGGCGCTGGATGAGCAGGGCATCTGGGTTTCGGCGATACGCGCACCCACCGTGCCGGCAGGCACCGCGCGGCTGCGCATCACGCTGGCGGCCACCCACACGATGGACGACGTCGCGCGCCTGCGCGCGGCGTTGCAGCAAATCGCGAGCGAACCATGAAACCGTTTTCCTGTTTCGTCACCGGCACCGACACCGAAATCGGCAAGACCCTGGTCAGCAGCGCACTGCTGCACGCGCTGGGGGCGGCGGGGCTGCGCGCGGCCGGCATGAAGCCGCTGGCCGCCGGCGCCGAGCTGCGCGCAGGCGTCTGGCGCAATGACGACGTGGAGCAGATCGCCGCCGCTGCTACCGTGGCCCTGCCGCGCGAGCTGACCACGCCCTATCTGCTGCGCACGCCGGCGGCGCCCCACATCGCCGCGGCCATCGAAGGCGTGACGATCGAGCCGCGGAAGATCCTGGACTGCTATGCGCAGGTGCGCGGCCATGCCGAGGCCGTGGTGGTCGAAGGCGTGGGCGGCTTTCGCGTGCCGCTGACCGACCGCTACGACACCGCCGATCTGGCGCGCGACCTCGGCCTGCCGGTGGTGCTGGTCGTCGGGCTGCGGTTGGGTTGCATCAATCACGCGCTGCTGACCGCCGAGGCCATTGCCGCACGCGGGCTGCGCCTGGCCGGCTGGGTGGCCAACACCGCCGATCCGTCCATGGAACATGTGGCCGGCAACATCGCGGCGCTGCAGGCGCGGCTGCCGGCGCCGCTGCTGGGCCATGTGCCGCGCCTGGCGCCGCCGACGGCGGCCGCGGCAGCCGCCCACCTGAACCTGGCCTTGCTGGAGGAAGCATGTTCGAAAAGATCCTGATCGCCAATCGCGGTGACCAGCGGCGCAGCCGCGCAGCAGCGAAGCTCAATTGCCTGG
>DAIUCJ010000046.1:0-16194 GCA_036846225.1 Hylemonella sp.
TTCGAACCTGCGACCAACGGATTAAAAGTCCGCTGCTCTACCGACTGAGCTAACGTCCCCCCAGGTGCTACAGCTCCGATGCATCAGCGCTGCGCCGCAACCTGTGAAGCCATAAATTATAGCGTCATTTTCGCACTCTCATCCAACACGCGTCGCAATTTTTTCGATCACCCAGCCCGCCGCGCACAGGCCGAAGGTGGCCGTCACCGTCACGAGCGAACCGTAGCCGCTGCAATTGAGCGTGCCATCGGATGCCGTGGCGCACGAGGCATCGGGCGCGGCCACCGCCTCGCGGCTGAAGACGCAAGGCACGCCGATGCGCCGCGCACCGCGCGCCACGCCATGTCCGCGCCGCAGACGGTAGCGCAGTTGCGCCAGCAGCGGGTCGTGCGTGACCTGGGCCAGATCATCGATCTCCACCGCCTGGGCCTGCCGCTTGCCGCCAGCCGCCCCCACGGTGATGAACAGGCTCCTGGCTGCCAGGGCCCAGGCGGCCATCGCGGTCTTGGCGCGCAACTGGTCGCAGGCATCGATCACGGCATCGACGCCCGCAGGCAACAGGGCCGGCCAGTTCTCGGGCCCGACGAATTCCTCGACCGCCTGCACGCTGCAGGCCGGGTGGATCTGGGCGATGCGCTCGCGCATGGCCTGCACCTTGGCCTGCCCCAGCGTCGCATCGAGCGCATGCACCTGCCGGTTGATGTTGGACTCGGCCACGTGGTCCAGATCGATCAGCGTCAGCCGTCCGACGCCGCTGCGCGCCAGGGCCTCGGCCGCCCAGGAGCCGACGCCGCCGACGCCGACGACGGCCACATGGGCGGCCCGGATACGCGCCGCAGCGGCGGTGCCATACAGGCGGTCGAGCCCGCCGAAGCGGCGTGTGGCATCCACCTCCATGGGCTCAGGCCATGCGCTCCAGCCGCCACATCTGGTAGCGCAGGCCCAGCACGGCGCCGCCCAGTATGCCGGCCAGCGCCACGAAGCTGTTCAGGCTCAGGGTGGAGATGCCGCTCAAGCCCTGCCCGATCGTGCAGCCCATGGCCGTGACGCCGCCCACGCCCATCAGCACCGCCCCCACCAGATGGTTGGCCAGGTCCTCGGTGCTGCCAAACCCTTCCCAGCGAAAGCTGCGCGTCCACAGCGCCATCAGCGCCGAGCCGGCGATGACACCCAGCACCGACACCACGCCGAGCGTCAGCACCTTGTTGCTGTCACTGAAGAACAGGATCCAGTCCAGCGTATAGGCAATCGGCGCCACGAAGCTCATCGCCTCGGCGCGGCCCGAACTGGTGGCCAGGTACACCTCCTCCAGCGTCTGCGGATGCTCGGCCACATGGCCCAGATGGCCGCTGACCCACCACATGGCCGCCACGATGCAGCCCACGCCCACGCCGGCAGCCAGGTTCTCGACCCGCAGGAACTGCTCGCCGCGCAGCGCCCACACAATCAGCAGCAGCCCCAGCAGCAGCCCCGCCAGCAAGGCCGCCAGTGCCGCCGGCACCTGCAGCCAGGCCGCCAGCACGGCGGGCAGACTGGCCGTCGTGTCCAGCTCCATCGCCACGCGATCGACCGTCTGCACGCGCAGCACCGCGGTCATGCCCTTCATCGTGGCAAAGCCGGCCAGACCCATGACCAGCATCACCACCAGGGACTTGAGATTGCCCGCCCCCACGCGCACCAGCGTCTTGCTACCGCAGCCCGAAGCCAGCACCATGCCCACGCCAAACAGCAGCCCGCCCAGCGCCGCCGACAGCCACAGGAAGCGCCGGCCGCCATGCACGGTCTGAGTGGGATCGATGGCACCGAAATAGACCAGCAGCGCGAACCCGACCATGGCCACGCCGATGGCCAGCGCCCATTGGCGCAGGCGGGTCCAGTCGCCCATGTTGACGGCATCGCTGACCGCCCCCATGGTGCAGAAGTGGGTGCGCTGCACCAGCGCCCCGAACAGGAAGGAGAGGAAGAAAGAAGCGCCCAACACCAGGGTGTTGAGCGCCGTGAGCTCGGACATCTGCATGCGCCGATTCTACGGCGCTGCCCATGGCCTCATTTGAGCCGGGCCAGTCGCTGCTTGGCCGCCGCCGCCGCCTCGGACTGCGGGTAGGCCTTGATCAAGTCCTCCAGCGTGCTGCGGGCGGCCTTGATGTCCTTGAGCTCGACCTGGCAGTTGGCGATGGACAGCACGGCCTCGGGCGCGCGCAGATGGTCGGGCGCCTGGGTCAGCAGCGTGCGGAAGTTCTGGATGGCTTCCTTGTAGTCGCGCGTGGCGTACTGCGCGTTGCCCAGCCAGAAAAAGGCCGAGGGCGCGTAGCCGCTGGTCGGATAGCGGCGCAGGAACTCCACGAAGGCGTTCTGCGCCGAGCCGAAATCGCCCTTGCGGAAGACGGCCAGCGCGGCCTCGAAGTCGCGCTTTTCGGCCGGCTCGGCCATGAACTCGCGCCCATCGACCGTGACCTTGACCGGCTCGAAGCGGCGCAGCCGCTCGTCGATGCCGGCCAGCAGATCCTTTTGCTGGCGCTGCAGCTCGGCGACGTCGCGCGCCAGCTGCTCGTTCTGGCCCACCAACCGCGCCATGTCGGCACGCAGGCTGTCGATCAGGTTCTGCAGCTCCAGCAGGCTGCGGCGCAGCTGGGCGTTTTCCTCGGACTGGCGCTCGCGCAGTTGGGCATCGCGCGCCTCGCTGTCGAGCCGGACCGCATCGACGCGCTGGCGCAGATCCAGGATCGCGCGCCGCGCTTCGTCGTCGCTGAACAGCGCATGGGCCGCGCTGGCGCTGCCCAGGCACAGGGCCAGGGTCACGGTGCGGAAGGTGGCGTTCATCGCTTGCAGCCCCTGGGTCGTGCCTGCCGGCCTTTAGCGGTAGCTGATCTCGACCCGGCGGTTCTTGGCCCAGGCCTCTTCGTTGCTACCCTGCACCGCCGGCTTTTCCTTGCCGAAGCTGACGGCCTCCATCTGGCTGTCGGCCACGCCCAGCAGCGCCAGGGCGCGGCGCACCGCATCGGCGCGGCGCTGGCCCAGCGCCAGGTTGTACTCGCGGCCGCCACGCTCGTCGGTATGGCCTTCGAGCACGACCTTGCGGCTGCGGTCGGCCTTGAGGTAGCGGGCGTGCGCGTCGATCACGGCCTGGAACTCGGGCTTGATGACGTAGCTGTCGAAATCGAAATAGACCAGACGCGACACGTTGGCAATGGCCGACTGCGCGCCCTTGCCGTCATCGACGCTGCCTACCGTAGCCGGCGTCACCGTGCTTTCGCTGCCCTTGCTGGCCGCCGCAGTGCCAGACGAGCGGTCTTCCACCGGCGCGTTGTCCAGGCTCACGCTGGAGCAGCCGGCCATGACCAGC
Organism: Hylemonella sp.; assembly: GCA_036846225.1. Lineage (GTDB taxonomy): Bacteria > Pseudomonadota > Gammaproteobacteria > Burkholderiales > Burkholderiaceae_C > Hylemonella. Next base: position 3,344 of record DAIUCJ010000046.1, read on the forward strand.
GCCACGGCACCCAGCAGGGCGAATTGCTTGATTGACATGTCTGAAACTCCTGTTGTGTCGACTGTGTTGAAAAAATCAGTTGGCAGCCTTCTGGAAAGGCCCCCAGTCCGGTTCGCGGATGTCCCCCCCCTGCCCGGCCAGCCGGGCCTTGATACGGCCATCTAGCGTCGTCGTCATCAAGGCCTCGCGATCCTGCTGCCTGGTGGCGTAGAGGATGAGCCGGCCATTGGGCGCGAAACTGGGGTTTTCGTCGGCCGTGGTGTCGGTCAGCGCCGTCACCGCGCCAGAGTTCAAATCCATCACGTGCAGCTTGAAACTGCCGCTGACGCGCGAAATGTACGCAAGCCAGCGCCCGTCCGGGCTGATCGCGGGCGAAATATTGTAATTGCCGGTAAACGTCACCCGCTCCGGCGCGCCGCCCGATGCGGGCATGCGGTAGATCTGCGGGCTGCCGCCGCGGTCGCTGACGAAGTAGATGAGCTTGCCATCGGCCGAATACACCGGCTCGGTGTCGATGCTGGAGGACTGGGTCAGCCGGCGCGGCTCCGCGCCCGGGTTGGCCAGATCCAGCGTGTAGAGCTGGGAGATGCCGTCGCGGCTGAGCGTGACGGCCAGGGTGCGCCCATCGGGCGCCCAGGCCGGCGCGCTGTTGGAGCCGCGGAAGTTGGCCACCAGCCGGCGGCGCCCGCTGGCTACCTCGTGCACATAGACCGTGGGCTTGCGCGACTCGAAGGACACATAGGCCAACTGCTTGCCATCGGGCGACCAGCTCGGGGAGATGATGGGTTCGGGACTGGTCAGCGCCGGCTGCGCGCCCTCGCCATCGGCATCGGCCACCCAGAGGTGGTAGCGCCCACCCGATTTGGTCACATAGGCAATGCGGGTGGAGAAAATGCCCGGATCGCCGGTGAGCTTCTCGTAAACGAAATCCGATATGCGATGGGCGGCCAGCCGCAGATCGGCTGCCGTGACCGCAAAACTCTGCGCGCCCAGGTCCTTGCCGCCCACCACGTCCCACAGGCGCACGCGCACGTCGTAGCGCCCATCGGCTAGGCGCGCGACGCTGCCTACCAGCAGCGAATCGGCCCCGCCCTGGCGCCAGGGCGCCAGATCGGGCCGGGCATTCTCGTCCAGCGTGCCGGCGCGCACCGACACGGCGCGGAACTGGCCGCTGCGCTCCAGATTGGCCTGCACGATGGCGCTGATCTTCTGCGGCGCGGCTTCTTCGCCCTTGAGCGGCGCCAATCCGATCGGCAGTTGCGTCAGCCCCACGCCGGAGACTTCCACCCGGAACTGCGCCAGCGCCGCCGTAGCCGCCAGCGCCATCCACACACTCAGCAGGATACGTTTCATCATGGTCCGCATTATCGCCATCGGTCCGTCAGCCCAAATGGGTAATCACCACATCGTCGTGGGGCCGGCTCTGGCTGTAGCCCGCCGCCGCCTTGACGATGCCCGTGCGCATGCGCGCGCGCACCGTCTGCGCGTTGGCCGACTCGGTGTCGCGCGCGGCCTCTCTGTGCCAGAGGTGATAGACCTCGGTGGCGCAAAAGCCGTTCTTGCGCCTGATGCCCGCATGGTGCAGGCGCAGCACGAAATCGGCATCCTCATGCCCCCAGCCGACGAAGGATTCGTCAAAGCCGTCCACGGTTTCGTAATCGCGCCGCCACACACCCATGTTGCAGCTGCGGATGCCCTTCCAGGCGAAATCCGCCTGCACGCGCCAGGCCCCGTCGGGCAGCCGCAGCAGATGGGTGAGCTTGCTGGCATCGCCGCGCAGGCGCTGCCGCAGCCAAAAAGCCGCTGCGCGGCCGCACACCGTCTCGGCCCCGTCGAGCACACGCTGCGTCAGCGCCGGCGACAGCAGCACGCGGCTGCCGTTGACGAAGCACCCCGGCGCGGCCAGCTGGCGGTGCCGGGCGATGAAATCCACCTCCGGCACGCAGTCGCCGTCGAGCAGCACGAGGTACTGTCCCTGCGCGGCCGCCACGCCCCGGTTGCGCGCCTTGGCCGCGGTGAAACCCACATCCGGGTGCCAGACATGCACCACCTTGAGCTCGCGCGCCACGGCTGACTCGCGCAGCACCCGCTGGTGCTCCTCGCGCGAGCCGTCATCGGCCACCACCACCTCGAAATCACGCTGCGTCTGCCGCGCCAGGCCGGCCAGCACGGCCAGCAGCGCATCGCTGCGGTTGTAGGTGGTGATGATGACGGAAACGGAAAAGTGGCTCATGCAAACTGCCGCACACAGCGTGCCTGCGCGGCTCGCGCGGCCCTGTCAACTGGCGGCGCGCATCGTAACACCGCCGGCTGACGCGCCGGCGACCGCATCAGCCCTGCGCACGGCTGCGCCACCACGCCGCGCTGGCGGCCACGAAATGCGGGTTGCGCACGTCCGCCTTGCCATAGCCCAGGGCTTGCCCGTCCAGCGTGCGCACCGCGCCGCCTGCGCCTTCCAGCACCGCCTGGGCAGCAGCGGTGTCCCACTCGCAGGTCGGCCCTAGGCGGGGATAGACGTCCGCCGCCCCTTCGGCAATGCGGCAGAACTTCAGCGAACTGCCAGCCTGCACCAGCCGGTGCGGCCCCAGGCCTTCGATCCATGCCTGCGTCTCGGGCGTGCCATGACTTCTGCTGGCCAACACGCGCAAGCGGCCATCGGCAGGCAACTCGCTGCAGTGGATGGCCACCGTCTCGCCCCCCTGCTGCCGCCAGGCGCCCAGTCCGGCGCCGCCCCAGTACAGCACCCCCAGGGCCGGCGCCTGCACCACACCCCAGCGCGCCCGGCCTTCGACGACCCAGGCCACGTTGACGGTGAACTCGCCGTTGCGCTCGAGAAACTCGCGCGTGCCATCCAGCGGGTCGATGAGCCAGCAAGCGCCTGCGCCCCGCAGGCGCGCCCAGCTGGCCTCGTCCTCTTCGGACACCACGGGAATGCCGGGCGTCAGCGCCGCCAGCCCCTGCGCCAGCACTGCGTGCGCGCGCTCGTCGGCCCTGGTGAGCGGGCTGCGGTCGGCCTTGTGCCGCACCGCCCAGTCGGCGCCGCGATAGACCTCCAGAATCGCCGCGCCGGCCTGTTCGGCCAGGGCCAGCACGGCGTCAAGCGTCGCGGCAGACAGCAAAGGCGGCAGCATGGCGTCTCCGGGGGCGATCAGCGCCTTGGCACGCTCGCGCCGGCGGCAGGCCCTGCACGGGATGCCCTCCTCGCCGTGCGCGCGCCCACGCATTCACCGCCTGGCTGGCGGCACGTCGGTGCAGGAGCCGTGGGCGACTTCGGCGGCCATGCCGATGCTTTCGCCCAGCGTGGGGTGGGGGTGGATGGTCTTGCCGATGTCGATGGCGTCGGCGCCCATTTCGATGGCCAGCGCGATTTCACCGATCATGTCGCCGGCGTGGGTGCCGACGATGCCGCCGCCGACGATGCGGTGCGTGGCCGCGTCGAACAGCAGCTTGGTGAAGCCTTCGTCGCGGCCATTCGCAATGGCGCGGCCCGACGCGGACCACGGAAACAGGCCCTTGGTGACCTGCACGCCCTGCGCCTTGGCCTGCTCTTCGGTCAGGCCCACCCAGGCCACCTCGGGGTCGGTGTAGGCCACGCTGGGGATGACGCGCGCATCGAAGGCGGTGCGCGCCAGTGCCTCGTCCCCCTTGAGCTCGCCGGCGATCACCTCGGCGGCCACATGCCCTTCGTGCACGGCCTTGTGCGCCAGCATGGGCTGGCCGACGATGTCACCGATGGCGAAGATGTGCGGCACGTTGGTGCGCAGCTGGATATCCACCGGGATGAAGCCGCGCTCGTTGACGGCCACGCCGGCCGCTTCGGCGGCGATTTTCCTGCCGTTGGGCGCGCGGCCCACGGCCTGCAGGACCAGATCGTAGGTACCTTCGCTCGTGGTGCCGTCCAGCCCTTCGAACTGCACCCGGATGCCCTGCGGCGTGGCCTGCGCGGCCACGGTCTTGGTCTTGAGCAGGATGCGGTCGAAGCGGTGCTTGTTCATCTTCTCCCAGACGCGCACCAGGTCGCGGTCGGCGCCGGGCATCAGGCCATCGAGCATCTCCACCACGTCCAGCCGTGCCCCGAGCGTGGAATAGACCGTGCCCATTTCCAGCCCGATGATGCCGCCGCCGATGATGAGCATCTTCTTGGGCACGTCGCGCAGCGCCAGCGCGCCGGTGGAATCCACGATGCGCGGATCGTCCGGCAGGAAGGGCAGGCGCACGGCCTGGCTGCCGGCGGCGATGATGCAGCGCTTGAAAGCCACCACCTTGCGGCTGCCGGTCTTGTCCTGGCCGCTGCCGGTGGTTTCCTCCACCACCACGTGCTGGGGGCCAGCGAAGGCGCCGTAGCCGCGCAGCACGGTGACCTTGCGCATCTTGGCCATGGCCGCCAGACCGCCGGTGAGTTTGGCGATGACTTTTTCCTTGTGGGCGCGCAGCCGCTCGATCTGCACGACCGGCTGGCCGAAGTCCACACCCATGTCGGCCAGGTGGCGCGCCTCGTCGATCACGGCGGCCACGTGCAGCAGCGCTTTGGAAGGAATGCAGCCGACGTTGAGGCAGACGCCACCCAGCGTGGGGTAGCGCTCCACCAGCACGACGTTGAGCCCCAGGTCGGCAGCGCGGAAGGCCGCCGAATAGCCGCCCGGGCCGCCGCCGAGCACCAGCACGTCGCACGCCAGGTCGGCAGAGCCGGCGAAAGCTGCCGCAGCGGCCGCCACCGCCGGCGCTTCTTTTTTGATAGCGGACTGTTCATGGCTGGTAACGGCTGCAGCCGCTTTTTGCTCCACTGCACCAGCCCCTGCCGGCGCAGCGGCCGCAGCGGCGGCCTCCAGCAGCAGCACCGGCGAGCCTTTGCTCACCTTGTCGCCGAGCTTGACTTTCAGCTCCTTGACCACGCCAGCGTGGCTGGAGGGAATTTCCATCGAGGCCTTGTCGGACTCGACGGTGATCAGCGACTGGTCCACCCGCACGGTGTCGCCCGGCTTGACCAGCAGCTCGATGACGGTGACGTTGTCGAAGTCCCCAATGTCGGGAACCTGCACTTCGATCAGAGCCATGTGCTTCACTCCCCCGGTCACAGCAGCACGCGGCGGAAGTCGCCGAGCAGCTGGCTCAGATGCGCGGCAAAGCGCGCGGCGGCGGCACCGTCGATGACGCGGTGGTCGTACGACAGCGACATGGGCAGGGTCAGGCGCGGCACGAAGGCCTGGCCGTCCCACACCGGCTCCATGAAGGTCTTGGTCAGCCCCAGGATGGCGACTTCGGGCGCGTTGACGATGGGCGTGAAATAGCGCCCGCCGATGCCGCCCAGCGAGGAAATGCTGAAGCAGCCCCCGCTCATCTCCGCCGGCGTGAGCTTGCCCTCGCGGGCTTTCTTCGACAGCTCGGCCAGCTCCTGGCTGATCTGCACCAGGCCTTTCTGGTCGGCGTCCTTCAGCACCGGCACCACCAGGCCTTGGGGCGTGTCGGCGGCAAAGCCGATGTGGAAGTACTTCTTGTACACCAGCGCGTCGCCATCGAGCGAGGCGTTGAATTCGGGGTACTTCTTCAGCGCGGCGACCACCGCCTTGATGACGAAGGCCAGCATGGTGAACTTGACGCCGGCCTTCTCGTGCTCCTTGTTGAGCTGCTGGCGCAGCGCCTCCAGCTCGGTGACGTCGGCGTTCTCGTGATGGGTGACGTGGGGAATCATCACCCAGTTGCGGTGCAGGTTGGCGCCGCTGATCTTCTTGATGCGCGACAGCTCCTTGCGCTCGATGGGCCCGAACTTCGCAAAGTCCACCTGCGGCCAGGGCAGCAGGTTGAGCCCCGCGCCGCCGGCGGCGGGGGCCGCGCCCATGGCCTGGGTGCGCGTCTGCCCGGCCATCACGGCCTTGGTGAAGGCTTTGACGTCTTCTTCCAGGATGCGGCCTTTGGGGCCGCTGCCCTTGACTTCGGCCAGCGGCACGCCCAGCTCGCGCGCGAACTTGCGCACCGAGGGGCTGGCGTGCGGCAGCGCGCCCTTGGGAGCCGTGGGGTCATGAGGCGGCAGGGCCGGCGCTGCGCCCGTGCGTGCTTCGACAGGCTCGGGGGAAGCGGCCGACGGTGCAGGCGCGGCAGCCGCCACCGCCGGCGCTTCTTTTTTGATAGCGGGCTGTTCATGGCTGGCAACGGCTGCAGCCGTTTTTTGCTCTGCTGCGCCAGCCCCGGCCGGCGCAGCGGCCGCAGCGGCGGCCTCCAGCAGCAGCACCGGCGAGCCTTTGCTCACCTTGTCGCCGAGCTTGACTTTCAGCTCCTTGACCACGCCAGCGTGGCTGGAGGGAATTTCCATCGAGGCCTTGTCGGACTCGACGGTGATCAGCGACTGGTCCACCCGCACGGTGTCGCCCGGCTTGACCAGCAGCTCGATGACGGTGACGTTGTCGAAGTCCCCAATGTCGGGAACCTGGATTTCGGTAAGAGCCATGTTCGTGTCTTCCTGGGGTGAGGAAGCGGGCCCCGGCGCCGGCTCAGGCCGCCACAGGGGCGGCTGCTGGCATGGCGGCGGGTTCAACCCGCATCAGGCATACAGCGGGTTGATCTTCTCGGTCTTGATCTGGTACTTGGCAATGGCCTCGGCCACTTTGGCGGCGGGGATCTTGCCCTCCTCGGCCAGCGCCTTGAGCGCGGCCACAACGATGTAGTGGCGGTTGACCTCGAAGTGCTCGCGCAGCTTGTAGCGGAAGTCGCTGCGGCCAAAGCCGTCGGTGCCCAGCACCTTGTAGCTGCGCCCCTTCGGGATGAAGCCGCGGATCTGCTCGGCAAAGTTCTTGATGTAGTCGGTGGAAGCGACCACCGGCCCCTCGTGCGGCAGCAGCTGCTGCGTGACAAAGGGCACGCGCGGCGCGGCCGTGGGGTGCAGCAGGTTCCAGCGCTCGCAGTCCTGGCCGTCGCGCGCCAGCTCGTTGAAGCTGGGGCAGCTCCAGACGTTGGCGCGCACGCCCCAGTCCTGCTCCAGCAGGGCCTTGGCGGCCATCGACTCGCGCAGGATGGAGCCCGAACCCAGCAGGTTGACCAGCGGCGCCTTCGCGTCGGCAGCGGGCTGCAGCAGGTACATGCCCTTGATGATCTGCTCCTCGGTGCCGGCCTTGAGGCCCGGCATGGCGTAGTTTTCGTTGAGCAGCGTGATGTAGAAGAACACGTTGTCCTGCTTTTCCACCATGCGCTTCAAGCCATGGTGGATGATGACGGCCACCTCGTGCGCGAAGGTGGGGTCGTAGCTGACGCAGTTGGGCACCACGCTGGCCAGCACCTGGCTGTGGCCGTCTTCGTGCTGCAGGCCCTCGCCGTTGAGCGTGGTGCGCCCGGAGGTGCCCCCCAGCAGGAAGCCGCGCGCCTGCATGTCGCCGGCGGCCCAGACCAGATCGCCGACGCGCTGCAGGCCGAACATCGAGTAGAAGATGTAGAACGGCACCATGATGCGGTTGTTCGTCGAATACGACGTGGCCGCCGCGATCCAGCTGCTCATGCCGCCGGCCTCGTTGATGCCCTCCTGCAGGATCTGACCGGCCTTGTCCTCGCGGTAGTACATGACCTGGTCTTTGTCCACCGGGGTGTATTTCTGCCCTTCGGGGTTGTAGATGCCGACCTGGCGGAACAGCCCTTCCATGCCGAAGGTGCGCGCCTCGTCCACCAGGATGGGCACCACGCGCGGGCCCAGCGCCTGGTCGCGCAGCAGCTGGGTGAGGAAGCGCACATAGGCCTGGGTGGTGGAGATCTCCCGCCCCTCGGTGGTGGGCTCCAGCAGGGCCTTGAAGTTGTCCAGCGCCGGCACGGTGAAGCTCTCGCTGCTCTTTTCGCGCCGCTTGGGCAGGTAGCCGCCCAGGGCCTTGCGGCGCTCGTGCAGGTACTTCATCTCCGGCGTGTCGTCGGCCGGCTTGTAGAACGGGATCTTGGGCAGCTCGCTGTCGGGAATCGGGATGTTGAAGCGGTCGCGCATGTAGCGGATGTCGTCATCCGTGAGCTTCTTGGTCTGGTGCGCGGTGTTCTTGCCCTCGCCGGCCTTGCCCATGCCGTAGCCCTTGACGGTCTTGACCAGCAGCACCGTGGGCTGGCCGCTGGTGTTGTGGTGGGCGCGGTGGAAGGCGGCATAGACCTTCTGCGCGTCGTGGCCGCCGCGGCGCAGGTTCCAGATGTCGTCGTCGCTCATGCGGGCCACCAGCTCGGCGGTGCGCGGGTCGCGGCCGAAGAAGTGCTTGCGCACGTAGGCGCCGTCGTTGGCCTTGAAGGCCTGGTAGTCGCCGTCCAGCGTGTCCAGCATCAGCTTGCGCAGCGCGCCGTCCTTGTCGCGCGCCAGCAGCTTGTCCCAGTTGCTGCCCCAGATGAGCTTGATGACGTTCCAGCCCGCGCCGCGGAACTCGCTCTCCAGCTCCTGGATGATCTTGCCATTGCCGCGCACCGGGCCGTCCAGGCGCTGCAGGTTGCAGTTGACGACGAAGATCAGGTTGTCCAGCTTCTCGCGCGCGGCCAGGCCGATCGCACCCAGGCTCTCGGGCTCGTCCATCTCGCCGTCGCCGCAGAACACCCAGACCTTGCGCTGCGAGGTGTCGGCGATGCCGCGCGCATGCAGGTACTTCAGAAAGCGCGCCTGGTAGATGGCCATGATGGGCCCCAGGCCCATCGAGACGGTGGGAAACTGCCAGAACCCCGGCATCAGCTTGGGATGCGGGTAGCTGGGCAGGCCCTTGCCATCGACCTCCTGGCGGAAGTTGAGCAGCTGCTCTTCGGTGATGCGCCCTTCCAGATAGGCGCGGGCGTAGATGCCGGGGGCGGAGTGGCCCTGGATGTAGATCAGGTCGCCGCCGTGGGTGCCGCCGGCATCGGTGTCGTCGGCATGCCAGAAGTGGTTGAAGCCGGCGGCGAACATGTGCGCCAGCGACTGAAAGGAGCTGATGTGCCCGCCCAGGTCACCGCCGTCGGGCGGGTTGAGCCGGTTGGCCTTGACGACCATGGCCATGGCGTTCCAGCGCATGTAGGCCCGCAGCCGCCCTTCCAGCTCCAGATTGCCGGGGCTGTGCGCCTCCTCCTCCGGCTCGATGGTGTTGACATAGCCGGTGTTGGCCGAAAACGGCATGTCGATGCTGTGCTCGCGCGCATGTTCCAGCAGCTGCTCCAGCAGGAAATGGGCGCGCTCGGGCCCTTCCTGCTCGATCACCGCCTCCAGCGCGTGCTTCCACTCCAGGGTTTCCTGGCTGTCGATGTCTTCGGCATTCAAACCCGGAGGGTTCTGGGGCAAGGCGGACATGGATGGGCTCCTCGTAAGGCAGACCGCCAAGGGTCTGCGTGGTCAAAACGATAAGCGAGTTTCGCACAAATTTCACCCCGTTTTGAAATACGGATTTACTTTTCACATTGAGAAATAAAATGACTGCGCGACCGATGCCGCCGACTACACTAGCCGGCACCGCGCTGCCATGGGCCATCGCATCCAATCCCTCCTCGCCACGCTGGGCCGCCTGCCGCTGGCCCAGCGCCTGCGCCAGTGGTGGCGCCGGCAGTCGCCCCTGCGGCAGGACCGCTACGCGATGCTGGCGCCGCTGGCGGCGGTGCTGCTGTTTTTCGCGGCCATCGTCGCGGCCTTCGGCTATCTGCGGCTGGAGGAAATCGAGCGCGAGCACGAAGCCCTGCGGCGCGACGTCGAATACGCGCAGCAGCGCATCCGCCTGCGCCTGCTGGAGCGCCAGGAAGAGCTGGTGCGCGTGGCGCAGCAGCTGGCCGGGCAGGAGCTGGACGCCGAGCAATTCCGCAACCGCGCCAACGCCCTGCTGGGCCAGTACCCCGAGCTGCAGGGCCTGAGCTGGCTGGACGAGCGCCGCCGCCTGCGCGCCAGCGCGGGCAATGCGACGCTGGCGCTGGCGCTGGCCCATCCGCCGGGGGTTCGCGGCGACGCCTCGGCAGACCCGCCCGGCGAATCGGGCCAGGCCTACGCGCTGGCGCGCGAGCTGCGCCAGCCCATCTACACGCAGCGCGCCGCCGCGCCCGACGGCACCGCGCTGCTGGAGCTGCACATCCCGCTGACACCGCGCGGGCGCTTTGCCGGCGTGGTGCTGGCCGAATACTCGCTGGATACGCTGTACCGCCTGGGCGTGCCGCCGGAGGTCTCGGCCCGCTACGCGGTGTCGCTGCGCGACTCGCGCGGCGAGATCCTGGCCGGCAGCAGCGCGCCGCGGCGCAGCCGCGCCAGCCAGCTGCTGGACTGGCTGGCGCACGCGACCGAATACGAAGTGCCGGTCTCCCCGGTGGGCAACGGGCTGGTGCTGCACGCGCAGGCCTACCGGGCCTCGCTGGGGCTGATCGGCAGCGGGCTGTTCTGGCTGGTGGGCGCGCTCAGCGTGATGACGGCCTGGATGCTGATCGCCAACTGGCGCCACACGCGCCGGCGCCTGCAGGCCCAGCAGGCGCTGCTGCAGGAAACCAACTTCCGCCGCGCGATGGAAAACTCCATGCCCACCGGCATGCGCGCGCTGGACCTGCAGGGCCGCATCACTTATGTGAACGCGGCCTTCTGCCAGATGACGGGCTGGAGCGAAAGCGAGCTGGTCGGCCAGAGCGCCCCTTTCCCCTATTGGCCGGAAGAAGACCGCGAACTGCTGATGAGCCGGCTGGAAGACGAACTGAGCGGGCGGGTGACGCCCGGCGGCTTTCAGGTGCGCGTCAAGCGCAAGAACGGCACGCTGTTTGACGCACGCATCCATGTGTCGCCGCTGATCGACGCGCGCGGCCTGCAGACGGGCTGGATGACCTCGATGACCGACATCACCGAGCCCAACCGCGTGCGCGAGCAGCTGTACGCCTCCTACGAGCGCTTCACCACCGTGCTGGAGGCGCTGGACGCCTCGGTGTCGGTGGCGCCGCTGGGCTCGGACGAGCTGCTCTTCGCGAACAAGATGTACCGCCTGTGGTTTGGCGATTCCAGCCGCGGCCACGTGGAGCTGTCCAGCCACGCCGGCATGCAGCCGCGCCTCAGCGCCGCCGACAGCCAGGACCCGGTGGACGGCCTGGTCGGTATGCCCACCGGCAACCTGCCGGACATCGAGGCCGAGGCCGCCGAGCTCTACGTCGAGGCCCTGGGCAAGTGGCTGGAGGTGCGCACCCGGTATCTGACCTGGGTCGATGGACGGCTGGCGCAGATGGTCATCGCCAGCGACATCACCCCCAGGCGTCTGGCCGAGGAACAGGCCGCCGCCCAAGCCGAGCGGGCCCAGACCGCCAGCCGCCTGATCACGATGGGCGAGATGGCCTCCAGCGTCGCGCACGAGCTGAACCAGCCGCTGACGGCCATCAGCAACTACTGCAACGGCATGATCTCGCGCATCCGCGCGCAGCAGATCACCGAGGCCGAGCTGCTGGGCGCGCTGGAGAAAACCGCCCGCCAGGCCCAGCGCGCCGGGCAGATCATCCAGCGCATCCGCGCCTTCGTGAAGCGCAGCGAGCCCAACCGCACGCCCACCGAGGTGGCGACCATCGTCAACGAGGCGGTGGAACTGGCCGAAATCGAGCTGCGCCGCTACGGCGTGCGGCTGAGCTATTTCATGGCCGACCTGCCCCCGCTGGTGGTGGACCCGATCCTGATCGAGCAGGTGCTGGTCAACCTGCTGAAGAACGCGGCCGAATCCATCGTGCAGGCGCAGCGCCCGCCGGGCCAGCGCCATGTGGAGCTGCAGGTGCTGCCGTCCACGGTAGAGGGGCGCGCGGTGGTGGAGTTCACCGTCACCGACAACGGCCGCGGCATCGCGGCGCAGATGATGGAGCACCTGTACGAAGCCTTCTTCACCACCAAGGCCGAGGGCCTGGGCATCGGCCTGTCGCTGTGCCGCTCCATCGTCGAGTCGCACCAGGGCCGTATCCGCGCCGAGAACCTCTACAATGCCGGCCAGGTCGTGGGCTGCCGCTTCTCGTTCTGGCTTCCGCTGGGTGAGCCGGCCGCCGCGGCGGCCGCAGCGCCGGCGGCCGAACACATCGCAGGTTGAAGCATGAGTCTGATCCCGAAAAAAGGCACCGTCTATGTGGTGGACGACGACGAAGCCGTGCGTGATTCGCTGCAATGGCTGCTCGAAGGCAAGGACTACCGTGTCCGCTGCTTCGACTCGGCCGAATCGTTCCTGAGCCGCTACGACCCGCGCGAAGTCGCCTGCCTGATCTGCGACATCCGCATGGAAGGCATGACCGGCCTGGAACTGCAGAACCGCCTGCTGGAGAGCCACTCGCCGCTGCCCATCGTCTTCATCACCGGCCATGGCGACGTGCCGATGGCCGTGGACACGATGAAAAAAGGCGCGATGGATTTCATCCAGAAGCCCTTCAAGGAAGAACAGCTGGTCGATCTGGTCGAGCGCATGCTCGAGCGCGCGCGCGAGACCTTCAGCGTGCAGCAGCAGGCCGCCAACCGCGAAGCCCTGCTGGCCAGGCTGACCACGCGCGAGAGCCAGGTGCTGGAACGCATCGTCGCCGGACGCCTGAACAAGCAGATCGCCGACGACCTGGGCATCAGCATCAAGACGGTGGAGGCGCACCGCGCCAACATCATGGAAAAGCTCAACGCCAACACCGTGGCCGACCTGCTCAAGATCGCGCTGGGTCAAACGCCCGCCAAGGTCTGAGTAACCGTCTTCGAAGTCAAGTACCGTGAAGCGCGTTATTCCAAGGTTTGTTGGTTCTGACCATGGCATTGAGCATGGTCAGCAGCTTGCGCATGCAAGCGACCAGCGCGACCTTGGGGCATTTGCCCGCGGCGATCAGGCGCTCGTAGAAGGCCTTGATGACGGGGTTGCGACGGCTGGCCGTCAGTGCGGCCATGTACAGCACGCGGCGCACGTCGAAGCGCCCGCCCTGGATGC
>DAIUCJ010000047.1:0-15988 GCA_036846225.1 Hylemonella sp.
GCGACAAGACGGACTACTACCAGGCGCGGGACTTGATCAGCGTTTCCTTAGGCCCCGTAGGCGCGGAAAGCCGCCCGGCTGGGCGCCACGGCCGCCGGCGCGTAGGTGGTTTTTTCCCGGCCGGGCAGGATGACGTCAACCGCCCGCTCGACGACGGCGGCGCGGCGCAGCAGGTTTTCCCGCAAGGCAGCCAGCGTGGCCGCCAGCGCCTTCATGCGCGTGCGCAGCGCCGGCGCGGCCGCCCCCGCCTGCTCGTGCTGGGCCAGCAGCCCGGAAAAGTCCAGCGCGAGCTGGCGCAGGTTGCTGCCGGCCTGCTGCAGCGCCTCGGGCTCGCCGCGCGCGAGGGCGTCTTGCAGCTGCGCACACTGCTGCTCGATCTGCGTGAGCGCGTGCTCGATGGCGGCTGGCAGCAGGATGGCGTGGTCGTCTCGCATAGGGCCGGTGGAAGTGAAAAATCAGTGAGGATCAGCGAGGAAAAGGGCGATCTGTCCCGGTTTCAGCGTTTCAGCGACGGCTGCTGCGGTCCAGCATCTCCTGGGCATTGGCCAGCAGCTTGTCGGCAATGGCTTCGGCATTGACGGTGTAGGTGCCGTCGGCGATGGCCTGGCGCACGGCCCGCACCTTGTCCATGTCCACCACGTCGGGGCTCTCGCCGCGGCTGGCCTGCTCCAGATCGCGCACCGCCGCCGACACCGTGACGGCCACCCCGGCGAAGCTGGCCGTGCTGGTGGCGGTGGCGGCCGCCTCCTTTTTCGCCGGCGCGGCCGCAGCCGCCGCCTGCGACTGCGGCGGCGTGGAAACCTTGGGGCTGTTGTCAGCCGGTTGACCTATTTTCATGGCGTGCTCCAGAACGGCTACGGGTGTAAGCCTACACCTTGGCTATCGGCAGGCCCGCAGGGGACTTGAGGGTTTTCTCGCCACGGGAGGCCGGCCAGTCCATCGCCATCCCCTACATCTCGATGCGGACTGTACGTCCGTCCAGCACCACGCCGGAGAGGATGCGCCCGTTGTCCATGCGCACCCGCGCCGGCTGGCCGACCTGGCCGGCGGTGAGCGCCTGGGCCTCGGCGCTGATCTGGAAGCCCCCGCCCTGCACCACCACGCGCACCGGCGCGCCGGCCTGGAACACCTGCGGCGCGCGCACCATGTTCTGGCGCAGCACGGCGCCGGCCGGCAGCGCGCGCATGGCCACCTGGCCCAGCCAGGCCTCGCGGGCGGCCAGCACGGGGCTGGCGTCGGCGGCCCAGTCCACCTCGGCGGGCATCACATCGTCCTCGGCCAGCGTGGCGCCGGCGGCCACGGGGCGGCGCAGCACCCAGGCGCTGCCATGGGCCTGCACCGTCACCGGCACGAACACATTCCAGCGCGTCGGCCCCTGCAGGCAGCGCACCCCCACGCGGGTGGCGCCCCACAGGCGCGCCCCGGCGGGCAGATAGGCCTCGGCGCGCTCGCACGGCGCCAAGCGCACGCGCGCATCGACCGCGCCGACGCTGGCGCTGAAACGCAGCGGCGGCTGCCCGTCGGCGGCCGGCTGCGCCAGCTGCGGCTGCACCCAGCGCTGCACCAGCGCGGGCACGTCGGCCTCGCTGCCCACGCTCTGGGCGCGCGCAGCCGGCATCCAGGCCGCCAGCGCGGCCACCAGGGCCAGGGCCATGCGCCCGATCCATCCGATTGCCTTGCCATCCATGACTCGCCACCTCCGCAGGCGTTACAAAAAACCGCTCAGGTTCGGTCCCAGGTTGCCGACTCTACGGAATGTGGACGCGGGCATTGCGGGCAAATACGCGGTTTTCCCGCCGCATTTCGGCGCCTCGGCGATTCAAGTTCTGCCCACAATGGCCGCATACGGGTTGCCGCCGCCGCGCTATAGCGGCCATGTAGCGGCGCCGGCCACACACGAGGTGATGCCCATGTTCGACAAACTGACCGGCACGCTGGACTTCCACGGGAAGGCCCTGGTGCTGCGCGCCGAACGCCAGCGCACCATCGCCAGCAACATCGCCAACGCCGACACGCCGGGCTATGCGGCGCGCGACTTCGATTTCAAGGCCGCGCTGGCCGAAGCCACCGGCCAGCGCCAGACGCTGGCGCCGGCTGCTGCCGCCGCAAGCCACCCGCGCCACCTGCCGCTGGGCCCGCGCGAGGCAAGCCTGGGCTCCCACCTGGGCTATGCGGTGCAGACCCAGCCGGCGCTGGACAACAACTCGGTCGATCTGGACCGCGAGCGCGCCGCCTTCGTGGACAACGCGGTGCGCTACGAGGCCACGCTGCGCTTCATGAACGGCGCGTCGCGCACCATCCTGAGCGCCATCACCGGGCAGTAAGCGCCCTTGAAGGAGTCTGACGATGTCCATGTTTTCGATCTTCGGCGTATCCGGCAGCGCGATCAGCGCGCAGGCCCAGCGCCTGAACGTGGTGGCCAGCAACCTGGCCAACGCCGACGCGGTGGCCGGCCCCGACGGGCAAAGCTACAAGGCGCGCCAGGTGGTGTTCGAGACGGTGCCGATGGATGGCCCGGCGGCCGCGGGCGTGAAGGTCAAGGCCATCAAGGAAGACAACACGCCGGCGCGGCGCGTCTATGAGCCCAGCCACCCTTCGGCCGACGCCCAGGGCTACGTGACCCACTCCAACGTCAACCCGGTGGAGGAAATGGTCAACATGATTTCGGCCTCGCGTTCGTACCAGAACAACGTCGAGGTGATGAACACCGCCAAGTCGCTGCTGCTCAAAACGCTGCAGCTGGGCCAGTAAACCACGGGAACACGCGCCATGGTCGCCGCCGTCAGCTCCACTTCCAGCGCCAGCACTTCCACCAGGTCCGCCGGCGCCATGCCCAGCGCGGCCGAGATGCAGGACCGTTTTCTCAAGCTGCTGGTTGCGCAGATCAACAACCAGGATCCGCTCAACCCGATGGACAACGCGCAGATGACCACGCAGATGGCGCAGATCAACACGGTCAGCGGCATCCAGCAGCTCAACGAGACGCTGCAGGGCTTTGCCAGCCAGTTCGCGTCCATGCAGCTGCTGCAGGCCACGGCGCTGGTGGGGCACGACGTGCTGCTGCCGGGCAACACGCTCACGCGCGACGCGGCCACCGGGCTGGCCAGCTCGGCCTTCGACCTGGCCGGCGACGCCCAGCAGGTGCGCATCGAGATCCTGGCGCCTTCGGGCGCGCTGCTGGGCACGCTGGACGCCGGCGCCCTGGGCGCGGGCCGCCACTCCTTCAGCTGGGACGCCTCGGCCTATCCGGGCATCGACTCGTTGCGCTACCGCGTCACGGCCACCAACGGCAAGACGCCGGTGGCCACCACCCCCTACAGCGCCGAGCGCGTACTGGCCGTGGGCCAGCGCGACGGCACGGTGTCGGTGGATCTGGGCAGCGGCCGCAGCGTGCCGTACACAGACATCGTCGCCGTTCTCTAAGCCAACCGCCACAGGAAAGACATCATGGCATTCCAGACAGGCCTGACCGGACTGAACGCCTCCAGCAAGAACCTGGACGTGATCGGCCACAACATCGCCAACGCCAACACCACGGGCTTCAAGGCTTCGCGCACCGAGTTCGCGGCGCTGGTGGCCTCCTCCATCGGACCGGGCACCAGCGAGAACTCCGCCGGCCTGGGCGTGGCGGTGGACAAGGTGGCGCAGCAGTTCACCCAGGGCAACCTGACCATCACCGGCAACGCGCTGGACGTGGCCATCAACGGCTCGGGCTTTTTCGTGCTGCGCCAGCCCGACGGCAGCATTGCCTACACCCGGGCGGGCAACTTCAAGCTCGACACCAACGGCAACATCGTCACCAACAACGGCGCCAACGTGATGGGCTACCCCACGACGATCACCGGCGTGGCCACCAGCACCACGCCGCAGCCGCTGGTGCTGCCCACCGGCGCACCGGTGCCGGCCCGCGCGACCACCGCGATCACCGCCGAGCTCAACCTCAACGCCAGCGCCTCCACCGTCTATAACCCGGTGACCAACACGCCGCCTTACACCACCTACGGCACGGCGCTGACGGTCTATGACAGCCAGGGCAATTCGATCCCGTTCACGATGCACTTCACGCGCGCGGCTTCCACCCCGGGGCCGCCGGCGCTGGACAACTGGGAAGTGCGCGATGCCAGCGGGGCGCTGCTGCTGGACACCGCGTCCAACCCGATCACGCTGAGCTTCGACGCCACCGGCGCGCTGGTGGCGCCGGTGACGATGCCGCAGATCAGCATCGCCACGCCCTCGCCGACCACGCCCAACATCGTGGCCACGCTGGACGTCTCGGGCGTGACGCAGTACGCCTCGCCCTTTGGCGTGACCAACCTCACGCAGGACGGCTACACCGCGGGCTCCTTCGTCGGCCTGTCGATCTCGGAGCAAGGCGTGATCACCGCGCGCTACTCCAACGGCCAGACCCAGGCCGCCGGCATGCTGGCGCTGGCGGACTTCCGCAACGTGCAGGGGCTGGCGCCGATCGGCGGCAACAACTGGATCGAAACCTATGCCTCGGGCCAGCCGCTGATGGGCCAGCCGGGCCAGGGCAAGTTCGGCGTCACGCGCTCGGGCTCGCTGGAAGACTCCAACGTGGACCTGACGGCCGAGCTGGTCAACATGATGACGGCGCAGCGCGCCTACCAGGCCAATGCGCAGACCATCAAGACGCAGGACCAGGTGATGCAGACGCTGGTCAACCTGCGCTGAACGCCTTTTTGTCTAAGGAGCCCGCCCCATGGACCGCCTGATCTACACCGCGATGACCGGCGCCAACGCCGCGGCGCACCGGCAGTCCGTGCTGTCGCACAACCTGGCCAACGTCTCGACCAACGGCTTTCGCGCCGAGCTCTCGACCTACCGGGCCGTGCCGCTGCGCGGCGAAGGCGCCACCACCCGGGTCTTCGCGCTAGAGGCGACCGCCGGCCACCGCGACGCGCCAGGGCCGGCGCTACGCACCGGGCGCGACCTGGACGCCATGCCCAGCGGCAACAGCTGGTTTGCCGTGCAGGCGCTCGATGGCACCGAGGCCTACACGCGCAACGGCTCCTTCGAAGTCTCGCCCGAAGGCATCCTGATGACCACCACGGGGCTGCCGGTGCTCTCCGACGGTGGCGCGCCAATCACCATCCCGCCCAATGCGGCGGTGAGCATCGGCTTTGACGGCACGATCAGCGCCAAGGTCGCCGGCCAGCCGCAGACCACGGTGGCGCGGCTGAAGCTAGCCACTCCCACCGAGGACGACCCGCTCAAGCGCGGCACCGACGGACTGTTTCGCACCCGCACGGGCGATCCGCTGCCCAACGACGCCAACGCCCGCATGATGGTGGGCGTGCTGGAGGGCTCCAACGTCAACGCGGTGGAGACCATGGTGGGCATGATCCAGACGGCGCGCCAGTTCGAGGTGCAGATGCGCCTGCTGCAGACCGCCGAATCCAATGACCGCAACGCCAGCCAGCTGCTGAGCCTGCAGGGCTGACCCCCACTTCCGACCAAGGACACACGCCATGTTCAATTCCCTGTGGATCGCCAAGACCGGCATGGAAGCCCAGCAGATGCAGCTGGACGTGATTTCGCACAACCTGGCCAACGTCTCGACCAACGGCTTCAAGCGCGCCAACGCCGTGTTCGAGGACCTGATTTACCAGAACCTGCGCCAGGCCGGCTCCAACACGTCGGAGACTTCGCAGCTGCCCACCGGCCTGCAGGTGGGCCTGGGTGTGCGCACCGTGGCCACCAGCCGCAACTTCACACAGGGCAGCCTGCAGCAGTCGGGCAACAGCCTGGACGTGGCCATCCAGGGCGCCGGCTTCTTCCAGATCAACCTGCCCGACGGCACCATCGCCTACACCCGCGACGGCGGCTTCAAGGTCAATGCCCAGGGCCAGCTGGTCACGAACAACGGGCTGCCGGTGGCCAACGGCATCACGATCCCGGCCAACGCCACCAGCGTGTCGATCGCCGCCGACGGCGCCGTGACCGCGATCATCCCGGGCAACGTGACGCCGCAGCCCATCGGCACCATCTCGCTGGCGAGCTTCATCAACCCGGCCGGGCTGGAGCCGCGCGGGCAGAACCTCTTCGTCGAGACGGCCGCTTCCGGCCAGCCCAACACGGGCACGCCCGGCACCAACGGGCTGGGCCAGCTGATGCAGGGCTTCGTGGAGACCTCCAACGTCAACGTGGTGCAGGAGCTGGTGACCATGATCCAGACCCAGCGCGCCTACGAGATGAACTCCAAGGCCATCCAGACCTCGGACCAGATGCTGCAGAAACTGGGACAGCTGTGATGAAGCGCCTCGCCTTTCTTGCGTTCGCCGCGGCCGCGCTGGCCGGCTGCTCGTCCATGCCCAAGCCGGCGCAGGTGGACTTTCCCGAGCCGCGCGTGAGCCAGCTGCCCGCGCCGCCGCAGAGCCGCCCGGTCACGGGCAGCCTGTTCCATGCCGCCACCTACCGGCCCAGCTTCGAGGACCGGCGCGCGCGCCAGGTGGGCGACACGGTGACCATCCGCATCGTCGAGAACGTCACGGCCAGCCAGAAGTCCACCTCGACGGCCAACCGCACCAGCAGCATCGACGGCAGCATCACCGCCGTGCCCGGTTTTGCGTTCCCGGCCACGACGGCGGAGAACAACCTGCGCATCGGCGCCAGCTCTAAAGCCGACTTCTCCGGCAAGGGCGGCACCGAGGCGGCCAACACCTTCTCCGGCACCATCACGGCCACCGTGGCCGAGGTGCTGCCCAACGGGCATTTGCTGGTGGTGGGCGAAAAGCAGATCGGCCTGAACCACAACGTCGATGTGCTGCGCTTTTCCGGCACCGTCGATCCGCTGGCCATCCTGCCCGGCAGCATCGTCAACTCCACCCAGGTGGCCAATGTGCGCGTGGAGTCCAAAGGCCGCGGCCCGCAGTACGAGGCGCAGCAGGTGGGCTGGCTGACGCGCTTTTTCTTCAACATCGCGCCGTTCTGAAGCCCCGCAGCACCGCTAGACGGAAGTATCGACCGCGCCACCCTGCACTTGAGCCCTGTCACCATGAGCCCCGCACCCCGCCTTTCCCTCCGTGTCCTGCGCGCGCTGGCGCTGCTGCTGGCCGCCACCCTGCTGGGCGGGCTGGCCCAGGCCAACCGCATCAAGGAAGTGGCCAGCATCGAGGGCGTGCGCAGCAACCAGCTCACCGGCTATGGCCTGGTCATCGGGCTGGACGGCACCGGCGACCAGACCACGCAGATGCCCTACACCACGCAGACGCTGAGCAACTACCTGCAGCAGCTGGGCATCACGCTGTCGCCGGAGCTGACCAGTCGGCTGCAGCTGCGCAACGTGGCCGCCGTGCTGGTGACCGCGCAGCTGCCGCCGTTCGCGCGCCCGGGCCAGACGGTGGACGTGACCGTTTCCTCGCTGGGCAACGCCAAGTCGCTCAAGGGCGGCACGCTGATCGCCACGCCGCTGCGCGGCGCCGACGGCCAGGTCTATGCGCTGGCGCAGGGCAATCTGGTGGTGGCCGGCGCCGGCGCGGCCGCCGGCGGCAGCAAGGTGCAGGTCAACCACCTCAGCGCCGGGCGCATTCCGGGCGGCGCGCAGATCGAGCGCGCCGTGCCCACCCCGCTGCTGGAAGGCGACAGCGTCCGCCTCAGCCTGCAAGCCAGCGACTTCCAGACCGCGCGGCGCGTGGCCAATGCCGTCAACGAGCGCTTCGGCCAGGGCGTGGCGCGCGCACTGGACGGGCGCACCGTGGAAGTGCGCGCGCCGCTGGAGCCCAACGACCGCATCGCCTTCATCGCCGAGATGGAGGAGCTGCCGCTGCCGGCCTCGGTGCCGGCCGCCAAGGTGGTGATCAACTCGCGCACCGGCTCCATCGTGCTGAACCAGGCCGTCACGCTGGGGCCGTGCGCGATCGCGCACGGCAACCTGTCGGTGAGCATCAGCTCCACGCCCGTCATCAGCCAGCCGGCTCCGCTGTCGGGCGGACAGACGGTGGTGGCCGAGCGCGCCAACATCGAAATCCGGCAGGAGCCCGGCATCTTCATCCAGATGCCGGCGGCGGCGCAGCTGGCCGACGTGGTGCGCGCGCTCAACGCGCTGGGCGCCACGCCGCAGGACCTGCTGGCCATCCTGCAGGCCATCAAGGCCGCCGGCGCGCTCAACGCCGAGCTGGAAATCATCTGAAAGCCCAGGGCCACGCCATGCAAGCCACGCCCCTGTACACCACCCAGCAGGCCCTGGCCGCCGACGCCACCAGCCTGAACCGGCTCAAGCAGCAGGCCGCGCAGCCCACGCCGGCGGCCGTCAAGGAAGCGGCGCGGCAGTTCGAGGCCCTGTTCATGCGCGAGCTGCTCAAGAGCATGCGCGAGGCCACGATGAAAAGCGGCCTGCTCGACAGCCCGCAGGAGGAGCTGGGCACCAGCTTGCTGGACGAGCAGTTCGCGCTGCAGATGACGGGCCAGCCCGGCGGGCTGGCCGAGCTGATCGCCAAGCAGCTGATGCAGCAGATGGGCCTGAAGGACCAGGCCAGCATCGACCCCGCTTCCGCGGCCGCCCGCCCCGCGCCGCCTGCCGCCGCGGCCAACGTGCCCGTCTCCGACGCGGCGCGGCGCTTCGTGCAGCAGCACGTGGCCACGGCGCAGGCGGTGGAGCGCGCCAGCGGCCTGCCGGCCAGCTACCTGCTGGGCCAGGCCGGGCACGAAAGCGGCTGGGGCCGGCGCGAGATCCTGCTGCCCGACGGCAACACCTCGCACAACCTGTTCGGCATCAAGGCCACGGCCGACTGGAAGGGCAAGGTGGCCGAGGTCACGACTACCGAGTACGTCGATGGCGTGCCGAAAAAGACGGTGGCGCGCTTTCGCGCCTACGACTCCTATGCCGAGTCTTTCCAGGACTTCGCGCGGCTGATCAACGGCAGCGCGCGCTATGCCCAGGCCCGCCAGGCCAGCGGCTCGGTGCAGGGCTGGGCGCAGGGCCTGCAGGACGCCGGCTACGCCACCGACCCGCAGTACGCGGCCAAGCTCAGCCGCGCGATCAACGTCACGCTGCAGCTGCAGCGGGCCCAGGGCTGAACGCTGAAAGGACTGGCGGCACATGGGCAGCATCCTCAACATCGGCGTACGGGCCCTGCAGGCCAATCAGGCGGCGCTGCAGACCGTCAGCCACAACATCGCCAACGTCAACACGCCGGGCTACTCGCGCCAGTCGGTGCAGATGCAGAACGTGGCCGGGCAGTTCAGCGGCAGCGGCTACTACGGCAAGGGCGTGGACATCCTCACCGTCACGCGCACCTACAGCGACTTTCTGACCCGGCAGGCGGCCATCGCCCAGTCGGTGGCCGCCGGCGACCAGACCCGGCTGGACAAGCTGCAGCAGCTGGAAAACTACTTCAAGGGCGGCCCGTCGGGGCTGGGCGCGGCGGTGAGCGACATGCTCAATGCCTTCAGCGACATCGTCAACGCGCCCACGGACCTGACCGCGCGCTCGGTGGTGCTCACGCGCGCGGACGAGATGGCCACGCGTTTTCGCGAGATGCACATGCAGCTGGACCAGCTGCGCATCGGCACGAGCGAACAGCTCAAGACCGATGCCACGGCCATCAACAGCCTGGCGCAGCAGATCGCCAAGGCCAACCAGGAAATCGTGCGCGCGCTGGGCTCGGGCCACACGCCCAACGACCTGATGGACCAGCGCGACCAGATGATCCGCGATCTGAACCGCTACATCCAGACCACCAACATCCCGGCCGACGACGGCGCGATCAACGTCTTCGTCGCCAGCAGCCAGCCGCTGGTGCTGGGCACGACGGTAGCGCCCGTGTCTATCGTCAACGACGACTACAACAACCCCTCCAAGGCCAAGTTCGCGATCACGGTCTCGGGCTCGACGCTGGTGCTGGACGAGGCCATGCTGGGCGGAGGCGAGGTCAGCGGGCTGCTGCGCTTCCAGAACACCGACCTGGTCGAAGCCCAGAACCTGCTGGGCCGCATGGCGCTGGCCATCGGCACCAAGATGAACGAGCAGCAGTCGCTGGGGCTGGACCTCAACGGCAACCCGGGCATCAACCTGTTCAGCCTGGCGCCGCTGCCCAACGGTTTTCCGTCCAAGGCCAACTCGCCGCTGAGCACGGCCACGCTCAGCCTGGGCATCCAGGCCAACCCCAGCGGCACCACGGCTTTCGTGGCCTCGGACTACACGGTGAGCTTTGCCACCGCCACCACCGGCACCATCACCCGCCAGTCCGACGGCGCGCAGGTGCCGTTCGACTTTGGCACGACCAACCCCGTCCTCATCGACGGGCTGGAAGTCACGCTCAGCGGCACCGCGGTGGCCGGCGACAGCTTCGTGCTCAAGCCCTTCAGCACCGCGGCCAACAGCATCGCGACGGCTTTTTCCTCGCCGCGCAACCTGGCCATGGCCAGCCCGATTGCCGCCAGCGCCGGCGCCAGCAATGCCGGCACGCTGACCACCGACAGCCTGAGCGTGCGCGCGCCGATTCCGCCAACCACCGTGCCGGCCATGATCGCCGCCACCACGCCGGTGACGCTGACCTTCACCGGGCCGGGCACCTACACCCGCTCCGACACCGGCTTCACCGTCTATACCTACACGCCGGGCGTACCCATCGAGTACAGCACGACCGCGCCGCTGACGGGCTGGTCACTCACGCTCAAAGGGGTGCCCGCTGCCGGCGACACCTACACCGTCGATGTCAACCCCTACCCGCAGCTCAACGCCGGCAACGCCGAGGCCATGCTGAACCTGCGCGACCTGGCGCTGTTCGACGGTGGTCCGCTGACCGATGGCTATGCCAGCGCCATCGCCCAGATCGGCACGCGGGTGCAAAGCGCCAAGGCTGCGGCCTCGGTATCGCAGGACATCGCCACCAATCTGGAAAAGGACCGCACCGCCGTCTCGGGCGTGAACCTGGACGAGGAAGCCGCGCGCCTGATCCAATACCAGCAGGCCTACCAGGCCGTGGGCAAGATGATGCAGATCGCGCAGAACATCTTCGACACGCTGCTGCAGAGCCTGGGCCGCTGACGCGAACGACGCAGGAGCCATGCGATGAGACTCGCCACCGCCAACACCTATGACAACACCCTGGCCAACCTGACGGCGCGCCAGGCCGCGCTGTCGGACATCCAGGAAAAGCTCTCCGCCGGCAAGAAGGTCGTGCGCGCCAGCGACGACCCCACCGGCGCCGCGCAGGCCGAGCGCGCCCAGACCCGCCAGGCGCGGGTGGAAGTGGAGCAGCGCGCGCTGAACCTGCAGCGCAATTCGATGGCCATGGCCGAGTCCACGCTGGGCGACGCGCAGAGCGTGATGCAGCGCATCCGCGAGCTGGTCATCAGCGCGGGCGATGCGGCCTACAACGGCGTCAACCGCGCCGCCATCGCGCAGGAAATCCGGGGGCTGCGCGACCAGCTGTTCAGCTACGCCAACAAGGTTGACAGCAACGGCGTGCCGCTGTTCGGCGGCCTGGGCAGCGCCGGTGCCCCGTTTACCGACTACACCAGCGGCGTGCAGTTCAACGGCCTACCCGGGCAGCGCAGCAGCACGCCTGTGGGCATTCCGTCGGCGATGGACGGGCAGCAGGTGTTCATGAACGTGCCCAGCGGCAACGGCGTGTTCAACGTCGCGCTGGGCCTCACCAACGGCGGCACGCTGTGGACCGACACCGGCAAGGTGGTCAACCCGGCCGCGCTCACCGGCAACAACTACACCATCACCTTCACCGTCACGCCCGGCATTCCGCCGGTGACCACCTACGACGTGGTCAACACCACCACCGCCACCACCGTGGTGTCGGGCCAGCCCTACGTGGAGGGGCAGGACATCCAGTTCGACGGCCTGTCCTTCGTGGCGCGCGGCACGCCGGCCAACGGCGACACGGTCGCCATCAGCCCCAGCACGCGCACCAATGTGTTCGCGGTGCTGGATGCGGCCATTGCCGGCATCGACAACCGGCCCAGCAGCCATCTGGTCACGCAGAGCATCACCCGCGCGCTGGCCGAGATCGACAGCGCGATGGACCGCCTGCAGTCGGCGCGCGGCATCGCCGGCGAGCTGCTGCGCCGCGCCGACATCATCGACCAGAACCAGACCGACAAGTCGCTGCAGCTGGAGGCCGATCGCTCCCGCGCCGAGGACATGGACATGATCAAGGGCATCTCGCAGTTCCAGAACCAGCAGACCGGCTACCAGGCCGCGCTGCAGACCTACGCGCAGGTGCAGCGGCTGTCGCTGTTCAACTACCTGGGCTGATGCCGGGGCGCTGCGCGCCCGCTACACTGCCGCCATGAGCGCGTCCGTGCTGGCCCGGCTCACGCTGGCCTACCGTCACCTCTGGAGCCGCCTGCGTCTGCCGGTGGGCGTGGAGCTGCGCATCGGCCTGCTGCCCGAGGCGACCGGTATCGATGCCCGCCACCTGGTGGCCGCCCTCACCGAGCTGTGGCCCGCGCGTGCGCCGCGCCTGCTGCTGGCCATCCAGCAGCCGGACCTGCTGCACGACATGCTGCAGCACGGCCGCGCCGACGGTGCCTGGATCGTGGTGCCGCAGGCGCTGATCGACGCGGATGCCGCGCTGGCCGATCGGCTGCGGCAGGCGCACGCGCGCGGCCTGCCGCTGGTGTGGGCCGGCGGGCCGGGGCAGCACCCGCCCGAAGAACTGGCTGCCTGCTTCGTGCGCGCCCAGTACACGCTGGATACCAGCCAGGCCGCGCAGGCCATGCAGATCATGCAGCGCCGCGCCGACGCGCCCGCGCCCATGCTGCTGCCGGCGGCGCAGATCCTGCAAAGCCCGCTGAACCTGCCGCTGGCGCAGTGGGCGCTGGACCGCCAGCAGGCCTGGGCCGTGGCCGGCTGGCCCTTCGACGATGCGCTGCGGCGCCTGCACGAGCCGCTGGCGCCGGCGCGCGACTGCATCGCCCAGCTGCTGCGCGCCATCGAGCGCGACGACCCGATCGAGCGCATGGAAGCTCTGCTGGAAGCCGATCCGGTGCTGGCCTACCGCTTCCTGGTGGAGCTCAACGCGCCGGGGCGGCTGCGCGAGCCGGTGGACAGCCTCAAGCGCGGCCTGATGGTCTGGGGCCTGGGGCCGGTGCAGCGCTGGCTGCAGGCGCAGCTGCCAGCGGCCACCGACGCGCCGGACCTGCGGCCGCTGCGCCACCACCTGCACACCCGCGCGCTGCTGCTGGTGCAGCTGCTGCAGCCCGGCGACGAGGAAGACCTGCGCCGCGAGCTGCATCTGTGCGCGCTGTTCTCCCAGCTCGACGCGCTGCTGCGCGAGCCGCTGCCCGCGGTGCTGGCGCGGCTGCCGCTGTCGCAGCGCATCCAGGACGCGCTGCTGGCGCACAGCGGCCCCTACCACGCCGGCCTGCAGCTGGCGCGGCTGCTGCAAGGCGGCGACACGGCGGCCGTGCAGCGCCACGTGCAGGAGCAGGACCTCGACCCCGAAGACGTCAACCGCGCGCTGCTGCGCACGCTGGCCGGCCTGCCGGGCTGAGTACCGGGCTGAGCCCCTATGATCGCCCGTCCCCTCCACGAACGGCCCGCCGCGGCCAAACCGATGTGCCCCGCATGAGCACGCCCGAGCGATTCCGCCCCTACGCCCAGGTCGATGTCTTCACCGCCGAGCGCGGCGGCGGCAACCCGCTGGCCGTGGTGCTCGACGGCACGGACCTGACAGACGGCCAGATGCAGCGCTTCGCCGCCTGGACCAACCTGTCGGAAACCACCTTCGTGCTGCCGCCCAGCCGGCCCGAGGCCGACTACCGGCTGCGCATCTACACCCCGGTGACCGAACTGCCCTTTGCCGGCCACCCCACGCTGGGCAGCTGCCGGGCCTGGCTGGACCAGGGCGGCCGCCCGCATGACGACGCGCTGATCGTGCAGGAATGCGCGGCGGGCCTGGTGCGCATCCGCCGCCAAGGCGACTGGCTGGCCTTTGCCGCCCCGCCGCTGCGCCGCCAGCCGGTGGCCGCGCCCCTGCTGCAGGAGCTGGCGCAGGCCCTGGGCGTGGCGCCCGCCCGGATCCGCGCCGCCCAGCATCTGGACAACGGGCCGCACTGGCTGGGCCTGCTGCTCGACAGCGTGGACACGGTGCTGGCGCTGCAGCCCGACCACGCCCGCCTGCGCGCGCTGGGCCACAAGGTCGGCGTGGCGGCCCTGTACGACCCGCCACCGGGCCCGCAGCTGATCGCGCGCCGCAGCCGCGAGGCGCGTGCCTTCGCCGCCCATGCCGACGAGCCCGCCCGCCTGGCCGTGCCCGATCTGGAAGTGCGCGCCTTCGCCGCGGCCGCCGGCGTGCCGGAAGACCCGGTCACCGGCAGCCTGCAGGCCGCGCTGGCGCAGTGGCTGATGGCCGAGGGCGTGCTGCCCGCGCGCTACCTGGCCGCCCAAGGCCGCTGCCTGAACCGCAGCGGCCGGGTGGTGCTGGAGCAGGACGCGCAGGGGCAGATCTGGGTCGGCGGGCAGGTGCAGCCGGTCATCGCCGGCACCGTGCTGCTCTGACCCCGAAACGGCAATTGACCGCGCCTTGTTCCGCGGACGGCCTGGTCTGATCGAGGTGGGCTTGGTCTGCTCTCCTTCACCACAAGGGTGAAGGCGCTGCAGGGCCGAGCGGGCTGCCCGGATGCTCATTTTTTGAGAGCGCCAGTCGCTGGAGGGACAACGACCCAGGGCCAATTCGATCAGAATGTCCGGATGGGCACCCTCTACCTCGTGCGCCACGGGCAGGCTTCCTTCGGCGCGGACGACTACGACCGGCTCAGCCCGCTGGGCCAGCAGCAGAGCGAGCGGCTGGGCCGCTACTGGCGCGAACGCGGCCGGCGGTTCGAGGCGGTCTATACCGGCACGCTGCGCCGCCACGCCCAGACCTGGGCCGGCATCGCCGCCGGCGCGGGCTACACCGACGCGCCCGAGGCGCTGGCCGAGCTCAACGAGTACGACAGCGCGGCGCTGATCGCCGCCATCCACCCGCAGCCCCTGCCCCGGCCCGACACGCCCGAGCTGTACCGCCAGCACTTCCGCCTGCTGCGCCAGGCCCTGCAGGCGTGGATGGAAGGCGCGCTCACCCCGCCGGGCATGCCGGCCTATGCCGACTTCGCCGCCGGCGTGGCCGCGCTGCTGCAGCGGGTGCGCGCCCGGCATGCGGGCGACGTGCTCGTGGTCTCCAGCGGCGGGCCGATCGCCACCGCCATCGGGCTGGTGCTGCAAACGCCGCCGCAGACCGTGATCGAGCTGAACATGCGCATTCGCAACAGCGCCGTCAGCGAGCTGCACTACACGCCCCAACGCCACAGCCTGCTGAGCTACAACACGCTGCCGCACCTGGACGGCCCCGAGTGGGCGCCATGGATCACCTACGCCTGAGCGGCCGCCTGAACGGCCACGGGCACCGGCTTCAAACCCCGCCGACCAGCACCGCCAGATCGCGCCCGAGCAGGCTGGGGTCCTGCGCGTTGCGCTCCAGCAGTTGGCGCAGATGGGTGACGCTGTCCAGATCGATGTGCACGCAGTGCAGCCCCAGTCGGCTGCCCTGCACCCGCCGCACCTGCACGTCCATCGCGATGAAGGTGGTGGGCGAAAGCTGCAGGCGCAGCCGCCCGCTCGTGCCCACCGGGCAGTGCAGGGCCGGCCCGGCATCGACCAGCGCGCCCTTGAGCGAGACATCCAGCAGCTGCACCGGCCGCAGCTGGCCGGCCAGGTTCAGCCGGGCCGGCGCCTGGAACGTGGTGCGCAGAAAGCGCCGGTAGCCCAGCGTGCGGGTCAGCACCGGGATGGCGTCGATGACTTCGGCCGGCTCGGGGCGGCGCGTGAACTTCCTCCATGCCTGGAACATGGCCATGACTCCTGTGGCAGCGGGGCGACCTTAACACGCCGGCGCCGCGGCGCCATGCGCGAATTTCCCCAGCGCCGGCGGGCGCAAGCGCGGTCGTGCTGTGCAATCAAGCAGTTGGCGCGCTTTGCTTGTATGTTCACACCAGGCCGGCGCGGTAAAGTCTGAACGCCGTTGAGGCG
>DAIUCJ010000048.1:0-15348 GCA_036846225.1 Hylemonella sp.
GCCCAGCTCGTCGCGCCCCTGCAGCGCCGCCTTCGGCGTCAGGTCGCCGGCGGCGACCTGACGCACCCCGTCGGCCAGCAGCAGCAGCGGGCGCGTGATCTGGTTGCCCAGCAGAATGGCTAGCAGCACCGCCCCGAAAATGGCCAGAAACAGGCTCAGGGTCAGCGTGCCGATGTACATGCGCTTGAGCCCCTGGCGGGCGAGCGCCCGCTCCTGGTATTCGCGGTGCGCTTCGGTCACGGCCATGGCATTGACCACCAGCGCTTCCGGCAGTGGCTGCGTGACCATCAGGTAGCGCGACTCGGCCAGGATGTCCAGCCCGGTGCGCGGCACCCACACCAGCGCCTTGATGCGCGCCGCCGGCGGCGCCATCGCGCTGCCTTCGTCCAGTCCTTCGACCCAGGTCAGCGCGCGCTGGTTGCGGGCCTGGCGCAGCTGGGCGGCCGTCGGGCGCTCCGGATTGAGGCGCAGGCGGCTGTCGCCCGCACTGGCGAGCAGCTGGCCGTTGGCGCCCCAGAGCACGGCCTCGCGCACCTCCAGCTGCTCGCGCAGGCGCTCCAGCACCAGCCCGGCCACCACATCCGGCACGTCCTGCAGCTGGGCCGCGGCCGCGCGGGTCTTGGTGGCCAGATCGCCGGAGAGGGCGTCCAGCGTCGCGCGGCCCAGGTTCAGGCCCGCTTCCAGCGCGCCTTCGACCTGCACGTCGAACCAGCTCTCGATGGAGCGCGAGACGAACTGGTAGGACACGACGTAGATCAGCAGCCCGGGCACGAAACCGGCCAGCGCGAAGACCGCCGCCAGTTTGACCAGCAGCCGGCTGCCGAAACGCCCCTGGCGCAGACGCTTGAGCAGCCGCCAGGCCACCCAGCCGATGACGGCCAGCAGCACGCCGGCGACCACCATGTTGAGCACGAACAGCCGCGCGTAGTTGCGCTCGTACAGCGCGCGGTTGTCGGTGGCCTGGGTCAGCAGAAACAGCAGCACCAGCCCGATGGCCACCATGATGGCCAGCCCGACGCCCACCATCCAGCGCAGGGCGCGGGCGCGCTGGCGGTCGCGCTGCGCGGTGCTGCTTTCCAGGACAGAATCGCTCACCGCAGGTGCTCCGGCTTGACGCGCCGGCTGGCCGCCGCGGTGATGACCCAGTCGCTCTCGCCCAGCGCGCCGATCTGCAGCGGCCGCGGCAATTGCGCGGTATCCAGCCGGAAGCGGAACTCGAAGCGGTGCTCGGCCCCTGTTTCCAGGGCGCCCAGCTCCACCACCCGCCAGGGCGAGACACGGCGGATCACGCCCAGCGCCTCCTCCAGCGTATCGAAAGTCTGCGACAGCGCGCCCAGCTCGGTGCCGCCGCCGCTGGAAGTGGACAGGCGCCAGCGCCGCGTCAGCGGCTGATAGACCAGCCGCAGCTGGCGCTGCGCGCTGGCCACGCGCTTGTCAAACCAGTACCAGCGCTCGCGATAGACCTCCACTTCCTCGAGGAAGATGACCGGCAGGCCCTTGTACAGCGCGTCCTGCACCACGGTAGGCAGCTCGAAGCGGATGCTGGCCGTCAGCTCCACCGCGTCGCCGCTGCGGGCCAGCTCCAGCTGCGTGACCTCCGCGCCGGCCGCGCCCTGGGCCATGGCCGGCAAGCTCAGCGCCAGCCACAGCGCGGCCAGCAGCGCGGACAGTTCAACCCGCGCCCTGGCCCAGCAGTGCGTAAAAGAAGCCGTCATGGTCATTGACCGGATTTTCCAAGACGGCGTGCGCTTTCGGGTCCGCGCCGGGCCACAAATGACCGGGCGAGGGCTCCAATCGCGCGGCTTTGTTGTGCGCAAGAAACGCCTGCACCTGCTCCTGCCCCTCGGCGCGAAACACCGAGCAGGTGCAGTACAGCAGCCGCCCCCCCGGCGCCAGCAGCGGCCACAGCGCCTGCAGCAGCCGCGCCTGCTGCTGCGCCAGCCGGTCGATGTCGCTTGGGCGGCGCAGCCAGCGCACGTCCGGGTGCCGGCGCACGATGCCCGAAGCCGTGCAGGGCGCATCCAGCAAGATGGCGTCGTAAGGCCGGCCATCCCACCAGCTGGCCGGCTGCGCCGCGTCGGCCACACGCACCTCGGCCCGCAGACCCAGGCGCTGTAAGTTCTCGCCAATGCGCTGGCAGCGCTGGGCATCGATGTCCAGCGCCGTCACCTCGGCATCGGCCAGCTCCAGCAGATGGGCGGTCTTGCCGCCAGGGGCGGCACAGGCATCGAGCACCCGCAGCCCCACGCGGCCCTCCCAGCCCCGCAGCAGCAGGGGCGCGGCCAGCTGGGCGGCTGCATCCTGCACCGAAACCCAACCCTGCGCGAACCCTGGGATGCGCTCCACCGGCAAGGGCTGCGCCAGCGTCACGCCATAAGCCCCGTTGCGCCACGCGGCAATGCCTTCATCGCGCAGGCGCTGCAGATAGGCTTGCACGCTGGTTCGGCGCACGTTGACGCGCAGCGTCAGCGGCGGGCGCTGGTTGTCGGCCTGCAGCACGGCCTGCCAGTGCGTTGGCGCTTCCTCTTGGAGCCGTTCGATCCACCAGCGCGGATGGTTCCAGCGGGCCACGGGGTCGCCGTCGGTGGCCGCCAGCAGCGCGGCGCGCTCGCGCAGAAACCGGCGCAGACAGGCGTTGATGAAGCCGGCCTGCGCCCGGGTGGCCAGGCTGCGCTTGGCCGCCTCCACCGCCTGGTTCACCAGGGTGTGCGCTTCGTAGGGCTGGCCGTCCGTCTGCCAGCCCAGCGCCAGGCACAGCAGCGCATCGGCCGCCGCCCCCGGACGCCGCGGCGCCAGCTGCCGGCGCAGGGCCTCGGCGCGGCCCAACTGGCGCAAGGCGTCGTAGGCGAGCGCCTGCACGCCGGCCCGTTCGCCAGCGGGCACGTCCTGCAAGGCGGCGGTGGCCGACTGGCCGGCCCGCACTGCGGCGAGCACCTGCGCCGCCAGCTGCAGCTGGCGCCACAGCGGCGTGCGGTCGGAGTCGTTCGCCCCCCGGGGCATTGGTTTCATCGCCAGGACCTCGCGGCGCGTGCGGCGCAAAAAAGCCCCAGGCACACAGGCACCTGGGGCTGCGACGCCATCGCGCCTGTAGCGGCTTACTCGGAAGCTGCGTCCGCGCTGCCCTGGGCCAGCTCGGCGGCTTCGGCCTCGGCAATGGCGCGGCGCTCGGCCTCGTCCATGCTCTCGCGGGCCTTGCGGGCCTGGTGGTAGGCCATGCCGGTGCCCGCCGGAATCAGGCGGCCGACGATGACGTTTTCCTTCAGCCCGCGCAGCTCGTCGCGCTTGCCCATGATGGCCGCTTCGGTCAGCACGCGCGTGGTCTCCTGGAAGGAGGCCGCGGAGATGAACGAATCGGTCGACAGCGACGCCTTCGTGATGCCCAGCAGCAGGTTGCTGTAGGTCGCAGGCGTCTTGCCTTCCTTGCGCAGCTGGTCGTTGGTGTTGAGGATTTCCGAACGCTCGACCTGCTCGCCAGCGATGTAGCTGGAATCGCCCGGGTTTTCGACCACGACGCGGCGCAGCATCTGGCGCACGATCACCTCGATGTGCTTGTCGTTGATCTTCACGCCCTGCAGACGGTAGACGTCCTGCACCTCATCGACGATGTAGCGCGACAGCTCCTCGATGCCCAGCAGGCGCAGGATGTCCTGCGGATCGGCCGGGCCATCGACGATCAGCTCGCCTTTGTTGACCACCTGTCCCTCGTGCACCAGGATGTTCTTCTCCTTGGGCACCAGTTCTTCCCAGACCTTGCCGTCCGGATCGGTGATCTGCAGGCGCACCTTGCCCTTGGTCTCCTTGCCAAAGGACACCGTGCCGGTGATTTCGGCCAGCGTGCCCTTGTCCTTGGGCGAACGGGCCTCGAACAGCTCGGCCACGCGCGGCAGACCGCCGGTGATGTCGCGGGTCTTCTGGCCTTCGATCGGGATGCGCGCCAGCACCTCGCCGGGACCGACTTCCTGGCCATCGCGCACCTGGATCAGCGCGCCGACCTGGAAGCCGATGGTCACCGAGTGGTCGGTGCCCGGGATCTTGACCTCGTTGCCCGCGGCATCGACCAGCTTGACCAGCGGGCGCACGACCTTGGCCGAGCCGCGCCGCTTCGGATCGATGACCACCAGCGTGGACAGGCCCGTGACCTCGTCCACCTGCTTGGCGACCGTCAGGCCCTCCTCGACGTTCTCGAACTTCACCCGGCCGGCGTACTCGGTGATGATGGGGCGGGTCAGCGGGTCCCAGTTGGCCAGCACGGTACCGGCCTTGACCTGCTGGTCGGCCTTGACCGTCAGCACCGCGCCATAGGGCACCTTGTGGCGCTCGCGCTCGCGGCCATGCTCGTCGTGGATGATGATCTCGCCGGAACGCGCAATCACCACCAGCTCGCCCTTGGTGTTGGTCACGTAGCGCATCGTGGCATTGAAGCCGATGATGCCGTTGGACTTGGCTTCCACGCTGGAGGCGATGGCCGCGCGCGAGGCCGCGCCACCGATGTGGAAGGTGCGCATGGTCAGCTGCGTGCCCGGCTCGCCGATGGACTGCGCGGCGATCACGCCCACCGCCTCGCCCACGTTGACCAGGCCGCCACGGCCCAGGTCGCGGCCGTAGCACTTGGCGCACAGGCCGTAGCGCGTCTGGCAGGTCAGCGCGGTGCGCACGCGCACTTCGTCCACGCCGGCGGCCTCGATTTCCTCGACCGCGTCTTCGTCCAGCATCTGGCCAGCCTGCGCGATGACCGCGCGGGTTTCGGGGTGCAGCACGTCTTCGGCTGCGGTGCGACCCAGGATGCGGTCGCGCAGCGACTCGATCACCTCGCCGCCCTCGACAATGGCGCGCATCAGCGTGCCGTCGCTGGTGCCGCAGTCCTCCTCGGTCACGACCAGGTCCTGCGTCACGTCCACCAGACGGCGCGTCAGATACCCGGAGTTGGCGGTCTTGAGCGCCGTATCGGCCAGGCCCTTGCGGGCGCCGTGCGTGGAAATGAAGTACTGCAGCACGTTCAGGCCCTCACGGAAGTTGGCCGTGATGGGCGTCTCGATGATGGAGCCGTCGGGCTTGGCCATCAGGCCGCGCATGCCGGCGAGCTGACGGATCTGGGCGGCGGAGCCGCGCGCGCCGGAGTCGGCCATCATGTAGATGGAGTTGAACGACTCCTGCTCGACGGTCTTGCCGTGGCGGTCCACCACCTTCTCCAGCTTGAGCTGGTCCATCATGACCTTGGAGACCTTGTCGCCGGCCTTGCCCCAGATGTCCACCACCTTGTTGTAGCGCTCGCCGGCGGTGACCAGACCCGAGGTGTACTGCTGCTCGATCTCCTTCACCTCGCGCTCGGCCTCGCGGATGATGTCGTGCTTTTCCTTGGGCACCAGCATGTCGTCGATGGCGATCGAAATGCCGGCCTTGGTCGCCAGACGGAAGCCGTTTTGCAGCAGCTTGTCCGCGAAGATCACGGTCTCCTTCAGGCCGCACTTGCGGAACGAGGCGTTGATGAGCTTGGAAATCTCCTTCTTCTTCAGCGCCTTGTTGATCAGCGCGAACGGCAGCCCTTTGGGCAGGATTTCCGACAGCAGCGCGCGGCCGACGGTCGTCTCCACCATCTGGGTGTGCGGCACCAGCTCGCCGCTGGCCTTGTCCTTGGTCCACTCGGTCAGCCGCACGCTGATACGGGCCGTCAGCTCCACCGCGCCGGCGTCCAGCGCGCGCTGCACTTCGGCCGTATCGGCAAAGACCATGCCCTCGCCCTTGCCATTGATGCGCTCACGCGTGGCGTAGTACAGGCCCAGCACCACGTCCTGCGAGGGCACGATCGACGGCTCGCCGTTGGCCGGGAACAGCACGTTGTTGGATGCCAGCATCAGCGTGCGGGCTTCCAGCTGGGCTTCCACCGACAGCGGCACGTGCACGGCCATCTGGTCGCCGTCGAAGTCGGCGTTGAAGGCCGCGCAGACCAGCGGATGCAGCTGGATGGCCTTGCCTTCGATCAGGATGGGCTCGAAAGCCTGGATGCCGAGGCGGTGCAGCGTCGGCGCGCGGTTGAGCAGCACCGGGTGCTCCTTGATCACCTCTTCCAGGATGTCCCACACCACCGGCGTGCCGGCTTCCACTTCCTTCTTCGCCGCCTTGATGGTGGTGGCAATGCCCATGGCTTCCAGGCGCGAGAAGATGAAGGGCTTGAACAATTCGAGCGCCATCAGCTTGGGCAGGCCGCACTGGTGCAGCTTGAGCGTCGGGCCCACGGTGATGACCGAACGGCCCGAGTAGTCCACGCGCTTGCCCAGCAGGTTCTGGCGGAAGCGGCCGCTCTTGCCCTTGATCATGTCGGCCAGCGACTTCAGCGCGCGCTTGTTGGCGCCGGTCATGGCCTTGCCGCGGCGGCCGTTGTCCAGCAGGCTGTCCACGGCTTCCTGCAGCATGCGCTTTTCGTTGCGCGCGATGATCTCCGGCGCCTTGAGCTCCAGCAGGCGCTTGAGCCGGCTGTTGCGGTTGATGACGCGGCGGTACAGGTCGTTGAGGTCGGAGGTGGCGAAGCGCCCGCCGTCCAGCGGCACCAGCGGACGCAGATCCGGCGGCAGCACGGGCAGCACTTCCAGGATCATCCACTCGGGCTTCATGCCCGACTTCTTGAACGCCTCCAGCACCTTCAGGCGCTTGGCGTTTTTCTTGACCTTCATTTCCGAGCCGGTCAGGTCGTTGCGCAGCTTCTCGATCTCGGTGTCCAGATCGATGCTCTGCAGCAGTTCCTTGATGCCCTCGGCACCCATCTTGGCGACGAACTCGTCACCGTATTCCTTGACCTTGGCCTCGTAGTCGTCCTCGGACATGATGCTGAACTTCTTCAGCGGGGTCATGCCGGGATCGACCACCACATAGGCCTCGAAATACAGCACGCGCTCGATGTCGCGCAGCGTCATGTCCAGCACCAGGCCCAGACGCGAGGGCAGCGACTTCAGGAACCAGATGTGGGCGCAGGGCGCAGCCAGGTCGATGTGGCCCATGCGCTCGCGGCGCACCTTGGTCTGGGTGACTTCGACGCCGCACTTCTCGCAGATCACGCCGCGGTGCTTCAGGCGCTTGTACTTGCCGCACAGGCATTCGTAGTCTTTGATCGGGCCAAAGATCTTGGCGCAGAACAGGCCGTCGCGCTCCGGCTTGAAAGTGCGGTAGTTGATCGTCTCGGGCTTTTTCACCTCGCCGAAAGACCAGGAGCGGATCTTCTCGGGCGAGGCCAGGCCGATCTTGATGGCATCGAAATGCTCATCCGGCGTGATTTGCTTGAACAGGTCGAGTAGGGATTTCATGTGAACCTATCCTTTTCTGATTAGGAGCGCTCGAGCTCGATGTCCAGGCCCAGGGAGCGGATTTCCTTGACCAGCACGTTGAACGACTCGGGCATGCCGGCTTCGATGGCATGCTCGCCCTTGACGATGTTCTCGTACACCTTGGTGCGGCCCTGCACGTCGTCGGACTTGACGGTGAGCATTTCCTGCAGCGTGTAGGCCGCGCCATAAGCTTCCAGCGCCCACACTTCCATCTCGCCGAAGCGCTGGCCGCCGAACTGCGCCTTGCCGCCCAGCGGCTGCTGGGTGACCAGGCTGTACGGACCGGTGGAGCGCGCGTGCATCTTGTCGTCCACCAGGTGGTGCAGCTTCAGGTAGTGCATGTAGCCGACGGTGGTCAGGCGCTCGAACGGGTCGCCGGTGCGGCCGTCGTACAGCTGCGCCTGGGTGCGCGACTCGTTCAGCCCCTTGGCCTTGGCGATCTCGTCCGGATAGGCCAGCTTGAGCATGTCGCGGATTTCCTGCTCGGTCGCGCCGTCGAACACGGGCGAAGCGAACGGCACGCCGGAGACCAGCTCCTCGGCCATCTTGCGCAGTTCTTCGTCCGACAGCTCGTTCAGGTTTTCCTTGCGACCGGTGCCGTTGTAGATCTTCTCCAGGAAGGCGCGGATCTCGGCCGCGGCCGCCTGGCGCTGCAGCATGTCACCGATGCGCTGGCCCAGCCCCTTGGCGGCCCAGCCCAGGTGCACCTCCAGCACCTGGCCGATGTTCATCCGCGAGGGCACGCCCAGCGGGTTGAGCACGATGTCCACCGGCGTGCCGTCGGCCATGTAGGGCATGTCCTCGACCGGGGTGATCTTGGAGACCACGCCCTTGTTGCCGTGGCGGCCGGCCATCTTGTCACCCGGCTGCAGGCGGCGCTTGACGGCCAGATAGACCTTGACCATCTTGAGCACGCCGGCGGGCAGCTCGTCGCCCTGGGTGAGTTTCTTGCGCTTTTCCTCGAACGCCAGGTCGAAGGCATGCCGCGTCTGCTCCAGCGAGTTCTTGATGCTCTCGAGCTGGCTGGCCACCTCGTCGTCGGCCACGCGGATGTCGAACCAGTGGTACTTCTCGACCGAGGCCAGATAAGCCTTGTCGATCTTGCTGCCCTTGGCCAGCTTGTTCGGGCCGCCATTGGCCACCTTGCCCAGCAGCAGCTTCTCGATGCGGTCGAAGGCGTCGGCCTCGACGATGCGCAGCTGGTCGTTGAGGTCCAGGCGGAAGCGCTTGAGCTCATCGTCGATGATCTGCTGCGCCCGCTTGTCACGCTGGATGCCCTCGCGCGTGAAGACCTGCACGTCGATCACGGTGCCCTGCGAGCCCTGGTCCACGCGCAGCGAGGTGTCCTTCACGTCGGACGCCTTCTCGCCGAAGATCGCGCGCAGCAGTTTTTCCTCGGGCGTGAGCGTGGTCTCGCCCTTGGGCGTGACCTTGCCCACCAGCACGTCGCCCGGCTGCACCTCGGCGCCCACGTAAATGATGCCGGACTCGTCCAGCCGGTTGAGCTGCTGCTCCGACAGGTTGGGGATGTCGCGGGTGATTTCCTCCGGGCCCAGCTTGGTGTCGCGCGCCATGACCACCAGTTCCTCGATGTGGATCGAGGTGTAGCGGTCGTCGGCGACGACGCGCTCGGAGATCAGGATCGAGTCCTCGAAGTTGTAGCCGTTCCAGGGCATGAAGGCGATCAGCATGTTCTGGCCGATCGCGATCTCGCCCAGGTCGGTGGAGGCACCGTCGGCGATGACGTCGCCCTTGGCAATGACGTCGCCCTTCTTGACGATGGGACGCTGGTGGATGTTGGTGTTCTGGTTGGAGCGCTGGTACTTGATCAGGTTGTAGATGTCCACGCCGACTTCACCGGCCACCGCCTCGCTGTCGTTGACGCGCACCACGATGCGGGTGGCATCGACGTAGTCCACCACGCCGCCGCGCTTGGCGGTGACCACGGTGCCGGAATCCACCGCCGCCACGCGCTCGATACCCGTGCCCACCAGGGGCTTTTCCGGGCGCAGCACCGGCACGGCCTGGCGCGACATGTTGGCGCCCATCAGCGCGCGGTTGGCGTCGTCGTGCTCCAGGAAGGGCACCAGCGACGCCGCCACCGACACGATCTGCGCCGGCGACACGTCCATGTACTGGATGCGGTCCGGGCTGCACAGGATGGATTCGCCTTTTTCGCGGGCCGACACCAGCTCACCGACCAGGCGGCCGTCCTTGTCCAGCGTGGCGTTGGCCTGGGCGATGACGTACTTGCCTTCTTCGATGGCCGACAGGTAGTCGATCTGGTTGGTCACCTTGCCATCCACCACGCGGCGGTACGGCGTCTCGATGAAGCCGTATTCGTTCAGCCGCGCGTACAGGGCCAGCGAGTTGATCAGACCGATGTTCGGACCTTCAGGGGTCTCGATCGGGCAGACGCGGCCGTAGTGCGTGACGTGCACGTCGCGCACCTCGAAGCCCGCGCGTTCGCGGGTCAGGCCGCCCGGGCCCAGGGCCGAGACGCGGCGCTTGTGCGTGATTTCGGCCAGCGGATTGGTCTGGTCCATGAACTGCGACAGCTGCGAAGCCCCGAAGAACTCCTTGAGCGCCGCGGAGATCGGCTTGGAGTTGATCAGGTCGTGCGGCATCAGCGGTTCCTGCTCGGCCTGGCCCAGACGCTCCTTGACGGCTTTTTCGATGCGCGCCAGCCCGGCGCGGTACTGGTTTTCGGCCAGTTCGCCGACGCAGCGCACGCGGCGGTTGCCCAGGTGGTCGATGTCATCGACCTCGCCGCGGCCGTTGCGCAGATCGACCAGGATCTTGACCACGGCCAGGATGTCCTCGTTGGTCAGCACCAGCGGGCCGTTGGG
The DNA here is from genome assembly GCA_036846225.1 of Hylemonella sp. GTDB lineage: Bacteria > Pseudomonadota > Gammaproteobacteria > Burkholderiales > Burkholderiaceae_C > Hylemonella. Next base: position 10,166 of record DAIUCJ010000048.1, read on the forward strand.
GTCGTCACGACCGACACGGGCGTTGAACTTCATGCGCCCGACGCGCGACAGATCGTAGGTGTCCGGGTTGTAGAACAGGCGCTGGAACAGGGCCTGCACCGCGTCTTCGGTCGGCGGCTCGCCGGGGCGCATCATGCGGTAGATGGCCACGCGGGCGGCGAACTCATCGGTCGTCTCGTCGATGCGCAGCGTCTGGCTGATGTACGGCCCCTGGTCGAGCTCGTTGGTGTAGATGCACTGCAGCTCCTGCACGTGCGCGGCACGCAGCTTCTTGAGCAGGGCTTCGGTCAGCTCGTCGTTGGCCTTGGCGATGATTTCGCCGGTTTCCGGATCGACGATGTTGCGCGCCACCACGCGGCCGATGAGGAAGTCTTCCGGCACGCTGATGTGCGTGGTGCCCGACTGCTCCAGCTCGCGGGTGTGACGGGCGGTGATGCGCTTGTCCTTGGCCACCACCACCTTGCCGTTCTTGTCGGTGATGTCAAAGCGCGCCACCTCGCCGCGCAGGCGCTCGGGCACGAATTCCATTTGCGCGCCACTGTCCATCAGGCGGAAGTTGTCGTTGACGAAGAAGTTCGCCAGGATGGACTCGGGCGTCAGGCCGATGGCCTTGAGCAGAATGGTCACCGGCATCTTGCGGCGGCGGTCCACCCGGAAGTACAGGATGTCCTTGGGGTCGAACTCGAAGTCCAGCCAGGAACCGCGGTAGGGGATGATGCGGGCCGAGAACAGCAGCTTGCCCGAGCTGTGCGTCTTGCCCTTGTCGTGCTCGAAAAACACACCGGGCGAGCGATGCAGCTGGCTGACGATCACGCGCTCGGTGCCGTTGATGATGAACGAGCCCTTGTCGGTCATCAGCGGCACTTCGCCCATATAGACCTCCTGCTCCTTCACCTCCTTGACCACCTTGTTGGTCGGGGTGGAGGATTCGCGGTCGTAGATGATGAGCTGCACGCGCGCGCGCACCGCCGAGGCGTAGGTCAGGCCGCGGGTCTGGCACTCGCGCACGTCGAACGCCGGCTTGGCCAGGTTGTACTCGATGAACTTCATCTCCACGAACCCGTTGTGCGAGACGATCGGGAACGCCGAGTTGAAGGCCGCCTGCAGTCCTTCGTTGCTGCGCTTGGACGGCGGCACATCGGCCTGCAGGAACGCGGTGTAGGCGTCCTTCTGCATCTGCAGCAGGTAGGGGATTTCGAGCACGCTGGGGCGGCTGCCGAAGCTCTTGCGGATCCGCTTGCGTTCGGTGAAGGAATAGGCCATGAGATCTCCGGGCTATGAGGTCTTAGGCGACTGGCGCGCCGGGCATACGGCCGGCAGGCTTGGCGGTTGGCCGCTACCAACCACTGGCGGACGGCCGCGCATCGCGCGCGGCCCGAACCAAGGCGTCTTCTGCAGTCGGGTCAGAAGGCACTCGAAAGCGGCCCCAGGGGCCATTTTCGGGTGCGCTCTGCAAGCGCCAAAGGCTGGAGGCCTTTGCAGGACACTCCAGCCTTCGGGCAGGGCCGAATTACTTGAGTTCGGCCTTGGCGCCGGCTTCTTCCAGCTTCTTCTTGGCAGCTTCGGCGTCGGCCTTGGGCATGCCTTCCTTGACGGTCTTGGGCGCGCCGTCCACCAGGTCCTTGGCTTCCTTCAGACCCAGGCCGGTGATTTCGCGCACGGCCTTGATGACCGACACCTTGTTGGAGCCGGCGTCGGCCAGCACCAGGTTGAACTCGGTCTTCTCTTCGGCTGCGGCAGCCGCGCCACCGCCGGCGCCGGCAGCAGCCGGAGCCGCCATCGCGGCGGCGCTCACGCCGAATTTCTCTTCGATCGCCTTGACCAGGTCATTGAGCTCCATGACCGTCATGCTGTCCAGGGCGTTCAGGAATGCGTCTTTGTCGAATGCCATTTTTGATGTCCTTCAGTTCCAAATGGGTTGGTTCACACTGCGCCGTCTCAGGCCGCAGCCGCTTCGCCTTTTTTCTTCGCCAGCGCGCCCAGCACCACGGCGGTGCGGGAGATCGGCGACTTGAGCAAGCCGCACAGCTGCGACAGCAGCACTTCCTTGGAAGGAATGCTGGCGAGCTGCTTGACGCCCTCTACGTCCAGGGCCTTGCCGCCATAGACGCCGCCGCGGATGACCAGCTTGTCGTTGGTCTTCGCGAAATCGGCCACCACCTTGGCAGCGGCCACGGCATCGACGGAAAAGCCATAGATCAGCGGACCGGTCATCTGGCCGGCCGCCACCTCAAACGCGCTACCGGCCACAGCACGGCGGGCCAGCGTGTTCTTCAACACGCTGAGGCTCACGCCTTGCTTGCGGGCTTCCGAGCGCAGCCTGGTCAGGTCGGCGACCGTGATGCCGCGGTACTCCGCCATCACGAGCGTTTGAGCTTGAGCGGCGAGGCCGGCCACTTCTTGGATGACCGCTTCTTTCTCACTGCGATTCAGACTCAAGGTCTACTCCTTCAATATGTGCCGGCGGTTGGAGCCGGCACGCCTCTCTTGCAGCGACCAACTGTGTTTGGAATCTCTTCCATCTGCAGCGGGATCGCCATCTGCGCTGGCCTCAGCGGAAGTCGCCTCCCGCATTCCGATTAAGCACAGTTGCCTGCGCACCAGCGGTCTTGGATGGCCTGCCGCCTGCCTTGCGGCTGCGGCAGCCCACCACATCGGGCGGCCGTTGCCGGCCACCCGCATTCCTGCGATTACGCCGAGATGGACTGGGTGTCCACCCGGACCCCCACACCCATCGTGGACGAAACCGCCAGCTTCTTCAGGTACACGCCCTTGCTGGAAGCGGGCTTGGCCTTGTTCAGGGCCTCGATCAGCGCCACCAGATTGCCCTTGAGCTTGTCGGTGTCGAACGAGCGGCGGCCGATCGTGGTGTGCACGATGCCGGCCTTGTCCACGCGGAACTGCACCTGACCGGCCTTGGCATTGCGCACGGCGGTGGCCACATCGGGCGTCACCGTGCCCACCTTGGGGTTGGGCATCAGGCCACGCGGACCGAGCACCTGGCCCAGGGTACCGACGACGCGCATCGCATCGGGGGCGGCGATCACCACGTCGAAAGGCATGTCGCCAGCCTTGACGCGGGCAGCCAGGTCGTCCATGCCGACCACGTCGGCGCCGGCGGCCTTGGCTTCCTCAGCCTTGGCGCCCTGGGCGAACACGGCCACGCGCTTGGTCTTGCCGGTGCCGTGCGGCAGCACGACGGCGCCGCGCACCACCTGGTCGGACTTCTTGGCATCGATGCCCAGCTGCACGGCCACGTCGATGGATTCGTCGAACTTGGCGGTCGCGCACTCCTTGACGATGGCCAGGGCATCGGCCAGCGGATACAGCTTGGTGCTGTCCACCTTGCCCTGCAGGGCTTTGGCTTTTTTCGTGAGCTTGGCCATTTACACACCCTCCACAGTCACGCCCATCGACCGCGCCGAGCCGGCGATGGTGCGCACGGCCGCGTCCAGATCGGCAGCCGTCATGTCCTTCATCTTGGTCTTGGCGATCTCCTCGAGCTGGGCACGGGTGATCTTGCCGACCTTGTCGGTATGCGGCTTGCTGGAACCCTTGTCCAGCTTGATCGCCTTCTTGATCAGCGTGGTCGCCGGCGGCGTCTTGATGATGAAGGTGAAGCTCTTGTCCGCATAGGCCGTGATCACGACCGGCAGCGGCAGACCGGGCTCGACGCCCTGGGTCTGGGCGTTGAACGCCTTGCAGAACTCCATGATGTTGAGGCCGCGCTGGCCCAGTGCCGGGCCGATCGGCGGCGACGGGTTGGCCTTACCAGCCGGCACTTGCAGCTTGATAAAACCGACGATTTTCTTCGCCATGGTTTACTCCTTGCGGGTATTGACGCCTAGGCCACAGGCCCAGGCTCCCCGGGGTTGACGACTCTGGATCAGACGCTTTTTGCCGAGCCGGTAAGCAAAAAACCGAAGGACGGAGCCCGCAACCGCCGGCCCCGCTGCACCTTTGTGGGTTCAGGTCTTTTCGACCTGCGAGAACTCCAGCTCCACGGGGGTCGAGCGACCGAAGATCGTGACCGCCACGCGCAGCTTGTTTTTCTCGTAATTGACTTCCTCGACCGTGCCGTTGAAATCGGTGAACGGACCTTCCTTGACACGCACGTACTCGCCAACCTCGAACTCCACCTTGTGGCGGGGCTTGTCGGAGCCTTCCTGCATCTGGTTGACGATCTTCATGACCTCCTCTTCGGAGATCGGCGCCGGGCGGTTCTTGGCCCCGCCCACGAAGCCCGTCACCTTGCTGGTGTGCTTGACCAGATGCCAGGTGTCGTCGTCCATGACCATTTCCACCAGCACATAGCCGGGGAAAAACTTGCGCTCGGTGGTGCGCTTCTGGCCGTTCTTGACCTCCACGACCTCTTCCATCGGCACCAGGATGCGGCCAAACTTGTCCTGCATGCCGGCGCGCTGGATGCGCTCGCGGATGTTGCGCTCTACCGCCTTCTCCATGCCGGAGTAGGCGTGCACCACGTACCAGCGCAGATCCGGATTCCTGGGCTTGGCCGCCGCAGCCGACGACGTATCGATGGTCTCGCTCATCATTTCCTCCAGCCCAGAACCAGATCAAAAATGACCCACTCCAGCGTCTTGTCGGTCAGCCACAGAAACAGCGCCATCACGACGACGAAGGCAAAGACATAGGCCGTGACCTGGATCGACTCGCGGCGCTGCGGCCACACGACCTTGCCCAGCTCGCGCCAGGACTCGCGCCCGAAAGCCAGCAGATCGCGCCCCGGCTGCGCCGTGAAAAACACCGCCACGGCCGCCAGCAGACCCAGCACCAACGCCCCCCACTGCACCCAGGGACCCTGCTTGCCCAGACCATAGAAGGCCACCAGCCCGGCCAGCAGCAGCACGACCGCCACGGCCAGCTTGGCCTTGTCGGCCGCGCCACCTACCGTTTCGACTTGAGACGAAGACATCTGTTTTGAATTCCGCTATGCACCGACCGCTTTGCCACGACCCTTGAGACACCGAAGCCCGCCAGGGTCTGGCGGGCTTGTCGCTGGCGCCCGGATCGGCCTCAGGTGGCAGGGGCAGAGGGAATCGAACCCCCAACCTTCGGTTTTGGAGACCGACGCTCTGCCAATTGAGCTATACCCCTGCGGCAATCCTCAGTCGATGATCTTGGCCACGACGCCGGCGCCGACGGTCTTGCCGCCTTCGCGG
>DAIUCJ010000049.1:0-14837 GCA_036846225.1 Hylemonella sp.
CGCCGAAGCCCCCTCCGGGCCTGCCGGCGACGGGGTAACTGCCGGATTTAGGATTTCTCGTCGTGCTGCCCGGCGCCGGGCTGCCGCAGGCCCTGCAGCTGCTGGAGCGCATCCGCGCCGAATTCGCCCAGATCCGCCACCGCGACGGGCAGGCCGTGTGCACGGCCACCCTGAGCGGCGGCGTGGCCGAACTCCAGCAGGACGACAGCGCCGCCAGCCTGCTCAACCGGGCCGATGCCGCGCTCTACCAGGCCAAGCACGCCGGGCGCAACCGCATCCTTTGCGCTGCCTGAATGCCGCTGTCTCAATGCCGCTACCTGGGCGCGCGGCGGCTTGGCGTTGCCGGCCGCTGAGCGCGCGCCGCCGGCGGCTCAGCCCCCGTGAGGCCCAGCGGATTGCGGCTGCGGATGGGCCAGCACCTTGTCGATGCGCCGGCCGTCCAGGTCCAGCACCTCGAACACCCAGTCGCCGCAGGCGATGCGCTCGCCCACGCGCGGCAGGTGGCCGCTGACGGCCAGCAGCAGGCCGGCCAGCGTGTTGTAGCGGCCGCGGTCTTCGTCGGGCAACGCGCGGATGTCCAGCCGCGCCTTGAGCTCGTCCACCGGCATCATGCCGTCCAGCAGCCAGGAGCCGTCGTCGCGCGCCGTGGCCCAGGCATCGACCGGCGCCAGCGGCTTGAGCTCGCCGGTGATGGCCTCCAGCAGATCGCCTGGCGTCAGCAGGCCCTGCACCACGCCGTATTCGTCCACCACGAACACCATGCGCTGCGTGTGCGCGCGGAACTGCTCCAGCAGCTCCATGCCCGAGAGCGTCTCGGGCACGAAGACGGCCGGCTGCGCATGCGCCTCGATCGGGCCTGGCGCCTGCGGCCCCAGCGCCAGCAGCCGGCCCACGCTGATCAGCCCCACCACATCGTCCAGCGAGCCGCGGCACACCGGATACCAGGAATGCGCAGCCCCCTGCGCGCCGGCCTCGCCCACGCGCTGCAGGCACTGGGCCACGGTCAGCGAAGCATCCAGCCAGTCCACGTCGGCACGCGGCACCATCAGCGAAGTCAGCGGGCGGTCGTCCAGCCGAAACACATTGCGCACCATCTGGTGCTCCTGCTGCTCGATCACGCCGGCGTCCACCCCTTCTTCCAGGCTGTGGCGGATCTCCTCTTCGGTCATGCCGCGCGCCACGTCGGTGGGAATGCGCAGCAGCGTGAGCACGCCCTGCGTGGTGGCCGCCAGCAGCCGCACGAAAGGCTTGGCCGCCAGCGCCAGCCCGTGCATGGGGCGGGCCGTCCAGCGCGCCACCGTCTCCGGGTAAAGCTGGCCGATGCGCTTGGGCACCAGTTCGCCGAAGATGATGGTGACGAAAGTGATCAGCGTGACCACCAGCGCGGTGGCCGCGATGCCGGCCGCGCCCTCGGCCATGCCCAGCGCCTGCAGCCCGCGCGCCAGATCGTCGCTGAAGGCGGCTTCGCCGACGATGCCGTTGAGCACGCCGATGGAGGTGATGCCCACCTGCACGGTGGAGAGAAACTGGTTCGGGTTGTCCAGCAGCTGCAGCGCCTGCCGCGCGCCGCCGTCGCCGGCTTCGGCCATGGCCATCAGCCGCGCCTTGCGGCTGGCCGCCAGCGCCAGCTCCGTCATCGCGAACAGGCCGTTGAGGGCGATCAGCAGGACGATGAGCAGCAGTTCCATCCAGGCCCAACTGTAACCCGCTTGCCCGGCCCGCCCGCGGCGGATGCCACAATCCGCGTCGTTTCCTGCGACGACCCGCGATGGCGCACTACCTGATCGGCGACGTGCAGGGCTGTGACGCCGCCCTGCAGCGCCTGCTCGACACCCTGGCGTACTCCCCCAGCCGCGACACGCTGTGGCTGCTGGGCGACCTGGTCAACCGCGGTCCGGACTCGGCCGCCGTGCTGCGCCGGCTCATGGGCTACGGCGCGGCCGCGCGCTGCCTGCTGGGCAACCACGACCTGCATCTGCTGGCCGTCGCCCACGGCGTGCGCCGGCCGCACCGCAGCGACACGCTGGACGGCATCCTGCACGCCAGCGACCGCGATGCGCTGCTGCAATGGCTGCGCCAGCAGCCGCTGGCGCAACGTCACGACCATGCCGGCGAATGCATTTTGATGGTTCATGCCGGCGTCCTGCCTGAATGGGATGCTATCAAAACAATAGCATTGGCGCAAGAAGTCGAAACCGTGCTGCGCAGCGCGGAGCTGCCGGATTTTCTGCAGCGCATGTATGGCAACGAGCCAGCCGCCTGGTCCGATGCGCTGCAGGGCGACGCGCGGTTGCGCGTCATCGTCAACGCGCTGACGCGCCTGCGCTTTTGCACGGCGGCAGGCGAGATGGAATTCGCCACCAAGGACGGCGCCGGCGGCGCCCCGCCGGGCTACCTGCCCTGGTTCGACGTGCCCGGGCGGCGCACGGCCGATGTGACCGTGGCCTTTGGCCACTGGTCCACGCTGGGCTGGCTGAACCGGCCGGATCTGCTGGCGCTGGACACCGGCTGCGTCTGGGGCGGGCGCTTAAGCGCCGTGCGGCTGGTGGGCCGCGGCGCGCATGAGCTGATCCAGATCCCGTGCCCGGCCGCCCAGACCCCGGGCAGCAGTGACTGAACCCGCGAACTGAACCTGCGAACTGAACCTGGAAACGGCAGCGGGCCGCGCCGCTTACTCCGCCTTGAACAGGGCGGCCACCTTGCGCTTGGGCTTGATGTTGGGCGAGACCACCTTGCCGGCCGGCTTGGCCGCGGCTTCCCACGGCGGGGGCTCACTCACCTCGGCCGGCGGCTCATAGGGCCGGTTGAAGAACGGATCGTGCGTGGCGGCGGCCGGCAGCGCGCGCGGGGCCTCGCGCGCGGCGCTGCGGCGCTCGGGCCGGCCAGCTTCGTCGCCGCCGCGCTCGTACAGGCGCCGGCCCTCGTTGAAGCGGCCCTGGCGGCGAATGTCGGGGCGTTCCTCGTCATACTCCAGCGGCTCGATCTCGATGCGGGTCTTGATCAGCTTTTCGATCTCTGCCACCAGCTTGGCATCCTTGGGCGACACGAAGCTCACCGCCACCCCGCTGGCGCCGGCGCGGCCGGTGCGGCCGATGCGGTGCACGTAGTCCTCGGCGTTGAACGGAATGTCGATATTGAAGACCGCCGGCACGTCCTTGATGTCCAGGCCGCGCGCGGCCACGTCGGTGCACACCAGCAGGTCCACCTCGCCCTTCTTGAAGGCGTCCAGCGCCTTGAGGCGCTCGTCCTGGCTCTTGTCGCCGTGCAGCGCCGTGACCTTCAGGCCATCGCGCTCCAGCGCGCGCGCCAGCCGCGCGCAGCCGAGCTTGCTGTTGACGAAGACGAACGCCTGCCGGATGCCCAGGTTGCGCAGCACCTGGTGCAGCGCGCGGCGCTTGTCGTCCTCGCCCACGCTGTAGAAATGCTGCTCCACGGTGGCGGCCGTGGCATTGGAGCGCGCCACCTCGATGGTCACCGGATCCTGCAGGTAGCTCGACGCCAGCCGCTTGATCTCGGGCGAGAACGTGGCCGAAAACAGCAGCGTGGTGCGCTGCTTGGGCAGGTAGGACAGGATGCGCTGCAGATCGGGCAGAAAGCCGATGTCCAGCATGCGGTCGGCCTCGTCCAGCACCACGTACTCCACCTGGTTGAGCACAGCGGTCTTGGCCTCGATGTGGTCCAGCAGCCGCCCGGGCGTGGCCACCAGCACCTCCACGCCGCGGCGCAGCTCCTCGGTCTGCGGCTTCATGTCCACACCGCCGAACACCACCGCGCTGCGCAGGTTCGTGTATTTGGCATAGAGCTTGATCTGCTGCGCCACCTGGTCGGCCAGTTCCCGGGTCGGCAGCAGCACCAGCGCGCGCACCGGGTGGCGCGCCGGCGAGGTGGAGCTGTTTTCGTGCTTGAGCAGGCGCTGCAGCAGCGGCAGGGAAAAGGCCGCCGTCTTGCCGGTGCCGGTCTGCGCCGCGCCCATGACGTCACGGCCGGCCAGCACCACGGGGATGGCCTGGGCCTGGATCGGCGTCAGGGTTTCGTAGCCCATGTCGGCCACGGCGCGCTTGAGCGGCTCGGCCAGGGTCAGATCGGCGTAGCGCAGCGGTTGAGGGGAAGCAGATGTCATCGGATCTCGCAGCAGGGGCCGCCTGCACGGGGCGGCCGGGATCAGGTGCGGCAGGGCCCGCTGATGGAGCCGCGCCGCCTGGTTGCCCAAAATTTGGGCAAAAGCGGATTATCCTAGAAACGGCCGTGGGGCAGGCCCGGCAGCCAGATGAGGCCGAGCGGCCTATCAGAGTGTGGTCTGGCCTGGCGCGAGAAAGCGGCGGGCCCGCCGCGCTACAGTGCCGCCATGTCCGCTGCCCTGCTCGATGCGGCCGCCACCGCCGCGCGCCTGCCCTACCCCGCCCTGGCCGCCGAAATCGCCGCCCTGCTGGCCGACCCCGCCGTGCGCGTGCCGCCCCGGCAGGTGCTGCCGCTGCCCGGCGGCGGCAGCCTGTTCGTGATGCCGGCGCACGACGACCGCGTGGCCATCGCCAAGCTCATCACCTACACCCCGGCCAACGTCGGCACGGCGCGCCCCGCCATCCAGGGCGACGTAGTGGTATTCGACCTGGCCAGCGGCGCACGCCGTCTGGTGCTGGACGGCCCGGCGGTGACCGCGCGCCGCACCGCCGCCGTCTCGCTGCTGGCAGCGCAGACCCTGGCGCCCAACCCGGGGGGCCCGCTGCTCATCGTCGGCGCCGGCGTGCAAGGCCGCGCCCATCTGCAGGCCTACGCCGCCGGCCTGGGCGTGCGGGAGGTGCGCATCGCCTCGCGCAGCGCCGCCAGCGCCCAGGCCCTGGCCGCTCATGCCCGCAGCCTGGGCCTGCGGGCCGAGGTGGTGGCCGACCCCGACGCCGCGCTGGCCGACTGCCCGCTGGCCGTCACCTGCACCCCGGCCAGCGGCGTGGTGCTGCGCGCCACCCCGCGGCCGGATGCCTTCATCGCGGCCGTCGGCGCCTTCACGCCCGCCATGGTGGAACTGGCGCCGGAGCTGTGCCGTCACATCGCCCAACAGGGCACCGTGGTGGTGGACACGCGCGACGCCGACCATGAGGCCGGCGACCTGCTGCAGGCCGGACTGGACGTTTCCAGGTTCGCCACCCTGCAGGACGTGCTGCGCACCCGGCACAACCGGCCGGCATCAGCGTCCGGCCCGGTGCTGTTCAAAAGCTGCGGCTGGGCCGGCTGGGACCTGGCCGCCGCAAGAATCGCTTGGCGCTCCGGATCCAGGTGACGCCGCCATGCAGGCCGGCGGCACGCCCACGCCCCGGCGGGGGCATCAGGTCTTGGGCAACGTCACGCCCTGCTGCCCCTGGTACTTGCCGCCGCGGTCCTTGTAGCTGGTCTCGCAGACCTCGTCGCTCTCGAAGAACAGCACCTGCGCGCAGCCTTCGCCCGCATAGATCTTGGCCGGCAGCGGCGTGGTGTTGGAAAACTCCAGCGTCACATAGCCTTCCCACTCGGGCTCGAACGGCGTGACGTTGACGATGATGCCGCAGCGCGCGTAGGTGCTCTTGCCCAGGCAGATGGTCAGCACGTTGCGCGGAATGCGGAAATACTCCACGGTGCGCGCCAGCGCGAAGCTGTTGGGCGGGATGATGCAGACATCGCCCTCGATGTCCACGAAGCTCTTTTCGTCGAAGTTCTTTGGGTCCACCACCGTGCTGTGAATGTTGGTGAACACCTTGAACTCGCGCGCGCAGCGGATGTCGTAACCGTAGCTGCTGGTGCCGTAGCTGACGATCTTGTGGCCATCCGGCGCATGGCGCACCTGCCGGGGCTCGAAGGGCTCGATCATGCCGTGCTGCTCGGCCATGCGGCGGATCCATTTGTCGCTCTTGATGCTCATCGTGGGCCTGGGGGTGGGAAAAGTCGGCTGATTGTAGGTCTGCCGTCTGCGCGCGCCCGCGCAGGCTGCGCTTAAGGCGCGGTGAACAGCTCCGTCAGCAGCTGGCGCAGCCAGCGGTTGGCCGCGTCGTTCTCGAAGCGGCGGCTCCAGTGCAGCGAGACGGTGAAGTCGCGCAGCGGAAAGGGCGGCTCGATCAGCGCATAGCCGCCCTGTGCGGCAAAGCCGCGGGCGATGTTGCGCGGCATCACCACCGCCAGATCGGTGGTGCCCACGATCGCCGGCAGCACCATGAAGTGCTCGGCCACCAGCCGCACCCGCTCTTCCAGCTTGAGCAGCTGCAAGATGCGCAGCGTGTCCGAGTGCGTGCGCCCGGCCACGAACTCCAGCGCCGGCAGCGCCTCCAGCAGCGCGCGGCCGCGTCGCTGCCGCGCCACGGCCAGAAAGGGATGCCCGGCGCGCAGCATCACGATGTAACGGTCCTTCAGCAACTGCACGCGCTGGGTGTCCTTGACGGTGGGCAGAAAGCCAAAGGCGAAGTCGATCTGGCCGCTGTCCAGCGCCGCGGCGATCGCCGGCGCCGGCAGCGGCAGCGTCTCGATGCGCACGCCCGGCGCGCGCTCGCGCAGGGCCACCATCAGCTCGGGCAGGAAGCGCCCTTCGCCGATGTCGCTCATGTGGATGCGAAAGGTCTTGTGCGCGGCCTGCGGGTCGAAGCGCTCGGCCTCGTTGAGCGCCTGCTCCAGCAGCAGCAGCGCCTGCCGCACCGCCGGCGCCAGCCGCTGCGCGCGCGGCGTGGGCTGCACGCCGGCGGCCGCGCGCGTGAACAGCGGATCCTTCAGCAGCAGGCGCAGCCGCGTCAGCCCCTGGCTGACGGCCGGCTGCGTCAGCGCCAGCACCTCGGCCGCACGGCTGACCTTGCCAGTGCGGTAGACCGCATCGAACACGCGCAGCAGGTTCAGGTCGAGGTCCTTGATATTCATTTTTCTAATAGTTGATAGTGCCGGTATTTTATTGATTGATAGCAATCGAACCGTCACACTCTGCCCCCGACACATCCCCCGATACGGAGACAAGGCAGTGGAAATATCGTTCCGCGAGGAGATCAAGTCGCTCGCGCTGGGCCAGGGCCAGACTTTTCATGGCGAAGGCATCCTGGCCATCACCAAGGCCCTGCTGCAATCGGGCGTGGCCTACGTAGGCGGCTACCAGGGCGCCCCGGTCTCGCACCTGCTGGACGTGATGGTGCAGGCCAAAGACTATCTGGACGAGCTGGGCGTGCACGTGGAAGCCTGTTCCAACGAGGCGTCCGCCGCCGCGATGCTGGGGGCCTCCATCCACTACCCGCTGCGCGGCGCGGTGACCTGGAAGTCCATCGTCGGCACCAATGTGGCGGCCGACGCCCTGAGCAACCTGGCCTCGCCCGGTGTCACCGGCGGCGTGCTCATCGTCGTGGGCGAGGACTACGGCGAGGGCGCCAGCGTGATCCAGGAGCGCACCCACGCCTATGCGCTGAAATCCGGCATGGTGCTGCTGGATCCGCGCCCAGACCTGCAGTGCATGGTGGACATCGTCGAGCACGGTTTTGCGCTGTCGGAAGCGTCCAACATGCCGGCCATCCTGGAGCTGCGCATCCGCGCCTGCCATGTGCGCGGCAGCTTCGCCGCGCGCGACAACCGCGCGCCGGCCATCTCCACCCGCGCGCTGCTGCAAGAGCCGGCCGCGTTCGACTACGACCGGCTCGCGCACCCGCCGGTGACCTTCCGGCACGAAAAGCTCAAGGTGGAGCAGCGCATTCCGGCCGCGCGCGCCTACATCCGCGAGCACCGGCTCAACGAGCTGTTCGCAGGGCGGCACAGCGATCTGGGCATCATCGTGCAGGGCGGGCTGTACAACACGCTGGTGCGCACGCTGCAGCAGTTCGGCCTGGCCGATGCCTTTGGCCAGACGGACATTCCGCTGCTGGTGCTCAACGTCACCTACCCGCTGGTGCCGGACGAACTGACGGATTTCTGCGCCGGCAAACGCGCCGTGCTGCTGATGGAAGAAGGCCAGCCCGAGTACATCGAGCAGGAGCTGGCCGCGCTGCTGCGCCGCGCCGGCATCCCGACCCCGCTGCACGGCAAGGACATGCTGGCCATGGCCGGCGAATACTCGGCCGAAGTGATGGCCGGCGGGCTGGAGAAATTCCTGCGCCAGTACCGCGCCGAGCTGCTCGATGCGACCGTGCCCGCCTGGCTGGCCGGCAACCGCGAGCGCCGCGAAGCCATCGCCCGGGAGCTGGGCCAGCCGCTGCCGGCGCGCCCGCCAGGCATGTGCGTCGGCTGCCCGGAGCGGCCGGTGTTCGCCGCGCTGAAGCTGGCGCAGGAGCAGGTCGGGCGCGTGCACGTGGCCGCCGACATCGGCTGCCATGCGCTGGCCACCTTCGAGCCTTTCTCGTTCGGCCACTCCATCTTGGGCTATGGCATGTCGCTGGCCAGCCGCGCGGGGGTCTCGCCAGTGATGAACCGGCGCGTGCTCTCCGTCATGGGCGATGGCGGCTTCTGGCACAACGGCCTGCTCACCGGCGTGCAAAGCGCCCTGTTCAACGGCGACGACGCCGTGCTGCTGATCTTCAAGAACGGCTACACCTCGGCCACCGGCACGCAGGACATCATCTCCACGCCGGGCGAAACGGCCAAGACGCAGGCCGCGGATAAGCGCGAGAGCCTGGTGCACACCAACCAGACCATCGAAAACACCCTCAAAGGCCTGGGCGTGCAGTGGCTGCGCACCGTGCACACCTATGAGGTCGAACAGGTGCGCCGCACGCTGGTGGAAGCCTTCACCACCGACTTCAGCGGCCTGAAAGTCATCGTCGCCGAGGGCGAATGCCAACTGGAACGGCAGCGCCGCATCAAGCCCTGGATCGCCAGCCTGCTCAAACAGGGCCGGCGCGTGGAGCGGGTGAAATACGGCGTCGATGAGGACGTCTGCAACGGCGACCACGCCTGCATCCGCCTCTCCGGCTGCCCGACCCTGACGCTCAAGGACAACCTGGACCCGCTGAAGGTCGATCCGGTGGCCACGGTCATCGATGGCTGCGTGGGCTGCGGCCTGTGCGGAGCCAACGCGCACGCGGCCACGCTGTGTCCCTCTTTCTACCGCGCCGAGGTGGTGCAGAACCCGCGCTGGCACGAACGCCTGCTGGCCGGCCTGCGCCGCACCGTCGTGCGCGCGCTGCAACCGGCATGACCCCGATGAATCCACAACCCATCTCCCTGCTGGTCTGCGCCCTCGGAGGCGAAGGCGGCGGCGTGCTCACCGACTGGCTGGTGCAGACGGCCCGCCACGCCGGCTACCCGGCGCAGGCCACCTCGATACCCGGCGTGGCGCAGCGCACCGGCGCCACCACTTACTACCTGGAGTTCTTCCCGCTGCGCGAGGCCGAGCTCGGCGGCAAGCGCCCAGTGCTGGGCCTGTACCCGGTGCCGGGCCGGCTGGATGCGCTGCTGTCCAGCGAGCTGCTGGAGACGGTGCGCCAGATCGGCCTGGGCCACGCCAGCCGCGAGCGCACGCTGGTGCTCACCTCCTCGGCCCGCGCGCTGACCACGATGGAAAAAATGCAACCGGGCGACGGCCGGCGCCCCGCGCACGAGCTGTTGCGCATCGTCGCTGCCCACAGCCGCGCCCACCACGTCGTGGACATGGCCGAGCTCACCCGCCAGGCCGGCACGGTGGTCAGCGCCGTCATGCTCGGCTGCGTGGCCGCCAGCGGCCTGCTGCCGATGCAGCGGCAGGACTATGAAGCAGTGCTGACCGGCAGCGGCGGCGCAGCCCAGGCCAGTCTGCGCGGCTTCGCGCTGGGCTATGAGGCCGTGGCCGCGCAGCGCAGTCAGGCTCAGTATCTTGAGCACGTGCTCGAACCGGCCAAGCCGGCCGCTCCGCCGCCCCCTGCCGAGCGCCCCGCGCTGCCGGCCGAAGCGGCCGCGCAGTTTCCCGCCGTGCTGCACGAGCTGCTGGCCCTGGGCTGCGCGCGCCTGAGTGAATACCAGGACGCCGCCTACGCCCGCCGCTACCTGCAGCGGCTGCAGCGCGTGCTGCAGGCCGAGCGCGCCAGCGACCCCGACGGCCGCCACGGCTGGGCGCTGACGCGGGAGATGGCGCGCTGGCTGGCGCTGTGGATGGCGTTTGACGACATCATCCGCGTGGCCGATCTCAAAAGCCGCGCCAGCCGCTGGCAGCGCGTGCGCGCGGAAGTGCGGGCGCAGGAAGGCGACCTGCTCAAGGTCTATGACCATTTCAAGCCCGGCGTGCCGGAGTTCGCAGCGCTGCTGCCGCCGGCGCTGGCGCAGCGCCTGCAGGCCTGGGACCGGCGCCGCGTGCAGGCAGGCCGGCAGCCCTGGGCCCTGCCGCTGAAGGTCGGCACCCACACCATCGGCGGCATGCTGGCCCTGCGCACGCTGGCCGCGCTCAAACGGCTGCGCCCGCTGGGCAGCCGCTGGGCCACCGAACAGCAGCTGATCGACGAATGGCTGCACGCCGTCGTCACGCTGGGCGCGCGCCATTGGCAGGCCGGCTACGAGCTGGCCCAGTGCGGCCGCCTGATCAAAGGCTATGGCAGCACCAACGAGCGCGGCAAGGACAACCTGCTGCACCTGATCCGCCACCTGGCCACGGGCGGCTCCCTGCCCGACGACGCGACGCGCGCCCAGGCCATTGCGGCGGCGCGCACGGCCGCGCTGGCCGACGAAGCCGGACAGGCACTGGACCGCACGCTCGCGCAACACGGCGCGCCGCCGCGCCCGCTGAAGGAGCAGCCGATCCGCTGGGTGCGCCGGCGAGCGGCCTGAAGCGCCGCGACCGGGGCAGTACTAACGCGCATATACGCTGCCGTTGCCACCCGTTACATTGATTGAGCATACGGACTGAGATCCGCAACCCCATCGAAGAGGAGACCACCATGCCCCCTGTCATCCAGAGCCTTGGCCGCCTGGCCGCCGCCGTTTCCGCCGCCTGCCTGCTGGCAGCCGGCGCCGCGCACGCGCAGGACAAGCCCGTCATGTTCCGCTTTTCCAGCTGGGTGCCGGCACAGCATCCGCTGAACCCCTCGCTGATCGCCTGGGGCGAGAGCCTGAAAAAAGCCTCGGGCGGCACGCTCAGCGCCACCATGTTTCCGGCCCAGCAACTGGGCAAGGCCTTCGACCACTACGACATGGCGCGTGACGGCATCGCGGACTTCTCCTACGTCAACCCCGGCTATCAGCCTGGGCGCTTCCCGATCTTTGCCGCGGCCTCGCTGCCCTTCCTGGTGGCCAACGGCAAGAGCGGCTCGGCCGCGGTGGACGCCTGGTACCGCCAGTACGCCGCCACCGAGATGAAGGACGTGAAGTTCTGCTTCGCCTTCGTGCACGACCCGGGCACCTTCCATTCGCGCAAGAAGATCGTGCTGCCCAGCGACATCAAGGGCATGAAGATCCGTCCGGCGCACGAAGGCGTGGGCCGCATGGTCACGCTGCTGGGCGGCACCAACGTGCAGGCTTCCGCCCCCGAGGTGCGCGAGATCCTGGAGCGCGGCGTGGCCGACGCCGTCACCTTCCCCTGGGGCTCGATCCCGCTGTTCGGCATCGAGAAGGTCACCAAATACCACATGGACGTGCCGCTGTACGTCACCCCCTTCGTCTGGGTGATGAACAAGGCCAAGTACGAATCGCTCTCGCCCACCCAGAAAAAGGCGGTGGACGACCACTGCACCACCGAGTGGGCCGAGAAAGTGGCCAGCAACTGGGCCGATTTCGAATACGGCGGTCACGCCAAGCTCGCCGCGATGCCCGACCACGAGGTGTACAAGCTGACCCCGGCGCAGGTGGACGAATGGCGCAAGGCCGTAGCGCCCGTCGTCGATGAATGGGCCCGCGACGTCAAGGCCAAGACCGGCCAGGACCCCAAGGCCGTGCTCGACAGCCTCAAGCAGCACCTGGTCAAGTACAAGGCCGCGATGTAAAGCCCTGACCGCGCACGCCACGGCGCGCCGTGTGCCGTGGCGTGCGGATCTGTCCTGCACCCGGAGAGCGGCGTGAAACGCAACACCATGGATCGTGTGATCGACACGATCGAGTGGACGGCGGCCATCTTCGTCGGCCTGGTCGCGCTCAACATTTTCGTGGCCGTCATCCTGCGCAAATTCTTCTCGACCTCGATTCCAGACGCCTACGATTTCGGCTCGCTGCTGCTGGGCATCCTGATCTTCTGGGGCATCGCCGCCACCAGCTACCGCGGCACCCACATCACGGTCGATCTGGTCTGGAGCGCGGCCGGCCCCCGCGCGCGGCGCTGGATCGACGTCTTCGCCACGCTGGTGCTGCTGTTCGTGGTGTCGGTGCAGACCTACACCCTGTTCGACAAGGTGCTGGTGACCTGGCGCGACAACGTACTGACCTACGACCTGCACCTGCCGGTGTGGCCGTTCTATGCCGTGGCCTGGCTGGGCGACATCGCCGCCGTCTTCCTGATCGCGGTGCGCACCTGGCGCCTGGTGTTCGACCCCGCGCGCGTAGCCGACCGCCCCGAGCAGCACACCAGCGAATGAGCCTGCCCATCTAAACCTCTGCGAGGACGTCGTCTTGAATACCGATCTCGTTGCCGGCATCGGCTTCGTCGCCCTCTTTGCCCTGATGCTGCTGCGCGTGCCCGTGGGCATGGCCATGGGGCTGGTCGGCGTGACCGGCTATGGCTACCTCATCGGCATGGAGCCGGCCCTGAAGATGGTGGGGCAGACGGTGATGCGCACCGTCACCGACCAGAGCTTTGCCGTGATCCCGATGTTCATGCTCATGGGCGCGCTGGTGTCGGTCTCAGGCATCAGCCGCGAGCTGTTCCGCGCCGCCAACGCCTTTCTGGGCCATTTGCGCGGCGGCCTGGGCGTGGCCACGGTGCTGGCCTGCGGCGGCTTTGCCGCCATCTGCGGCTCCTCGGTGGCCACGGCCGCCACGTTCTCCAAGGTCGCGTACCCGGAGATGCGCCGCTACGGCTACCCCTCGTCCTTTGCCACCGGCGTCATCGCCGCAGGGGGCACGCTGGGCATCATGATCCCGCCCTCGACCGTGCTGGCGGTCTATGCCATCCTGACCCAGCAGGACATTGGCAAGCTCTTCATGGCCGGCGTCGTGCCCGGGCTGCTGGCCATCCTGATGTACATGCTGACCATCGGCCTGATCGTCATGGTCAAACCCGACTTTCTGCCGGCGGGCGAACGCAAGCCCTGGACCGAGCGGGTGGCCAGCCTCAAGGACGTGTGGGCGCCGCTGGCGCTGTTCGTCTTCGTCATCGGCGGGCTCTATGGCGGGGTGTTCACGCCCTCGGAAGCCGGCGGCATGGGCGCGGCCGGCGCCTTCATCCTGGGCGTGCTGCGCCGCCGCCTGAGCCTGCCGCAGATCCGCGAGGCCCTGCTCGAAGCCACCCGCACCTGTGCCGCGGTCTTCACGGTGCTGATCGGCGCGCTGCTGTTCGGCTACTTCCTGACCATCACGCAGACCCCGCAGAAAGTGACGGAATTCCTCACCGGCCTGGGCCTGAACCGCTACGCGCTGCTGGCCATCATCATGGGCCTGTACCTGGTGCTGGGCTGCCTGATGGACGCGATGGCCATGATCATCCTGACCGTGCCCATCATCTTTCCGCTGATCCTGCAGCTCGGCTTCGACCCGATCTGGTTCGGCGTCATCGTGGTGATGGTGGTCGAGCTGGGCCTGATCCACCCCCCGGTGGGCATGAACGTCTTCGTCATCAAGAGCGTGGTGCCCGAAGTCAGCTTCACCCAGATCTTCCGCGGCGTGCTGCCCTTCATCGGCATCGACCTGGTCCGCCTGGTGATCCTCATCGCTTTCCCCGTGCTCACGCTGTGGCTGCCCGCGCGCATGGGCTAGCCGCAGCGTGGCTTGCATGACCAAAACCACCAAGGAGCAACGATGAAACCATCCTTCCACTCCCCCGTGCGTCGCGGCTTGCTGGCTGCCGCGCTGGCGCTGGCCGGCTTCGTCCCGGCCGCGCATGCCCAGAACTACCCGACCAAGCCAGTCAAGGTCATCGTCAACTTCCCTCCGGGCGGGGTGGCCGACGTGCTGGCCCGCCTGGTGGCCGCCCCGCTGCAAGACGCGCTGGGCCAGCCCGTGGTCGTCGAAAACCGCGCCGGCTCCGGCGGCAACATCGGTGCCGACGCGGTGGCCAAGTCGCCGGCCGACGGCTACACGCTGCTGATGAGCTCGGGCGGCACGGTCTCGGTCAACCCGCACATCTACCCCCGAATGCCCTTCGACCCGGCCAAGGACATCGTGCCGGTGGCCTCGGTGGCGCGCGTGGCGGTCTTTCTGGTGGCCAAGCCGACGCTGCCGGTCAACACCACGCAGGAACTGATCAGCTACCTCAAGGCCAACCCCGGCAAGCTGTCGTACGGCTCGCCGGGCAACGGCAGCTCGCCGCATCTGGCGATGGAAATGTTCAAGAGCATGACCGGCACCTTCGTCGTGCACGTACCCTACCGGGGAGCGGCCCCGGCGCTCAACGACCTGCTGGCCGGCCAGATCGATTTCGCCTTCGACCCGGGCATCGGCCTGCCGCATGTGCGCGCCGGCCGCCTGAAACTGCTGGCCGTGGGCAGCCCCAAGCGCTCGCCGCTGTTTCCCGACGTGCCGACGGTGGAGGAAGCCGGCCTCAAAGGCTTCGACGCCGACACCTATTTCGGCTTCTATGCACCGGCGGGCACGCCGGCGGCGGTGATCACGCGGCTCAACACCGAGATCAACAAGATCCTGGCCGCGCCGGCGGTGCGCGAGCGCATCGCCGGCCTGGGCGGCGAAGCCGCGCCGATGAGTCCGCAGCAGTTCGCGGCCAAGGCGGCCGAGGACTCCAAGCGTTTCGGCGCCCTGATCCGGGAGCGCAAGATCACGGCCGACTGAGCGTGCCCAGCCCCGGGGCC
>DAIUCJ010000050.1:0-13699 GCA_036846225.1 Hylemonella sp.
GGGCAGGCAGCAGCTAAGATCGGCGGTCTCGTGTCTCTGCGGGGGGCTAACGATGGGCAAGGACAGGTCCGTGCTGGCGCTGGGCGGCGGCTGCTTCTGGTGCACCGATGCGGTGTTTCGGCGCGTGCGCGGCGTGGAGTCGGTGGAGTGCGGCTACAGCAACGGCCATCGCCCGCAGCCTACCTACGAAGAGGTCTGCAGCGGCACGACCGGCCATGCCGAGGTCGTGCGGCTGGTCTATGACCCGCACGAGGTGAGCACCCGCCAGCTGCTGGAGATTTTTTTCGCCACCCACGACCCGACCACGCCCAACCGCCAGGGGCACGACGTGGGGCCGCAGTACCGCAGCGGCATCTACACCACCACGGCCGAACAGGAACAGGCGGCGCGCGCCTTGATCGGGGAGCTGGAGGCGGCGCGGGTGTACGAGCGGCCTATCGTCACCGAGGTGCTGCCGCTGGCCAACTACTGGCCGGCCGAGGACTACCACCAGGACTACTACGCCCGCCACCCCGGCCAGGGCTACTGCATGGCCGTCATCGTTCCCAAGCTGGCCAAGTTCCGCCAGCGCTACGCCGCCTGGCTGCGGCCGGAGGATGCGGCGTGATCAGCACGCGCGCGCTGGCCTGCCGCTACCCGGGCGGCGTGCAGCTGGCCTTTCCCGACGTCAACGTGCCGCAGGGCGGCACGCTGGTGCTGCGGGGGCCATCGGGCAGCGGCAAGTCCAGCTGGCTGGCGCTGGCCGCAGGGCTGATGGCGCCGGCATCGGGCGAGATCGTCGTGGCCGGCCAGTGCCTGGGCGCGCTCGGCCCGGTGCAGCGCGACGCCTGGCGCGCGCGCCACGTGGGCTTTCTGCCGCAGCGGCTGTATCTGAGCGAGGCACTGACCGTCGCCGACAACCTGGCGCTGGTCTATTACGCCGCCGGTTTGCCGGTGGACCGGGCCGCGGTGCAGGCCGCGCTGCAGACCCTGGGGGTGGACGGACTGGCCGCGCGGCGGCCTGCGGCGCTGTCGGGCGGGCAGGCCCAGCGGGTGGCGCTGGCGCGCACCGTGCTGCTGGCGCCGCGCGTCATCCTGGCCGACGAGCCCACCGCCAGCCTGGACGATGCCGCCGCGCAGGATGCACTGGACTTGCTGCAGGCGGCCGCGCAGCGCCACGGCGCCACGCTGGTGATCGCCACCCACGACGCGCGCGTGGTGCAGGCGCTGCCGCAGGCGCAGCAGCTCGCGCTGCAGGCCGGAGGCGGATCATGAGCACGGCCCGGCTGGCCTGGCAATACCTGTGGGCGCGGCCGCTGGCCACGGCGCTGAACCTGCTGCTGCTCACGCTGGGGCTGGGGGCGGTGACGCTGGTGATGCTGGTGCAGGCCCAGCTGGGCCGCGCCTTCGAGCGCGACTTGGCCGGCATCGACGCGGTGGTGGGCGCCAAGGGCAGCCCGCTGCAGCTCATCCTGGCCGGCGTGTTCCATCTGGACGTGCCGCCGGGCAATATCCCGCTGCGCGCGGTGGAGCTGCTGGCGCGCGACGCGCGGGTGGCGCAGCTGATCCCGCTGAGCCTGGGCGACAGCTACCGCGGCTGGCGCATCGTCGGCACCACCGCCGATTACGTGGCGCACTACGGCGCGCAGGCGGCTGCCGGGCGGCTGTGGCAGGCCCCGCTGGAAGCGGTGCTGGGCGCGCAGGTGGCGCAGGCCACGGGCTTGCAGCCCGGGCAGTCGTTTGCCGGCAGCCACGGCCTGGGTGAAGGGGCTGACGGCGGCCACGCCGACCATCCCTATCGCGTGGTGGGCGTGCTGGCGCCGTGCGGCTGCGTGCTGGACCGGCTGATCCTGACCGCTACCGAGTCGGTTTGGCAGGTGCATGAAGCCGCGCATGGTGCCGGCGCGAAGCACCATGCCGAAGGGCACGTGGCCGGGGACGATGACGAGCGCGAAGTGACAGTGGCGCTGGTGCGCTATCGCAGCCCGCTGGCGGCGGCGACCTTTCCGCGCTTCGTCAACGGCTCGACCACCCTGCAGGCGGCCGCGCCGGCGCTGGAGATCAGCCGCCTGCTGCGCATGGTGGGCGTGGGCGCCGACGTGCTGCGCGGCTTTGCCGCGGTGCTGCTGCTCACCGCGGGCCTGAGCGTGTTCATCGCGCTGTGGAGCGCGGTGCGCGAGCGGCGCGCCGATCTGGCGCTGCTGCGCCTGCTGGGGGCGCCGCCGGCGCGCGTGGCCGCGCTGCTGCTGGCCGAAGCCCTGTGGCTGGCGCTGCTGGCGGCCCTGCTGGGCCTGGCGTTGGGGCATGGCTTGACAGGCCTGCTAGGCTATCTGCTGGCGGCCCAGGCGTCGCTGCCGCTGGCGGCAGCGGGCCTGCTGCCGCAGGAGCTGGCCGTGCCGCTGCTGGCGCTGGCCGTGGCCGTGCTGGCGGCCCTGCTGCCGGCCTGGGAGGCCTACCGCAGCGATGCGCTGACCCTGCTGAACACCCGCTGAAACCATGTACCGCTTGCTGACTGCCTTTTTGCTTGCCGCCGCCGGCCTGGCCCACGCGCAGCTGACGCCGCCGATCGCCGGCGGTCTGCCCGCCGGCAGCGGCGCGGGGGTGCACAGTCCGCAAAGCCCGTTTCCACCGCTGAAAGAGCGCAGCGACGTGCTGCCCTGGTCGCTGCTGACGAATGTGAAGACGCAGCTGGTCAACAAACGGGTGCAGCCGGTCTTTCCGCCCGAAGTGCAGGCGCTGGACGGGCGGGTGCAGCGGGTGCAGGGCTTCATGATGCCGCTGGAGCCGGGTGAGAAACAGACCCACTTCCTGCTGAGCGCGGTGCCGCTGACCTGCTCGTTCTGCGTGCCCGGCGGGCCGGAGAGCATGATCGAGGTGCGCAGCCGCACGCCGGTGCGCTACGACATGGAGCCCCTGGTGCTGCAGGGGCGCTTAAGCGTGCTGCGCGACGACCCCTACGGCCTGTATTACCGCCTCAGCGACGCGGTCCCGGTCAAATAATCTGGCCCTTTTCTTGCATTGGTGCCGACCGTGCCGTTCAGCTCTCAGCCATTGCGGAACCACCCATGGCCCGCCGCCCGTCGCGCAGCGGGCCTGGGCCTGCTCGTGCTGGCGCTGCTGTGGGCGCAGCTGCTGGGGCTGGTGCACGGGGTGCGGCATGCCGGCGCAGCCGCCAGCGGCAGCGTCCCGGTGGCGGCCGCAGCCGAGCAGGGGGTGCTGGCGCATCTGGCGGCCGCGGCCGACGACGGCCCGGATTGCCGGCTCTATGACCAAATCGGCCATGCCGGCCCCATCGCGGTGCCGCTGGTCTGGGCGCTGGCGCTGCCGCCGCAGCTGTGGCGGCTCGGGCAGGACCGCGGCCTGCCTGCTGCCGTGTGCGCGCCCTATGCGGCGCGCGCGCCGCCATCCGCTCGCTGATCGATCTCCGTTTTCCGTGCCCGGCCGCCTGCAACGAGGCGGCCGCGGCTGTCTCTGCATTTTTCCGATCACGAGCGATACATGCCTATCGATACCATCACCCTGGCGGGGCTGCGCCCCGCCGCCCGCGCCGCGCTGATCCTGTGCGCCTGCAGCGCGCTGGCCGCGACGGCGCAGACCCGTAGCGAAGAACCTCAGTTGCAGACCGTGACGGTCACCGGCAATCCGCTGGGCTCATCGGAGCTGAGCGTGCCCGTGCAGCGCCTGGAGCGCGACGAACTGCTGCTGCGCAGCCAGCCCACGCTGGGGGCCACGCTGGACGGCTTGAGCGGCGTGGGCAACACCTGGTTCGGCCCCAATGCCGGCCGTCCGGTGATCCGGGGGCTGGACGGCGACCGCGTCCGCATCCTGAGCAACGGCGCGGCCAGCCAGGACCTGTCGGCGCTCAGTGACGACCACGCGGTGGCGCTGGATCCGCTGCTGGTCGAGCGCATCGAGGTGCTGCGCGGCCCGGCCGTGCTGGAGTATGGCGGCAGCGCCGTCGGCGGCGTGGTCAACGTCATCGACGGCCGCATCGCGCGCGAGGCGCTGTTCGGCGCGCAAGGCGGCGTCAGCGGTCGCGCCGATGCGCGCCTGGGCAGCGGCAACGCCGAGCAGGGCGGCGCGGTGTTGCTGGAGACCGGCACCGACCGCTACACCCTGCATGTCGATGCGATGGGCCGCAGCACCGGCGATGTGTCCGTGCCGGTGGACATTGCCTGCACCCGCGGCGGCGTGACCACGGTGGCCAGCCGTCTGTGCAATGCCGCCAGCCAGAGCTGGGGCGGCGCGCTCGGTGGCACGCTGCACTTCGACCAGGGCTATCTGGGCGCTGCCCTGTCCACCTACGGCAGCGCCTATGGCACCGTGGCCGAGGACGAGGTGGGCATCGTCCTGCGCAGCACCCGGCTGGCGCTGGAAGGCGAGCGCCGGGGGCTGCAAGGCCCGCTGGCCGCCCTGCGGCTGCAGTACAGCCGCAGCGACTACCGCCACACCGAATACGACGCCGGCGTGCCCGGCACGACCTTCGACCAGCAGGGCCAGGAGCTGCGCGTGCAGGCCCGCCAGGCGCGCCTGGGCACCCCGCTGGGGGCGCTGGACGGCGTGCTCGGCGTCCATCTGGAACACACCGATTTCGTGGCCGATGGCGACGAGGCCTATGCGCCGGCCAGCCGCACGCGCAGCGCGGCGCTGTACGCGCATGAGGAGCTGGGCCTGTCCTGGGGCCGGCTGAGCGCGGGCGCGCGCGTCGAGCAGGTGCGGGTGGAGTCGCTGGGGCATCCTACGCTGGCGCGTTTTGCCCCGGCCGTGCGCAGCTACACCCCGGCCAGCCAGGCGCTGGGCGCGGTGTGGAACGTGGCGCCGCGTTGGCAGCTGAGCGCCAACCTGTCCTGGAACCAGCGCGCCCCGCGCGATTACGAGCTGTTTGCCGATGGGGTGCACGTGGCCACCGCCGCCTATGTGATCGGCGACGCGGACCTGGAGCTGGAGCGCTCGCGCAACGCCGATCTGGGGGTGAGCTGGAAGCACGGCGCCCACCGCGCGCAGCTGCAGCTCTTCGTGCACGACTTCAGCAACTACATCGCCCTGCTGCCCAGCGACCTGAGCGCCTCGCCGCCGGAGTACCGCTACCAGGGGGTGCCGGCCCGTCTGAGCGGCGCCGAGGCCAGCGGCGCGCTGCGCCTGCTCGAGCGCGGCGGCACGCTGGACCTGCTGTGGCGCGCCGATGCGGTGCAGGGCGACAACCTGGCCTCCGCCCAGCCGCTGCCGCGCATCGCGCCGCTGCGCCTGGGCGCGACGCTGCAATGGGGCCGCGGCCCCTGGGGGGCGCGGCTGGGAGTGGACCAGTTCGCCGCGCAGAACCGCGTGCCCGACGGGCAGACCTCGGTGGCCGGCTACACGCTGTGGAACGCGGCGCTCACCTACCGCATGCGCACCGCCGGGACGCAGTGGCTGGGGTATGCGCGGCTGGACAACCTGGGCGACGCGCTGGCCTATCCGGCCACTTCGGTGCTGACGCAGACCGCGCCGGGCCGCGCGC
This sequence comes from Hylemonella sp., assembly GCA_036846225.1. Taxonomy (GTDB): domain Bacteria; phylum Pseudomonadota; class Gammaproteobacteria; order Burkholderiales; family Burkholderiaceae_C; genus Hylemonella. The sequence continues at coordinate 5,477 of DAIUCJ010000050.1, forward strand.
CGCTGCCGGGGCGCCGCATCCTGGTCGGCGTGCAGCTGAACTTCTGATCGCTGCCGGCCACCCCCACGCCGGCGTGGGGGTGTCGCCGGCCGGTCATGCGGGCCGGCTACAGTGGGGGTCAGCGTTTTCCGGATCCGGGTCCATGAGCATCCGCAACCTCGACTCCCTGCTGGCGCCGTCTTCGGTGGCGGTGATCGGCGCCTCGCAGCGGCCGCACAGCGTGGGCGCCACCGTCTGGCGCAATCTGCGCCAGGGCTATGCGGGCGCGGTGTATGCGGTCAATCCCAAGTACACCACGCTCGACGGCCAGCCGGTCCATGCCCGCGTGCAGGACCTGCCCGCCGCCCCCGATCTGGCCGTGATCTGCACGCCGCCGGCCACCGTGCCCGCGCTGATCGCCGATCTGGCCGCGCGCGGCACCCGTGCGGCCGTGGTGCTGACGGCGGGGCTGGATGCGGCGCAGAAGCAGGCCATGCTCGATGCGGCGCGCCCGGCGCTGCTGCGCATCTTGGGGCCCAACTGCATCGGCCTGCTGGCGCCGCACCGGGGGTTGAACGCCAGCTTCGCCCATGCCAGCGTGCGCGCGGGCGAGCTGGCCTTCGTCACCCAGTCCGGCGCGCTGATGACGGCCATGCTGGACTGGGCGCGTTCGCGCGACATCGGCTTTTCGCATTTCATCTCGCTGGGCGAGCACGCCGACGTGGACTTCGGCGACTTGCTGGACTACCTGGGCAGCGACCCCAGGACCCGGGCCATCCTGCTCTACATCGAATCCATCGAGGCGCCGCGCAAGTTCATGTCGGCCGCGCGCGCGGCCGCGCGCAACAAGCCGGTCATCGTCGTCAAGGCCGGGCGCTCGCAGCAGGGCCAGCGGGCGGCGGCTTCGCACACCGGCGCGCTGGCCGGCTCGGATCTGGTTTATGACGCGGCCATCGCGCGCGCGGGCATGCTGCGGGTGGACACACTGCAGCAGCTTTTCCTGGCGGCGGAGGTGCTGGCCCGTTTCCGTGGCAACACCAGCGATGCATTGACCATCCTCACCAACGGCGGTGGCGCCGGCGTCATGGCCGCCGATGCCGCCGCCCACATGGGTGTGGCGCTGGCCGAGCTGGCGCCGCAGACGCTGCACGCGCTCGACGCGGTGCTGCCGCCCAACTGGTCCCGCGGCAATCCGGTGGACATCATAGGCGACGCGCCCGCATCCCGCTATGTGCAGGCGCTACAGATTCTGGAGCAGGACCCGGCCGCCGGCGCCGTGCTCTTCATCCACGCGCCCACGGCCATCGTGCCCAGCGCGGACATCGCGCGCGCGCTGCTGCCGCTGGCGCAGGCCCAGCCGCCACGTCTGCTGGGCTGCTGGCTGGGCGGCGAGGCGGTCGATGAGGCTCGCCAGCTGTTTCGCGCGGCCGGCATCGCCGGCTTCGACACGCCCGAGGAGGCGGTACGCGCTTTCGCGATGGGCGTGACTTACCGGCGCAACCAGGCCGAGCTGCTGCAGGCTCCTCCGGCCGGCGCGCCCGATGCCGCGTTCGACGTGGCCGCGGCCCGCGCGCTGGTGCGCCAGGCGCTGGACGGCGGGCGCGAATGGCTGACCGAGCCCGAGGCCAAGGCCCTGCTGACTGCCTATGGCATCCCGGTGGCGGCGACGCGCCAGGTGACGCTGGATGCGCAGGCCGCGGTGGCGGCGGCCGAGGCCATCGGCTACCCCGTGGTGCTCAAGATCCTCTCGGAAGACCTCACGCACAAGTCCGATGTGGGCGGGGTGGTGCTCAATCTGCATGGACCGGCCGAGGTGGCCGCAGCCGCGCAGGCCATGGCCGAGCGGGTGCGCCGCGCACGGCCACAGGCGCGGCTGCAGGGCTACGCCGTGCAGGCCATGGTGCGGCGCGCGCACGCGCGCGAGCTCATCGTCGGCGCCAGCATCGACCCGGTGTTCGGCCCGGTGGTCCTGTTCGGCCAGGGCGGCACCGCGGTGGAGGTGCTGGCCGACCGGGCCGTGGCGCTGCCGCCGCTGAATGCGCCGCTGGCGCGCGCGCTGGTGGCGCGCACGCGCGTGGCCCGGCTGCTGGGCGCCTGGCGCGACACGCCGGAGGCCGACCTGGAGGCGCTGCTGGCGGTGCTGCAGGCCATCTCGCAGATGCTGGCCGATTTGCCCGAGTTGGCCGAGCTGGACATCAACCCGCTGCTGGCCAATGAGGAGGGCGTGATCGCGCTGGATGCGCGCGTGCGCCTGAGCGCGCGCTGCCCGGCCGGAGCCGCGCGCTTTGCGATCCGCCCCTACCCGCAGGAACTGGTGGAGCAGCGTGCCTGGCAGGGTCGCACGCTGACGCTGCGCCCGATCCGCCCCGAGGACGAGGCCCAGCACCTGGCCTTTCTGCAGCGCCTCACGCCCGAGGACATCCGCCTGCGCGTGTTCTACAGCCGCCGCAGCATCGAGCGCAGCGAGCTGGCCCGGCTGGTGCAGATCGACTACGAGCGCGAAATGGCCTTCGTCGCCGTCGCGCCCGGCCCCGGCGGGCAGGAGGAGACCCTGGGCGTGGTGCGCGCCAACGTGGACCCGGACAACGTGATGGCCGAGTTCGGCATCATCGTGCGCTCCGACCTCAAGGGGCAGGGCTTAGGAAGGCTGCTGATGGACAAACTCATCGCCTACCTGCGCGCGCGCGGCACCCAGCGGCTGGACTGCGACGTGATCCTGGAAAACCAGGGCATGCGCCGCCTGGCGCTGGCGCTGGGCTTCGTCGAGCAGCCGCTGCAGGAAGGCGACCGCAGCTGCCACCTGACGCTGTGGCTGCAGCCGGGCCAAGGCGGGGCCTGAGCGGCGGCGCCCGGGCGGGGCAGGCTGTCGCGTGCCGATTACCATCGGCCGGTCATGTCGCATCCTGTTTTCTCTGCCCTGGTACCGGTTGTGCTGCTGGTGGCGCTGGGCTATGCTGCCGCGCGCCTGCGCTGGATTCGCGTCGAGGCCGGCAAGGACCTCTCCAACCTCGTCTTTCTGGTGCTGACGCCGGCGCTGATGTTTCGCACGATGAGCGGCGTGCGGGTGCAGGCGCTGGACTACCGGCCCCTGCTGGCCTATTTCGCGGCGGCCCTGCTGCTGTTTGGCCTGACGCTGCTCGTGCAGGGCTTCAACCGGCGCGCGGCGGTGCTGGCGCTGGCGGCCAGCTTCAGCAACACGGTGATGATCGGCGTGGCGCTGATCGGCCTGGCCTATGGCGAGGCGGCGCTGGTGGTGCTGCTGACGCTGGTGTCGCTGCACGCCCTGGTGCTGCTGACGGCCGCCACCGTGGTGTTGGAGCTGGCGTATGCCCGCGAGCAGGCGGGCGGACAGCCCCGAGCCCTGTGGCGCACGGCGCTGACGGCGGTGCGCAACGCCGTCATCCACCCGGTGCCGCTGCCCATCCTGGCCGGGCTGCTCTATGCCCAGAGCGGCTGGGCGCTGCCGGAGGTGGTCGATCGGCCGCTGCAGTGGCTGGGCCAGGCTTTCGGTCCGCTGGCCCTGTTGCTGGTGGGCGTGACGCTGGCCGGCACGCGGGTGGGGCCGCATCTGCGCGGCGCGCTGGCGGTGACGTTGGCCAAGAACCTGCTGATGCCGGCGCTGGTGGCCGGTCTGGGGCTGCTGCTGGGCCTGCGGGGCCTGCCGTTGACGGTGATGGTGGTGGCCGCCGCGCTGCCCATCGGGGCCAATGTGTTCATCTTCGCCCAGCGCTACGCGGTGGCCGAGGAGCTGGTGACGGCCAGCGTCATCGTCTCCAATGCGGTGGCGCTGCTGACGCTGCCGCTGGTGATGGCGCTGGTCGCGCTGCTCTGAAGCAGGGCCGGGGATGGGACAAGGCGGGCGCGCGCCGCGCAGCCTCAGGGCGCGAGCCGCTCGCGCCGCCAGCCGCCTGCGCCATCGGGCGTGTAGCGCAGCCGGTCGTGCAGGCGGCTGGGGCGGCCTTGCCAGAATTCCCAGCGGTCCGGCACCAGCCGGTAGCCGCCCCAGTGCGGCGGCCTCGGCGGCGCCAGCAGAAACTGCGCGGCGTATTTGGCGGCATTGGCCACCAGCACCGCGCGGCTGGCGATGACCTGGCTCTGCGGGCTGGCCCAGGCGCCGATGCGCGAGTCCAGCGGCCGGCTGTGAAAGTAGGCGTCGCTTTCCTCGGCGCTGACCCGCTGCACCCGCCCTTCGATGCGCACCACCCGCTCCAGCTCCACCCAGTGGAACTGCAGCGCGGCATAGGGGTTGCCGGCGAGCTCGCGGCCTTTGCGGCTTTCGTAGTTGCTGTACCAGACGATGCCGCGCGCGTCATAGCCCTTGATCAGCACCACGCGGGTGGAAGGGCGCAGATCGCTGCCCACGGTGGCCAGCGTCATCGCATTGGGTTCGGGGATTTCCGAGCGGATGGCTTCGTGCAGCCATTGGTCGAACTGCTGCAGCGGGTCGCTGTGCGAGGCTTCCTCGCTGAGTTCGGCACGTTCGTAGCTCTTGCGCAGGTCGGCGATCGACGTCATGGCCCCAAGTGTAAGGGCCGCCGCCCGAGCTACAGCCTACTCGCCACGCACCTGGGCCAGCAGCCGCTCCAGCACCCGGTCGTGGATGCCGTGCGCGCGCAGGCTCTCGAACGTCTGGCGGGCGTAGTCGTGGGTGCTGCCGTAGCGGCCGTGCGCATGGCGGAAGATGTGGCGCAGCTGCGCCGGGCTGAGCGCCCCGGTGTAGTTGGGGCTGCGGCGCGACAGCGTGAAGGCCAGCGCCGTCACCGGCCCGCCGGGGGTGTGGCAGCGCAGCCAGCGCGGGTCGTACACGCCGGTGGGCATTTCGCGCTCCCACAGCCGCTGCAGCACGGCCAGGGCCTGGGCGCGCGGCACGCGGTAGGCCATGCCCTGGCAGCTGCCGCCCGACAGCAGCGCAAACACCAGGCCGGGCTGCTCGGGCGTGCCGCGGTTGACGCGGCTCCACATGCGCAGCGCGCGGTGCCAGCCATGCACGCGGGCCGGCCGGCGCTCGCTGTAGTCGAAATCGGGGCGCCAGATCAGCGAGGCGTAGCCGAAGATCCACAGGTCCTCCTGCCCGCCCCATTGCGCCAGCGTGCGTTGCAGCATGGGCGCGGGGTCGCGCAGCACCGGCACGCCGGCCATGGTCACAGCTCTCCGAAGAGGCTGGCCGAGCGGGGGGCGGCGGCCAGCCAGGCGTCCAGCGGCTCGGGATGGGCGTAGAGAAAGCCCTGCATGGCGTCGCAGCCGTGCGCGACCAGAAAGTCGGCCTGCTCGGGCGTTTCCACCCCTTCGGCCACGACCTTCAGGCCCAGGTGGCGGGCCATGGAAAGGATCATGGTCACGATGGCGGCGTCGTTGGCGCTGTGCGGGGCGTCGTGGATGAAGCTGCGGTCGATCTTGAGCTCGTGCAGCGGCAGCCGCTTGAGGTAGGCCAGGCTGGAGTAGCCGGTGCCGAAGTCATCGACCGAGAAGCGGATGCCCAGCGCGGCCAGCGCGCCCATGTGCGCGGCGGTGCGCTCCAGGTTGCTCACCAGCATGCCTTCGGTCACTTCGAACACCAGGCCGCGGCCGTGTGCGCCGGTGCGTTGCAGCACGGCCTGCACCCGCTCGACGAAATCGCTCTGGTGAAACTGGCGCGGGCTCACGTTGATGGCCAGCGGCAGCGCATGGCCGGCCTCGCGCAGCTGCCGCTGGATGCGGCAGGCCTGCTCCAGCACCCAGTCGCCCAGCTGCACGATCAGGTGGCTTTCCTCCGCGATCGGGATGAAGCGCGCTGGCGGAATGCTTCCCCATTGCGGATGCTGCCAGCGCAGCAGCAGCTCCAGCCCGACGACGGTGCCGCTGGCATCGAGCTGCGACTGCGCGTGCAGCGCCAGCTCGCCGCGCCCGATGGCCTGGGCCAGCGCGCGCTCCAGCGCCAGGCGTTCCTCCACCTCCTGCTGCATCGCCGTCTCGAAGAAGGCGATGCGGTTGCGCCCCGCCGCCTTGGCGCGGTGCATCGCGGTGTCGGCGTTGCGCAGCATCTCGTCGGCCGTCTGCGGTGGGCGCTCCAGCAGCACCACGCCGATGCTGGCGCTGATGGCGTAGCGCTCGCCTTCGACGTCGAAGGGCTCGTCGAAGGCGTTGCGCAGCCGGGTGGCCAGCGACATGGCCGCGCGCGCCTCGGTTTCGGCATCGCCGGCGGCATGGGTGGCCAGCACGGCGAACTCGTCGCCACCCAGTCGCGCCAGCGTGTCCTGGCTGTGTACCAGACGAATCAGCCGCTGGGCCACCGCCACCAGCAGCGCGTCGCCCACCGCCGGGCCGCGCCCGTCGTTGATGTTCTTGAAGCGGTCCAGATCCAGGCACAGCAGCACCCCGCCCAGCGGGGCCTGGCGGGCCGCGGCCAGCGTGTGGGCCAGGCGGTCGGTCAGCAGGCGGCGGTTGGGCAGGCCGGTGAGTTCGTCGTAATGCGCCAGCCGGTTGAGCGCGCGGGTGGTGCGCAGCAGCTCCTCGTTGGTGCTGCGCAGCCGCTCCTTGCCCTCCATCAGCGAGCCGGTGATGCGCAGCTGTTCTTGCAGCGAACGCTCCAGCCGCTGCAGCAGCACGCCGCAGGCCAGCGTGAGCACCGCGTTGACGAACAGGAAGTTGACCGTGATGACCGCCCACTCCAGCAGCGGCCGGTCGCTGAAGCCGGGCAGGTGCAGATGCAGATCGGTGGGGACCAGCGAGCCCAGGCCCATCAGCGTCAGCGCGTTGAGCGCCAGCGCGGCCAGGGCGGCGCGCATGCCCAGCAGCAGCGCCGCCAGGATCGGAAACGCCATCAGGTAGGTCTGGCTGGCCGGGCCGATCTCGAACAGGAACCACAGGCCCAGCAGATAGGTCAGCGCCACTAGGCTGCCGGCGCGCCAGCGGTAGCTCAGCTTCTTGAGGCGCCACAGCGCCACCACCGTGGCCAGCGCCAGCACATCCACCCCGACGATGCCCCAGCGCTGCTGGTGGACGGCCAGCGCGATGCTGGGCAGGGCCGTCAGCGCGCCCAGGATGGTGCAGACGGCCAGGATGGAGCCCAGGATGCGGGCCCGCCAGTCGTGCAGCACCTCCGGGCCGGCGCTGGCGGTCGGTTGCAGCCCATGCAGGAAACGGGTCAACACGCTCGGTCTGGCAAAAAGGATGGGGCCCGCCGGCTGCGGGCCGGCTGACCGGTCAAAAAGGCCATCCTAGCGTGCGGCCAGCCGGCGCGGCGCGGCCGAGCCGCGCCAAAGTGTGAATTCCGTCCGCTTCCACGGCTTGGGCTGCTGCCGCCGGCGGGCTCAGGCGTGCTCCGGGCGCTGGATCAGCTCGATCTTGTAACCGTCGGGGTCGGTGACGAAGGCGATGACCGTGTCGCCGCCCTTGACCGGACCGGGCTCGCGGGTGACCTGGCCGCCGGCGGCCTTGATGCGCTCGCAGGCGGCGTAGGCGTCGGGCACGGCGATCGCGATGTGGCCATAGGCCGTGCCCATCTCGTAGCGATCGACGCCGTAGTTGTAGGTCAGTTCCAGCTCGGCCTGGTCGGGGTTGCCGCCGTAGCCGACGAAAGCAAGGGAATACTTCTGGTCCGGGCGGTCGGTGGTGCGCAGCAGCTGCATGCCCAGCACGCGGGTGTAGAAGTCGATGGAGCGCTGCAGGTCGCCGACGCGCAGCATGGTGTGCAAGAGTCGCATGGTGACGGTCTCGGTGGGTTGGAATGCAAGGGCCCCGAGCATAGCCGCAAGCGGGCGGCCCGCATGGCGATAATGGCTTCGGTTCCTTTCTCCGCATCCGAGCCTGGTCATGTCCACTTTCACCAAAGTCGTTCTCTACACCGCCGCCGATGGGCGCGCGCGCTTTCGGGAGGAAAGCGTGCCGCTGGACCAGGGCACGCCGCAGGCCATGCTGTCGCAGGTTTTCGCATCCGGTGGCTATCAGCTGCGCATGAGCCCGGTGGGGTTTCGCAGCAGCTTTCACTGCACGCCCGCGCCGCAGTGGTGCTTCATCCTGCAGGGGCAGATGGAAATCGGCCTGCAGGACGGCAGTTCGCGCATTTTCGGGCCGGGCCAGCATTTCTACTCGGCCGACACCCTGCCGCCGGGGGCGAGCTTCGATCCCTCGGTGCACGGCCACTGGAGCCGGCAGGTCGGCGCCGACCCGCTGGTGACGCTGTTCGTGCGCGGCTGAGCGCCGCCGCTGGCCGGCTTGTATGTTCACACCAGGCCGGCGCGGTAAAGTCTGAACGCCGTTGAGGCG
>DAIUCJ010000051.1:0-10247 GCA_036846225.1 Hylemonella sp.
CGGTACAGGCGCGGGCGCCGCCTACAATGCTTGGGTGAGCGCCCTCCTCAACGCCGACCTGCACAGCCACTCCGTGGTGTCCGACGGCACCCTCACGCCCGAGGAGCTGGCCGCGCGCGCGCAGGCCCGCGGCGTGCAGCTGTGGTCGCTGACCGACCATGACGAGCTGGGCGGCCAGCAGCGGGCGCTGGCGGCAGCGCGCGCGCAGGGCCTGCCGTATCTGACGGGCGTCGAGATCTCGGTCAGTTTCGCCGGCCACACGGTGCACATCGTCGGGCTGGGCTTCGATGCGCAGGATGCCCGGCTCATCGCGGGCCTGCAGTCCACCCGCGGCGGCCGCGCGGCGCGCGCCCGCGCCATGGCCGAGAGCCTGGCTGGCGTGGGCATCGCCGGCGCCTACGAGGGCGCGCTGCGCCACGCCGGCAACCCGGACCTGATCTCGCGCACGCACTTCGCCCGCTTCCTGGTCGAAAGCGGCGTGTGCCGCGACACGCACGAGGTGTTCCGCCATTACCTCGCCGAAGGCAAGCCCGGCTATGTGCCGCACCGCTGGGCCGGCCTGGGCGAAGCGGTGCGCTGGATCACGCAGGCCGGCGGCGTGGCCGTCATCGCCCATCCGGCGCGCTACCCGCTCAGCCCGACCGAGGAGTACGCGCTGTTTTCCGAGTTCAAGGCCCATGGCGGCGCGGCGGTGGAAGTCGTCACCGGCGCGCACAGCGCGGCCGAGGTCGTGCAGTACGCGCAGCTGGCCTGCGAGTTCGGCCTGGCCGCCTCGCGCGGCAGCGACTTCCACAGCCCGGACGAATCGCACACCGACCTGGGCGCGCTGCCCGACCTGCCGGGCCAGCTGACCCCGGTGTGGGAACTGCTGGCCGACCGTATCCACGCATGAGACAGCCCCACACCCTGGCCGGCTCGCTGCTGACGCTGGCGGCGCTGGCCTGCTTTGCCACGCTGGACACCTCGGCCAAGGTGGTGGCGCTGACGCTGCCGGTGCTGCTGGGGCTGTGGTTCCGCTACGTGTTCCAGGCCGTCATCACCACCGCGGCCATGCTGCCGCGGCGCGGCCGCGCGCTCTTTCGCACGCAGCGCCTGGGCGCGCAGCTGCTGCGCGGCGTGCTGCTGGCCGTCACCAGCCTGCTGACCTTTCTCAGCGTCAAGTACATGCCGGTGGGCGAATTCACCGCCATCGCGATGGTCACGCCGCTGGTCGTCACGCTGCTGGCGGCCACCGTGCTGGGCGAACACGTGTCGCGGCGGCGCTGGTGGCTGGTGGCCGGCGGCTTCGTGGGCACGCTCATCATCATCCGCCCCGGCGGCGCGCTGTTTGGCTGGGCCACGCTGCTGCCGCTGGCGCAGGTGGCCAGCTACTCGGCCTTCCAGATCCTGACCAGCCGCCTGGTGCAGACCGAAGACGCCGTGACCATGCACGTCTATACCGGCTGGGTCGGCACGGTGCTGGCCTCGCTGGCGCTGCCCTTCATCTGGATCATGCCGCAGACCGCCACCGAATGGACCGCGCTCACACTGATGGGGCTGATGGGCACCGTGGGCCACTTTCTGCTGATCCTGGCCTACCGCCGCGCGCCCGCGGCCAGCCTGGCGCCGCTGATGTACGCGCAGATCGCCTTTGCCACGCTGGCGGGCTGGCTGGTCTTCGCCCACGTGCCCGACAGCTGGTCGCTGCTGGGCATGGCGCTGATCGCCGCCTGCGGCGCCGCCAGCGCCTGGCTGGCGGTGCTCGAAAGCCGCGTCAAGCTCGAGCCGCTGGAAGTCTGATCCCCCATGGCCCAATACTTCGAAGTCCATCCCGACAACCCGCAGCCGCGCCTGCTCAAACAGGCCGTGGCGCTGCTGGCCGCCGGCGGCGTGCTGGCCGTGCCCACCGACTCCAGCTACGCGCTGGTCTGCCACCTGGACGACAAGGACGCGGTGCAGCGGCTGCGCGCCATCCGCGGCGTCGATGACAAGCATCACCTGACGCTGCTGTGCCGCGACCTCTCGGAGCTGTCGAGCTACGCGCGGGTGGACAACCGGCAGTACCGCCTGCTCAAAGCCGCCACGCCCGGGCCCTACACCTTCATCCTCGAAGCCACCAAGGAAGTGCCGCGCCGCGTCAGCCACCCGGCACGCAAGACCATCGGCCTGCGCGTGCCCGCGCACAAGACCCTGCAGGAGCTGCTGGCGCTGCACGGCGCGCCGCTGCTGGCGACCACGCTGATCCCGCCGGGCGAAACCGAACCGCTGAACGACGCGCAGGACATCCGCGAGCGCTACCAGCACCCGCTGGCCGCGGTGATCGACGCCGGCGCCTGCCCGCAGCAGCCCACCACCGTCATCGACCTCACCGGCGCCGAGCCCGTGGTGCTTCGCGAAGGCCGTGGCGACGTGGCGGCGCTGGGGTTGTGATGGGTCTGAGACAATCGGCCCCGTGGACTTCAACAACCTCATCCAGACCGTTCTGATCTACGCCCTGCCGGTGCTGTTCGCCATCACTGTGCACGAGGCAGCCCATGGCTACGCGGCCCGCCACTTCGGCGACCAGACCGCCTGGCTGATGGGGCGCATCACGCTCAACCCGCTCAAGCACATCGACCCGGTGGGCACGGTGCTCATGCCCATCCTGCTGTACGTGGCCACCGCCGGCGCCTTTCTGTTCGGCTATGCCAAGCCGGTGCCGGTGCGCTTCGATCTGCTGCGCCACCCCAAGCGCGACATGGTCTGGGTGGCGCTGGCCGGCCCCGGCGCCAATCTGCTGCAGGCCCTGCTGTGGGGCGCGCTGATGTACCTGCTGCTGGCCGCCGGCGTGCAGGAGCGCTTCTTCCTCGAAATGTGCCGCGCCGGCGTGCTGGTCAACGTGGTGATGTTCGCCTTCAACCTCTTTCCGCTGCCGCCGCTGGACGGCGGACGCATCCTGGTCGGGCTGCTGCCGTGGCGCTACGCGGCGGCGCTGGCGCGCGTGGAGCCCTGGGGCTTTTTCATCGTCATGGCCCTGGTGCTGCTGGGCATCGTCAGCGTGCTGTGGATGCAGCCGGTCATGGGCCTGACCTACCGCCTGCTGGAGCTGCTGCTCAGTCCTTTCGCCTCCCTCGTCCACTGATTTCTCCCCTCCATGAGCACCGTGCGCGTCCTCACCGGCATCACCACCTCGGGCACGCCCCATCTGGGCAACTACGTCGGCGCCATCCGCCCGGCCATCGCCGCCAGCCAGGCCAGCGGCGTGGAAAGCTTCTACTTCCTGGCCGACTACCACGCCCTGATCAAGATCGACGAGCCCGCGCGCATCCAGCGCAGCACGCTGGAGATCGCGGCCAGCTGGATCGCCTGCGGGCTGGACCCGGAGCGCGTGACCTTCTACCGCCAGTCCGACATCCCCGAGATCCCGGAGCTGACGTGGCTGCTCACCTGCGTCTGCGGCAAGGGCCTGCTCAACCGCGCGCACGCGTACAAGGCCGCGGTGGACAAGAACACCGCCGCCGGCCTGGACCCGGACAGCGATGTGACCGCCGGCCTGTTCATGTACCCGGTGCTGATGGCCGCCGACATCCTGATGTTCAACGCCCACCGCGTGCCGGTGGGACGCGACCAGATCCAGCACATCGAGATGGCGCGCGACATGGCCGCCAGCTTCAACCACCTTTATGGCGAGCACTTCGTGCTGCCGGAGGCGCAGATCGAGGAAACGGTGGCCACGCTGCCCGGCCTGGACGGGCGCAAGATGAGCAAGAGCTACGACAACACCATCCCGCTCTTTGCCCCGCGCCAGCAGCTGCAAAAGCTGATCGCCAGCATCAAGACCGACTCGCGCGCGCCCGGCGAGCCCAAGGACACCGAAGGCTCGGCGCTGTTCCAGATCTACCAGGCCTTCGCCACCCCGGCCGAAACCGCGCAGCTGCGCCAGGCCTATGCCGACGGCATCGCCTGGGCTGATGCCAAGCAGATCCTGTTCGAGCGCATCGACCGCGAGATCGCGCCCAAGCGCGCCGCCTACGAAGAACTGATCGCCCACCCCGAGCGGCTGGAAGACCTGCTGCGCGCCGGCGCGGCCAAGGCACGGCGCATCGCCACCCCCTTCATCGCGCGGCTGCGCCACGCCGTGGGCCTGCGCGACCTGCGCACCCAGGCCGGCCCCGCCCAGGCCCGCAAGGAAAAAGCCGCGCTGCCGGCCTTCAAGCAGTACCGCGAGGCCGACGGCCTGTTCTACTTCAAGCTGGTCGATGCCCAGGGCCGGCTGCTGCTGCAAAGCGCGGGCTACGCCAGCCCCCGTGAAGCCGGCGCGGCCATCAGCGCCCTGCTGGCCGACGACGCGGCCCTGGCCCAGCTGCCGCCAGCGGCCGACGCCACCGCCACCCGCGCCGCGCTGGCGGCCCTGCGCGCCGCCCGCTCCTGAAGCGGCAGGCCCCACGCAGGCGAGCCGCGCCGCGCTGCTACAATGCGCGTTTTGCCGCGGAGAGGTGGCAGAGTGGTTGAATGTACCTGACTCGAAATCAGGCGTAGGTGCAAGCCTACCGAGGGTTCGAATCCCTCCCTCTCCGCCAGATGGTCATCCTGAGCCCATGATCCATGGGCTTGCCTTTCCGCTTTTGCCAGTTCTGTCACCCGCTCTTAGTCGTTCAAGGCGGTAGGGGAGCGGTCGGGCCCTGCCCATCTCTCATGTGCGCGTCGCTTGTTAGGGTGCAAGCGACGGCCCCGCTTTGCAGCCGGAGGACGCGCTTGATGCGTCACCTACGGGGCCGCCTCTGATGCCTACGGTAAGCCAGACCGGGCGTAACCCTCTCAGCGCTGCCCCACCGATAGCCGCAGGCCCGTCGCCTGCAACACGGCCAGCAGCGTCTTGATGGTCGGATTGCCGCGTGGCGACAAGGCACGGTAGAGGCTTTCGCGCTGCACACCGGCGCTGCGCGCCACCTGCGCCATGCCGCGCGCCTCCGCCACGTGGCGCAGCGCCATCAGCAGCGCCTCGCGCCCGCCGGGCTTGTCGGCCTCTTCCATCGCCGCATTCAGATAGTCGGCGGCAAAGGCCGGATCGCTGCGCAGCAGCTCGGCCACGGCCTCATCGTGTAGGCGGTCAGTCTTGGCTCGCATGTCGGGCGCTCCTTTGCTTCCAGTCCTTCCAATAGCGCTGCGCCGTGGCGATGTCGGCCTGCTGGGTGGATTTGTCCCCGCCGATCAGCAGCAGCACCAAGGCCGCGCCAGCGCGGGCGTAATACACCCGGTAGCCCGGCCCGTAATCGATGCGCAGTTCCCACACCCCATCGCCCACGGGCTTGCAGTCGCCAAACTGCCCAGCCTCGGCCAGCCGGTTCGTGCGCACCAGCACGCGGGCGCGGGCCTGCCGGTCACGCAGCCCCAGCAACCACTGCTGGTACGGGTCCACACCCTCAGGTGTGCAGTAGTGCAGCAGCGTGAACCGCGCCATGGCGTGAATTATAAGTAACAAACAAGAGAAGTCACGCCGCGCCGGCGAGCTTGAGCACCCGCGCCTTGCCGCTGGCGTAGTCGGCCCAGGCCCGCATCAGTTCCCGGTGGCGCTCGAGCAGGTCGGATCGCTGGCAGGCCGCTTCCACCTTGTCGGCATTGACATAAGCCAGCGCTGGCCCGTTCAGCGCCCCGCCTGCTGCCGCAGCCGGCGCAGGTCGGCCAGCAGTTCGGCGGCGTGGCGCGCGGTGTCCACTTCGGTATAGACGCGGGCCACGCGGCCCTGTGGGTCGATGAGGAAGGTGCGTCGCCGCGCGAACCGGATCACGCCCCAGTTGGACAGCACGCCGTAGCGCGCGGCGACTTCGCCCTTTTCGTCGGCCAGCAGCGGAAAGGGCAGTTTGTATTTCTGGGCGAAGGCCGCGTGCGAGGCGCTGCTGTCCACGCTCACGCCCACGACCTGCGCGCCCAGCGCCTGCAACTGCAGCCATTCGTCGCGCAGGGTGCAGGCCTGCTCGGTGCAGCCTGGCGTGTCGTCCTTGGGGTAGAAGTACAGCACCAGCCAGGCGCCGCGCCATTCGTCCAGCCGGCGCGGTCGGCCCTGCTGGTCGGGCAGGGTGAAGTCCGGCGCGGCCTGCCCGGCTTGGGGCATGGCCTGCGCCTGGGCCGTGCGCAGCGCCGCGCCGCTCAGCAGCAGGCACAAGGCGCGGCGCAGGCGGGAGGTCATGGGCGCAGCTCTTTCAGGCCGCCCATGTAGGGCTGCAGCGCGACGGGCACTTCGACGCTGCCGTCGGTGCGCTGGTCGTTGTGGTTTCGGCACGCTGCGCTTAACTTTCGCTTCGCGAAAGTGAGCCTGCACTGAAACAAGCAGCTCATTTCGGCGCAAGCTCCGAAACTCCGCCCATATAGGGGCGGAGAGCGGCCGGAACCTCGACGGTTCCGTCCGCGCGCTGGTAGTTTTCCAGGATGGCCACCAGCGTGCGCCCCACGGCCAGGCCCGAGCCGTTGAGGGTGTGCACGAGTTCCGTCCTGCCCTGCGCGTTGCGAAAGCGCGCCTGCATGCGCCGCGCCTGGAAGGCCTCGCAGTTGGAAACGGAGCTGATCTCGCGGTAGGTGTGCTGCGCCGGCAGCCAGACTTCCAGGTCGTAGGTCTTGGCTGCACCAAAGCCCATGTCGCCGGTACACAGGCTCATCACGCGGTAGGGCAGGCCGAGCTTTTGCAGGATGGCCTCGGCGTGGCGGGTCATCTCCTCCAGCGCCTCGTAGCTCTTGTCGGGGTGCACGATCTGCACCATCTCGACCTTGTCGAACTGGTGCTGGCGGATCATGCCGCGAGTGTCGCGCCCGTAGGAGCCGGCTTCAGACCGGAAGCACGGCGTGTGCGCGGTCAGCCGGATGGGCAGCTCGGACTCGGTGAGGATGGCCTCGCGCACGAAGTTGGTCAGCGTGACTTCGCTGGTGGGGATCAAGTACAGCGGCACGTCTTCGGCCGCGCCGTCCTGGCCGCCCTTCTTCGCGGCGAAGAGGTCGCCCTCGAACTTGGGCAGCTGGCCGGTGCCGCGCAGCGTGTCGGCGTTGACGATGTAGGGCGTGTAGCACTCGGTGTAGCCGTGCTCGCCGGTCTGCACGTCCAGCATGAACTGGGCGATGGCGCGGTGCAGCCGCGCCACCGGGCCTTTCATCACGGTAAAGCGCGCGCCGCTCAACTTGGCGCCGGTGTCGAAATCCAGCCCCAGCGGGGTGCCGACATCGACATGGTCCTTGACGGGAAAGTCGAAGGCGCGCGGCGTGCCCCAGCGGCGCACTTCGACGTTGCCGCTTTCATCGGCTCCCACCGGCACGCTGGCGTGCGGCAGGTTGGGCACGGCCAGCAGCAGGGCCTGCATCTCGGCCTGGATCTGCTCCAGCCGCGCGGCCGAACGGTCCAGCTCGACTTTCAGGGCGTTGACCTCGGCTTTGGCGGCCTCGGCCTCGTCCTTCTTGCCCTGGCCCATGAGCGCGCCGATCTGCTTGCTCAGGCTGTTGCGGCGGCCCTGCAGCTCCTCGGTGCGGGTCTGCAGGGTCTTGCGCTCGCCTTCGAGCGCGCGAAAGCGCGCCGCATCCAGAAAGGGCTGGGGGTTCTTGCGGGTCTGCAGGCGCGCGAGCACGCCGTCCAGGTCTTTGCGGAGCAGGTTGATGTCGAGCATGGGGCGATTGTAGGGGCCGCCCGCCGGCCAACCCACAGCCCACGCCGCCGTCGCTGGGGCAGAGCTCAGCGGCCGGCCGCTGCCGTACCGTCGGCCTTGAGCCCCTTGGGCAGCGGGAATTTGATGGTTTCCTCGATGCCGTCCATGCGGCGCACCGCCACCGCGCCCAGGGCCTTGAGCCGCTCGACGACCTGCTGCACCAGCACCTCGGGCGCGGAGGCGCCGGCGGTCAGCCCCACGCGGGCCTTGCCGGCCAGCCACTCGGGGCGCAGCTCGGCGGCGCTGTCCACCATGTAGGCGGGCGTTCCGCGCTTGTGGGCCACTTCGCGCAGGCGGTTGCTGTTGCTGCTGGTGGGGCTGCCGACGACGATGACCACGTCCACCTCGCGGCTCAGGAGCTTGACGGCGTCCTGCCGGTTCTGGGTGGCATAGCAGATGTCTTGCTGCTTGGGCTCGCGCACCTGCGGAAAGCGCGCCTTGACCGCGGCCAGGATCTCGGCCGCGTCATCGACCGACAGCGTGGTCTGCGTGACCACGGCGAGCTTGTCGGTCTGCGCCGGCTGCAGGCGCGCCACGTCGGCCACGTCTTCGACCAGATGGATGCCGCCGTCGAGCTGGCCCATCGTGCCCTCGACTTCCGGGTGGCCCTTGTGGCCGATCATGATGAACTCGTAGCCTTCGCGGTGCAGCTTGGCCACTTCCACGTGCACCTTGGTCACCAGCGGGCAGGTGGCGTCGAAGACGCGAAAGCCGCGCCGCGCCGCCTCGGCTTCCACCGCCTTGGGCACGCCGTGGGCCGAAAACACCAGCGTGGCGCCCGGCGGCACATCGGCCAGGTCTTCGATGAAGATGGCGCCCTTGGCCTTGAGGTCGTTGACCACGTAGGTGTTGTGCACGATTTCGTGGCGCACGTAGATGGGCGCGCCGAAGCGCGCCAGCGCCCGCTCGACGATGTCGATGGCGCGGTCCACCCCGGCGCAAAAGCCGCGCGGCTCGGCCAGCAGGATTTCGGCGCCTGCGGCGAGCACGGGCGTGCCGGCGGCCGGCAGGGTGGAGGCAGCGGTGTTCATGTCAAAGAATCCCGATGAGTTGCACTTCGAAAGTGACCGGCTGGCCGGCCAGCGGATGGTTGAAGTCGAAGCGCACGGCCTGCTCGCCCACGGCCACCACCACGCCGCCAAAGCGCCCCTGCCGGTCGGGCGTGGGAAAGTGCACCACGTCGCCCACGGCATAGTCGTCCTGCGGGTCACCCAGCTCGCGCAGTTCCTGGCGCGAAATCCACTGCACCATCGCGGGATTCTTCTCGCCATAGACGCCGGCGGGCAGCTGCAGCGTGGTGTGCGTGCCTTCCTCCAGGCCGATCAGCGCGGCTTCGAGCGCCGGCGCCAGTTCGCCGGCGCCAATGGTCAGCGTGGCCGGCTTGCCTCCAAAGGTGTTGACGACATCGCCGGCCGGCCCGGCCAGGCGGTAATGCAGGGTGAGAAAAGAGCCGGGCTGCACCCGGGCAAGGGTCGCGGTCATGGACACGGAGCCGATAAACTGGCCCTCCATTGTAGAAACCCCTGCCGCGCCGAGCCGCCATGCCCCTGAAAGACCTGCCTGCCGACGCGCGCCCGCGCGAGAAGCTGCTGGCGCGCGGCGCCGCGGCCCTGTCGGACGCCGAGCTGCTGGCGCTGCTGCTGCGCACCGGCTTGGCCGGCAAGGGCGTGCTGCAGCTGGCGCAGGAGCTGCTGGATGGCTTTGGCGGCATGGCCGGCCTGCTGCACGCCGGTGCGGAAGATCTCAAGCGCATCAAGGGTCTGGGCCCGGCCAAACGTGCCGAGCTGCTGGCCGTGCTGGAGCTGGCCCGCCGCGCGCTGGCCGAGCAGCTGCGCGAGCGCGCCGCGCTGGACAGCCCGCAGGCCGTCAAGGACTACCTGCAGTTGCAGCTGGGCCACAAGAAGCACGAAAGCTTTGCCGTGCTCTTCCTGGACAACCAGCACCGGCTGCTGGCGCTGGAGGAGCTGTTTCGCGGCACGCTGACGCAGACCAGCGTCTATCCGCGCGAGGTGGTGCTGCGCGCCCTGCACCACCACGCCGCCGCCGTGGTGCTGGCGCACAACCATCCCAGCGGCACGGTGCAGCCCTCGCGCGCCGACGAGGCGCTGACGCAGACGCTGCAGGCCGCGCTGGCGCTGATCGACGTGCGGGTACTGGACCACGTCATCGTCGCGCCGGGGCTGGCGCTGTCCATGGCCGAGCGGGGGCTGCTGTGAGCGTACGCATCCGCTCGCTGGCCGAGCTGCGGCAGATCAAGCAGGCACTCGAAGACCAGGCCCGCGCGCAGGCCCAGCGCCAGGCCGAGGAGGCCCGCCGCGCGCGCGCGGCGCGCGCCGAGCAGACACTGTTTCGCCAGGCCGTCGGACCCGTGCAGCCGCTGCGCGCGCAGGAGCGTGCCTTGCCGCAGCCCCGCAAGCCCGCGCCGCTGCCGCGCCAGCGCCAGCGCGACGAAGCCGCCGTGCTCGCCGAGGCGCTGAGCGACGAGTTCGACGCCAGCACGCTGCTGGACACCGACGAGCACCTGAGCTACCGCCGCGCCGGCATCGGGCCGGATGTGACGCGCAAGCTGCGCCGCGGCCACTGGGCCATCCAGGCGCAGATCGA
>DAIUCJ010000051.1:10347-13249 GCA_036846225.1 Hylemonella sp.
GTATTGCGCATCCAGTCCGCCGTCCCGAAAAAGGCTTCGCGCAGCCGGGCGCGCAGCGCCTCGTCCACGCCCACCTCGCCCATGGCCTGGTCCATGCAGGCCAGCCACTGGTCGCGCTCGATGAGGCCGATCTTGAACGGCAGGTGCCGCGCGCGCAGGCGCGGGTGGCCATAGCGTTCGATGTAGTGCTGCGGCCCGCCGAGCCAGCCGCAGAGGAACCAGAAGAGCTTGTCGCGCGCCTCGTCCAGCTGCGTGCCGTGCACGGCGCGCAGCTCTTTGTAGGCCGGCTCCAGGTCCATCAAATCGTAGAAGCGGTCCACCAGTTCGCGCACCTTGGCCTCGCCGCCCAGCCACTCGAAGGCGCTGGCTGGCTGCCGGGGGGTGTCTGTGCTCATCTCGCCATCCCAACGGTTCTGTTGCAGCCCGCATTGTCGGCGGGCCGGATTAGCTACATTTTTGATAGCTGACTTTCCTCGCCAGCAAACGACAAACGACTTATTTTCCTTGAGGCTCAACCCTCGGCCGCCTGGCGCAGGGTCTGCACCACCGGGCGGCGCAGCACGGCGCGCAGCCCCCACCAGCCGGCCAGCAGCGCCAGCACCGCGCCGCTGGCCGCGCCCGCGGGCAGCAGCCAGGGGCTGATGCCCCAGTCGAAGCCGAAGGCATAACGCGCCAGCGCCCAGCCCACGGCCGCGGCCACCAGCGCGGCCAGCGCACCGGCCAGCAGCCCGACTCCGGCCAGCTCGGCGCGTTGCATGCGCGCCAGCAGCGCGCCGCTGGCGCCGACGGCGCGCATGATGGCGTACTCGCGCGCGCGCGCCTCGCGCGTGGCCGTCACCGCCGCCAGCAGCACCACCAGGCCGGCAGCCAGCGTGAAGCCGAACAGGAACTCCACCGCCTGGCTGACCTGCCCCAGCACGCGCTGCACCTGCGCCAGCGCCGCGCTCAGATCCACCACGGTGACGTTGGGAAACTCGCGCACCAGCACGCTGTCGAAAGCCGCTCCGCCGGCCACCCGCTCGGGCGCGCGCAGCGCGGCCATGTAGGTGGCCGGCAGGTCGGGCATGCGCTCCAGCGGGTACAGCGCGAAGAAGTTGGCGCGCATGGACTGCCAGTCCACCTTGCGCAGCGAGGTGATGGTGGCCTCATGCGGCAGGCCGGCGATGTCGAAGCGCAGCCGGTCGCCCAGCTTCAGGCCCAGGGTCTGGGCGATGCCCTCTTCCATACTGATGGCGCCGGCTTCCCCGGCCACCCAGCGCCCGGCGACGATGCGGTTGTGCGCCGGCGGCTGGGCGCTGTGCGAGAGGTTGAATTCGCGCTCGACGAGCCGCTGCGCGCGCTCGTCGGCGTAGTCTTGCGCCTGCACCGGCCGGTCGTTGACGGCCACCAGCCGCCCGCGGATCATCGGATACCAGTCGTAGCCGGGCCGCACGCCCAGTTCGGCCAGGCGGCGCTGGAAGGCCTCGGCCTGCTCGGGCTGCACGTTGATGACGAAGCGGTTGGGCGCGTCGGCCGGGGTGGCCTCGCGCCAGCTGCGGATCAGGTCGGTGCGCAGCAGCACCAGCAGCAGCAGCGCCAGCAGCCCCACGGCCAGGCTGCTGACCTGCAGCACCGCATAGACCGGGCGGGCCGCCAGCTGGCGCGTGGCCAGCACCAGCCAGCGCGGCGCGGTGGTTTCGCGCACGGCGCGCCGCAGCAGCCACACGCCGGCGGCGCTGGCCAGCGCGAACACGGCCACCGCGACGGCAAAGCCGCCGACGGTGATCAGGCCCAGCTTCAGGTCGCGGCTGGCTGCCAGCAGCAGCGCGGCAAAGCCGGCCATGCCCAGCGCCAGCACGCCCAGCGACAGCGGCCGCAGCTCGCCGAGCTGGCGGCGGATCACGCGCAGCGCCGGCACCTGCGCGAGCTGCAGCACCGGCGGCAGGCCGAAAGCGAGTACCAGCGTCAGCGCCACCCCCAGGCCCAGCCCCAGCGGCCACAGGCCGGGCGCGGGCAGCGTGGTTTCCACCAGGCCAGCCAGCAGCCACACGAAGCCGTGGTGCACGCCCCAGCCCAACGCCACGCCCAGCAGGCCGCCGGCCAGACCGACGTAGAGGAATTCCAGCGCGTGGCTGCGCGCGATCGTGCGCTGCGGCAGCCCCAGCACGCGCAGCATCGCGCAGTCGTCCAGCCGGCTCTGCGCGTAGGCGCGCGCGGCCAGCGCCACCGCCACGGCGCTCAGCAGCGCGGCCAGCAGCGCCACGAGGTTGAGGAACTTCTCGGCGCGCTCCAGCGTCTGCGCCATCTCGGGCCGACCGCCCTGCAGCGACTCCACCCGCACGCCGCGCAGATGCTCGCGCTCGATCAGCGCCTCGGCCGCCTGCACGAAGGCACGCACGGCCGCTTCCTGCCCGGCCACCGCATAGCGCCAGGTGATGCGGCTGGCCGGTTGCACCAGGCCGGTGGCGGCCAGATCGGCCTGGTTGATCAGCGCGCGCGGCGCGAAGTTGATGAAGCCGGCCCCCCGGTCGGGCTCGATGCCGATGACCTGCGCGATGCGCAGGCGCGCGTCGCCCAGCAGCAGCGCGTCGCCCACCTGCAGGCCCAGCGCGTCCAGCAGCGCCGCATCGACCCAGACCTCACCCGCGGCCGGAATGGCGCGCGTGGGCTGCGCCGGCTCATCCGGCTGCCGGCTCACCGTGAGCTGGCCGCGCAGCGGATAGCCCGGCTCCACCGCCTTGAGCGCCACCAGCCGGGTGGCGCCGCCCTGCGTCTGCTCGGCGCGCGCCATCGTGGGAAACGTGAGCGAGCCCGCGCTCTGCAGGCCCTGCTGCCGCGCCAGCGTCTGCAGGGCATCGGGCGTGGGCTGGTCGCTCACCACCACCGCGTCGCCGCCCAGCAGCTGGCGCGCGTCGCGCTGCAG
>DAIUCJ010000052.1:0-12284 GCA_036846225.1 Hylemonella sp.
TGCGTTAAGCTAACCAGTACTAATTGCTCGTGCGGCTTGACCCTATAACTTTGATTGCCAAGCAATCAGGACCGTTGTGCCAAGTGACGCATTCAAAAAGCTGATTCCGGCTCTATAAATTGGCCAGCCTGGCCTCCGTCAGGCCGGCAACAAGTTATGCCTGATGACCATAGCGAGGTGGTCCCACTCCTTCCCATCCCGAACAGGACAGTGAAACGCCTCAGCGCCGATGATAGTGCGGATTCCCGTGTGAAAGTAGGACATCGTCAGGCTCTTATCCAAAAAACGCCCCATCATTCGATGGGGCGTTTTGCTTTGTGCGCGCACCCGCTACGAGGTGGCAAAGAGGTTTATTTCGAGCAAGCACTATGGAAGTAGCCTGCGGAGCTTCCTTCGCCAGCCGTACCTCGTAAACGGACGTTCATTTACCAGCGCGCAGCTCGCGGCGCAGGATCTTGCCGACGTTGGATTTGGGCAGTTCGTCGCGGAACTCGATGTACTTCGGGTGCTTGTAGCCCGTGAGGTTCTGGGCACAGTAGCGCGCGACGTCGTCCTCGGTCAGCGTGGGGTCGCTGCGCACGATGAAGACCTTGATGGCCTCACCCGATTTCGGGTCGGGCACCCCGATGGCGGCGCATTCCAGCACCCCGGGGCACAGCGAGATCACGTTTTCCAGCTCGGTGGGGAAGACATTGAAGCCGCTGACCAGGATCATGTCCTTTTTGCGGTCCACGATCTTGATATAGCCGCGCTCGTCCATGTAGCCCAGATCGCCAGTGCGCATGTAGCCGTCGGCGGTGAAGGCGCGCGCCGTTTCTTCGGGCTGCCGGTAATAGCCGGTCATGACGTTAGGGCCTTTGATGCAGATTTCGCCGGTGCTGCCGAGGGGCAGGGAGCGACCCTCGTCGTCCTTGATCGCAATATCCACGCTGGGCAGGGGCAGACCGATGGTGCCGCTGAATGACTGCGCGTTGACCGGGTTATTGGTGCCGATGGCACAGGTTTCACTCATGCCCCAGCCCTCGATCATGGGACAGCCGGTCAAGGCCTGCCAGTGGCGGGCGGTGCCTTCGGAGGCGGCCATGCCGCCGGCCTGCGACACGCAGAGGTGGGAGAAATCGACCGAGCGGATCTGTGGGTGCTGCAGCAGGGCGTTGAAAAGTGTGTTGACTGCCGGCAGCAGGTGAAAAGGGCGGCGCTTGAGAACTTCGACGAACTTGCCGATGTCGCGGGGGTTGGGAATCAGCGTGACGTGGGCGCCCCAGCGCATTGCCAGAAAGCACAGCGTCAGCGCAAAGATGTGATACAGCGGCAGCGCCATGATGCTGTTGGTGTCGCGCACATTGCCGACGCGGTCCAGCGCCGGGGTGAACCAGGCTTCGGCCTGCAGGATGGCGGCGACGACCGCGCGGTGTGTCAGCACGGCGCCCTTGCTCAGGCCGGTGGTGCCCCCGGTGTACTGCAGGAAAGCAATGGAATCCAGGTCGACGCGGGCCGGGCGCAGCGATAGCTGGCTGCCTTCGGCCAGAGCGCGCTTGAACGGCGTGACCGTGCGCCCCTGGTCCAATGGGAGCTTGAATGGGGGCACCATCTTGGCCAGATGGCGTACCGCAAACGTGATCCAGCGGCCATACCACGGGCCGAGCAGGTCGCCCATCGAGGCCAGCACGACATGCTGCACGCCGGTGTGGGTGATGACTTCGGCCAGGGTGTGGGCAAAGTTTTCAAGTACCACGATCGCGCTGGCGCCCGAATCCTTGAGCTGGTGCTCCAGCTCCCGGGCGGTGTAGAGCGGATTGACGTTGACGCAGGTGTAGCCAGCGCGCAGCACCGCCGCCATCGTGACGGCGAATTGCGGGACATTGGGCAGCATGATCGCGACCCGCGCGCCGGGCTCCATGCCCAGTTTCTGCAGCCAAGCGCCCAGGGCGGCCGACAGCTCGTCGAGCTGGCGGTAGCTCATCCAGCGCTCCATGCAGACCGAAAAAGGCTGGGAGGCGTTTTTGCGGAAGGATTCCTCCAGCAGCTGGACCAGCGAGCCGTACTGCTCCGGGTGGATGGTGTGGGGCACGCCCGCGGGATAGCTTTGCAGCCAGATCTTTTCCATGCAAGACTCCGAAATGCCGCCATTGGAGCGCAAGCGGCGGCGGTGGCATACGGGGCTTGTCCTAGGTCGGGTGGCTGGAATGTCACGCACGTGTCAGCCGATCGGGCTTGCGATGCGTCGTAGCGACGGGGGCGAAAAATGACTGCAGAATCGAAGAACGGAGCGGACCATGCGCTGCAGGCGTGGACGCAAGGGCCGCAGGGCACTAGCGGCCGTGCGCCATGGGCGGCGGCGATCCGGCGTCTGGGGCCGCGCCATGCGGGGCGCATTGCCAAACATCTGAAAGCGCTGGATGCGCGCGATCGCTATCTGCGCTTCGGCTATGCCGCCACCGACGAGCAGATCCAGGCTTACGTGGACACGCTGGATTTCACGCGCGACGATGTCTTTGGCATTTACGACCGGCGGCTGGAGCTGGTGGCCATGGCCCACCTGGCGCATTCCTTTGATGCCAGCTACGCGGCCTGCGCCGAGTTCGGGGTGTCGGTGCTGCCGCGGGCGCGTGGCCAAGGCTATGGCAGCCAGCTGTTCGAGCGAGCCATGCGGCGTGCCCGCAATGTGGGGGTGGAGCTGTTTTTCATCCACGCCCTGACCGAAAACACCGCGATGCTGCACATCGCGCGCAAGGCCGGCGCCATCGTCGAGCGCGATGGGCCGGATGCCAGGGCTTACTTGCGTTTGCCACCTGCGACGTTCGACAGCCAGATCCGTGAAATGGTGGAAGAACAGCTGGCCCAGACCGATTACAGCCTGAAGCGGCAGGCCCGGCGCTTCTGGGATTTCCTGACGCTGCTGCAGGAGGTGCGCCAAGGGGTGCGGCAGGGGCGCCACCAAAGCGGTGCCTGAGACGCAGGGCCTGCCTGGACCGGCTGAAACGGCGATCCGTTATCCTTGCAGGGTCGCAACCACCGCACTTTGTGCCCGCCATCAGTGCCCGACCCCCATCCGCCGCGTGCCAGCGAACGGGAAGACAAACGCCCCTTTCTGCGCAAGCTGGCCGAGTTCTTGCACCCCGGTCCCGACTCGCGGGACGAGCTGATCGAGACCCTGGCCGAGGCCGAGGACAACCAGATCATCGATGCCGAGTCGCGGGCCATGCTGGAAGGCGTGCTGCGCATGGCCGATATGACCGCCGGCGACGTGATGGTGCCGGCGCCGCGCATGGACCTGCTGGACATCCATGCCCCGATGGAGGAGCTGCTGCACCAAGTCATCGAGACCGGCCACTCGCGCTTTCCGGTGTACGAAGGGGAGCGGGAAAACATCATCGGCATCCTGATGGCCAAGGATCTGCTGAAGCTGCAGCGCGCGCCCGAGCTCAACCTGCGGGCGCTGCTGCGGCCGGTGTCCTTCATCCCCGAAAGCAAGGGGCTGAACGACCTGCTGCGGGAGTTCCGCGGCAACCGCAACCATCTGGCGGTGGTGATCGACGAGTTCGGCCGCGTGGCCGGCCTGATCACGATCGAGGACGTGCTCGAACAAATCGTCGGTGAAATCGAAGACGAATTCGACATCTCCGAAGACGCGGGCGACATCTTCGGACTGGCCGACCAGACCTATCGCGTCAGCGGCGACACGCCGCTGGAGCGGGTCAACGAAGCGTTCGACGTGCAGATCCAGGGCAGTGATCCCGATGCCAGCTTCGACACCATCGGCGGCCTGATCGCCCACGAAATGGGGCATGTGCCCCGCCGCGGCGAGCAGTTCGTGACCGCGGGCCTGCAGTTCGTGGTGCTGCATACCCGCGGGGGCGCGGTGAAGTGGTTCAAGGTGTCGCGGCTGCCCGCGTCGCAGCCGCATGGCTGAGCGCCGCCTGGTCCGCGCTGCGCTGCTGCTGCTGGCGCTGCTGGCCGGCCTGGCCCATGCCGTGGCCGTGGCCGCGCCTTGGGACGGCCAGCCGCGCTGGTGGCTGCAGTTGCTGGCGTTGGGGGTTCTGGCCTGGCTGCTGGAGCGCAGCTGCGGCTGGCAGGCTGCCGGCATCCGGGCCTGGCTGTATGCCATGGCCTGGCTGGCCGGCACCTTCTGGTGGCTGTTCATCTCCATGCACACCTACGGCGGGCTGGCCGCGCCGCTGGCCGTGCTGGCCGTGTTCGCGCTCAGCGGCGCGCTGGCGTTGTACTACGCGCTGGCGGCCGTCTGCTACGTGCGGCTGCGCCCAGCCCCGCGCATGGCCCGCGCGCTGCTGTTTGCCGCCCTGTGGCTGCTGGCCGAGCTGGCGCGCGCGCGCTGGTTCACCGGCTTTGGCTGGGGCGCCAGCGGCTATGCCCATGTGGACGGGCTGCTGGCCGGCTATGCGCCCTGGGTTGGGGTGCACGGCATCGCTTTCATCGCCGCCTGGCTGGCCGCCACCATGCCGCAGATCTGGTCCTGCGGCCATGTGCAACGCATCGCCGTGCTGGCGGTGCTGGCGCTGCCGTCGGTGCAGCAGATGGGGCAGGAGGGCTACACCACTGCGGCCGGCGAGCTGCCGGTGCGGCTGCTTCAGGGCAATATCCCGCAGGACGAGAAATTCCAGCCTGGCAGCGGCGTGCCCACCGCGCTGCGCTGGTATGCCGAGCAGCTGCTGGACAACAGCAGCGCGCTGGTCGTGGCGCCGGAGACGGCCATCCCCCTGCTGCCGCAGCAGCTGCCCCCGGCTTACTGGGAGACGCTGCAGGCGCGCTACGCCCGCGGCGAGCAGGCGGCCCTGATCGGCCTGCCGCTGGGCAGCCGGGCGCAGGGCTATACCAATTCGGCCGTCGGCCTGGCGCCGGGGCGCACGCCGTGGCGATACGACAAATACCACCTCGTGCCCTTCGGGGAATTCATCCCGCCGGGCTTTCGCTGGTTCACCGAGCTGATGAACATCCCGCTGGGCGATTTCGCGCGCGGCCCGCTGGGCGCGCCCAGCTTCGCCTGGGGGGGGCAGCGGCTGGCGCCCCACATTTGCTACGAAGATCTGTTCGGCGAGGAGCTGGCCGCGCGTTTTGCCGACGCAGCGCAGGCGCCGACGGTGTTCGTCAACCTCAGCAACATCGCCTGGTTCGGCCCGACGGTGGCCATCGACCAGCACCTGCAGATCGCCCGTATGCGCGCGCTGGAGTTCGAGCGCCCCTTCGTGCGGGCCACCAACACCGGCTCGACGGCCCATATCGACCATCGCGGCCAGGTTGTCGCCGAGCTGCCCCGCCACACCCGCGGCAGCCTGGAGACGGTGGTGCAGGGACGCCAGGGCTTGACGCCATATGCCCGCTGGGCGGCGGCGCTGGGCTTGTGGCCGCTGTGGATGCTGGGCGCTGGTATCGTGTGTACGGCGGCTTGGGTGGCGCGCCGACGGCCGCAGGCAGCGAGCGGGCCGTAAAATCACGGGTTCCGCGGGAATCCGCCCCACTTTCTCACGCAGCGGCAGACCGGTGGTACCGGGCCGAGCGCGTGCGCCATCATGTTGACCTTCCAGCAAATCATTCTGAAACTGCAGGCCTACTGGGACGCCCAGGGCTGCGCGCTTTTGCAGCCTTATGACATGGAAGTCGGCGCCGGTACTTCACATACCGCTACATTTTTGAGAGCGATCGGCCCGGAGCCCTGGAAGGCGGCCTACGTGCAGCCCAGCCGCCGCCCCAAGGACGGCCGCTATGGCGACAACCCCAACCGGCTGCAGCACTACTACCAGTACCAGGTGGTGCTCAAGCCGGCGCCCAGCGACATTTTGGAGCTGTACCTGGGCAGCCTGCAGGCGTTGGGTTTCGACCTCAAGGCCAATGACATCCGCTTCGTCGAAGACGACTGGGAAAACCCCACCCTGGGCGCGTGGGGGCTGGGCTGGGAGGTCTGGCTCAACGGCATGGAGGTGACGCAGTTCACCTACTTCCAGCAGGTCGGCGGCATCGACTGCCGGCCCATCACCGGCGAGAT
This sequence comes from Hylemonella sp., assembly GCA_036846225.1. Lineage (GTDB taxonomy): Bacteria > Pseudomonadota > Gammaproteobacteria > Burkholderiales > Burkholderiaceae_C > Hylemonella. The sequence goes on from DAIUCJ010000052.1 coordinate 6,002, forward strand.
CACCTACGGCCTGGAGCGTCTGGCCATGTACCTGCAGGGCGTGGAAAACGTCTATGACCTGGTCTATGCCCCGGGGCTGAAATACGGCGATGTGTTCCACCAGAACGAGGTGGAGCAGTCGGCCTACAACTTCGAGCACAGCGACGTCGATTTCCTGCTGACGGCCTTTGCCGCGCACGAAAAGCAGGCACAGTACCTGATGGCGCAGCAGCTGGCCCTGCCGGCCTATGAGCAGGTGCTCAAGGCGGCGCACACCTTCAACCTGCTGGATGCGCGCGGCGCCATCTCGGTGACCGAGCGCGCCGCCTACATCGGCCGCATCCGCAATCTGGCGCGCAGCGTCGCGCAGAGCTATTACGACAGCCGCCGGCGGCTGGGCTTTCCAATGGCGCCGCGCGAATGGGTGGCGCAAATCGACAAGCAGGCAGCCTGAGCGGGAACCTAGACCATGACCACCCAGAATCTGCTCGTCGAGCTCCTCGTCGAAGAACTGCCGCCCAAGGCCCTCAAGCGCCTGGGCGAAAGCTTTGCCACCACGCTGCTGGATGAACTGCGCCGCCTCGGCCTGGCCACCGACGCCTCGGTGGTCACTCCCTACGCCACGCCGCGGCGGCTGGCCGCGCTGATCAGCCATGTCTATCTGAAGGCCGCCGACAAGGCCGTCCAGATGAAGCTGATGCCGGCCAGCGTGGGGCTGGATGCGGCCGGCCGGGCCACGCCGGCGCTGCTCAAGAAACTGGCGGCGCTGGGCGCGGATGTCTCCGATCCCGCGGCGGCCGTGGCGGCGCTGCGTCGCGCCCCCGACGGCAAGAGCGAGGCGCTGTACTACGACAGCCTGGTCACCGGCGCCACGCTGGACAACGGCCTGCAGCAGGCGCTGGATGAGACGCTGCGCCGTCTGCCCATTCCCAAGGTCATGAGCTACCAGCTGGAGCGCGACTGCGAGCTGCCCGGCTGGAGCAGCGTGCACTTCGTGCGCCCGGCTCACGGGCTGGTGGCCCTGCACGGGCGCACCGTGGTGCCGGTGCAGGCGCTGGGCCTGCGGGCAGGCCACACCACGCGCGGGCACCGCTTCGAGGCCCGCAGCGAGACGATCACGCTGACCGATGCCGACAGCTATGCCGAGACGCTGCGGCGCGAGGGGGCCGTCATCGCCTCCTTCGCCGAGCGCCGCGCCGAAATCGCGCGCCAGCTGCAGCAGGCGGCCGCCCAGCTCGGCGGCGGCGTGCGCCCCATCGAGGACGATGCCCTGCTGGACGAGGTGACGGCCCTGGTGGAGCGCCCCAAGGTGCTGGTGTGCCAGTTCGAGCCCGAATTCCTGGCCGTGCCGCAGGAATGCCTGATCCTGACGATGAAGGCCAACCAGAAATACTTCCCGCTGCTGGACGCGCAGGGGCGGCTGACCAACCGCTTTCTGGTGGTCAGCAACATCGATCCGGCCGACCCCAGCGCCGTCATCGGCGGCAACGAGCGGGTGGTGCGTCCGCGCCTGGCCGACGCCAAGTTCTTCTACGACCAGGATCGCAAGAAAACCCTGGCCTCGCGCGTGCCGGGGCTGGCCAAGGTGGTCTATCACAACAAGCTGGGCAGCCAGGGCGAGCGGGTCGAGCGCGTGCGCGCCATTGCCCGCGCCATCGCCCAGCAGCTCGGCGGCGGGCCGCTGCTGCACCAGGCCGACACCGCCGCGCAGCTGGCCAAGGCCGACCTGCTGACCGACATGGTGGGCGAGTTTCCCGAGCTGCAGGGCATCATGGGCGCGTACTACGCGCGCCACGACGGCCTGGACGAAGAGATCGCGCAGGCCATCGAAGACCACTACAAGCCGCGCTTTGCCGGCGATGCGCTGCCACGCGGCGCCGTGGGCCTGGTGGTGGCGCTGGCCGACAAGCTGGAGACGCTGGTGGGCATGTTCGGCATCGGCAACCTGCCCACTGGCGAGAAAGACCCCTACGCGCTGCGCCGCCATGCGCTGGGCGTGATCCGCATGCTGGGCGAAAAGGCGCTGCCGCTGGAGCTGGACGCGCTGCTGCGCGCGGCCGTGCCGGCTTTTGGCGAGCGCATCCAGGACCCCACGGACGCGCTGCTGGACTTCGTCTTCGAGCGGCTGGCCGGCAGCCTGCGCGAGCAGGGCTACAGCGCCCAGGAGGTCGATGCCGTGCTGGCCCTGCGCCCGCAGCGCCTGGCCGAGGTGCCGCGGCGGCTGGCGGCGGTGCGCGCTTTCTCCGACCTGCCCGAAGCCGGTGCGCTGGCCGCGGCCAACAAGCGCATCGCCAACATCCTCAAGAAAGCCGGCGACGTCGATCCGCACGTCAGCCCCGTGCTGCTCCAGGAGCCGGCGGAGCAGCAGCTGCACGCGGCCATGCAGCAGGTGCTGCCGCAGGCCGATGCCCAGTTCGCGCAGGGCGACTACACCGCCAGCCTGCGCACGCTGGCGGGCCTGCGCGCGCCGGTCGATGCCTTTTTTGACGGCGTCATGGTCAACGCCGAGCAGGACGATCTGCGCCTGAACCGCCTGGGCCTGCTCAAGCGCCTGCACACCGCGATGAACCGCGTGGCCGACCTGTCGCGGCTGGCCGTCTGATGCAGTCCATGAAGCTGGTCATCCTGGACCGCGACGGCACCATCAACGCCGACAGCGACGAATACATCAAGTCCGAAGCTGAGTGGCAGCCCCTGCCCGGCGCGCTGGAGGCGATTGCGCGGCTCAACCACGCGGGCTGGCACGTGGTCGTGGCCTCCAACCAGTCCGGCCTGGGCCGGGGGCTGTTTGACGTGGCCGCGCTCAACGCCATGCATGCCAAGATGCACAAGCTGCTGGCGGCGGTCGGCGGCCGGGTGGAGGCCATCTTCTACTGCCCGCACGCGCCGGACCAGGCCTGCCGCTGCCGCAAGCCGCAGCCGGGCCTGTTCGAGCAGATCGGCGAGCGCTACGGCATCGCGCTGCGGGGCGTGCCGGCGGTGGGCGACTCCGCGCGCGACCTCATCGCCGCGGCCGCCGTGGGCTGCGAGCCGCATCTGGTGCTGACCGGCAAGGCCGCCAGGCTGCGCGGCCAGCCGCTGCCGCCCGACTTTCCGGCCGGCACCCGCGTGCACGAGGACCTGCCGGCTTTTGCCGAGTACCTCGTGCGCCGCGACGAGAACCGAGGAGGATAGAGCCCCATGGCCCTGCTGCGCTCCACGCTGCACATGCTCTGGATGCTGGTGACCGTCATCCCCTGGGCCATCATCATGCTGGTGGCCTCGATCTGGATCCGCGGCAACCGCCTGTACTGGATGGCGGTGCGCTGGCTGCGCTGGACCATCGCCGCGGCGCGCGTGCTGCTGGGCATCCGGGTGCGCGTCACCGGCATGGACAACCTGCCGCTGGGCGCCGACAGCCCGGCCATCCTGCTGGTCAAGCACCAGTCCACGCTGGAGACCTTTCTGATGCCGGTGCTCATGCCGCATCCGCTGGCCTATGTGTTCAAGAAGGAGCTGCTGCGCGTGCCCTTCTTCGGCTGGGCCATGGGCCGGCTGGACATGATCCACATCGACCGCTCGCAGCGCCAGGAAGCCTTCGCCAAGGTGGTCAACCAGGGCAAGGAGCTGCTGGCGCGCGGCGTGTGGATCATCATGTTCCCCGAGGGCACGCGCATGGCGCGCGGGCAGAAAGGGACCTACAAGACCGGCGGCACCCGGCTGGCCGTGGCCACCGGCGCGCCGGTGATACCGGTGGCCGTGACCTCGGCCAAATGCTGGCCGCGCAAGGCGTTCATCAAGAGGCCGGGCACGGTGGACGTATCCATCGGCAAGCCCATTCCCAGCGCCGGGCGCGACCCGGTGGAGCTGATGCAGGAAGTGGAAGACTGGATCGAGGCCGAGATGCGCCGCCTCGATCCCGAAGCCTACCGCTGAGCTGCGCGCATAAGATCGGGGCCATGCGCGGTTTCGTTCAGCTGGCCCTCGATCTGTTTGGCCCACCGGCCTCCCCGCCGCCGGCCGTGGCGCCCGCGCTGCCGCAGCCCGGCAGCGATGCGGCCGAGCCGCTGCCGCAGGCCATCGAGCCGGCGCACTTCGTGCATCCGCGGGCCAACCGGCAGATCCGGCTGTGCGAGGCGCAGGTGGCCTACGAGTTCAAGCGGGGGCGGCGGCGCACCATCGGCATGCAGGTCGGCCCCGACGGGCTGGTGGTCCATGCGCCGCGCTGGGTGCCGCTGGGCGAGATCGAGTCCGCGCTGCAGGAAAAAGCCCTGTGGATCGTGCGCAAGCTCGGCGAGATGCGCGAACGCCAGCAGCGGCTGCAGGCCGCGCGCATCCAGTGGCGCGACGGTGCCGAATTCCCCTACCTGGGCGAGCCGGTGTGCGTGCGGCTCGACCCCGCCCGGGCCTGCCTGCCCCCGCCGCGGGGCCGCCTGTCGGCCAGCGACGTGGAAGTCGTGCTCTCGGCCCCGGGCGACGGCGGCCCTGCCAGCGACGCAGCGGCGCGCGTGCTGCACATCGGGCTGCCGCTGCAGGCCGAGCCCGCGCAGATCCGCGACGCCGCGCAGGCCTGGCTGATGCGGCAGGCCCAGCGCGTCTTTGCCGAGCGGCTGGACCACTACGCCTCCCGGTTGGGCGTGCGCTGGCGCAAGCTCGCGCTCAGCAGCGCCGGCACCCGCTGGGGCAGCGCCAGCAGCGATGGGGCCATCCGTCTGAACTGGCGGCTCATCCATTTCCGCCTCAGCGTCATCGACTACGTGGTCGCCCACGAGCTCAGCCACCTGCGCGTCATGGACCACAGCCCGCGCTTCTGGGAGACGGTGCGCTCGGTCGTGCCCGACTACCAGGCCCTGCGCAGCGAGCTGCGCGACGAGGCCCTTCCCCGCTGGAGCTGAAGGGGTCCGCACGGCCATGGCAGCGGAACGCGACGCCCTGCTCAGCCTGGCGCTGGCCGTGGGCGTGGGGCTGCTCATCGGGGTGGAGCGTGAACGGCGCAAGGGACATGGGCCCACCCGGCGCTTCGCCGGCGTGCGCACCTTCACGCTGGCAGCGCTGCTGGGCGCGGGCGCGCAGCTGCTGGGGCAGTGGCCGCTGACGGCCGTGGCGGCCCTGCTGGTGGCCGCGCTGGCCGTGGTGGCGCGCAGCCGCACGCGCAGCGCCGATCCGGGGGTGACCACCGAGCTGGCCCTGTTCCTGACCTTTGTGCTGGGCGTCATGGCCGTGCCCCATCCGGCCGTGGCCGCCGGCGCCGGCGTGCTGGTGGCCGCGCTGCTGGCCGCGCGCGGGCCGCTGCAGCAGTTTGCCACCCAGACCCTCACCGAACAGGAACTGCGCAACGCGCTCATCCTGGCCGGCGCCGCGCTGGTGGTGCTGCCGCTGGCGCCCGACCGGCCGCTGGCGGCGCTGGCCGGCGCCAATCCGCGCACGGTGTGGCAGCTCGTCGTGCTGATCCTCACCGTGCAGGCCGTCGGTGACGTGGCGCTGCGCCTGTGGGGCGAGCGGCTGGGGCTGGCGCTGTCCGGCCTGGTGGCCGGGTTCGTCTCCAGCACCGCCACCATCGCGACCATGGGCGACCGGGCCCGCCAGCACCCCGAGCTGCTCAGCGCCTGCGTGGCCGGTGCCTGGTTTTCCACCGTCGCCACGGCGCTGCAGATGATGCTGATCGCCCGGGTCTATGGGGCCGAGGTGTTGCGCCTGGTGGCGCCTTCAATGGGCGCCGCGCTGGCGGTGGCGTTGCTGCTGGGGCTGGCCGCTTTCCGCCACCACCAGGCGCCGGCCGTGGCCGACCGGGCCCGGGGCCGCGCCTTCAGCCTGCGCCTGGCGATCGGGCTGGCCCTGCTGTTCAGCGGCATGGCGGCGCTGGTGGCCTGGGTGCAGCAGGCCCTGGGGCCGGCGGCCATGCTGCTGGCCACGGCGCTGGCGGGGCTGGCCGATACCCATGCGGTCGCGGCGGCGGCCCTGGGGCTGGTGGCGCGCCAGGACATGGCGCCGGCCACCGGATTGCTGGCGCTGCTGCTGGCTTTCAGCACCAACAGCATCAGCAAGGTGGTGGCAGCCTACGCCGCTGGCGGGGCCCGCTTCGGCGCCATCGTCAGCGCCGGGCTGGCTGCCGTGGCGGCCGTGGCCTGGCTGCCGTGGCTCGGCGGCTGGGGGCTTTGAACCTAGAAACGGCAGTTGACCGCGCCCTTTCTGCCTGTGACACCCTGCCGGATGGCACCGCGCATGGGCGGCTTACACCGAAAGGGGTGAAGGCGCTACAGGCCCGATTGGGCTGCCATGGCGCGCGCTGGCGGCGTTGCTCGTCCTTGCGGGCAACCAGCCCGCG
>DAIUCJ010000053.1:0-12104 GCA_036846225.1 Hylemonella sp.
CGCCTCAACGGCGTTCAGACTTTACCGCGCCGGCCTGGTGTGAACATACAAGCCGTTTCAGCTTTCCCTTCCACTTTTTCTTTCCACTTCAGGAGCATTCGAGCCATGAGCAAGATCGTCGTCGTTTATCACTCCGGTTATGGCCACACCCAGCGCATGGCGCAGGCGGTGGCGCAGGGCGCCCAGGCCGAGCTGCTGGCCATCGACGCCGAGGGCAACCTGCCCGAGGGCGGCTGGGAGACGCTGGCCGCGGCCGATGCCATCATCATGGGCAGCCCGACCTACATGGGCGGGGTGAGCTGGCAGTTCAAGAAGTTCGCCGACGCCTCCAGCAAGGCCTGGTTCGCGCAAACCTGGAAAGACAAGGTCATGGCCGGCTTCACCAACAGCGCCACGATGAACGGCGACAAGCTCTCCACGCTGCACTACCTGTTCACGCTGGCCATGCAGCACGGCGGCATCTGGGTGGGCACCGGCATGATGCCCAGCAACGCCAAGGCGGCCCAGCGCAATGACGTGAACTACGTCGGTTCCTCGGCCGGCGCCATGGCCACCACGCCGTCGGACGCCAGCGTGGCCGAGATGCTGCCGGGCGATCTGGAAACCGCGCGCCGCTTCGGCGAGCGGGTGGCCGAGGTGGCACGCCGCCTGCGCGGCTGATCAGCCGGCGGAGGGCGCAGCGGGCTGGCCGGCGGCGGCGCAGCCCAGCTGCGCCTGCAGGTCCGGCGCGGCCTGGGGCCGCCCGTACAGATAGCCCTGGAACAGACGGCAGCCCTGCGCCAGCAGGATGTCGCGCTGGGCTTCGCTTTCCACCCCTTCGGCGATCACTTCCAGCCCCAGGCTCTGGCCCAGCGCCACGATGGTGCGGGTGATGGCCACGTCGTTGGGGTCGGTCTGCAAGTCGCGCACGAACGAGGCGTCGATCTTGAGCTGCTGGATCGGCAAGCGCTTGAGGTAGCTCAGCGACGAGTAGCCGGTGCCGAAATCGTCCAGCGAGAACTGCACGCCCAGCGCGACCAGGCGGCGCATCTTGTCGCTGACGTCGTCGATGTTGTGCGCCAGCACGCTTTCGGTCAGCTCCAGCTGCAGCCGCCTGGGGTTGGCGCCGGTGGCCATCAGCACCGAAGTCACGCTCTCGACGAAATTGGCCTGCAGCACCTGGTGGGCGCTGAGGTTGACCGACACCACCAGCGCGCCCAGCACCGGCTCGTCCTGCCACTGGCGGATCTGCAGGCAGGCCTGCTCCAGCACCCATTGCCCTAGCGGCACGATCAGCCCGGTCTCCTCGGCCAGCGGAATGAAGTGGGCCGGCGAGACCATGCCGCGGCTGGGGTGCTGCCAGCGCAGCAGCGCTTCCGCGCCGACGCAGCGCCCGGCCGCGTCCACCTGCGGCTGGTAGTGCAGGCGCAGCTGCTGCTGCGCCAGCGCCTGGTGCAGCTCGGCTTCCAGCGCCACGCGGTCTTGCAGGTGCACGGCCACGCCCTCGTCGTAAAAGCGCACCGTGTTGCGGCCCTGCGCCTTGGCCTCGTACATCGCCAGGTCGGCGCGCTTGAGCAGCTCGTCCGCGCCGGTGGTGGGGCCGTCGAACAGGGCCACGCCGATGCTGACGGTGACGCGGTGGTACTGGTGATCGATGCCAAACGGCTCGGCCATGCCGCGGCGCACCTCCTCGGCCAGCGCGCGGGCCTGCTCGGCGGCCTGCGCGGCATCGCCGTCCAGCGCTTCGAGCAGAATGGCGAATTCGTCGCCCCCGGTGTGGGCCACCCAGCCGCGCGGGCCGACCAGCCGCACCATGCGGCCGGCGGCGGCCTGCAGCAGCGCATCGCCCACCCGGTGGCCCAGCGTGTCGTTGAGCTGCTTGAAGCGGTCCAAATCGGTGAACAGCAGCGCGCCGCGGTGGCGGCCGTCATGGTGGGCCAGGCGGTCCTGCAGGCGCTGGCGCAGCAGGCGCCGGTTGGGCAGGCCGGTGAGGGCGTCGTGGTAGGCCAGCTGGTAGATGTGCTCGCTCTGCGCCTTGCGCTCGGAGATGTCGGAAAAGACGGTCACGCTGCGCAGGAAGCGGTCCTTGCGGCGCACCGGCCGGCTGGTGATGGCCACCGGGAAGCGCTTGCCGCCGGCGCTGACGAAAACGCCTTCGCCTTCGAAGGGCTGCTGCCAGCGCTGGCCTTCCAGCAGGGCCGCGGCGCCGCCGCCGGGCTGATCGGCGGCGACGATCAGCGGCAGCAGCTCACGGCCCAGCAGCGCTTCGCGCGGATAGCCCAGCAGGCGGCAGGCGGCGCGGTTGACGAAGGTCGCGCGCCCCCGCCGGTCCAGCACGAACAGGCCCTCGCCCATGGCGTTGCTGATGGTGTTCATGCGCTGGCGTTGCCAGCTTTCGCGCGCGGCCATGGCCAGCAGCAGCAGGACCAGGGCGACAGCGGCCAGGATGGTGGGGCGGTGCTGCTGCCACACATCGATCCAGCGCACTGGCGGGGCCTGGTCGAACGGCGGCATGCGCATCTCGCGCATCAGCGCGCGCACCGGCTCGTAGTCGGCCGGGGTGGCAAAGCCGTACAAACCCATGCGCCGGGCCGTCTCGCTGCCATGCGGCAGCGACAGCAGGGCGCCGGCCACCTGCACGGCGATGTGCTCCGACAGATGCGGCATGGCCACCACCGGCCACTCCGGGTACAGGCGGGTGGACAGCAGGTAGGGGTAGCCGGGGTAGTTCTGCGGATTCAGCACCTTGAGGGCCGACGCATCGAGCCGGCCTTCGCGCACCATGCCTTCGACCACCCCGGTGCGCACGAAGGCCGCATCGACCTGGCCATCCAGCAGGGCCTGCACGGTAAGGTCCTGCGGCAGCCCGGTCTCGATCACCTCGGCCGGCTTGACGCCGGCGCGCGCCAGCTCGGCCGCCTGGATCTGGTAGCCGCCGAAGGAGCGCAGATAGGGCGTGGCGATGCGCGCGCCCTGCAGATCCTGCAGGCGGTTGAGGTCGTGGCGCATCGCGCGGGTGAGGATGACGCCGCCCATGACCCGCACCGGCTGGCTGTCCTCCCACTGGATCAACGTGGCCAGCGGCGCCGACAGGCCGTTTTCGTGCACCATGCGCACGTATTCGCCCGGCTGGGTGATCAGCACATCGACGGCGTGCTGGCGCACGGCTTCCTGCTGTTCCTGGTAGTGATAGACCGTCAGCGTGAAGCGCAGCCCAGGAATGCGCTGGTTCAGGTAGTCGGCCAGCGGCTGCCATTGCCGCTGCGCCTGTTCCTTGGGACGGAAGGTGAGCACGCCCAGATGGATTTCCATCGCCGCAGCCGGCAGGCCCGGCAGCAGGAGCAGCGCTACCAGCAGGGGCAGCAGCCAGCGGCGCAGGCGGTCCATGGGCTTCATGTCGCAGGCAGGTAATCGGCCGACAGCAGCCGGCCCGGGTTGACGGGACGCTGCAGCAGGCCGGCGGTCTGCATGATGGCGCCGATGCGCTGCGCGGCCTGCTTGAGCGGGCTGTCTGCCGCCGTGAGGTAGCGGCGGTTGCCCACCAGATCCGGCAGCTCCAGCCCGCGCAGCGACTCGATGAACGCTTCGGCGCTGACCTGCAGCCGCGGCGCCTGCCGGTAGGCCGCGTCCCACGGGTTTTGCCGCAGGTGAGCCAGCGCCTGGAAATGCGTGGCCACCGCCGCGCGCAGCGCCCGCACGTGGTGCGCCGGCAGGTCGGCAGGTGCGGCCAGCACGTCGAAAATGGTGTCGGGCAGCTGGCGGGTGCTCAGCAGTTGGCGCGCGCCGGCGGCCATCAGGCGGCCGCCCACCGGTTCGTAGGTGATCAGCGCGTCGATTTCCTGTCCCAGCCAGGCGGCTTCGTGCCGCTCATAGGCGATGCGGTGCACCTTGACGTCCTGGCGTCGCAGCCCGGCACGCTCCAGCACCAGCGCCAGCATCAGCGTGCCCAGCACCGAGTCTTCCACGCCGATGCGCCGCCCCTGCAGGTCGGCCAGGCTGCGCAGGCCCGCGCGGGCCAGCAGCATGTCGGCGCCGCGCGAGACGTTGAACACCAGCACGGCCTGCAGCTCGCGCCCCTGTTCGCGCAGCGCCAGCATTTCGTCCAGCGTCAGCATCACGGCATCGGTGGCGTTGCTGTGCACCAGCCCGAGAGAATCCTGCAGGGTGGCGGTGTCCAGCAGGGTGATGTGCGGCGGCAGCCAGCCCAGTGTGCGGGCCAGAAACAGCGTTTCATAGCCCGGCCAGGGATGGCCGGCGATGCGCAGCGCCGGCGGGCTCTCGCAGCCGGCGCCCAGCAGCCCCAGGCCCAGCGTGGCCAGCACGGCGCGGCGCGTGGGCAGCGCAGGCGGCGGCGGGGGGCTGGCGCGGCAAGGCATGCTCGAGGCGGGAAGTGGGCCTGGGCCCATGCTAAGTCAAAAGCACGCGCCATGCCAGCGCCGCGGGGTGCGCGACCGGCACCGGGCGGCAATCGTTCACACGGGCGCAGCGTTATTCGTACACGATGACGGCCTGCCCCTGGTCGGCCTGGGCCATCCAGCTGGCCAGCGCCGCGTCGCTGGGGTAGAAACGCGCGTCTTCGCCCAGTTGCAGTTCGGCCGTGGCGGCGATGTCCGGGCCCTGGCGGCGCAGCGCCAGCCGCACCGCCAGGCCGCGCACCAGCTCGCCCTGTTCGGTGATTTCGCGCTTTGGGGGGTGCTCGGCCACCAGCCGGCGCACGTCCGGCGCATGGCCGTTGACGGCCACCCGCAGGTACTTGCCGAAGCGGCAGCGCGCGGCCTCCAGGCTCCACACCTGGTTGACCTGCAGCTGCACGCCGCCGGAGAAGCGATCCGGCATGACCTTGACCATCGCGATCAGCAACTCGTCGTCCCTGAACAGGGCGCGGTGGGCGTTGAACAGGGCCTCATCGACGCGGGCGTCGAGCACGGCGCTCTTGTCGTCGAGCTTGAACAGGCCCAGGCGGCCGCGCTGGCCGTTGATGGTGCGAAAGTCGCTGACGATGCCGGCCACCAGCTGGGGCTCGCGGGTGTCGATCAGGTCGGCCAGCGGCCGCTTGACGAAGCGGCGCACTTCCAGCGCCACCTCGTCGAACAGGTGGCCCGAGAGGTAAAAGCCGATGGCGGCCTTCTCGTGCGTGAGCCGCTCCTTCACGCCCCAGGGCAGGGCGTGGACCAACTCGGGCTCCTGCGTGCTGGAGCCGTGCGCGTCTTCGCCCATCAGGTCGAACAGGCCGCCCTGGTGGGCGTTGGCCGCGGTGGCCTGGGCGTAGTCGAAAGCGCGGTCGATGGACGCCAGCAGCGCGGCGCGATTGCGCTGCAGCGCATCGAAGGCGCCGGCCTTGACCAGCGCCTCCACCGTGCGCTTGTTCACGCGGCTGCGGTCCACGCGGGCGCAGAAGTCGTACAGGCTCCTGAACGGGCCGCCTTCGGTGCGGGCCTTGACGATGGCCTCGATGGCCTGCTCGCCGGTGCCCTTGACCGCGCCCAGCCCATAGCGGATCACCCGGTCGGAAATGGGCTCGAAGCGGTAGCTGCCGCGGTTGATGTCCGGCGGCTCGAAGCTCAGGCCCATCTTCTGCGCGTCCTCGAATAGCACCTTGAGCTTGTCCGTGTCGTCCATTTCCACGGTCATGTTGGCGCAGAAGAACTCGGCCGTGTAATGGACCTTGAGCCAGGCCGTGTGGTAGGCCAGCAGCGAATAGGCCGCCGCGTGCGACTTGTTGAAGCCGTAGCCGGCGAACTTCTCCATCAGGTCGAAGACCTCGTCGGCCTTGTCCTGGCTGATGCCGTTTTTGGCCGCGCCGGCGCGGAAGATCTCGCGGTGCTGCGCCATCTCCTCGGGCTTTTTCTTGCCCATCGCGCGGCGCAGCAGGTCCGCGCCGCCCAGGCTGTAGCCGCCCAGCACCTGGGCGGTCTGCATCACCTGCTCCTGATAGACCATGATGCCGTAGGTCTCGGCCAGCACCTTCTCCACCAGTGGGTGCGGATACTCCACCGGCTCGCGCCCGTGCTTGCGCGCCACGAAGCTGGGGATCAGGTCCATGGGCCCCGGGCGGTACAGGGCGTTGAGCGCGATCAGGTCCTCCAGCCGCGTGGGCTTGGCGTCGCGCAGCATGCCCTGCATGCCGCGGCTTTCGAACTGGAACACGGCCTCGGTCTTGCCTTCCTGGAACAGCCGGTAAGTGGCCGCATCGTCCAGCGGCACCTGCTCGAAGGAGAAGTTTTCCTGTCCCGGGTGGCGCTGGCGGATGAAGCTGCGCGCCAGTTCCAGGATCGTCAGTGTGGCCAGGCCCAGGAAGTCGAACTTCACCAGCCCGATGGCCTCCACATCGTCCTTGTCGTACTGGCTGACCGCGGCATCGCTGCCCGGCTGCTGGTACAGCGGACAGAAGTCGGTGAGCTTGCCCGGGGCGATCAGCACGCCGCCGGCGTGCATGCCGACGTTGCGCGTCAGCCCCTCGAGCTTCTGCGCCAGCGCCAGCAGCGTCTTGACCTCGTCTTCCTTCTCCAGCCGCTCGGCCAGTTCGGGCACTTCCTTGAGCGCGCCGGCGATCGTGATGTGCTGGCCCGGCTTGTTCGGGATGAGCTTGGACAGCCCGTCGCAGAAGGTGTAGCTCATGTCCAGCACGCGCCCGACGTCGCGCACCGCCGCCTTGGCCGCCATCGTCCCGAAGGTGGCGATCTGGCTGACCGCGTCCTTGCCGTACTTGTGCTTGACGTAGTCGATGACGCGGTCGCGGTTGGCCTGGCAGAAGTCGATGTCGAAGTCCGGCATCGACACCCGCTCGGGGTTGAGGAAGCGTTCGAACAGCAGGTTGTAGCGCAGCGGATCCAGGTCGGTGATCTTCAGCGCGTAGGCCACCAGCGAGCCGGCGCCGGAGCCGCGGCCCGGGCCGACCGGGCAGTCGTGGTTCTTGGCCCAGTTGATGAAGTCGGCCACGATCAGGAAGTAGCCCGGAAAGCCCATCTTCAGGATGGTGGCGATCTCGAACTCCAGCCGCTCCAGATAGCGTGGGCGCTGGCGCTCGCGTTCGGCCGCATCGGGGTAGAGCTGCTGCAGCCTGTCCTCCAGTCCTTCCAGCGAAACCTTGCGGAAATAGGCTTCCATCGACAGCCCGCCGGGGATGGGAAAGTCAGGCAGCTGCGGCTTGCCCAGCGTCAGGCTGAGGTTGCAGCGCTTGGCGATTTCCAGCGTGTTGGCCAGCGCGCTGGGCACGTCGGCAAACAGCGCCTGCATCTGGGCCGCGGTCTTGAAGTACTGCTCGCGGCTGTAGCGGCGCTGGCGCCGCGGGTTGCCCAGGATCTCGCCTTCGGCGATGCACACCCGTGCCTCGTGCGCCTCGTAGTCGTCGGCCGTGGCGAACTGGATCGGGTGGGTGGCCACCACCGGCAGCTGCAGGCGCGCGGCCAGCTGCACGGCCGCCGTCACGTGGGCTTCGTCGTCGCTGCGGCCGGCGCGCTGCAGCTCCAGGTAGAAGCGGTGCGGAAAGAGGCCCGCCAGGCGCAGCGCCAGATCGTGCGCGCGCGCCAGGTCGCCCTGCACCAGGGCCTGGCCCACGGCGCCGGCCTGCGCGCCCGACAGCGCGATCAGCCCTTCATGGAGCTCTTGCAGCCAGGCCAGCTTGAGCACGGCCTGGGTCTTGTGCACGTTGCCGGTCCAGCCGCGCGCCAGCAGCTCGCACAGGTTCAGATAGCCCTGGCGGTTCTGTACCAGCAGCAGCAGCCGGCTGGTGGCCAGCGGGTCCGTGCCCAGGCCTTCGAGCAGCACGTCCGCGCCGATCAGCGGCTTGACGCCCTTGCCACGCGCTTCCTTGTAGAACTTGATCGCGCCGAAGAGGTTGTTGTAGTCCGTGATGGCCAGCGCCGGCTGGCCATCGGCCGCCGCGGCCTTGACGGCTTCGTCGATGCGGACCGTGCCGTCGACGATGGAAAACTCGGTGTGCAGGCGCAGGTGGACGAACATGCGACCGATTGTAGGACCGCCCTGCAGGCCCCCCCTGCGGACCTGCGGCTTACTGCGCCGCCCAGCCGCCGTCCATGTTCCAGGCCACGCCGCGCACATTGTTGGCCGCTGGCGAGCAGAAAAACACCGCCAGCGCGCCGATCTCCTCGGGCGTGGTGAACTGCAGCGAAGGCTCTTTCTCGGCCAGCAGCAGGCGCTTGGCCTCTTCGTTGGAAATCTTCAGCGCCGCGGCCTTGGCATCGACCTGCTTCTGCACCAGCGGGGTGAGCACCCAGCCCGGGCAGATGGCGTTGCAGGTCACGCCGGTGGTGGCCGTCTCCAGCGCCGTGACCTTGGTCAGGCCCACCAGCCCGTGCTTGGCCGCGACGTAGGCCGATTTCTCGGCCGAGGCCACCAGCCCGTGAACCGAGGCGATGTTGATGATGCGGCCCCAGCCCCGGCCCTGGTCGGCCTGGCGCATCGCCGGCAGCGCCAGCCGCGTGGTGTGGAAGGCGCTGCTGAGGTTGACGGCAATGATGGCGTCCCAGCGCTCCGGCGCAAAGTCCTCGATGCGCGCCACGTGCTGGATGCCGGCATTGTTGACCAGGATGTCCACCCGCTGGCGGCCGAACTGGGCGGCGGCAAAGCGCATCAGGTCTTCGATTTCGGCTGGGTGGCTCAGGTCCGCGCCGTGGTAGGCCACGCCCACGCTGTGCGCCGCGACGGCCGCCTTGGCCCCTTCGACGTCGCCAAAGCCATTGAGCACGATGTCCGCGCCTTGCGCGGCCAGGGCCTGGGCGATGCCCAGGCCGATGCCGCTGGTGGAGCCGGTGACGAGTGCAGTCTTGCCCTTGAGCATGCGGTGACCTCCATTGCGTTAGGATGAATGGGTTGCCTTCCATTATCCGCTGCGTCATGACCGAGCCTGCGCTGCACTACGTCCACTGTCCCGACGCTGCCGGCGGCCACCGCATGGCCTACTGGCAATGGGGGCGCGCGCAGGCCCCGCACGTGGTGCTGTGCGTGCACGGGCTCACGCGCCAGGGGCGCGACTTCGACGTGCTGGCGCAGGCGCTGCGCGCGCGCGGCGGCGAGGATCTGCAGGTGGTCTGCCCGGACGTGGTCGGCCGCGGCCGCAGCGACTGGCTGCGCGACCCCGCCGGCTATCAGTTGCCGACCTACGGCGCCGACATGCAGGCGCTGCTGGCGCAGCTGCGGCCGCAGCGGCTGGACTGGGTGGGCACCAGCATGGGCGGGCTGATCGGCATCGGCCTGGCCGGGCAGTCCAGGCAGACCTATCCGATCCGCCGCCTCGTGCTCAACGACGTGGGGCCGGTCATCGAATGGGCGGGCGTGGAGCGCATCGCCCGCTACGTGGGACAGCGCATGCGCTTTGCCAGCGAGGACGAGGCGGCCGACGCGCTGTGGCAGGTCTCGCAGGGCTTTGGGCCGCACACGCGCGCGCAATGGCTGGCGCTGACGCGCCCCATGCTCAGGCCCGCGCCGGATGGGCAGGGGGTCGTGCTGCACTACGACCCGGCGCTGGCCGAGCCGTTTCGCGCCATGACGCCGCAGTCGGCCGCCGAGGGCGAGGCCGTGCTGTGGCGGCTCTACGATGCGATCACGGCGCAGACGCTGCTGCTGCGCGGGGCCGATTCCGACCTGCTGTCGGCGCAGACGGCCCAGGCCATGACGCAGCGCGGCCCGCGCGCGCGCCTGGTGGAGTTCGCCGGCGTCGGCCACGCGCCCACGCTGGTGGTCCAGGAGCAGGTGCGCGTCGTGGTCGATTTCCTGCTCGATGACTGAAGCGGCGGCTGGGGAGCGATGAAGAGTCAGGCAGCCGAGCTGGCCCCGGATGCGCCGCGCGCGCCGCTGATCGCGGCCACCGCCGACAGCCTGCCGCAGCAGGCGCAGGCATTGGCGCGCGCGCGGGCCTTCGCCGAGCCGCTGCTGGCGCACGAGACGCTGGATACCGGCGAAAACACCCTGTCCCACGCCGATGGCGTGGCGGCGATCCTGCGCGCCATCGGCGGCTCCGAAGCCATGCAGGCCGCGGCCTACCTGGTCTATGCCTGCGCCCATCTGAACAGGCCGCAGGAAACCATCGCCAAAGCGTTTGGCGACAGCTATGCCGCGCTGGCCGTGGAAACCACCAAGCTGGTGCAGGTGCAGCGTCAGGCCAGCGCCGCCCAGCGCGCTGCCGGCGCGGTGGCCGCGGCACCCGGCGCCGCGCTGCAGACCGAGAATGTGCGCAAGATGCTGCTGGCCTTCTCGCGCGACCTGCGGGTGGTGCTGCTGCGGCTGGCCTCGCGCCTGCAGACGCTGCGCTACTTCGCCGCCACCAAGCAGCCGCTGCCGCCCGGGCTGGCGGCGGAGTCGCTCAATGTCTTCGCGCCGCTGGCCAACCGCCTGGGCATCTGGGAAATCAAATGGGAGATGGAGGACCTGTCCTTCCGCTTCCTGGAGCCCGAGACCTACCGGCTGATCGCCCGCCTGCTGGACGAAAAGCGCGTCGAGCGCGAAGCCTACGTGGCGCAGCTGCGCGAGCGGCTGGAGAGCGAGCTGCGCGCGCAGGGCATCCATGCCCAGGTGCAGGGCCGCCCGAAGCATATCTACAGCATCGTCAAGAAGATGCGCGGCAAGTCGCTGGATTTCGAGCACGTCTATGACGTGCGGGCGCTGCGCATCATCGTGCCCACCGTGCCGGACTGCTACGCCGCGCTGAGCTGGGTGCACAGCCGGTTCACGCCGGTGACCGAGGAGTTCGACGACTACATCGCCAAGCCCAAGCCCAACGGCTACCAGTCGCTGCACACCATCGTGCGCGACGCGCAGGGCCGCCCGATCGAAATCCAGATCCGCACCCACGCGATGCACGAGCATGCCGAGCACGGCGTGGCCGCGCACTGGGCCTACAAGGAAGCCGGCGCCAGGGGCTATGGCGGCGCCGTGACCGCCACCAGCGCCTACGACGCCAAGATCGCCGTGCTGCGCCAGCTGCTGGCCTGGGAGCGCGACCTGTCCGCCCCGCAGCTCGCCCAGGGCCTGCTGGAAGACCGCATCTACGTGCTCACCCCCGATGCGGCGGTGGTGGAGCTGCCGCAGGGCGCCACGCCGGTGGACTTCGCCTACAGCGTGCACACCAGCCTGGGCCACCGCTGCCGCGGAGCGCGCGTCGATGGTGTGATGGTGCCGCTGAACACGCCGCTGAAAAACGGCCAGACGGTGGAAATCGTCGCGGCCAAGGAAGGCGGCCCCAACACCGGCCCCTCGCGCGACTGGCTCAACCCGGAGCTGGGCTATCTGGTGAGCCCGCGCGCGCGCGCCAAGGTGCGCGCCTGGTTCAACGCCCAGGCCGCGCAGGAGCACATCGCCCGCGGGCGCGAGGCGGTGGAAAAGCTGCTGCAGCGCGAGGGCAAAACGGCCGTCAAGCTCGACGACCTGGCCGCGCAGCTGGGCTTTGGCTCGGCCGACGCGCTGTTCGAGGTGGTGGGCAAGGACGAGCTGTCGCTGCGCAGCATCGAGGCCGTGCTGCACCCGGCCGAGCCGGTTGCTCCCGCGCCCGAGCAGCCGGTGCTCAAGCGCGCCCGCAGCGAAGGCGGGCGCGGCGGCGTGCTGGTCGTCGGCGTCGATTCATTGCTGACCCAGCTGGCCCGCTGCTGCAAGCCCGCGCCGCCGGACGACATCCGCGGCTTCGTCACCCGCGGCAAGGGGGTGAGCGTGCACCGCGCCGATTGCGTGAACCTGCGCCAGCTGCTGGCCCAGCATCCGGAGCGCGTGATCGACGTGGCCTGGGGGCGCCCGCGGGCCGGCGAGGCGCCACTGTATCCGGTGGACGTGTCGGTCGAGGCGGCCGACCGCCCCGGCCTGCTGCGCGACGTGCTGGAAGTGTTTGCCAAGGACAAATTCAACGTCGTGGGCGCGCAGACCCAGACCGTCAAGGGCGTGGCCTGGATGACGCTCACCGTCGAAGTCAGCGACGCGTCCCGCCTGGCCCGCGTGCTGGCGGCCGTGGTCGCGCTGCCGGGGGTGCGCCGCGCGCAGCGGCGCTGACCGTCGCCAGCGGATGCTGGCTGCCGGTCATGGACCGGGACCCCCTGCGCCGGCTTGCCTCTGCACCTTTACCTATGGAAACGCTGATCAAGTCCCCGCGCTGCGGCGAGATCGTCCTGCGTGGGGCGAAA
>DAIUCJ010000054.1:0-6992 GCA_036846225.1 Hylemonella sp.
CCTGGTCCCAGGACACGCGCTTCGGGACATCGACCGTCACGCGCAGCGCACCGTCCTGCAGGTGCACGACGCCGAAGTCCTTGCCGGCCTCGAGGCGTGCAGCACGGGCCTGCTCGCCGTAGGCGGCCTCCAGCGCGGCGTCGAACTTCGCGCGGGCCTGCTTGAGCCAGGCGAGCGCTTCGTCGAGGTTGCGGCTGATCTCCGCCTTCTGGGCGGGCGGCAGCGCGGCCAGCTGGCCGACGGACATCGCGGCGATGTCGGCGGGGTAGAGGGTCAAATCGCTCATCGCATCCCCCTTCAGCGCGCCGCGCGCTCGGAGGTCGAGTCGTGCAGGGCACCACGCTCGAACTCGATGACCGACTCCAGGGGGTAGCTGACGCGCTTGGACAGCTTCAGGTAGCGCGGGCCACGCCCTTCGCTGCGCCAGCGCTGCAGGGTCTTGGGGCTCAGCCCCCAGCGCTGCGCGAGCTCGTTCTCGTTGAGGACCCGACGATCGCCGGGAGACAGACCGTTGATCGCATCGACCGGCGACCGGGTGATGGTGCTTGCCGTTGTCGGCATGGAAGCCTCCTATGACGCTGTTGAGGAACAGGTGTCATTGCAGGCTTCGGGTGGCGAACCTTGGAGGGACCGAATGGCGAACCACGAAGGAACTTCTGGTTCGCCGATGGCCACAAGCACGAACGGCGTGCACGCGGCTCGCCTGGCCGGACTGGATTGGGATGAGGGGGGTGCGACACAGGCTCCTTCGCACCGATGGAGCGCCGACGGGTCGTGCGGCGTCAGCGCCGACTGGACGAATGGCAGACTGTGGTGTTGCGGCCCTGGGACTTGGCGGCATACAGCGCCTCGTCGGCGTGTTGCAGCACCTCATAGAGATCGGCATCGTCGCTGAGCGCAGCGGCGGCGCCGATGCTCACCGTCACTGCCAGTCCACCGGGCCGGGCGCGGGCGATCTCCTCATGCGCCCGCGCGGCCACTACCAGCGCTTGCGAGACGTCCGCGTCGGGCAGCACCAGCGTGAACTCCTCTCCGCCATAGCGAACCACGGTGTCGCTTTGCCGCGCGCAGCGTCGCAGGCACTCGGCCACCCCCGCCAGCACCGCATCGCCCCGCGCATGGCCGTGCTGGTCGTTGATGGCCTTGAAGTGGTCGATGTCGATC
Source organism: Hylemonella sp. (assembly GCA_036846225.1). GTDB lineage: Bacteria > Pseudomonadota > Gammaproteobacteria > Burkholderiales > Burkholderiaceae_C > Hylemonella. The sequence goes on from DAIUCJ010000054.1 coordinate 1,165, forward strand.
ATGAGCACCGCATATGGCCTCCTTGGTGCCGGGCGCGATGCCAGCGCCTGCGACAGCGCCTGCAGGCTGCGCCGGTTGCCCAACCCGGTGAGGGGATCATGGGCGGCCAGTTCGGACAGGGTGCGGTTCTCGGCCTGCGTCTGATGGATTTGCCGCTGGAGCTGCCCGTTGAGCAGGCGCAGCCGCGCGTGCGCCTCCTGCAACTGCTCGGCCTGGGATTGCGCGCGTTGCCGGGCCTGGATCAGCGCTTGTTCGAAAGCTTGGCGATCCTCGGCGGCGAACAGCAGCCACAAATACTGCGGCTCGGCGTCGTGTTCCATCCGCTTGGCGCTGACATAAGCCCCCGAGCGCCGGCCGCCTGGCTGCCAGTAGGCAAAGATTTCGACGATGAGGCCGTCGCGGCGCAGCGTGGGCCAGACGTGGGTTTCGAAGAAGATACGGCCGGCGGGCGTGAGCCAGTCGGTCATCGTCACGGCAACATCGCCTTGCGCACCCGGATCGGGCAAGCCCGCCCACTCGGCCAGCCGAGCGTTGTAGCGCCGCAGCACGCCCTGGCCGTCGGTCACCCAACAGGGCGCGGGAATGTCGCTCAGGGGGACGTGGCTCATCAGGGGGGGGCGGCTGGGCTCGCGCCCCGCGCTAATCCTTCAACACTCCGCGCACCGCCTCGATGACCAGGTGGGGGTGGCTCATGTGGGCGCAGTGCCCGGTGACGTCGAGCACCTGCAAGGTGCTGAGCGGCAGATGGGCGTGCAAATACTCGCCCACCGCCAGCGGCGCCAGCGCGTCGCGGGCATGCTGCAAGATGAGGCAGGGGGTGCTCACCCGAGGCAGATCGGCGCGGTTGTCGGCAAAGAAGGTGGCCTCGGCGAAAGTCTTGGCCATCACCGGGTCGGTGGAGCAGAAGCTCTCGCGCAGTCTGGCGCGCGATGTGTCGCTGTCGCCGGCGACCACGGGTGCCAAGAAATCCGCCCAGCCCATGTAGTTGCGCTGCATCAGCTCCAGAAGCTCTTGCAGGTCGCTGCGCTCGAAGCCGCCGACGTAGGGGGGATCGTTGACGAAGCAGGGGTTGGGGCCGATCAGGACCAGGTGCCGGAACCATTGCGGGCGCTCGATGGCCGCCAGCATGGCGATCGAGCAGCTCACCGAATGCGCCACCACTACCACGTCGCGGGTCAATCCGGTGGCCTCGCACACCTCCAGCAGGTCCTGCGCATAGCCGCGCAAATGGCAATAGCGCTGCACCGAAAACGCCGACGGATCGGAGCGGCCCGAGCCGACGTAGTCGAACAACACCTGCCGGTGCCGGCCGGCGAACGCTGGCGTGATATCGGCCCACATGTCTTGATGGCAGCCAAAGCCGTGGGCGTAGAGCACAGGGGTGCCTGGGCCCGCATGGTCGGTGACGTGATTGCGCCGCAGGATGTTCGTCATGGGTTTGAGCTCCCCCTCGAAGGACAGGCCAGCGTCAAACTGGTCGCGTTTCCCACGCCACTATCTTATGGGAAGAACGGAGGTCGTCATGAAAAAACGGCTGGCATGGTCCTGCCTCGCGCTCGCTCTCGCATCGAGCGCTCCGGCGACGGCGGCCCCCAAGACCGTCACGCTTGCCGTGCCGGGCATGAACTGCGCCGCCTGTCCCATCACGGTCAAGAAGGCCCTGGGCAAGGTGCCGGGCGTGGCGAAGACGGACGTGAACCTCGACAAGCGCGAGGCGACGGTGACCTTCGACGACGCGAGGACCGACGTCCAGGCGCTGTTGCGCACCGCCCAGGACGCGGGCTATTCCTCGACGGTAGTCGGGAGCGCGAAATGAACGCCGTCGTCCTCGAATCGACGCTGCACTGCCCGGCGTGCGGGCACGCGAAGACCGAGGTCATGCCCACCGAGGCCTGCCAGTGGTTCTATGAGTGCGAGGCCTGCCACACCGTGCTCAAGCCCAAGCACGGCGATTGCTGCGTCTATTGCTCCTATGGCACCGTGCCTTGCCCGCCCATTCAAGAACGCGGCAAGGCGGACTGTTGCGCCGGCTGAACGTCAGCTTTCGAGAGGCGAGAACCCCAGGACTTTGCGCTGCTCGGCCCAGTCGCGCGGCAGCAAATCGTGCCGGCCACGCAGGGTCTGCAGGTTCAGATGGCGGGGCTGGCGTCCGTCCAGGATGGCCTCGACGATGTCGGGGGCCAACAGGGTCAGGCGCAGCACCTCGGCCACCCAGCCGGGCTCCAACTTCAGGGAGCGGGCCAGGTCGGTCGTCGTGGGATAGCGCCCCTCCTCGAGCAGCCGCTTCCAGTAGAAGGCCTTGCCGAGCGTCTTGATCATCGGCGCATCCAGGCCGCCCGTGGTCGCAGCGGCGGACTCGGGCGTCGGCGGGATCAGGAGCTTGCGGTTCTGCCGGCGCTTGATCGTCAGGGGCACCAGGGTCACCCGCTGCCCGTCGCTGACGTAGCTGCGCGCGTCGTTGCCGACCTCGATGCGGATCGCGCGGCTGCGGGAGTTCGGAGTCGGATCGGGAGGCGACCGGGTCATGCCAAGGCCTCCTCGGCAGGCGCGCGGCACTCGTCGACCAAGGGATGCGCGCCGATCTCGGGCCCCAATCCCAGCCAGCCGTCCTCGCGCCAGAGGATGTCGAGTCCGTGCTCATGCAGTTGGACCCGCTCGATCAGCAGCCGCGCGATGCGTTGCTGCTCGGCCGGGAACAACTGCGCCCACACGTCGCCGATGCGTCGCATCGCCACCACCACCTGCGCTTCATCGAGGGCAGCACCGGCCGGGTGGCGCTGGCACGCCCGCCAGGTGCCGATCAGCACCTCCGGCGCCGAGAGCGCCGCGTGGATCTGCGTCAACACCGCGTTCTCGATCTCGGCCGCGGGCAGATGCCCGACGTCCGGGGCGTCCGGCGCCAGGCTCGCGCCCGCGTTGCGGCGCTTGTGCAGGTAGGGGACGTAGTAGCGGTAGGTGCGTCCGCTCTTCTTCTTGACGAAGGTGTGCAGCATGCGCTGCCCATCGGGCGCGAACAGCAGCCCCGCGAGCAGCGCCGGATGCTTGGCCCGGTGTTCGCGCGGCGCCTGCTTGCGGCGCGCGATGAACGCGTGCGCGGCGTCCCACAGGTCTTGCGGCACGATCGCTTCGTGTTGGCCGGGATACCACGTGCCGTGGTTGCGGATCTCACCCAGGTAGATGCGGTTGCGCAGCAGCGCGAAGATGAACTGCTGGTCGATGGGTCGGCCCGTGCGCCGGCGCCCGCCTTGGGTCACCCAGGCCTTGGTGGTGTGCCCCTCGACCGCCATCTCCCGCACCAGCCGTGCAGCCGAGCCATGCTCGGCGTAGCGCCGGAAGATGTCACGCACGAGTGCGGCCTCGCGCTCGTTGACGACGAGCTTGCGATCGACGACGTCGTAGCCCAGCGGCGGCATGCCGCCCATCCACATGCCCTTGGCCTTGGAGGCGGCGATCTTGTCGCGGATGCGCTCGCCGGTGACCTCGCGCTCGAACTGCGCGAAGGACAGCAGGATGTTGAGCGTGAGCCGCCCCATCGAGGTGGTGGTGTTGAACTGCTGCGTGACCGAGACGAAGGAGACGCCGTTGCGGTCGAACACCTCCACCAGCTTGGCGAAGTCCGGCAGACTTCGCGTCAATCGGTCGATCTTGTAGACGACCACGATGTCGATCCTGCCGGCCTCGATGTCGGTCAACAGTCGGCGCAGTGCGGGGCGGTCGAGATTGCCGCCCGAGTAGCCGCCGTCGTCATAACCCTCCTCGACGGCGATCCAACCCTCGTGGCGTTGGCTGGCGATGAAGGCCAGCCCCGCGTCGCGTTGGGCCTCCAGGCTGTTGTACTCCTGGTCCAGTCCCTCGTCGGTGGACTTGCGGGTGTAGACCGCGCAGCGCCTCGATGGCGTGACGGGACCAGGCGTCGGCATGGTCGACGGGGATGCGGGCCATCGTGATCTCATGCCGGCTCCTTCTGGCCGAGCTTGGTCTTGAGACCGAAGAACGCGGGGCCCGACCAATGCGTGCCGGTGATGTGGCGGGCGATGGCCGTCAGGCTCTTGAACCGCTGCCCCTGATACTCGAAGTCATTGGGCCCGCGCACCAGCACCCGGTGCTCGACGTCGTCGAAGAACCGCGTGAGCACGGTGCCCGGCAGCAGCCGATTCGCGTCGTGGCGAAGCTGGCGCGGCAGGATGCCCGTCTCACCGATCTCCTCGAGCTTGCGGCGGGTGGCGGGCTTCAACCCGCCAAAGGCGCGCTCCTGGATCCTGTAGGCGAGCCGGCTCTCCAGCCAGGTGCGGTGGTGATGCTTGGGCCGCTCCTCGAAGTACTCGTCCCACAGCGCCCAGAGGCTGTCCATCGGCAGGTGGGGCAGCTGAGCGACGCGGGCGGCGACGGTGGCCGGGTCCGCGGGGCCTGCGTGTGTCGTCATCGGCGAACTCCTCGTGCGTGATCGGGGTTCGCATTCACGCGCTGTGGCCCGCAGAAGCCAAGGCCAACCGAGTCGCTGTCGGTGGCGGGACGGCCAGGCGGCGGAAAGGGGCGTGCGCGCAGCCGCAGCAGGGCGCAGGCCAGCAGATCGACGATCTCTTGGTGCGCGTGCCGAGGCCGATCAGCCTCGAGGGCCGGGGAGCGGGGTTCGAGTTCGTGCATGGTCGGCGTTTCGATGGGAAACGCCGCTCATGCTAGGAATCGAGGGGCTCCGCGTAACGGGTTTTGGCGGGGATGCGCGGGCTACGGCGCCCTGCGTCATCACACCTGGTGCTGGCCTGCCGAGACGAACCGGTCGTAGCTGTCGAAGCTTTCGCCGTCCTGCCACGCCAGATCCCAAGCGCGTGGCTCTGCACTTTCCAACAGCAGCAGGGTCAGGACGCGATCTCTCGAGGTGTAGCTGTGCTTGAACTCACGCAGCTTCATGTGGGGTGCCTCCTCCGGGCACCAGATCGCAGCAGACATCTCGATGCCGTCCCACGCCTGCTCGACGCTCGCGTCGGCGGCGAGCGTGCCGGGTAACGGCTCTTGCGGATCGCCGGTGCGCCGGATGCGCGCCCGCGTCCTGACGGCGCTGCTGCTGCGCCATTCGTACTTCGCGTAGCCGTTGTCCCAGTAGACCAGGATGGCGCGCTGCGAGGTGAACTTGATGAAGCGGATGCACAGCGCCTCGAACGAGACCTGGAAGCGCTTGGCAATGGCGCTGAGGACGTGCAGATCGATGCGTCCGTTCGAGATCCACTCGCGCAGCCGATCGCCGGGCATCAGCAAGTTGCTGGCGAAGTCGTCGGCTTCGCGCTCGATCAGGCGCATCGTCTCGTGGCCCGAGTAGACGCTCTCCTTGTCACAGTTGAAGCGCTGCTGCCGGTCGCGGTGCAGGATGAAGTGCCCGAGCTCGTGAGCGATGGTGAATCGCTGGCGCTGCGGGCTGACCGTGCCGTTGTAGGCGATACCCCAGACCTCAGGGTCACCGGGGTCCCGCGCCAGCATGCCCTCGAAGGCATCGTCGTTGAACTGCACCGGGGGACGAATTTCCCGAACCCCTTTGCCGTAGGGCGTGGTCGGCAGCATCTGCCGCACGACATCGAGATCGACGGCCTCGGGCACGTCCGCGCCATACCAAGCCCGCAACCAGTGGTGGACTTTGTTGGCGGCGATCGCGCCGTTGAGGGCCGGGGGCGTGTTCACCTTTTGCTTTCCGGCAGATCCTTGTCCGGGAAGATGATCTTCAGCGCTTGGCGCACCCGGTCCTTCTCAGCTTCGGTCATGCCGGCGTACGCCCGGAAGAAGGCCACATCTTCAGGGCTGGCCTCGGGGACCTGGGGCATGGGCTCACCCATGATGTC
>DAIUCJ010000054.1:7092-11856 GCA_036846225.1 Hylemonella sp.
CTCGCCAGCCATGGGCTGGCGGTGCCGCCAGCGCTCGATGCACAGCCGCACGAGCCGCCGAACCGGGCCGTGATTGAAGCCATCATGACGTGGGGCGACACCTCGGCGCGCGACCGGCTGACGGCCGAGCTGGTGGCCAGCGTCGCGCTGGGTGATGCCGCGGGCGGCCAGGCGATGTTCGAGGCGGCGCTGTCCGATCCCGCCGTGGTGACGGGCCTGGCGTTGTGCCAGAGCGACCTGCATCGCTCGTTCTGGCTGTACGTGCGGCACCGGGCGCTGTTCGAACGCGCCAGCGATCTCGATTTCTGGGCGCACCACAGCGCCCAGGCGCAGCAATACGACTTGGGAGTGCGGCGCCCTGCGATCCCGACGGACGCCGCACTGGCCGGTCTGCGTCGAGCGATCTCGGCCTACTACCAGCGCGAGCGCCAGTGCGGCGAGGGCTGTGTGGCCTATCTCGTGCCCAGGAGCCCCGGCATCCACCTGCTGACGGTGCACGTCAAAGACCTGGCCGAGCTGCGCCTGGAGTTCGAGGGCGTGGTGTTGAAGCAGCGCGTGGGCAACCCGAACATCCACATGGTGTTGGAGTACGCCGAAGCCACGGGCGTGGTGCGCACCCTGGCGCGCGGCGGTCACAAGGTGCAGCAGATGCTGGTGGAGGCCTTCGCCGAGCATGTGCTCGGGGTGAAGGCCACGCCCGAGCGTATCAAGGCCCCGGCGCTGGACTTGTCGGCGCTGCGCACGGGCTTCGATGTGCCGGAGGTGTTCGAGGACGGCTTCTCGCTGGTGCAGCTGAAGTCGCTCACGCTGCTGAGTCCGGAGGGAGATCTGAAAATCGAGTGCACGGCCATGCAGGCCAGTCAGCACCGCTCGGTGCATGAACTGCTGCGCGATCAACTGCCGGGCCCGCTGGAAGGCCGCTGGGCGGTGCTGGCGGCTCAGATCAACCTGTACTACCCTCCCGAGCCAGGGCGCACCCGGGCGCGCGTGGTGCCCATCGAGGTCACGAGCCGCGGGCGGCTCAACCTGCACCAGTTCGATGCCAAGCTGCAAGCGCAGCTGGAGCGCTACCTGGTACGCATCGGCATCCTGCGCCCCGGCCAGACCTTGAGCGCACAGGAGGCACCCTTCGCCGCGGGCACGGTCAGGGCGACGACTCCCGAGGACGCGTGAGATGTCGGCACACGAGGGCTGGCAGTTCGTCTGCCGGCTGTTCGCCGCGGGCATGCCGGTACTGCGCGCCACCCTGTCGCCGCGCGAGGTGGCGCTGCTGCCGCACCTGGGCCGCGCGATCCAGGCGGCCGTGACTGATCAATCTTGCGTGCTGTGCCCGCATTGTGCGCTGCATCGGGCGCCGGTGTTCGGCGACGGGCGCGGCGGACGCTTGTGCCGCTGCCCGGACTGCGGGCCGGTGCCGGTCTCGCCGCAGGACGGCGCAGCGCTGCGGTTGAACGAGGACTGGCTGCGCCAGAAGCTGCGCCTGGCCCTTGCGATCGACAGCCGCGACGGCATCGACGACCTTGGTGACGGCGTGTGGCGGCTGCGCGAATCCCGGCGCGCGCCGGTGCTGCTCGCACGCGACATCGTGAGGCTGTGGCAAGAACCAGCGCTGCTGGATCGGGTGCGCGTGACCGGTGGCGACGTTCGGGTGATTACACCCAAACCGCGCGAAACGCGCGGTGCGCCCTTCGGGCCGGGCGTGCAGTGGTGGGCGTTGGAAGATCGCTTCACCCTCTACGGTGGCGGCATCGCGCTCATCGGCCTGCCGGGTGAGCCGCCAGACCCGCAGGCCAGCGATCCAACGACGCCAGTGAAGGGGCCTTTCTCGGCGGATTTCCGCTGGGTCACGCTGCCCGACTGGCCGCACGGCCCGATCCGGCTGACCGAGGCTCAGGCAGCAGTGTTCGAGGCCCTGTGGTCGTTCAAGGGGGAGCCCCGCACCGCCGAACAGGTCATGCGGCGTGCCGGGCTCGACAGCGCCAAGCCCATCGACGTGTTCAAGGTCAAGACGCGCGACAAGGGCAAGCCGGAAGCCGAAGGGCCACTCGTTGCATACCGGGCCCTCGTCCAGGTCGTGCAGGGGCGCCCGGGGCTGTACTCGATGCCCTGTGCTGCAGCATTGAGCCCCGTGCAGGCTTGATGCCTTGCTCATCCAAGCACGATGGACAACCGATGGCAGTGACGCACGTGCAAGTCACTGGGCCACAAGGCCATTTGCGTGCGCTTCCGCAAAGAAGTTGGCGCGGATTTCGAGAGAAAAGAGGGCGAAAGAGAGTCGAACCGGGCGACTTCCGGCCACCCTGCCACTACCGCGTGGCACACGCGGAACGCCGCCAAACCCCGCATGGTGTCGCGGAACCCGCAAATGAAAACGCCCAACCGATGAGGGTTGGGCGTTAGGTATTGGTGGCCTGGGGCGGAATCGAACCACCGACACGCGGATTTTCAGTCCGCTGCTCTACCAACTGAGCTACCGGGCCATCGAAGGCGCAGATTATAGCAGCTCCCGATCGCCATCCGGCCCGTTCCCTCGCAGGCCGAGCGGATGCTCAGTGGCCGTTGCCGTTGCGCTTGCCGCGGCTGAGGTCCACGCCCAGCTGCTTGAGCTTGCGGTAGAGGTGGGTGCGCTCCAGCCCGGTCTTTTCGGCCACACGGGTCATGGAGCCGCTTTCGCGCGCGAGGTGGTATTCGAAATAGGCTTTTTCGAACTCGTCACGGGCTTCGCGCAGGGGCTTGTCGAGCTGGAAGTTCTGCAGGGCCTGCGGCCCGGGGTCCAGCGCCGGCGCAGCAGGGACGGCGGACGGAACAGCCGGCTCCATGGTTGCAGGCGGCGCGCTCGCCACTGGCGTGGCGCTGGAGCGGCTGAGAGCCTGTTCCACGGCCTTGAGCAGTTTTTGCAGGGTAATGGGCTTTTCCAGGAACGAATGGGCGCCGATCTTGGTGGCGGCGACGGCCGTGTCGATAGTGGCGTGGCCGCTCATCATGATCACCGGCATGGTCAGCAGCCCGCCGGTGGACCACTCTTTGAGCAGGGTCACGCCATCGGTATCGGGCATCCAGATGTCCAGCAGGACGAGATCGGGGCGCTCCCGCAGGCGGGCGGCACGGGCCTGGGCTGCGTTTTCGGCCACTTCGACGGTATGGCCTTCGTCATTCAGGATCTCGGAGAGCAGGTCGCGTATGCCGAGCTCGTCGTCGACTACCAGGATGTTTGCCATGATGGGAACGCGGATTGCCTCCAGGGAGTGGGTCAGGCCGCAGCCGGCTTGTCCACGTTGAATGATAGCGACACTTGCGCGCCCACGACGTGCTCGTCCACCACCCGGTTGGCCAGGTCCACGCGCGCCCCGTGCTCGTCGGCGATTTTCTTGACGACGGCCAGCCCCAGCCCGGTGCCCTTGACCTTGGTGGTCACGTAGGGCTCGAACGCCCGCTTGAGGATGGCCTCGGGGAAACCGGTGCCGTAGTCCAGCACGGTCAGGCGCACGCGGCTGCTGGCTTCCAGCCACTGGGTACGCACGGTCACGGCGAATTCGGTGCCGCCGCGTCCGGCGCTTTCGGTGGCGTCCTGCGCGTTCTGCAGCAGGTTGTGCAGCACCTGGCGCAGCTGCTGGGCGTCGCCACGGATGGGCGGGCAGCGCGCGTCCAGATCCAGGCGCACCGGCACGCGCATGTGCTCGCTGCTGTACAGGTGCAGCACCTCGCCTACCAGTTCGTTGAGGTCCAGCGGCTTGAGGTCCGCCGCGGGCAGGCGGGCATAGTCGCGGAATTCGTTGACCAGGCGCTTCATGGCCTCGACCTGATCGACGATGGTCTTGACCGCCTTGGCCAGCACGGGCTGTTCGGCCTCGCCCAGCTTGCCGGCCAGCTTTTTCTCCAGCCGCTCGGCCGAGAGCTGGATCGGGGTGAGCGGGTTCTTGATCTCGTGGGCCAGCCGGCGCGCCACCTCGCCCCAGGCCTGGGCACGCTGGGCCGAGACGATTTCGGAAATGTCGTCGAACACCAGCAGCCAGCTCGCCCCCGGCAGCTCGGCGCCGCGCGCCATCAGGGTGATGGTCTGCGGCGCCGCGTCTGCGCCGGCAGGCGCGGCCGGCAGCTCCAGCTCGAACGATTCCTGCCAATGGTCCAGCGCATGTTCGGTGCGCTCCTGCTCGAAGCGGGCGAACTGGGCCTGCACGTGCTGCGCGAAGACCTGCAGGCCTTCGATGTCGGCCAGCCGGCGCCCCTGCGCGGCCGCCAGCGGCAGGCGCAGGATGCGGGTGGCCCCGGGATTGACCGACTGGATCACCCCCTGGCGGTCCAGCACGATGACGCCGGCCGTGAGGTTGTCCAGGATGGTCTGCAGGTGCTCGCGGGCTGCGTTGACCTGCTCCATGCTGCGCTCCACGGCCCGGCGCGCATCGGCCAGCTGCTGGGTCATGTCGGCAAACGACCGGGTCAGTCCGCCCAGCTCGTCGCGCCCCTGCAGCGCCGCCTTCGGCGTCAGGTCGCCGGCGGCCACCTGGCGCACCCCGTCGGCCAGCAACAGCAGCGGACGCGTGATCTGGTTGCCCAGCAGGATGGCCAGCAGCACTGCCCCGAAGATGGCCAGAAACAGGCTCAGGGTCAGCGTACCGATGTACATGCGCTTGAGCCCCTGGCGGGCGAGCGAGCGCTCTTGGTATTCGCGGTGCGCTTCGGTCACGGCCATGGCATTGACCACCAGCGCCTCCGGCAGTGGCTGCGTGACCATCAGGTAGCGCGACTCGGCCAGGATGTCCAGCC
>DAIUCJ010000055.1:0-11683 GCA_036846225.1 Hylemonella sp.
ACTCGATGGCGCGCGCCTCGCGGTCGATCTCGTTGAGCGCCAGCCCCATGGCCACCCGCATGAAGAAGGCCTGCGGCAGCTCGATGCGGCGCTTGCGCACGTGCAGGAAGTAGCGGTCGTACAGCGTCTGCAGGCCCAGGTAGTCGAACTGCTGGTCGCGCTCGGCCTTCAGCGCTGCGGCCAGCTTCTTCAGGTCGAACTGCAGCAGCTCCGGATTGAGCAGCTCGTTGTCCACCCCCTGCTTGATGAAGCCGGGGAAGTAATCGACATAGGCCTCGGCCATCTCGGCCGGCGCCACGTCACGGCCCAGCACCTCCTTGGCGATGGTGTGAAACAGCAGCCGCGCGGTGGCGTAGGTGTAGTCCGGGTCTTTCTCGATCAGCGTGCGCGCGGCCAGGATGGCGGCCTTGTACACCTCGTCCATCGGCACGCCGTCGTACAGGTTGCGCAGCGTCTCGGCCACGATGGGCTCGGGCCGGATGTCCGCGCCCAGGCCGGCGCAGGCATTCTCGATCAGGCGCTTGAGCCGCTCCACGTCCAGCGGCATGCGCTGGCCGCCGTCGGTCACGTGCAGCACGGGCTGCGCCGGGGCCGCCTGCTGCGCGGCCTGCTGGGCGCGCTCCTGCGCGCGCCGCTCGCGGTACAGCACGTAGGCGCGGGCCACTTCGTGGTGGCCGCTGCGCATCAGGCCCAGTTCCACCTGGTCCTGTACGTCCTCGATGTGGAAGGTGCCGCCGCCGGGGCGCGAACGCATCAGCGCGCGCACCACGCCTTGCGTCAGGCCATCGACCACCTCGCGCACGCTGGCCGAGGCCGCCCCCTGGGTGCCATGCACGGCCAGAAAGGCCTTCATCATCGCCACGGCGATCTTGCTCGGCTCGAACGGCACCACCGCGCCGTTGCGGCGGATGATCTGGTAGTTGGCCAGTGTGTGCGAGGGCATGGTGGCGGGGGGGGCGGACTGCAGCAGGCCGGTGTGCAGGGTGGGGGAGGCGGTGGTCTGTGCTGTTTGCATTACTTCCTCGTGTTCAGCAAAACGGTTTTGTTGGTGTCGCGATGGTCTTGCACGGTGCTTTTTCGTCTGGACAAGCCGCTGCGCCAAAACACTATATCTAGCGTCATATGGCGTGGCAAGACACTACGGGTAGTGTATCCGCTGCGCGACGGTGTGCCGTTGACGAAACCGTGACGCAAGGCCGCAGGCGGCCTGTGCGGCGGTGTGCCGCATCGCGGCGTGCGCGCGGCCGCGCGATGCAGCGCTGGCGCGCCCTGCGGGCGGTTTTGCCCGCGCAGGGCGCATGGCGGCGTGGTGGGCGCGTGGCCGGTTGGGGGCTATCGCAGCCCGCGTGCCGATCGGTGCGCGTTCAGCGCGGCAGCGTGCCCGCGGGAAAACACCGATCCGGCCAGCCCAGCATGCGCTGCAGCCGCGGCCAGTCGAAGCCCGGCCCCGGATCGCCCTTGCGGCCCGGCGCCACATGCTCGTGCCCGGCCACGTGCTGCAGCGGGTGGCGCTGGGCCAGCGCGGCGCACAGGCTGGCCAGCGTCTCGTACTGCGCGTCTTCGAAGGGGTCGCCTTCCAGGCCTTCGAGCTCGATGCCGATGGAGTCGTCGTTGCAGTTGTCCCGCCCCCGGTAGTGCGAAACCCCGGCGTGCCAGGCGCGGTCGTCGCAGCTGACGAACTGCCACAACTGTCCATCACGGCGGACATAGAAGTGAGCCGACACCTGCAGCCCCTGGATCGACTGGAAGTAGGGATGGGCCTGCCAGTCCAGCGTGTTGGTGAAGAGGCGCTGCACCTCATCGCCGCCATACTGGCCCGGTGGCAGGCTGATGGAGTGGATCACCAGCAGGTCCACCGCAGCGCCAGCCGGGCGCGGCCCGTGGTTGGGCGAAGGCAGGGCGCGCGCGTGGCGGTACCAGCCGGCGCGCCAGAGCGCGCCTTCGGCTGGAGCTGCGGGCCTGCTCATGCGCTGCCGTCGTGGCCCTGTGGCATGTCGATGCCCAGCCGCGCGATGCGGTAGCGGATCTGGCGCAGGCTCAGGCCCAGCTTGGCCGCGGCGGCCGTGCGGTTGTAGCCGGTCTCCTGCAGGGCCTTGACCAGGATGTCTCGTTCCTGCCGGTCCAGGTGCTCCTGCAGGTCGGCTGGCAGTTCCAGCGGCGCCGGTGCAGAAGCCGCCAGTGCGGCTGGGTGCGTCTGGACGGACTCGGAGGGCTGCAGCGGCGCGAAGCCGCTGTCGAGCGCCTGCAGGTTCAGCAGGCCGTCCTCGCTCAGCGCCACCGCGCGGTGCAGCAGGTTTTCCAGCTCGCGCACATTGCCCGGCAGCGGGTGCTGCTGCAGCCGCTGCAGCGCTTCGGCCGTGAGCGCCGGCGCGGCGCGCAGCCCCGATTCGGCCGCGATGCGTGCCAGCAGGGCAGCGCACAGCGCGGGCAGATCCTCGCGGCGTTCGCGCAGCGGCGGCAGCGTGATCTCGATGACGTTGAGCCGGTAATACAGGTCCTGGCGGAAGCGCCCTTCCTGCACCTCGCGCGCCAGGTTCTTGTGGGTGGCGCTGACGATACGCACATCCACCGCCTCTTCCTGCGTGGCGCCGACCGGCCGCACGCAGCGCTCCTGGATGGCGCGCAGCAGCTTGGACTGCATGGACAGCGGCAGATCGCCGATTTCGTCCAGGAACAGCGTGCCGCCGCGCGCGGCCTGGAAGTAGCCCTCGCGGTCATGGGTGGCGCCGGTGTACGCGCCCTTGCGCACGCCGAAAAATTCGGATTCCAACAGGCTTTCCGGGATGGCGCCGCAATTCACCGCCACCAGCGGCCCGCCGCTGCGGTGGCTGTTGGCGTGCAGCGCGCGCGCCGTCAGCTCCTTGCCCGTGCCCGATTCGCCGCAGATCAGCACCGGCGCCATGCTGCGGGCCACCTTGAGGATGCGTTCGCGCACCTGCTGCATCGCCACCGATTCGCCCACCAGCTGCTGCAGCGCGGCCTGGCCGCCCGGTGGCGGGCTCGGTGTGCCGACTGCCTGCGCCATGCCTGGCGCGGCCGCCGGGGCGCGTGCCGCCTGCGCGTCCTGCACCGCAGCGGCGATCACGCTGCGGAACTGCTTGAGGTCCACCGGCTTGGTCAGGTAGTCGAAGGCGCCGGCCTTGAGCGACTCCACCGCGTTTTCCGCCGAGCCGTAGGCGGTGATGACCACGCAGCGCTCGCTGCGCTGCTGCGCGCGCAGCCGCCGGATCAGCTCGATGCCCTGTCCGTCGGGCAACCGCATGTCGGTGATCAGCACGTCGTAGCCCCGTTCCTGCAGCTGCTGCCAGGCGTGCTGCACGCTTTCGGCCACATCGACGCGGTAGCCTTCGCGCAGCAGCGTCAGCTCGTACAGCGTGCGCAGGTCCGGCTCGTCATCCACGACGAGGATGTGCGCGGGGCTGTGGCTGGCGGCTGGACTCATGACGGCGACGGATCGGGGGGCGCGGCGCGCGCCGGCGGCTCGGTGGCCGCCTGCAGCGTGATGACGAACTCGTTGCCTTCGGCCAGCGCGGCGCGGGCCATGCGCCGGGTGCGCTGGTAGGCGATGCTGGCGCCGTGTCCGTCACACAGCTCCCGGCAAATATACAGCCCCAGACCGCTGGAGCGGCTCTCCGACGAGAAGAAGGGCTCGAACAGGTGCTGCTCCACCGTGGGCTCCATCGGCGCGCCGTCACTCCAGACGGCCAGCGTCGGCGCGCCGTCGGCATTGCGCTGCGTCAGCACCTGGATCGACTCGGGCTGGCGGCTGGCGTAGCGGCAGGCATTGTCCAGCAGGTTGACCAGCACCCGGCGCAGATGTTCCGGGTCGAACGACACCCGCGCCGGCACCGCATCGAGCCACAGCGTCAGCGCCGGCGCCTGCGGCATCTGCTGGGCCCACTCGTGGCAGATGCGCCGCACCTGGGCGTTGAGGTCCAGCGCCTGCGGCTTGAAGCGCAGGGCCGTCTCGCCCACGCGGGCGATGTTCAGCACGTCCTCCACGATCCTGTCCAGCCGCTGCGCGTTCTGGCCGATCATGTGGCTCAGCCGTTGCAGGCGCGCATCGTCCAGATCCTCGGCCAGCAGCGCATTGGCCTGGGCGATCGCGGCCAGCGGATTGCGGATCTCGTGCGCCACGGCCGCCGACATCCGGCCCATGCTGGCGAGTTTTTCGGTGCGCAGACGCGCCTGCATGGCGCGCAGATCCTGCAGGAACATCACGCACAGCGTCTCGGTCTCGCCCCAGCGGGCCGTGGTCAGCCGGGTGCGCACCCGCAGCGGTCGCTGGCCTTGTCCCAGGTGCGCGATGGCCACATCGGTGTCCGCAGGCGCTCCATGCCCGCTGAAAGCGGCGAACGCCAGTTCGGCCAGCTGCTGCCAGCCCGGTTCGTCCGACAGGCTGAAGGTGGCTGCCTTCAGCGGCCGCTGCTCGCGCTGCAGCATGCGTCGCGCCGCCGGGTTGGCCGCATGCACCGTGCCGCGCACATCGACGACCAGGATGCCGTCCGAGATGGACTCGATCACCAGCTCGTTGACCTGCTGCTGCAGCCGCATCGCGTCCTGGCTGCGGCGCGCGCGCTGCTGCGCCTGCGCCAGCCGCGTGGCCAGCTGGTGCGCCAGAAAGGCCAGCGCAAAGCTGCCGGCCCCGGTCAGCGCCGCCTGGAAAAACAGCGGCCCGCCTTCGGAGAGGCCCCGCAGCGCCTGCCAGCCGCTTTGCACCAGCAGCAGCAGCGTCACGCCGGCGGCCGTGCCCATGGCCAGCGTCAGCGGCCCCAGCACTGCCGCCTGCAGCACCGGCAGGGTGTAGAGCGGGGTGTAGTTGATCGAACTGCCGTGCAGCAGGTGCAGCAGCGAGAACACCAGCACATCGACGCCGATCACGAAGAACCAGTGCCGGTCGAAGGTCTGTCCCATGCGCCGCGGCTCCAGCGCGAAGCGCGCCGCCACCGTGGCGCCCAGATAGGCCAGCCCCAGCAGCGGCAGCCACAGGTTGCCGCCCGGCAGGCTCAGGTACAGCGTCGTGTGCAGCGCCAGCAGCACCGCGGCCAGCAGCATGCGCGCGGCCATGAAGCCCGTCCACAGCCGCCGCAGCTCCTGCCGGTCCTCGCGCGCCTCCGGCTGCTCGTCCAGCAGCGTCGGCCCGAACCAGGACAGCTGGCTGTCGCGCGGCGTCATCGCGGGCTCAGGGTTCGGCCAGCTGGCGATGCTGGGCGCTGCAGTACCAGCCCAGCCGGCCGGCCACGGCCTCGCCCTGGGGCAGATGCACCCCGCAGTGCGCGCAGCGCACCATGGCCTGCGGGCCACTGCCGGGCTGCGGCGGTGGCGGCGGGTCCGCGCGCCGGCTCGGGCCGGGCAGTTCGCCGCGGTTCAGCCGCCACAGCCAGGCCGCTAGCAGCACGATGGCCAGAAGCAGCAGGTACTTCATGCCGCGCTGCGCCCCAGGATGATTTCCAGCACGAAGCGCGAGCCCACATAGGCCAGCAGCAGCAGCGCCGCCCCGGTGAACAGCCAGCGCGCGGCACGCCAGCCGCGCCAGCCCAGGCGCCAGCGCCCCAGCAGCAGCAGCGCGAACACCGCCCACGACAGCACCGAGAACACCGTCTTGTGCGTCCACTTCCAGGCCGAGCCGTACAGCTGCTCGTCAAACAGCAGGCCGGCGGCCAGCGTGGCCGACAGCAGCACGAAGCCCGCGCCGGCAAAGCGGAAGGTCAGGCGCTCCAGCGTCAGCAGCGGCAGGCCCGCGTGCGGGTCGGCCGCCTGGCGGATGCGCTCCTCGGCGCGCAGCATCAGCACCGCGTGCACCACCGCCACGGCAAACAGCCCGTAGGACGCGATGCCCAGCGCCCAGTGCAGCGGCAGCCAGGCCGAGGCGCTGGCATGCAGCGGCTGCCCCGGAAAGAGCAGTGCCAGCAGCACGGCGCCGGCGCCCAGCGCCGACAGCGCCCAGCGCGTCTGCAGCTGCGGGTAGAGCTGGCTTTCCACCGCATAGACCGCCGCCACCAGCCACACGGTGACCGACAGCGCCGGCGCAAAGCCAAAGCGCGGCACATCGCCCAGCAGACTGCTGCCCAGCAGCAGCGCGTGCAGCAGCCAGGCCAGCACCACGGCGCGGCGCGCTCCCGCCGGCGACAGCCGGATCACCGCCGGCGCGGCATAGGCCGCCGCCGTGGCCGCGCCCAGCACCAGGCTCGCTGCAGAGGAGGCGCTCGGTAGAATCATGGGTGCAGTGTAGCGCCTCCCCCTGCAAGGCGATTCGCGCGCGCCGCCTCCTTGCGCCGTGCCACCACCCGGACCCCATCCCATGGCCTCCGCCCTCACCGACAAGCTCAGCCGCCTGGTCAAGGAAATCCGCGGCCAGGCCCGCATCACCGAATCCAACGTGGCCGACATGCTGCGCGAAGTGCGCATGGCCCTGCTGGAGGCCGACGTGGCCCTGCCCGTGGTGCGCGACTTCATCGCCCGCGTCAGGGAAAAGGCCCTGGGCCAGGAGGTGCTGGGCTCGCTCACGCCGGGGCAGGCCCTGGTGGGCATCGTGCACCGCGAGCTCGCCGCCACCATGGGCGAGGGCGTGGCCGACCTCGATCTGGCCACCCAGCCGCCGGCCGTCATCCTGATGGCCGGCCTGCAGGGCGCGGGCAAGACCACCACCACCGCCAAGCTGGCCAAGCACCTGATCGACAAGCGCAGGAAGAAGGTGCTGACTGTCTCCGGCGACGTTTACCGCCCCGCCGCCATCGAGCAGCTCAAGACCGTCACCGCCCAGGCCGGGGCCGAGTGGTTTCCCAGCACGCCCGATCAAAAGCCCGCCGACATCGCCCGCGCCGCGCTGGACTACGCGAAAAAGCATTTTTTCGACGTGCTGCTGGTGGACACGGCCGGCCGGCTGGCCATCGACGAAGCCCTGATGCAGGAAATCCGCGAGCTGCACGCCGTGCTCCAGCCGGTGGAAACGCTGTTCGTGGTCGATGCCATGCAGGGACAGGACGCCGTCAACACCGCACGCGCCTTCAAGGAGGCGCTGCCGCTGACCGGCATCATCCTGACCAAGCTCGACGGTGACGCCCGCGGCGGCGCGGCGCTGTCGGTGCGCGCCGTCACCGGCGTGCCGATCAAGTTCGCCGGTACCAGCGAGAAGATCGACGGGCTGGAGGTTTTCGACGCCCAGCGCCATGCCGGGCGCATCCTGGGCATGGGCGACATCGTGGCGCTGGTCGAACAGGTCACCGCCAGCGTGGACGTGGCCGCCGCCCAGAAGCTGGCCGCCAAGGTCAAGAGCGGCGAGGGCTTCGACCTCAATGACTTTCTGGCCCAGCTGCGCCAGATGAAGCAGATGGGCGGCCTCTCCAGCCTGATGGACAAGCTGCCGGGGCAGCTGGCCGCGCAGGCCGGCCAGCTCGATGCCGGGCGCATCGAACGCGACCTGCGCCGCAAGGAAGGCATCATCTGCAGCATGACGCCGCAGGAGCGGCGCAAGCCCGAGCTCATCAAGGCCTCGCGCAAGCGCCGCATCGCCGCCGGCGCCGGTGTGCCGGTGCAGGAAGTCAACCGCCTGCTCAAGGAGTTCGAGCAGATGCAGGACATGATGAAGAAGATGAAAGGCGGCGGCATGATGAAGCTCATGAAGCGCCTGGGCGCCCTCAAAGGCGGCCTGCCCGGGCTGCCGCGCTTCTGACGAGCGGGCCGCGACGGGCCGGCTTGGACGCCGGCCGCGGTGCGCCCACATTGCAGGGCTGCCCTGTCGCGATGGTCACGTTTTCCGGGCTTTTTCGCCCGATCTTGACCGGCGTCAAGGGCTTATGCTGGCGTTCACGGCGACTTTGTTACAAAGTGCGCGCCATTGGCGACACCATCGGCGACACGCAACACGGATTTCCAACGCACCATGCGCAACAACCAGCCGGTCACGGGTCAGGCCTACACCTTTCCCGAAGACCAGACCCTGATCTCGGTGACCGACCTCAAGGGCCGCATCACCTACTGCAACCAGAACTTCGTCACCATCAGCGGCTACAGCCGTGACGAGCTGCTGGGCCAGCCGCACAACATCGTGCGCCACCCCGACATGCCGGAAGAGGCCTTCCGCGATCTTTGGGCCACGATCGAAGCCGGCCGCCCCTGGACCGGCCTGGTCAAGAACCGGCGCAAGAACGGCGACCACTACTGGGTGCGCGCCAACGCCACGCCGGTGCGCAAGGAAGGGCAGATCGTCGGCTACCTGTCGGTCCGCTCAGCCGCCCGGCCCGAGGAAATCGAGGCGGCCGAGCGCCTGTACGCGCTGATGCGCGAGGAAGCCGCCAGCGGCCGCCTGCGCCACGTGCTGCACCACGGCGAAGTCGTGCTCAACACCCCGCTGGGGCGGCTGCGCCGCGCGCTGAGCCTGAACGCCCATGGGCAGCTCAACCTGCTGGTGCTGCTCACCGCCCTGGCGCCGATCGCCATCGTGGCGCTGGGCGCGCCGCAGTGGCTGGGCTGGGTGTCGGCCATCGTCACGGCCGCGCTGGCCATGGGCGTGGTCTGGCGCAACTTCATCCGCCCGCTGCACGGCATCCTGGAAACGGCCAATCGCCTGGCCTCGGGCGACCTGGCCCGCTTCGTCGAGGTTAGGGAAACCGGCTACATGCGCCGGCTCGAGCTGGCGCTGGCCCAGCTGGCCATGAGTGTGCGTACCGTCGTGCGCGACGTGCGGCACGAAGTGGCGAACCTGCGCGGTGGCTCGCAGGAAATCGCCACCGGCAACCGCGACCTGGCCCAGCGCACCGAAGCCCAGGCCGAGAGCCTGGACAAGACCGCCTCGGCGATGGAGCAGATCAACGGCACCACCAAGCAGACCGCCCAACTCGCCGGCGAAGGCGCCGCCCTGGCCGAGGAAACCTCTGCCGTCGCGCGGCGCAGCCACGAGGCCGTGCAGGGCGTGGCCCACACCATGCAGGACATCGCCCGCTCTTCCGACCGCATCGGCAGCATCATCCAGGTCATCGAAGGCGTGGCCTTCCAGACCAACATCCTGGCGCTCAACGCCGCGGTCGAAGCCGCCCGCGCCGGCGAGCAGGGCCGCGGTTTCGCGGTGGTGGCCTCCGAAGTGCGGGCGCTGGCGCAGCGCACCGCGGCAGCCGCGCGCGAGGTGCGCCAGCTCATCGAGGAGTCGCTGCGGCACGTGGAGGCCGGCTCGCGCCAGACCGAGCAGGCCCGAGCCCGCATGGACGAGGCGCTGGCCGCGGTGGAAAAGACCACCGCGCTGCTGGAGCAGATCCGCGTGGCCACGCGCGAGCAGGAAGCAGGCGTGTCCCAGATCAGCGAAGCCATTGCCCAGCTCGACGCCATCACCCAGCAGAACGCCGCCATGGTCGAGCAGCTGGCCGCCGCCGCCAAGACCATGGACGAGCAGGTCGTCGTGGTGCACGGCTCGATCCGCGTCTTCCGCCTCACCGACCAGGACAAGACCCTGGCCGAAGAAGATGCAGTCGCGCTGCGCAGGCAGCACCAGAAAAAAATCGACAGCGAAGACCTGGACTTCGACGCCGCCGTCGCTGCCCACCAGAAATGGCGCGTGACGCTGCGCAACTCCGTGGTGCGCAAGCTCAAGGTGGATGTGGAGCGGCTGCGCCGCGATGACTGCTGCGACCTCGGCCGCTGGCTCCACGGCGCCGGGGGCAGGCGCTGGTCCGCCGTGCCGGGCTTCACCCGGCTGGTGGACGAGCACCGCCACTTCCACCTGGAGGCGGCCAAGGTGGGAGAGGCCATCAACCAGGCGCAGTACCAGCGTGCCGACCAGATGCTGCAAAACGGCACGCCCTTCGTCGAGGCGGGCAAGCGCGTCGTGCAGGCCCTGCGTGCGCTGCGCCAGCAGATCGAGGCAGGCGCTGGCGCCCGCGCGGCCTTGCCCGCGCCGTCTGCCGCCCGCCCGGCCCCTGCGGCGGCCGCCGCCGAAGCCGAAGGGGAGTGGACCACCTTCTGACGCCGGCCTCGGCCCAGGCCGGCCGCCCGCTTCATCGCCCGGCCGTCACCCGGGCCAGCTCCCGCGCCAGTTGCTGCGCATCCAGCGGTTTGTTCAGATAGCCGTCCGCCCCGGCCTGGCGAAAGCGCGCCTCGTCCTCCGGCGTGTCGTGCCCGGTCAGCATCAGCACCGGCGTGCGCGGCTGCCCGGCGGCTTCGGCCGCGCGCAGCGCAGCCAGCGTGGCCAGCCCGTCGAGCACCGGCATGCTGGCATCCAGCAGCAGCACGTCGAAGCGGTGCTGCTGCAGCGCCCGCAGCGCCTGCTGCCCATCCGGCACCACCACGCCGCCATGGCCCAGACGGCGCAGCGTCATGCGGATCACCTGCTGCTGCAGCGGGTCGTCATCGGCCACCAGAATGCGCAGCGCTCGGGAGGTGGCCGTCATGCCACGGCCTCGCGCGTCAGCACCTCGCCCCGCAGCGAATGCGGATAGGCCTGCGTGATGCGCACATCCACCATCTGCCCGATCAGCCGCGCCGGCGCGGCGAAATTGACCACGCGGTTGCACTCGGTGCGCCCCATCAGTTCCTGTGGGTCGCGCCGCGAGGGGCCCTCGACCAGCACCCGCTGCACCGTGCCCACGCGGCTGGCGCTGATGCGGCGCATATTCGCCTCGATCAGCGCCTGCACTTTCTGCAGGCGCTGCAGCTTCACCTCATGCGGCGTGTCGTCCGGCAGGTTGGCTGCCGGCGTGCCCGGGCGCGGGCTGTAGATGAAGCTGAAGGAGTTGTCGAATCCCACTTCCTCGATCAGTTTCACCAGCTTGGCGAAGTCCTCCTCCGTCTCGCCCGGAAAGCCCACGATGAAGTCCGTGGACAGTGACAGCTCCGGGCGCACCGCGCGCAGCTTGCGGACCGTGCTCTTGTATTCCATTGCGGTGTAGCCGCGCTTCATCGCCATCAGGATGCGGTCGCTGCCGTGCTGCACCGGCAGGTGCAGGTGGCTGACCAGCTTGGGCACCTTGCCATACACCGCGATCAGCGCCGGCGTGAACTCGTTGGGGTGGCTGGTCGTGTAGCGGATGCGCTCGATGCCCGGAATCTCCGCCACGTACTCGATCAGCGTGGCAAAGTCCGCCATCTCGGCGCTGCCGCCCATCGGCGCGCGCCAGGCGTTGACGTTCTGCCCCAGCAGCGTCACCTCCTTCACGCCCTGGTCGGCCAGGCCCGCCACCTCCTCCAGCACGTCCTCGAAGGGGCGGCTCACCTCCTCGCCACGGGTGTAGGGCACCACGCAGTAGCTGCAATATTTGGAGCAGCCTTCAATGATGCTGACGAAGGCCGTCGGCCCCTCCACCCGAGCCGGCGGCAGATGGTCGAACTTCTCGATCTCCGGAAAGCTGATGTCCACCTGCGGCCGGCGCTGGCGCTCGCGCGCAGCCAGCAGCTCGGGCAGCCGGTGCAGCGTCTGCGGCCCGAACACCACGTCCACATAGGGCGCGCGCTCGATGATGGCCGCCCCCTCCTGGCTGGCCACGCAGCCGCCGACGGCGATCTTGGCGCCGCGGCTTTTCAGATGCTGCACCCGGCCCAGATCGGAGAACACCTTTTCCTGCGCTTTCTCGCGCACCGAGCAGGTGTTGAACAGGATCAGGTCCGCCTCCTCCGGGTTGTCGGTTTTCTCATAGCCCTCGGCCGCGCGCAGCACATCGGCCATCTTGTCCGAGTCGTACTCGTTCATCTGGCAGCC
>DAIUCJ010000056.1:0-11631 GCA_036846225.1 Hylemonella sp.
CGCGGTGCTCGCTTCCTCGCCTATCCGCTCGATATGTCTCGGTCGCTGCGCGCCGCGCGCCTTGCATCTGGCCATCCTCGCGACGTTTTTCAACGGCCTGCTAATCGTCCAGTTCGCGGCGCAGCTCGCGCCGCTGGGCCTGGCGCTCGGATTTTTTCGAGCGGCGGTGCTCGCCGGCCTTGCGCTGCAGCGCCGGCACCACCAGCGGGTTGCGCGGGGGCCGCTGCTTGCGCTGGCGGCGGGTCTTGCGGGCCGAGTTCATGGTCGGGATGGGCGGATGGCGGGTGCCTGGGCATCATACGCGGCCCCTACAATCGGGCCCACTTTCGACGACCCTTTCCCCTCATGCAAGTCCACGCTTCGATCTTCAAGGCCTATGACGTTCGCGGCATCGTGCCCTCCACGCTGAACGAATCGGTGGCCGAAGGGCTGGGCCGCGCTTTTGGCACCGCCGCCCGGCAGGCTGGCGAAACCCGCGTGGCCGTGGGCCGTGACGGACGCCTGAGCGGCCCGGCGCTGAGCGCGGCGCTGATCCGCGGCTTGGTGGCAGCCGGCATGGAGGTCATCGATGTGGGCATGGTCACCACGCCGATGCTGTATTTCGCCGCCAGCACCGTCTGCCGCAGCGGCGTGCAGGTCACCGGCAGCCACAATCCGGCCGACTACAACGGCTTCAAGATGGTGTTGGCCGGCCGCGCCATCCATGGCGAGGAGATCCAGGCGCTGCGTCGCACGATGGAAGCCGAATCGTGGCAGCTGGCGGCCGGCGGGCGGGTCACGACGATGGACATCTATGCGGCCTATCGGGACCGCATCGTCGGCGATGTGAAGCTGGCGCGGCCCATGAAGATCGTGGTCGATTCCGGCAACGGCGTGGCCGGCGCTTCCGCGCCGGCCATCCTGCGCGCGCTGGGCTGCGAGGTCATCGAGCTCTACAGCGAGGTCGATGGCACGTTTCCCAACCACCACCCGGATCCGAGCAAGCCGCAGAACCTGCGCGACCTGATCCAGACCCTGCAGCGCAGCGATGCCGAGCTGGGGCTGGCTTTCGACGGCGATGGCGACCGTCTGGGCATCGTCACCCGCGACGGCCAGACCATCTACCCCGACCGGCAGCTGATGCTGTTCGCGCAGGACGTGCTCACGCGCGTGCCCGGCGGCACCATCGTCTATGACGTCAAATGCAGCCAGCGGCTGGCGCCGGCCATCGAGGCCGCCGGCGGTCGCGCGCTGATGTACAAGACCGGCCACTCGCTGGTCAAGGCCAAGATGAAGGAAGTGGGCGCCCCGCTGGGCGGCGAGATGAGCGGCCACATCTTCTTTCAGGAGCGCTGGTACGGTTTCGACGACGGCACCTACGCAGCCGCCCGCTTGCTGGAAATCCTCAGCCGCCATGCCGACGCCAGCGCCGTGCTGACGGCGCTGCCCACCAGCTACAGCACGCCCGAGCTCAACGTGCCCTGCGCCGAGGGCGAGCCCCACCGGCTCGTGGCCGAGCTGCAGCGCCAGGCCTGCTTCGCCGCGCCCGCGCAGCTCAGCACCATCGACGGCGTGCGGGTGGACTGGCCCGACGGCTTCGGGCTGATCCGCGCTTCCAACACCACGCCGGTGCTGGTGCTGCGCTTCGAAGGGCACACCCCCGAAGCCCTGCAGCGCATCCAGCACGACATGCTGGCGCTGCTGCGCAGCGTCAAGCCCGATGCGGCGTTCGCCGATGCGGCCCATTGAGGCCGCCCCAGAGTGGGCGCAGCGATCTTGAAAGTCCTGATCGTCAAGCTGTCCTCGCTGGGTGACGTGGTGCACGCCATGCCGGCGGTGCAGGACATCCGCCGCGCACTGCCACAGGCACGCATCGACTGGGTGGTCGAGCGCGCGTTCGCGCCGCTGGTGCAGCGCTGCGAGGGCGTGCAGCGGGTCATCCCGTGTGAGCTGCGGCGCTGGCGCAAGGCGCCGCTGGCAGCCGAGACGCGGCAGCAGTGGCGGGCATTCAAGGCCGAGCTGCAGCGCGAGCGCTACGACGCCATCCTGGACCTGCAGGGGCTGACCAAATCGGCCCTGGTGGCCTGGCTGGCGCGCCGCACGCCGCAGGGGCGGCGCTATGCGCTGGCCAACCAGACCGAGGGCTCGGGCTACGAGGCGCCCACGCGCTGGGTGGCCGATGTGGCGGTGCGCATCGAGCGGCACGTGCACGCCGTGCAGCGCGCGCGCCTGCTCTGCGCGCAGGCGCTGGGCTATGCGCTGCCGGCGCGGTCCAGCTACGGCCTGCTGGTCCGGTCCGCCGCGGCCGAACAGCTGGCCGTGGGACTGCTGGGCGCACGGCCGTGTGTGGCGCTGGTGCATGGCAGCTCGCGTGAGGACAAGCAATGGCCGGCGGCGCACTGGGTGGCGCTGGGGCAGCGGCTGGATGCGGCCGGCTTCGACGTGGCGCTGCTGCACGGCACCGACGAGGAGGAACGGCGCAGCCGCGCGCTGGCGCGGCAGATGCCCCAGGCCGTGGTCTGGCCGCGGCTGGCGCTGGATGCGCTGACCGATGCCCTGGCTGGCTGCGCCGGCGTCATCGGCGTGGACAGCGGCATCAGCCACATCGCGGTGGCGCTGGATCTGCCGCATGTGCAGATCTACAACTTTCCCACCGCCTGGCGCACCGGACCCGTGGACCAGCCGCGCCAGCGCAGCGTCTATGCCCAGCCCACGCCCGCGGTGGAGGCGGTGTGGCAGGCCTGGCTGCAGGTGCAGGCGGCAGCGGCATGATGCGCGCGCTCTATTCCGCGCTGGCCTGGGCCCTGCAGCCGCTGCTGCGCCTGAAGCTGGCGCGGCGGGCCCGCGCCGAACCCGGCTATGCGGTGGGCGTGCAGGAACGCTTTGGCCATTACGCTGGCGATCCCTGGCCCGCGGACGGTCGCACGCTGTGGGTGCACGCGGTCTCGCTGGGCGAAACCCGCGCCGCGGCGGTGCTGCTGGCGGCGCTGCGCGCGCGCTGGCCGCAGTACCGGCTGCTGCTCACCCATGGCACGGCCACGGGCCGCGCCGAGGGGGCGGGCCTGCTGCGCGCAGGCGATGCGCAGGTTTGGCAGCCTTGGGACACGCCGGCGGCGGTGCGGCGCTTTCTGGCCCACTTCAAGCCCCGGCTGGGCATCTTGCTGGAAACCGAGGTCTGGCCCAATCTGGCCGCCGGCTGCGCGGCCGCCGGCGTGCCGCTGGTGCTGGCCAATGCGCGGCTGTCGGAGCCGTCTTTGCGCCGCGCCTTGCGCCTGGCCGCGCTGGCTGTCCCGGCCTACCGCAGCCTGAGCGCCGTCTGGGCCCAGACCGCGGACGACGCGCAGCGCCTGCGCCGGCTGGGCGCGCCGGTGCAGGGCGTGTTCGGCAACCTGAAGTTCGACGCCGCGCCCGATGCGCGGCAGCTGCAGCAGGGCCGTGCCTGGCGCGCGGCGCTGGCGCGGCCGGTGGTCATGCTGGCCAGTTCGCGCGAAGGCGAGGAGGCCGCCTTGCTGCGGGTGCTGCAGTCACTGGGCGAGGCCGCGCGTGCGGTGCAGTGGTTGATCGTGCCGCGGCACCCCCAGCGCTTCGACGAGGTGGCCGCGCTGATCGCGGCCCAGGGCTACAGCCTGGCGCGGCGCAGCGGCTGGGGGGAGCAGCCGGCGTTGCCGCAGGGGCAGGCCGATGTCTGGCTGGGCGATACGCTGGGCGAGATGGCGCTGTACTACGGCATGAGCGACGTGGCGCTGCTCGGTGGCAGCTTCGCGCCGCTGGGCGGGCAGAACCTGATCGAAGCCGCCGCCTGCGGCTGCCCGCTGCTGCTGGGCCCCCACACCTTCAATTTCGAGGAGGCAGCCGAGCTGGCCTTGCAGGCTGGTGCGGCGCAGCGCGCCGCCGACCTGGCGCAGGCGGTGCCGGCGGCGCTGGCGCTGCTGCGCGACGCCCCGCGCCGCCAGGCCATGGCGCAGGCGGCGCAGCAGTTCGCGCAGGCCCACCGGGGCGCAGCCGAACGGACCTGTGCGGCGCTGGCGGCTTACCTGGGCTGAGCCGGTGCCGCGGCGGGAGCGGCCAGCAGGGCATTGACGCCCTGCAGATCCTCGCTCTTGAGCGAGCCGTTGGCCTGGCGCAGTTTCAGTCCGCCGACGAGCACGTCGTAGCGGGCCTTGGCCAGATCGCGCTTGGTCTGGTAGAGCTGGCTCTGCGCATTGAGCACGTCGATGTTGATGCGCACGCCCACTTGGTAGCCCAGCTTGTTGGCTTCCAGCGCGCTCTGGCTGGAGGCTTCGGCCGCTTCCAGCGCCTTGACCTGGCCCAGCCCCGACACCACGCCGAAGTAGGCCGCGCGCGTGGCCTGCGTGACGCTGCGCTGGGCGTTGTCCAGGTCGGCGCGGGCCTTGTCTTCCAGCGCCAGCGTTTCCTTGACGCGGTTTTGCACCGCGAAGCCCGCGAACAGCGGCAGGTTGAACTGCACGCCGATGGTCGTGTTGGTGGTGCGCGAGTCGATCGGCGAGAACGCCGTGCCACCGATGTTGCGGTTCACGCTGTGGCTGGCGTTCAGGTCCAGCGTGGGCTTGTGGCCTGCTTGGGCCTTGTCGGTTTCGAGCCGCGCGACTTCCACCCCCAGGCGGGCCTGGCGGATCGAGGGGTGCTGCTCCAGCGCCTGCTGGATCCAGGCGTCGAGGCCATCGGGCAGCAGCGCCGGCAGCGCCACGCCCTGCGCCAGCGGATGGGGCGTGACTTCGTTGCGGCCCACCAGCTGGTTGAGCGCCAGCTTCTTGACGCGCAGATCGTTTTCGGCGGCGATTTCCTGCGCGATCACCAGGTCGTAGCGCGCCTGGGCCTCGCGGGTGTCGGTGATGGTGGCGGTGCCCACTTCGAAATTGCGCTTGGCCGCGGCCAGCTGCTCGGCTACGGCGGCTTTCTGCGCCTGCACGACCGTCAGGTTGTCTTGCGCGGCCAGCACGTCGAAATAGGCCTGGCTGACGCGCACGATCAGGTCCTGCTCGGCGGCCTGCAGTTGGGCCTGCGCCAGCTCCACCTGGCGTTTGCCCTGTTCGTAGCTTGCGTAGTTGGCGGCGCGGTACAGCGGCTGGGTCGCGCTCAGCGCCACGTTCTGGTTGTCGAAGCTGCGGTCGGAGGTGGTGCCGCTGGCTTCGGTACGCAGCTGGGTGCTGGAGGCCCCGGCGCTCAGGTTCACGCTGGGCAGCAGGCCGGCCTTGGCCTGCTCGGCCTTGGACAGATTGGCTTCGTACTGCGACTTGGCCGCCAGATAGGCGGCGTCATAGCCGCGGGCGGCTTCGTACAGCTCCAGCAGGCTCTGGGCCTGCGCGGGCAGGGCAAAGGCGGCGCCGAGCGCCAGCGCGAGGGGAAGCAGACGGTGACGGTTCATCGCGGGTACTCCGGGGGTGTATGTGAGAAAGCGGGGCGGACTCAGTAGCGGGGGACGCTGGGATCCACCTGCATGGACCAGGCGTTGATGCCGCCGCTGATGTTGGCCACGTGCTTGAAACCCTGGTAGTCGAGGAAAGCCGCCACCCGCGCGCTGCGCCCGCCATGGTGGCACAGGCAGGCCACCGGGCGCGCCGGGTCGAGTTCGTGCAGGCGCGGCGGGATCACACCCATCGGGATGTGCACCAGGTCGAAATCGGCGTCGGGCTGGATGCGCGCGCGCTCCAGTTCCGACGGCTCACGCACGTCCAGCACGAGCGGACGGCCGTGGACCTGGACCTTGCGGATCCATTCTTTCAGGTCACCGGGATAGACGTTTTCGACCATGGTGGGTATGCGCCTGCAGGCGGCTCCTCAGAAGTTGAAACGGGGGTGTTCGGGGAAATGCAGCAGCCTGGGGGCGAGCGTGTCCCAGCCCTGGCTGCTGAGGTACTCGACCGCGCTGGTGCGGGTGATCAGCGTGGCGCGCATGATGGGCGCGTCGCCCACGATGGCCATCAGCCGCCCGCCGGGCTTGAGCTGCTCCAGCAGATGGTGCGGCACTTCGGCCACCGAGCCGCTGAGCACGATGACGTCAAACGGCGCTTCCACCGGCACGCCCTGCGCGCCGTCGGCCTGGCGCACCTCCACGTTGGCGATGCCGGCACGCTGCAGGTTGGCGCGCGCCATGTCCACCAGCTCCGGCACCAGTTCCAGCGTGAGCACGCGCTGCGCGCGCTGCGCCAGCAGCGCGGCCATATAGCCCGATCCGGTGCCGATTTCCAGCACCTTTTCGTGCTTTTGCACGGCCAGATCCTGCAGCATGCGCGCCTCGACCTTGGGCGCGAGCATGCACTGGCCGTCGCGGCCGCCTTCGCGCAGCGGCAGCTCCAGATCGGCAAAGGCCAGCGCGCGCTGCGCCGGCGGCACGAAATCCTCGCGCCGCACCACGGACAGCAGTTCCAGCACTTCGGCGTCGAGCACGTTCCAGGGACGGATCTGCTGCTCGATCATGTTGAAGCGGGCCTGTTCGACGTTCATCTCAGATACTCCTCGGGGTATTGTACGGGAATTCGGAAAATTCTACCGGCCGCCCTGCGCGGGCTGGCCCTGCCAGCGCCGCGCCAGCCAGCGGCCCAGATCGTCCATGTAACAGTACACCACCGGCACGACCACCAGGGTCAGCAGCGA
This sequence comes from Hylemonella sp., assembly GCA_036846225.1. Taxonomy (GTDB): domain Bacteria; phylum Pseudomonadota; class Gammaproteobacteria; order Burkholderiales; family Burkholderiaceae_C; genus Hylemonella. Next base: position 6,595 of record DAIUCJ010000056.1, read on the forward strand.
GGAGGTGATGACCCCGCCGATGACGGCCTGGCCCATGGGCGCGCGCTGCTCGGAGCCCTCGCTGAGCGCGAAGGCCAGCGGCACCATGCCGAAGATCATGGCCAGCGTGGTCATCAGGATGGGGCGCAGCCGGACCTTGGCCGCCATCAGCAGGGCCTGGGTGCGCTCCATGCCTTCCTCGCGGGCGCGGATCGCGAAGTCCACCAGCAGGATGGCGTTCTTGGTCACCAGGCCCATGAGCATGACGATGCCGATGATGGAAAACATCGAGAGGGTGGATCCGAACATCAGCAGCATCAGCACCACGCCGATGAGCGTCAGCGGCAGCGAGGTCATCAGCGCCAGCGGCTGCAGGAAGCTCTTGAACTGGCTGGCCAGGATCATGTAGATGAAGATGACGGCCAGCGCCAGCGCCGACAGGGCGTAGCCAAAGCTCTCCTGCATGTTCTTGGTCGAGCCGCCAAACTGGTAGCGGTAGCCCGGCGGGAAGGCGATGCCGTCGAGCACCTTGCGGATGTCGGCCGACACCTCGCCGGCGGAGCGGTTGTAAACGTTGGCGTTGATGGCCACTTCGCGCATCAGGTCGCGCCGGTTGATCTGGTTGGAGCCGGTGCCCTCGCTGAGCGTGGCCACCTGGTTGAGCCGCGCGACGATGGGGCGGCCGTCGGCGCCGGTGCCCAGCGCCAGCGGCAGGCGTTGCAGGTCCGCGAGGCTGTCGCGCGCTTCGGGCGCCAGCCGCACGTTCACGTCGTAGGTCTGGTCGTCGCTGGCGCGCCAGTTGCCCACGGTCTGGCCGGCCACCAGGGGGCGCAGCGCCGCGGCGATCTGGCTGACGTTCAGGCCGAGGTCGGCGGCCGCCTCGCGCCGCACGTCCACTTCGATCGTGGGCTTGCGGGCTTTGACGCTGGAGTCCAGATCCACCAGCCCCGGGATGCCGCGCAGCCGCTCCATCACGAGCTGGCTCAAGCGCTCCAGCTCGCGCTGGTCGCTGCCCTGCAGCGAAAACTCGATCTGCTTTTGGCCGCCGACCGGATCCAGCAGGCCGGCGTGCGTGACCGTGATGCCCGGCACCTGCGCCAGACGCTCGCGCAGCGCGGCCGACATCTGGTCCACGTTGCGCTGGCGGTCCTTGCGGTCCACCAGCCGCACATAGATGCTGGCGTAGTTCTTGCCCTGCGCCGTGCCGGTGTTCAGCGTGGCCAGCGTGTAGCGCACCTCGGGGAAGGAGCGGATGATCTCCTGCACCTGGCGCGCCTTGGCCTCGGTGGCTTCCAGCGAGGAGCCCACCGGGGTGTAGAAGTTGACGGTGGTCTCCGAATAGTCAGCCTTGGGCACGAATTCCGTGCCCAGCAGCGGCACCATCAGGATGCTGGCGACGAACACCGCCAGCGCCAGCGCCAGCGTGGCCAGCTTGTGCGCCAGCGACCAGCGCAGGATGGCCTGGTAGGCGTCGGCCAGGCGGTCGGTGGCGCTTTCGAACCAGGCGGTCAGCCGGCCCAGCGTGCGGTCGTACAGCGTCGCCGGCGCCAGCTTGCGGCCATGGGCATGGATGCTGGGGTCGTGCCAGACCGAGGAGAGCATCGGGTCCAGCGTGAAGCTGACGAACATCGAGATCAGCACCGCTGCGACGATGGTGATGCCGAATTCGTGGAAGAACTTGCCAATGATGCCGCCCATGAAGCCGATGGGCAGGAACACCGCGACGATCGAAAACGTCGTGGCCAGCACGGCCAGGCCGATTTCCTGCGTGCCGTCCAGCGCAGCCTGGTAGGAGCCCTTGCCCATCTGCACGTGCCGCACGATGTTTTCGCGCACCACGATGGCGTCGTCGATCAGCAGGCCCACGCACAGCGACAGCGCCATCAGCGTGACCATGTTGATCGTGAAGCCGAACCAGTACATGAACAGGAAGGTGCCGATCAGCGCGATCGGCAGCGTCAGCCCGGTGATGACGGTGGAGCGCCAGGAATTGAGGAACAGAAAGACGATCAGCACCGTCAGGATGGCGCCTTCGATCAGCGTCTGGCGCACGTTCTGCACGGCCACGCGGATCTGGCGCGAGCCGTCGAAGATGGGCTCCAGCCGCACGCCGGCGGGCAGCTCGCGGCGCACTTCGTTGACGGTGCGCGTCAGCCCGTCGATGACGGCGATGGTGTTTTCATCCTGCGCCTTCTGCACCGACAGCAGCAGCGTGCGCTGGCCGTCGTACAGCGCCAGCGTGTCCAGCTCCTGCGGCCCGTCGCTGATGGTGGCCAGTTGGGCCAGCCGGATCGGCGTCGTGCCCTTGCGCGCGACGATGATGCGGCCAAAGTCCTCGGGGCGCTGCATGCGCGCGTCGATCTGCACCACCAGCTCCTGGGCCTGGGAGCGCACCGCGCCCACCGGCAGGTCCTGGTTTTCGCTCTGCACGGCCGCCACCACCTGGGCGGGGGTGATGCCGTAGGCCTCCAGCGCCTCGGGGCGCAGGTAGATGTTGATCTCGCGCTTGGTCGCGCCCACCAGCGTGACGGCGCCGACGCCGCGTACGTTTTCCAGCCGCTTCTTGAGCACCTGGTCGGCCCAGCTGGTCAGCTCCACGGCCGACAGCCGCTTGCCCGCGCTGTCATCGGGCAGCACGGCCAGCGACCAGATCGCGCGGCTGGCCGGATCGAAGCGCAGCACGCGCGGCTCCTTGACTTCGGTACGCAGGGTGGGGCGGATGGACGCCACCTTCTCGCGCACGTCCTCGGCGGCCTTGCGTCCGTCGATGTGCAGCTGGAACTCGATGATGACCACCGACTGGTTTTCATAGCTGCGCGAAGTCAGCGCATTGATGCCGGCGATCGAGTTGACGCCTTCCTCGATCTTCTTGGTGACCTCGGATTCGACGATCTCCGGCGAGGCGCCCGGATACTCGGTGCTGACCACCACGACCGGGAAATCCACGTTGGGAAATTGATCGACCTGCAGGCGCTGGTAGGAAAACAGGCCCAGCACCACGAAGGCCAGCATGACCATCGTGGCGAAAACCGGGTTCTTGAGACTGACGCGGGTGAACCACATGGATCAGCGCCCCCCGTTCTGGGTGGGGGCAGCCGCTGCGGCGCTGCGCACCAGCGTACCCTCGCGCAGCGCGCCTGCGCTGGCGGCCAGCACGCGGCTGCCGGCCGGCACGCCTTCGATGGCCACCATCTCCTGTCCGCCGGCCATGCCGCGCGCGCCCAGCGCCACCGTGACATGGCGCACGCGCTCGCCCTCGATCACCTGCACGTAGGGCTGGGGCTTGTCGGTGCGCACCGCCAGCACCGGCACGGCCAGGGCCTGGATGCGTTCGGTGCCCAGCGTGCCCTGGGCGAACAGACCCTGGCGCAGCCCGGGCTGGTGCTTGAGCTGCAGATAGACCAGCACGCTGCGGCTGCCGGCCTGCGCGCTGGGGTTGATGCGCGCCACCCGCGCGGTCAGTGGCTGCTCATGGCCTTCGACCTGCAGCTGCGCCTGCTGGCCCACGCGCACGCCCACCGAGTCGGCGGCAGCCAGCGCGGCTTCCAGCTCCAGCTGGGAGAGATCGACGATTTCCAGGATGCGGGTATCCACCGCCACGCGCTCGCCCGGCTGGGCCAGCCGCTGCGACACCAGGCCGCCGATGGGCGCGCGCAGCACCGTGTCGCTCAGGCTTTTTTGGGCCACATCGACGGCGGCCAGCGCGGCGGCATGGTTGGCGCGGGCGGCCTGCAGATTGGCCAGCGAAGTCTCCAGCGCCGTTTGCGAGATGAAGCCGCGATCGACCAGGGCCTTGTTGTTGTCGTACTGGCGCTGGGCGATGTCGATCTGGGCCTTGGCCGCGTCGGCCTGCTGCTGGGCCTGGCGCAGCCGCGCTTCGTATTCGGTCGGGTCGATGCGGGCCAGCTCCTGGCCGGCGCGCACGGCGTCGCCCTCGCGCACCTTCAGCTGCTGCAGCTCGCCGGCGACCCGGGCCTTGACGAAGGCCGAGTTCACCGCCTTGAGCGTGCCCGACACCGGCAGGCCGCGCAGCAGCTCCACCGGCTGCAGCGTCAGCACGTCGGCGGCGCCGAGCTCCACCACGGTCTGCGCCACGCGCGCCGTCTGCTCGGCCAGCGCCGCCTGCTGGGCCTTGCGCGCCGACAGCGCGCGCAGCACGCCAGCGGCCAGCAGCACCACCACCAGGGCCGCCAGGCCCCACTTGATCCAGCGTTTCATGGTTTCAGCTTCCTTTTGTCGTTGTGTTCGGGGCCGCTGCGGCCGGCTCGCACAGGCCGTGCAGCAGGGTCTGGATTTGCAGCTCCAGGTACTTTTCGGGGTCCAGCGTCGCGGCGCAGCCGCCGCAGCTGGCGAACGAATGTTTCCAGGACATCAGAAAAATCATCGGCGCCAGCACCAGGTACACCCCATGGTCCAGGTCCATGGGCCGGAATTCCCCCCGGTCCACCCCCCGCTGCAGGATGCGTCGGATCAGCGCGCGTCCCGGCTCGATCACCTCCTGGTGGTAGAAGGCCGCCAGCTCGGGGAAGTTGGCCGCCTCGCCCATCATCAGCTTGGTGATGCCCGAAGCCGGCGTGGCGCCGATGCGCTGCCACCACATCTGCAGCGCGTAGCGCAGCATCTCGGGCGTGGGGCCGCCGTAGGCGTCGAACTCGGCGTTCCACTCGGCAAAGCGGCCAGCGATGTTTTCGCGCACCACGGCCTTGAACAGCTCTTCCTTGCTGTGGAAGTACAGAAAGAGCGTGCCTTTGGAGACGCCGGCGCGCTGCGCCACCTCTTCGGCGCGGGTGGCGGCATAGCCCTTTTCGACGAACAGCTCCAGCGCCGCAGCCAGCAGTTCGCCGGGGCGCGCCTCCTTGCGCCGTTCGCGCCGGGCCTGGGCCTGCGCGCAGCTGGCGTTCAGGATGCGGGAGATCATGGCTGGGGAATTTAATGACCGACTGGTTAGTAATTTAGCGGTGGCCGATGCCCCCGTCAAGCTTGGGGTCTGGCCGTGACGCGCCGATGCGCAGCAGGTCAAGCCGCCGTAAAGGCCGGGCCCGGTCGGGGGCTGGGGGG
>DAIUCJ010000057.1:0-10323 GCA_036846225.1 Hylemonella sp.
GCGCCGCGCGCCTTGCATCTGGCCATCCTCGCGACGTTTTTCAACGGCCTGCTAAAAGCGGCAGCTGAACAGGTCCGAGTGGACTGTCAGGGCGTGGGCTGGCCAGGTGCGAGGACACCGCGGGCTGGCTCGCCCGCATGAGCGGCGCGGCAGGCTGCAAGGCTAGATTCTGACCGGCAATCGAATTGCTACACTTGTATAGCGCATTCAGAACCGGAGCGGAAACATGCTTGCAATCCGACTGCCCGCCGAAGTGGAAGCCCGTCTTGAGGCGCTGGCCAAGGCCACCGGGCGCACCAAAACTTTCTATGCCCGCGAAGCCATCCTTGAGCACTTGGATGACCTCGAAGATTTGTACCTTGCAGAGCAGCGCCTGATCGATATCCGCGCCGGCCGTAGCCGTACCTACACGCTGGAAGAAGTGGAGCGCGATCTTGACCTGGCGGATTGAGATCGGCGAGAAGGCCAAAAAGGACTTGGCTGCGCTGGACAAGACCGTTGCCAAACGAATCACGGCCTTTTTGCGCGAACGTGTCGCCGTGCTCGACGACCCGCGCAGCATTGGCCAGGCCCTCAAAGGCTCCCAGCTTGGGAACTTCTGGAAGTACCGCGTGGGCGACTATCGCATCGTCGCCAGCATCGAGGATGACGCTTTGCGCATCCTGGTTGTGCGCATCGGCAATCGCAAGGATGTGTATCGCTAGGCCTTAAGGTCCTCAGGTCCGGCACATCGATGGCGGTGAAGCCGGCAGCAGGGGCCGACGACGGGGAGTGGGAGACGTTTTGAAGAGGAAGAAAAAACGCCCGGCGCTGCGGCTGGCGCAGTGCCGGGCGGCGGAGACGGCGGAGGGCCTTACTGGGCCTGGAAGCCGCTGGCCTGGATGATGCGCGCCCAGCTCTGCCGATAGGCCTGCTCGCGCTTGGCCAGCTGTTCGCCGCTCATGTGGCCGACGGTCAGGCCCATGGCGGTGAGGCGCTCATGCACCTCGGGCAGGGCGATGACCTTGGCCAGCGCTTCCGAATAGCGATCCAGCACGGCCTTGGGCGTGCCTTTGGGCGCGAAGAGACCGTAGTAGGGCACATCCTCGAAGCCCGCCAGGCCCAGCTCGGCGAAGGTGGGCACGTCCGGCAGGATGGCCTGGCGCTTGTCGCCGATGACGGCCACCATGCGGATCTTGCCGGCCTTGTGGTTTTCGATGAAGTCCGGCACCGAGCCTACGCCGGCGGCGATCTGGTTGCCCAGCATGTCGGCGATCATCGGGGCGCTACCGCGGTAGGGGGCGGCCTGCAGGTCCAGCCCGTTCTTCTGCCCGATCACCTTGACCAGGAACTCCGGCACCGAAGCCGGCGCGGGCACGCCCACCGTGCCCTTGCCCTTGCCGTGCTCACGCACCCAGGCCAGGTATTCCTTGTAGCTCTTGGCCGGCGTGCCGCCGGAGAGGGCCAGGCCGTTGACGAAGGTGGCAAAGCCGGCCACCGGCACGAAGTCTTCCGCCGGGTTGAAGCCCGGGTTCTTCAGCGTCAGCGGCAGGATGGTGATGGTGTGGTCGTGCGACAGAAAGAGCACCGAGCCGTCGGCCGGCGCGGCCTTGAGCGCCTGCGCGGCCAGCTGCCCGCCGGCGCCGGCCTTGTTCTCCACCACCACGGGCCGGCCGAGCTGGTCCTTGAGCTTGTCGGCCAGCACGCGCGCGATGGCATCGGTGCCGCCGCCGGGCGGAAAGCCCACCATGATCTTGAGGGTCGAGGTGTCGGCCAGGGCCGGGCCGCCCAGCAGCAGGGCGGCGGCGGCCAGGCCCAAGGTGCGGCGCTTCAGTGTCGTCAGCATGGGATTGCTCCAGTCAGGATGGGAAAAACAGCGGTCATTCTGCATCAAGGCTGCCTGCTCAGAGCCAGCGGAAGGCCAGCGGGATCAGCAGCGAGGCCAGCACCACCTGCAGGCCCAGGGCCAGGCCGGCGTAAGCGCCGGCATCGGGATGAACCTGCAGGGCCCGCGCCGCGCCCAGCCCGTGCGAGACCGTGCCCAGCGCGAAGCCGCGCGTCATCCAGCCGGCCGGCGTCGTGGGGATGCCCAGCGCGTCGAACAGGTATTTGCCGCTGAGCGCGCCCACCAGGCCGGTAAGCACGGCAAACACCGCGGCCAGCGCCGGGATGCCCCCGATTTGCTCGGCCACGCCCATGGCCACCGGCGCGGTGACGGACTTGGTGGTCAGCGACTGCACCACTTCCGGCGGCAGCCGCAGCGCATGGCCCAGCAGCCAGGCCGAGGCCGCCGCGGCCGCGCCACCGGCCAGCGCCGCCAGCAGCAGCGGGGCCCAGCGCCGGCGCAGCTCGGCGCGGCGCTGCCACAGCGGCCAGGCCAGCGCCACCACCGCCGGGCCCAGCAGAAAGTGGATGAACTGCGCGCCCGAAAAGTAGGTGGGGTAGGGCACGCCGGTGGCCAGCAGAAAGCCGGCAATCACCAGCACGGTCCACAGCACCGGGTTGGCCCAGGGGGCCTGGCCTCGCGCGGTGTAGAAGGCGTGGGCCAGCACATAGACGGCCATCGTGGCCGTCAGGCCGAACAGTGGGGTGCTCGACAGATAGACCCAGAGTTCGACGAAGCGGGGCATGGGCTGGGGCTCTACTGTGGCGGCGCGCGGCGCAGCAGCGCGCGCAGGACCAGGGCCGTGACGGCCAGGCCCACCCAGGTGGACAGCACGATGACGGCCAGCATGCGCACGCCATGCTCGGCGATCAGGCCCAGATGCGTCATCACGCCCACACCCACGGGCACGAACAGCAGCGACAGGTGCGTGAGCAGAAAGCCGGCGCACTCGGCCACCGGCGCACGCACGCTCTCCAAGCGCAGCGCGATGAGCAGCAGCACCAGTCCCACGACCGGGCCGGGAAAGGGCAGGTGCAGCGCGTGCGCCAGCAGTTCCCCCGCGGATTGCAGCACCAGCAGCCAGGCAAATCCGCGCAGGGCGTTCATGGGGCTGGCGCGGTCAGAACCGGGGCAGGTCCGGGTGGCTGAGCCGGCCGCCGCGCACCAGCATCTTGCCGTATTCGGCGCAGCGGTTGTGCGTGGGGATGACCTTGCCCGGGTTGAGCAGGCCCTGCGGGTCGAAGGCGCGCTTGACGCCCAGCATCTGCTCGTTTTCCTCGCGGCTGAACTGCACGCACATGGAGTTGAGCTTCTCTACCCCCACGCCGTGCTCGCCGGTGACGGTGCCGCCCATGGCCACGCTGGTCTCCAGGATGTCGGCGCCGAAGAGCTCGGCGCGGTGCAGCTGGTCCGGGTCGTTGGCGTCGAACAGGATCAGCGGGTGCAGGTTGCCGTCGCCGGCGTGGAACACGTTGAGGCATTTCAGGCCGTATTTGTGCTCCATCTCGCTGATGGCCTGCAGGATGTCGGCCAACCGCTTGCGCGGGATGGTGGAGTCCATGCACATGTAGTCCGGCGCCATGCGGCCGCTGGCGGGAAAGGCGTTCTTGCGCCCGCTCCAGTATTTCAGGCGCTCGGCCTCGTCGCGGCTGACGGTGATCGCGGTGGCACCGGCGGCGCGCAGCACCTCGCTCATGCGGCCGATTTCCTCTTGCACCTCCTCCGGCGTGCCGTCGCTTTCGCACAGCAGAATGGCCGCGGCGTTGAGGTCGTAGCCGGCGTGCACGAAGTCTTCCACGGCCGCCGTCATCGGCTGGTCCATCATCTCCAGCCCGGCCGGGATGATGCCGGCGGCGATCACCGCGGCCACGGCGTCACCGGCTTTGCGCACGTCGTCGAAGCTGGCCATGATGCAGCGCGCCAGCTGCGGTTTGGGCACCAGCCTGACCGTGACTTCCACCGTCACGGCCAGCATGCCTTCGGAGCCGATGTACAGAGCCAGCAGGTCGTAGCCCGGCACGTCCAGCGCTTCCGAGCCGAACTCCACCGGCTCGCCGGCGACGGTGTAGCCGCGGACTTTCAGAACGTTGTGCACCGTCAGCCCGTACTTGAGGCAGTGCACGCCGCCGGAGTTCTCGGCCACGTTGCCGCCGATGGTGCAGGCGATCTGGCTGCTCGGGTCGGGGGCGTAATACAGGCCGTAGGGGGCGGCGGCCTCGCTGATGGCCAGATTGCGCACGCCGGCCTGCACCACGGCCGTGCGGCTGACGGGGTCGATCTTCAGGATCTGGTTGAACTTGGCCAGCGACAGCGTCACGCCCAGCGGGTGGGGCATGGCCCCGCCGGACAAGCCGGTGCCGGCGCCGCGCGCCACCACCGGCACGCCTAAGTCATGGCAGGTCTTGAGCACGGCCTGCACCTGCGCCTCGGTTTCGGGCAGGGCCACGGCCAGCGGGCGCTGGCGGTAGGCGGTCAGGCCATCGCACTCGTAGGGCGTGGTGTCTTCGGGCTGCCAGAGCAGCGCGTCGGCAGGCAGCACGGCCTGCAGGGCACGCACGACCTGGGCCTGCCGCTCGGCGCGCTGCAGCGCCTCGGCTTGGGCGGTGGGGGCGGGAGCGTTCATGCGGCCATTCTAGAAGGCCGAGGGCGCCCTGCTACCATCGCCCGGGTCACAACAGCCTTGTCTTCCATGTCCGACCGTCTGGCGGTGCTGCCGCAATACCTGCTGCCCAAGAAGGCGCTCACTTCGTTCGCGGGGCTGGTGGCCGGCGCGGCGCTGGGGCCGCTGACGACGGCGCTGATCCGCCGCTTCATCCGCCGCTACGGGGTGGACATGACCGAGGCGGCCGAGCCCGATCCGGCCCGTTATGCGACGTTCAACGAGTTCTTCACCCGGGCGCTCAAAGATGGCGCGCGGCCGCTGGCCGAGGCCACCTGGGTCTGCCCGGTCGATGGGGCCGTCAGCCAGTTCGGAGCCATTGACCGCGGGCAGATCTTCCAGGCCAAGGGCCATGCCTACAGCGCCACGGCCCTGCTGGGGGGCGACGCGGCGCTGGCCGCGCCGTTTGAGCAGGGGCATTTCGCCACGCTGTACCTCAGCCCGCGCGACTACCACCGCATCCACATGCCCTGCGACGGCATGCTGGCGCGCATGATCTACGTGCCGGGGGCCCTTTTTTCGGTCAACCCGGCCACGGCGCGCGCCGTCCCGGGGCTGTTCGCCCGCAACGAGCGGGTGGTCTGCCTGTTCGAGACGGCGCACGGGCCGCTGGCGCTGGTGCTGGTGGGCGCCACCGTCGTCGGCAGCATGGCCACGGTCTGGCACGGCGTGGTCAATCCGCCCAGGCGGCCCACGGTGACCGAATGGCGCTACGGCCCGCAGGAAGTGCAGTTGCGCCAGGGCCAGGAGCTGGGGCGTTTTCTGCTGGGCTCCACCGTCGTGCTGCTGTGGCCGCGACAGCCGCTGCGCTTCAACCCGGATTGGGCGCCCCAGCGGCCGGTGCGGCTTGGTGAGAAAATGGCAGATTCAGTGCCCTGAAACGGAGTTTTGTATGCCCGGCCTACTGCCCCACGTGGATCCCGACGGACTGCTGGAATTTTCGGTGGTTTACACCGACCGCGCCCTCAACCACATGTCCAAGCGCTTCCAGGGCGTGATGAAGGACATCTCCAGCATCCTGAAGGAGGTCTATCACGCCCGTTCCGCGGTGCTGGTGCCGGGCAGCGGCACTTTCGGCATGGAGGCGGTGGCGCGCCAGTTCGCCACCGGCAAGAAAACGCTGGTCATCCGCAATGGCTGGTTCAGCTACCGCTGGACCCAGATCTTCGAGATGGGCAGCATTCCGGCCAGCTCCACGGTGCTGAAGGCGCGCCGCCTCGGCAGCGGGCCCCAGGCGCCCTGGGTGCCCTGCCCGGTCGAGGAGGTGGTGGCCACGATCCGCGCCGAGCGGCCCGACGTGGTCTTTGCCCCGCACGTGGAAACCGCCGCCGGCATGATCCTGCCCGACGACTACATCCGCCAGGTGACCGAGGCCGTGCACGAGGTGGGCGGTTTGTTCGTGCTGGACTGCATCGCCTCCGGCGCGATGTGGGTGGACATGCAGGCCACCGGCGTGGACATCCTGGTCAGCGCGCCGCAAAAGGGCTGGAGCGGCTCGCCCGCCTGCGCGATGGTCATGCTCAGCGAGCGCGCCCGCGCGGCCATCGAGGGCACGACCAGCACCAGCTTCGCCGCCGACCTCAAAAAGTGGCTGCAGGTGATGGAAGCCTATGAAAGCGGCGGCCACACCTACCACACCACCATGCCCACCGATGCGCTGGCGCGGCTGGACGAGGTGATGCGCGAGACCAAGGCCTACGGCTTCGAGAAGGTGCGGCAGGAGCAGATCACGCTGGGCGCCAAGGTGCGCGCGCTGCTGGAGCGCCGCGGCTTCGTCAGCGTGGCGGCCGAAGGCTACAAGGCCCCGGGCGTGGTCGTGAGCTACACCACCGACCCCGAGATCCAGAACAGCAAGAAATTCCTGGCGCTGGGGCTGCAGACCGCCGCAGGCGTGCCGCTGATGTGCGACGAGGGGCCCGATTTCATGACCTTCCGCATCGGTCTGTTCGGGCTGGACAAGCTGCACAACCCGGACCGCAGCGTGGCCCAGCTGGCCGAGGCGCTGGATAAGCTGGGCTACAAGGAGCCGGTGGCTGCCCAGGCGGCCTGAACACCCGGGCGCGAAAAAGCCCTGCGGTGCGCAGCCGCAGGGCTTTTTGCTGGCCGGTCTGCTGGCCGGTCGGCCTCGGCCCGCAAGCGGCAATTGACCGCGCCGGCTCCGGCGGGCAGCCTGGTCGGGTCGAGGCGGGCCTGTGCCGCTGCCAGGCTCAGCGGAACACCACGGTCTTGTGGCCGTTGAGCAGCACGCGGTGCTCGCTGTGCCACTTGACGGCGCGCGCCAGCACCTGGCTTTCGGTATCGCGCCCGATGGCCGTGAGGTCTTCCACCGTCTTGCTGTGGTCCACGCGGGCCACGTCCTGCTCGATGATCGGGCCTTCGTCCAGATCGGCCGTCACGTAGTGGGCGGTGGCGCCGATGAGCTTGACGCCGCGCTCGTGCGCCTGGTAGTAGGGCTTGGCGCCCTTGAAGCTGGGCAGGAAGCTGTGGTGGATGTTGATCGCGCGGCCGGCGAGCTTGCGGCACAGCTCGTCGGAGAGCACCTGCATGTAGCGCGCCAGCACCACGAGCTCGGCCTGCTCCTGCTGGATGATTTCGTACTGCCGGGCCTCGGCCTGCGGCTTGGTGGCCGCGCTGACCGGGATGTGGTGAAAAGGCACGTTGTAGCTGGCCGCGAGCTGGTAGAAGTCGCGGTGGTTGGAGATGATGGCGCGCACGTCGATGGGCAGCACGCCGATCTTCCAGCGAAACAGCAGGTCGTTGAGGCAGTGTCCTTCCTTGCTCACCATGATGACGGTGCGCATGGCCTGCTGCGCCGGATGCAGGCTCCACTGCATCTGGAAAGGCCCGGCGAAAAGCGCGAGCTGCGCCTTCAGGTCCTCATAGTCCACCTGGCCGCAGGAAAACTGCACGCGCATGAAGAAGAGGCCTGTGGCGTGGTCGTTGTACTGGGCGGCTTCCTCGATATTGCCGCCGCGCTCCAGCAGGAAACCGGAGACGGCATGCACGAGGCCAAGGCGGTCGGGACAGGAGAAGGTGAGGATGTAGGTGTTCATGACGGTGTAGGTAGAGCCTCAAGGGGGTTGGCGGGCGCTGCGCGCGCAGCTCGTGGCCGCGCGCAGCCCCCATTGTCGCGCGCCGGCGGCGGCCGTGCCGCGGCGATACCCCTGCGGGCTCAGGCGGGGGCGGCGCCGGTCTGGGCGTCGATCCAGCCCAGGTAGGCCGCGCTGCCGGCCACAACCGGCAGCGCGATGATTTCCGGCGTCTCGTAGGGGTGGTGCGCCAGCAGCCACTGCTGCAGCGCCGGGTACAGGGCGGCGCGCGTCTTGATGCTCAGCAGCCATTCGGCTTCGTCGTGCGCGCGGTCCTGCCAGACGTAGAAGCTGCGGATGGGCTGCAGCTGCACGCAGGCGCCCAGGCGGGCCTGCACGAGCTGCTGCGCCAGCTGCGCGGCCTGGGCCTCGCTGGGCAGCGTGGTCTGCACCACGCAATAAGCGGTGTCCTCATTCATGGGGTCTGTGTCTGCGGCGATACTCGGACCCTGCGAATTGTCCATGCGAACCACCGAATCCGTGCGGGTGCTGCTCACCCTGTTGCTGGCGGCGGCCGGCGCGCTGCTGTGCCTGCTGCTGCACACTCCGCTGCCCTGGCTGCTGGGCCCCCTGCTGGCCGTGGGGGCGGCCAGCGTGCTGCGCGCGCCCACCCGCAGCGCGACGGCGCTGCGCAATGCCGGGCAGGCCACGATCGGCCTGGCGCTGGGGCTGTATTTCACGCCCGAGGTGGGCGCGCTGGTGCTCGGGCTGTGGTGGGCCATCGCGCTGGGCATCGCCTGGGCGCTGCTGCTGGGCTGGGGCTTCGGGCGCTGGCTGCACCGGGTCAACGCGCGCCACATCCCGGGCGGGCTGGACAGGGCCACCACCTGGTTTGCCGGGGCCATCGGCGGCGCGTCGGAAATGACCCTGCTGGCCGAGCGCGCCGGCGCGCGCACCGACCTGGTGGCCGCGGCCCACAGCCTGCGCCTGCTGCTGGTGGCGGTGCTCATCCCCTTTGGCCTGCAGTTCAGCGGCCTGCACGGGCTGGACCGCCTGCCGCCGGCGCTGCGCGAAGTGCATGGGGGCGGCCTGGCGCTGCTGTATGCGCTGGCGCTGGCGGCAGCCTGGCTGCTGGCGCGGCTGGACAGGGCCAACCCCTGGTTCATGGGCGCGCTGCTGGCGGCCATGGGGCTGACGCTGGCCGACGTGCGGCTGTCGGCCCTGCCGCCGGCGCTCACCAATGCGGCGCAGCTGTTCATCGGCGTGAGCCTGGGGGTGCGCTTCACGCCGGCTTTCGTGCACACGGCGCCGCGCTGGCTGGCCAGCGTGGCCGCCGGCACCGTGGGCCTGATCGGGCTGTGCGCGCTGCTGGCCTGGGCGCTGGCGCGCGTGAGTGGCCTGCACCCGGTCACGCTGCTGCTGGCCACCGCCCCCGGCGGCATCGCCGAGATGTCCATTACCGCCAAGGTGCTGCAGCTGGGCGCGCCGGTGGTCACGGCCTTTCAGGTCTGCCGCCTGCTGGCGGTGCTGCTGCTGGTGGCGCCGCTGTGGCGCTGGCGACGCGCGCGCCGCAGCTGAAGAGGCGGCCGCGCGCGGCCGTCAGTGGATGTACAGCGGCAGCGTGGCCAGCTCGGCGTACTGCGCCAGGGTTTCCTCGACTTCTTCCTGCGAGGGCTGGGTGCGCTGCCACTCGGCCAGCCGCTGCTGGAACAGCTCGGCCCAGGAGCCGTCCAGGTAGATCTCCTTGCCCGAGCGCTTGTCCACGATCTCGAAGCCGTGGCGCACCAGCCTGAACTCGGGCGGGGACTGGGGGTCGGCCAGTCCGCTGTCCACCGGGGCAAACAGATGGGTCACGAGAAAGGATTCCGAATCGTAGAGCGTGTGCATGGCGTTCACTCACCAAACCTTGCACAGCACAGATAGGGCCGCGCGGGCCCGCTTCAAGGGGGCGGCCCCGGGGGGACGTCAGGGCGCAGCGCTGCCCTTCCACTGCTGGTCGATGAAGTCGCCGTTGTCCTGCGACAGGCGGATGCGCGCCGGCAGCCAGCCCAGCTCGGGCGCCAGCCACAGCTCGGCGCGGGGTTCGTCGGCGGCGCTGGCGGCGCGGCTGAGCTTGCGCGCGCGCAGCGTGCCGCCGGGCAGCGTCAGCATTTCCTCACCCTCGACGGTGAAGCGCCAGGCCTGCGGGCCATAAACGCTGACGACGGTCAGCGCCAGCTGCGTGCCCGGCGGGTAGGCCTGCGGCGCGCTGCCCAGCAAGGCGGCGAGCTGGATGAAGGCGCTGAGCTGGTCCTGCACCTCGTCGGCCCAGGGCTGGGTGGGCGCGCCTTCGCTGAAGCGGATCTCGCCGCGCGCGGGGTCGAACTCGACGCTGCGGTCCTTGCGCACCCGGTCCACGAAGCGCTCGGGCTGCAGCCCGCCGGAGGCCAGCCGGCCGCGGCTGCTTTGCACGCGCGAGCCCAGCAGGAAGGCGCCGATTTCCATGCGGGCCTCGTAGCGCCGTCCGTCGTGCCGCCACAGCAGCTCGCCGCTGGCGTGGTAGGGCAGGCGGCTGAGTTCGCCGTAGAGCTGGTAGTCCAGCCGGATCGAGCTGGGCACCTGCAGCGGCGGCTGCGGGGTGTCGGGGGGCGGCACGCCCGCGCCGGCGGTGACCTGCGGCGCGCTGGCTGCCGGCGCGGCGGCCGCAGGGGCCGAGGCCAGCGGCTGCGGCGCGGGCGCGGATGCCGCATCAGTCGGCGCGGCTGCGGGGGGCGGCTCGGCCGGTGCGGCCG
>DAIUCJ010000058.1:0-8664 GCA_036846225.1 Hylemonella sp.
CCGCGCGCAGCACATCGGCCATCTTGTCCGAGTCGTACTCGTTCATCTGGCAGCCAAAGGTTTTGATGAAGACTTTTTTGGACATGGCAACGGTAGAGATGGAAAAGGGGAGGGAGCCGCCCGTCGGCAACGGGTGCCGCGCCGATGTGCGCTGCGGCGCGCCTGCGTCGGGCTCAGTGCGCGGGCAGTGCGGGCTGCGCAGGCGCCGACGCCGCGATTTCGGCCGGCGTCAGCACCCAGATTTCCTGCAACAGCCCCAGCGGGTCACGGGTGTAGCGCACCACGTTCTTCTGCCCGATCAGCGCGCCGGAGACCACCATCAGGTTGTTGCGGTCGCGGATGCGCGCCCCCGGTGCCAGCCGGGCGGGCTGCCCGTCCAGCAGCGCTTCGGGCGGCGCCGTCACCTCCAGCACGCCGCGCACAGCCTGCGGCGGTATCGGGGGAATGCGCTGGGGCTCCAGCCACTGCGCGGCAGCGGGCAGCACGCACAGGCTCATGCCCAGCAGCATCGCTGCAGGGCGCAGCGGGGCACGGAAAAAAGACAGACAGCGGTTCATGGTGTATATCCAGAGGCTGCAAATGAAAAACTATATCATCTAAACCAACTGGCCGCCCAAAGCGCCCGTCATGCGAAACCTTTGCAGGATAAGCTGGAGACGCCGTTCCATTTCCGGGCTACCAAAGCCCAGCTGCTTGATGGCTTTGAGGCGATCGAGGGCTTGGGTTCCGGTATAGAAAGAGGAAAACGCAATGCTGCGCTCAAGTTCCTCCAGGGCGGAACCCAGAATCCATTCGGCAATTGCGTTGCCCGGATCAATGGAGTCGAAATAGGCGCTGGCGGCCAGGAAGGGTTCGGCAACGTCAACCCTGCGGGTCTGGGTCAGATGGTTGACCAATAGATCGAGTGCGCGCACGGAAGTGCTTCGATGACCATATTCTCTGGCCACTCTGGCAAGGGATAGGAGCCGCATGAACCCGGCGTCTTTTTCGCATAATCGCAGCAGAAATTCCAGGCAGGACTGGAGCGCCAGATATCTATCAGTGGCGGGCATGTTGGGATCGGCTGCTATGGAATGCAGACTGAGTGCCTTGTCAATTGCATCATTGAGGCCGATTTCTATGGATTTATTCCAGTGGGGCGACAACATTTTCCCGTACGGCAGGGTTGACAGTTTCGCCAGCCAATCTTTGGATCGATTGGCTGTGAGCTGGCTGACGTAGGAGTCTCTTGCCGTGGGCAGGTCAGATTTCTTGACCAGAAGTCCTTGCCGGGCCAGCTGGTCGGCGCGGTCCGGTTTGCAGCAAAACAGATTCAGCAGATAGCCGTCAACAGGCTCTTGGGGGTCGAACGGGGCCAGCAGGCCCAGCGATGGGACGAGTCGGTATGACTCGTAGCCAATCTTTTTGAATATCTCGACGAGGTCGATGTGAACGGTCGATCCCGCTTTGACTTCATATTGCACCAGGGGGGATATGGTTTGAAAGAACTTGGCTCCGCCTTGAACGATGGCTGCTTCCTCTCCTTCGGCGTCGATTTTCAGAAAATCAATCCGGCTCCATCCGTACTCCTCCATCGCCTGGTCGAGAGTGGTCAGATGGATCGTCTCCGATGGGGCTGAATTCGATTCGTCGCGAATGATTTCATTGAGCTCGGAGTTGTCGTTCAGCGAGAGTCTGGCCGTTCCGGTTCTGTTCGACAGGCCCCGGGTGTCGAGCGTGATGTTTGGGTAGCCATTTGCCTGGATGCTCGAGGTGAGCCATGCGGCGGTACTCGAGGCTGGCTCAAAGCTCCACACTGCGCCGTCAGTTCCTACGGCATGAGCCATGGAGAGGCTGTACAGGCCATAGTTTGCCCCGATGTCGATGGCGTTGTTGCCAGGTTGTAGCAGCTTGCGAACGAACTGGATCTCATCTTCAAACCAGTCGCCTTGTTCGCGGATCACGTAAGGCGTGATCAGGTCCAGCGATTCTGGGAGATGGATCAGGATGCCTGGCCCGAAAGTAACTGGCGGGTTGGATGGGGAATGGTTCATGAGTTTATGGGGCGGATTGTTCAGGCCATCGGCGTTACTTCAGATGATGGGTCCCCAGGAACGGTTATGTGCTCTGGCGGCAGGCCGTTGCGGTGGCGCTCGACCATGAGTTGGAAGGCCTGTTCCATGGCCCTTGCCAGGCGCGGGGTGTCAAACAGCGGGGTGCTCAGCCGGTTGCGGGCCAGCTTGGCGCGGATTGCGGCCAGTCGCTCGGGCTCGCGAGCCAGCTGCAGGGCCAGCTGCTCATAGGCCGGCATCGATTCGGCAACCAGCTCCGGTAGTCCGATGGCGTGCAGCAGGCTGGCGGCCACGCGGCTGGCAAACGTCTGGCCCGGGCAGGTGAGCACCGGCAGCCCGGCCCACAGCGCATCGCTGGCCGTGGTGTGGGCGTTGTAGGGGCGCGTATCCAGAAACAGGTCGGCCAGCCGGTAGCGCGCCAGATGCTCGGCCATGCTGTCGATGCGCTGGGCGTAAACCAGTCGCTGCGCATCGACGCCGCGGGCGCGGGCCTCTTTGGCCAGGTTGTCCTTGACGGCTGCCGGCGCATCGGTCAGCCACAGCACGCTGTCGGGTACGGCCTGCAGCAGCCGCATCCAGACATCGAAAGTCCAGGGGTTGATTTTCTGGTGGTTGTTGAAGCAGCAAAAAACGAAACCCTGTTCGGGCAGGCCGAAGTCGCTGCGGCGCAGCGGGCGGTCGGACACCGCCTGCTTGCGGTCGCGCGGCATGAAGCAGTGCGGCAGACGTACCACTTTTTCGGTGTAGTAAGCCTCGCTGCCGTCTGGGCAGACCACCGGGTCGGCCAGGATGTAGTCGATGTACTCCGCTCCCATCGTGCCGGGAAAGCCCAGATAGTTCACCTGGATGGGCGCTGCGCGCAGCGCAAAGATGCCGGTACGAGCCCCTTCGGTATGCCCCCCCAGGTCGATGGCGATGTCGATGCCCGCCTCTCGCGACAGTCGGGCCACCTGCCGGTCGCTCAAGCCGTGGGCTTCGATGAACTTATCGACCGCCTGCGCGATGCGCGTCCGCAGCGGCGAGGTACTGGGGGTGAATGCAAAGGCATGGATTTCGAAGCGCGTGCGGTCCAGCGTTTCGATGAGCTCGACCATCAACTGCGCCACGGGGTGTTCGCGGAAATCGGCCGAATACAGGCCCAGACGGATTTTTGCGTCGCTGCGGCCTTGCCGCGCGGGCTCGTGCGCCGGCAGCGGCACGAGGTGTCGGGCCGCCTGTGCAGCCACTTGTTCGGCCGCGCGTCGCAGCAACAGCGGGTCTTCGACGGCACCCATCAGGCTCAGCGGCGTGGCGGCAGCCTGTTCCGCCAACAGGCTTCGCTGCAGGCATTCGATTTCCTGCGCAATGCCGTCCCAAGCACATATCTGCATGCGGCACAGCAGGTGATAGCCCGGCAGCCGTTGCTGGTTGGGATCCAGCGCGAGGGCCTGCGCGAAGCTGTCGATGGCCGCTTCGTAGGCTTTCAGGTCCCGCTCGGTCAAGCCGCGGTAGAACCAGGCCTTGGCGTCCTTCGGCGTCAAGGCCAGCGCTCGCTCATAGGATGCCAGTGCCGCCGTGTGCTGGCGCAAGTCACTGAGCGCCACACCTCGGTTCAGCCACGCTTCGGCCAGCTGTTCGTTCAGCCGCAGCGCCTGCTCGTAGCAGGCCACGGCGTCTGGCAGCTGGCGCAGCGCTTGCAGCGCTGCGCCCCGGTTGACCCAGCCCATCGCGGCAGTGGGCGCCAGTTCGGTGGCGCGGGTGGCCGCCGCCAGCGCCTCTTCGGGGCGCTGCAATGCCAGCAGGCTTGCAGCCTGGTTGATCCAGGCGTCGGCGAACTGAGGGGCCAAAGCCAGCGCCCGTTCATGGGCTTGCAGGGACTCGTCCAGTTCGCCCAACTCGCGCAGCGCGTTGCCCAGGTTGGTCCACGCTTCGGGCCGCTGTGCGTCCAGGCTCAGGGCCTGCCGGTAGTCCTGTACGGCGCCAGCGTGGTCTCCCAGGCGGCTGCGGGCGTTGCCGCGGTTGACATAAGTCCATAACTGCCTGGGCTGCAGGCGGACCGCAGAGTCATGGTGGGGTAGCGCGGCCTCGTCCCGCCCGGTATTCGACAGCAGCAACGCCAGGTTGTAATGGGCCCCGAAGTGGTCCGGTTGTGTGCTCAGGACGCGGCGGTAGAGGGTCTCGGCTGCAGCCAGCTGCCCGGCGGCCTGTTCGCAAATGCCCAGCAGATAAAGGCCGTCCAGGTCGTCGGGATGGCGCCGCACATAGGGCTCCAGCGTCTGTTTGGCCAGCTGGACATGCCCCCCGGCAAGGGCCTGCTGGGCCTGGATCAGTGGGGACGACATGAGACAGGGGCGGGAAATGCGGATGGATGCAGCGGATGGATGCAGTCTTGCGCGCGGCGGCACAGCGCAGACCAGGCGGACACCGCGAGCGATTCTACCGGCAGGCTGCAGCCAGCCCCGGCCTGGTGCCGGGCGCGGCGAAATTTCCGCTACAATCACGGGCTCGCAACGAGCTACGGCTGACCGCAGCCGTTGCGCCGCTGGAGGTATAGCTCAGTCGGTGAGAGCGCAGGATTCATAACCCTGAGGTCGGCGGTTCAAATCCACCTACCTCCACCAGACACCCAAGGCCCGGACGATCTCCGGGCCTTTTTCGTCTGCGTTTTCTCACTGCTTCCGCTGGTGATCCCCAGTCTGGCGAAGGGTCCTAATAAAGACTATATTCGGTCCAGTCTAGCCCCGAAAGTCAGCCCATGCGCTACTCGACGCAGGTCAAACCCATCAGTTATCTCAAGGCGAACGCTGCCGAAGTCCTGGCCCAATTGGCCGAGCGACGGGAGCCGCTGGTCATTACCCAGAACGGGGAGGCCAAGGCAGTCATCCAGGATGTCGCCTCCTTTGAAGAAACACAGGAAACGCTGGCGCTGCTGAAAATTCTGGCGCTGAGCCATGCGGAGATTGAGGCGGGCAAGGTCAAGCCCGTGGGCGAGGTGGTCGCCAGATTGCGGGCCAAACAGGCAGTCAGGTAATGGCGGGGCGCCAATACGAGGTCTTGCTGACCGCGGGGGCTGAGCAGGATCTGGAATCGATCTACGATTACATCGCAGAGTTCGATAGCAGGGCCAATGCGGACCACGTGCTGGATCGCCTACTGGAAGTGGTCGAGAGCCTATCAACTTTTCCCGAGCGCGGCGTTTGCCCCAAGGAGCTGGTGGCTCTTGGCATTCGGGATTTTCGGCAGTCCGCTTTCAAGCCCTATCGGGTGATCTACCGCGTGATAGGACAGAAGGTCTATATCTACGTGATCGCCGACGGCCGGCGGGATATGCAGTCGCTCTTGGCGCGTCGGCTGCTTGGGGCTTGACGGCCGCAGGCGCGCTCGATCCCGCCGCAGCTATTGGTTGCGGAACACCGGCTTGCGCTTTTCCAGGAAGGCGTTCATGCCCTCGGTCTTGTCGGCGGTGGCAAACAGGGCGTGGAACAGGCGCCGCTCGAAATGCACGCCGTCACTCAGGCTGCCCTCGAAAGCGCGGTTGACCGCCTCCTTGGCCGCCATCACCGCCACCTGCGAGTAGTCGCAGATCTGCAGCGCCGCGGCCAGCGCCTCGTCCATCAGCTTGTCCAGCGGCACCACGCGGCTGACCAGCCCCGCGCGCTCGGCTTGCTCCGCGTCCATCATGCGGCCGGTGAGCACCAGGTCCATCGCCTTGGCCTTGCCCACCGCGCGCGGCAGCCGCTGCGTGCCGCCTGCGCCGGGGATGATGCCCAGCTTGATCTCCGGCTGGCCGAAGCGGGCGTTGTCCGCGGCGAAGACGAGGTCGCACATCATCGCCAACTCGCAGCCGCCGCCCAGCGCGAAGCCGGCCACCGCCGCGATCACCGGCTTGCGCACGCGCAGGATGGTTTCCCAGTTGCGGCTGATCAGCCCGCTGGTGTAGGCCTCGGCAAAGCCATAGCCGGCCATCAGCGCAATGTCGGCGCCAGCGGCAAAAGCCTTGTCGCTGCCGGTGAGAATGATGCAGCCGATGGCTGGGTCGGTGTCGAAAGCCAGCAGCGCCGCGCCCAGCTCGTCCATCAGCTGGTCGTTCAGCGCATTGAGCTGCTTGGGCCGGTTGAGCGTGATCACGCCCACCTTGCCGGCTTCGGTACGGACCTGGATCAGTTCGTAAGTCATCGGGGTCTCCTGGGAAATGGGGGCCTTGCGTCGTGCCGGCGTTCATCCGGCTTGCAGAAACATCCGGTAGGCCGGATTGTGCGTTTCCTCCACATAGGCATAGCCCAGCGTGGCCAGAAACCGGGCGAAAGCCACGTCGTCCGCCGGCGGCACCTGGATGCCCACCAGGATGCGCCCGTAGTCCGCGCCCTGGTTGCGGTAGTGAAAGAGGCTGATGTTCCAGTTGGGTTGCATCAGGTTGAGGAACTTCATCAGCGCCCCGGGCCGCTCCGGGAAGATGAAGCGCAGCAGCCGCTCATCGCGCGCCAGCGCCGAGTGGCCGCCCACCATGTGGCGGATGTGCTCCTGCGCCAGATCGTCGTGCGTGAGGTCCAGCGTGGCAAAGCCGTGCTTGCGGAAGTTGGCCGCGATGCGCGCGCTCTCGCCCTTGGCGGCGGTGCTCAGGCCCACGAACACGTGCGCTTCCTGCGCGTGGCTGATGCGGTAGTTGAACTCCGTCACATTGCGCGGTCCGCCGGGCAGCGTGCCGATCAGCTCGCAGAAGCGCCGGAAGCTCCCCCGTTCCTCGGGTATCGTCACGGCAAACAGGGCTTCCCGCTCCTCGCCCACCTCGGCGCGCTCGGCCACGAAGCGTAGCCGGTCGAAGTTCATGTTCGCCCCGCTCAGGATGGCCGCATAGGTCTGCCCGCGGGTCTTGTGCTGCGCCACATACTGCTTGATGGCCGCCACCGCCAGCGCGCCGGCCGGCTCCACGATGGAACGGGTGTCCACGAACACGTCCTTGATGGCCGCGCACAGTTCGTCGGTGCTGACGGCGACGAAGTCGTCCACCAGCGCGCGGGTCAGGCGAAACGTCTCCTCGCCCACCAGCTTGACGGCCGTGCCGTCCGAAAACAGGCCCACGTCGTCCAGCTGCACGCGCTGGCCCACCCGCACCGACTGGATCATCGCGCACGAGTCGGTGGTCTGCACCCCGATCACCTTCACCTCGGGCCGCACGGCCTTGATGTAGGCTGCCACGCCGCTGATCAGCCCGCCGCCGCCGATGGCCACGAACACCGCATCCAGCGGCCCCTGGTGCTGGCGCAGCAGCTCCATGGCCACCGTGCCCTGCCCGGCGATCACGTCCGGATCGTCAAACGGGTGGATGAAGGTCAGCCCCTCCTGTTTTTGGAGCGCCAGCGCGTGCTGGTAGGCGTCGGAATAGCTGTCGCCGTGCAGCACCACCTCGCCGCCGAGCGCGCGCACCGCGTCGATCTTGAGCTGCGGCGTGGTCACCGGCATCACGATCACCGCGCGCGCGCCCAGCTTGTGCGCGCCCAGCGCCACGCCCTGGGCGTGGTTGCCGGCTGAGGCGCAGATCACCCCGCGCTGCAGCTCCTCGGCGCTGAGGTGCGCCATCTTGTTGTAGGCCCCGCGCAGCTTGAAGCTGAACACCGGCTGCTGGTCCTCGCGCTTGAGCAGCACCTTGTTGTGCAGCCGGCGGCTGAGCGCGCGCGCCGGCTCCAGCGGCGACTCGATGGCTACGTCATAGACGCGCGCGGTGAGGATCTTCTTCAGGTAATCGGCGGGTTGCAGGGGCTGGGAACGTAGGGCAGGGCTCATGGATAGGGCGGCGTGGGTTCTTGCAGGCGGTGCAGGGCGGTCTGGTAAACGCGGTTTTTGCCGCGCTGGCCGATGGCGATGGCTGTGACGAACAGCTCGGCCTCATCGACCCGGTAGATCAGCCGGTAACCCAGACTTTGCAGCTTGATCTTGTAGCAGTTTGGCATGCCATGCAGCGCAGCCTGCGCAACCCGGGGCTGCTGCAGCCGCTCCAGCAGCTTGCGTCGCAAAGGCTCGCGGATGGTGGCGTCCAGCCGCTGCCATTCCTTCCACGCCTGCTCGTGAAAGCGCAGCTTATAGCTCATCGGGGTGGACTTCGATGAAGGGCCCCTGTGCCCGTTCGCGCACCAGCCGGGCGTCTTCCAGATCCTCCAGATATTCCATCAGGCGTTCGTAGTGGCTGGCCGACAGCAGATAGGCCTCAGGCCGGTTGTGGCTGAGCACGGCAATCGGGCCTTCGTCGGCCTGCTTGAGCACGCCGGCCAGATTGCGCTTGAGCTCGGTCACGCTGACCGTCATGTGGGAAAAAATCGTGTCCACGATGCCAAAAAAAGAATCTGAATCGGTGCTTATTACAGCACCAATTCGATGGCTGTGCCACAATTTTCGCCAACCGTCTTGGAATAGACATCACGAAAGGAAGACCGTATGGAATGCACCGTCAGCTGGACCGGCGCCACCGGCGCGCGCTCGGGCATGGGCTTCATCGCCGAAACCGGCAGCGGCCACGTGCTGGTGATGGACGGCGCGCCCGACCCCGCGCGCCCCGAAAACGGCGGCCAGAACCTCGCGCCGCGCCCGATGGAAACCGTGCTGGCCGGCACCGGCGGCTGCACCGCCTATGACGTGGTGC
>DAIUCJ010000059.1:0-7210 GCA_036846225.1 Hylemonella sp.
TGGCGTGGTGGCGCCGGCGTCCGCCGCCTGGGCTGATCTTCCACAGCGACCGGGGCAGCCAATACTGCAGCCATGAGTTCCAGCAGGCCCTGCGGAACTGTGGCATGCGCTCATCGATGAGCCGCAAGGGCAACTGCTGGGACAATGCCCCGACCGAGAGCTTCTGGGGGTGGCTGAAGACGGCCAGCGTACACGGGCGCAAGTTTGCCACCCGCGAGCAGGCCCGGCAGGCGGTACTGGACTGGATGGCTTTCTACAATCACCGTCGGCTGCATTCGTCGCTGGGCTATCTCAGCCCGATGCAGTTCGAGCAACGCTGGTACGAGGCACAGCGCAAAAATGCTGCGTGAGCCGGGGGTTAAGAACTCCACGAGACAGGGGCACGGTCAGCGCTGCCCGCCGGTCGCGGGTGCCCAGGGATCTGGTTATTTCCCGGATGCCGACGAGATGGCGCAGCGCCATCGGGACATGGATGCGGAAAAAATACGTTTCACCGCGGCGCTGCAAGTAGGGGCAGGTTCTGGCCATTGCAATTTGTCGCTACTCTGTAGCAACTCTCTGTAGCAGTTCATAAAAAACTACAGAAAAATCAACGACTTACAGTACCGGCGCTGCTTGGCAGCAATGTGGTGGAGAGGAGGAGGATCGAACTCCCGACCTTCGCATTGCGAACGCGACGCTCTCCCAGCTGAGCTACCCCCCCACGCGAGATCACTATTTTAACCA
Source organism: Hylemonella sp. (assembly GCA_036846225.1). Classification (GTDB taxonomy): domain Bacteria; phylum Pseudomonadota; class Gammaproteobacteria; order Burkholderiales; family Burkholderiaceae_C; genus Hylemonella. The sequence continues at coordinate 727 of DAIUCJ010000059.1, forward strand.
TTCCGGTCCCGGATGGGGAACGCCGGCGCGAGTCGGCGGCGAAGGGGCGCTGGGCCGGGAGTCAGCGCCACGCGGTCAGTTCCCAGCGGTGGTGGGCTTCCAGGCCGCGGTAGCTGCCGTTGTCGTCGGGGATCAGGTATTCCCCCTGCACATCGCGCGCGGCCCAGCGGCCGATGTCGGGGGCGAGCCACAGGGTGTCGCGCCGGATGGTTTCGAAGCGGCTGATGTCGTGGTGCTGCAGGCGGATGAAGGCTTCGATGCGCAGCGTCCGCAGCCGCCCGGCGGGCAGCTCCAGGTACTCCCAGCCCGCGGCGCGGGCGCGGGCATCGATCCAGTAGCGGTAGCTGTAGCCGTCGATGCGGTAGTGGGTCTGCAGGCGGTAGGTGGCGCCCGGCTCCAGCAGTTGCGGTGCCAGCGGCAGCGGCTGTTCGTAGGTCTGGACGTGGTCCCAGCTCAGGTCGCGCTGGACCTGGCCCCAGGGGTGCTGCCATTCCTCGCCCACCAGGCCGTTGTCGCTTTGGCGCCGCACGACGACATGGGGCGCGAGCGCCACCACTTCGTCGGTTTCGGTGGCCAGCAGCGCGCTGTTGAAGCCGTTGTATTTGCGGTAAGTCCATTGCTGGCCGATGGCCGGCGGGCGCAGCGGCACGGGGCCGTTCGGGGGCGCGGCGGGCTGGGTGCGCAGCGGTGGCAGGGGCTGGATCGCGCAGCCAGCCGGCAGGGCCAGCAGCGTCAGCAGAGCGTGGCGGCGGTTCGGGTTCATGCCGAGGTTCTCCGGGTGGGGTGACGGCTATCATTCTGGCAGCGCCCGGGCGTCATCCATCGATCAAAGGAACAATCCCATGAAATCTGCCTTGTCTGCCTCTTGCTTGCGCCGTGGCTTGTGCGTCCTGGCGGCATCGACCCTGTTGGGCTGGTCCGCGCATGCTGCGGATACGGTCAAGATCGGCCTGCTGTCCACCCTGTCCGGCCCGGGGGCGGGGCTGGGCATCGACATACGCGACGGTTTCCAGCTGGCCGTCAAACTCAACGGCGGCAAGCTCGGCGGACTGCCCGCCGAGGTGGTCGTGGCCGACGACCAGGCCAGCCCGGACGTCGGGCGGCAGACGGCCGATCGCCTCATCAAGCGCGACAAGGTGGATTTCATGACCGGCATCGTGTTTTCCAACGTGATGCTGGCCGTGGGGGCGCCGACCTTTGCCTCCAAGACGTTTTACATCAGCGCCAATGCCGGTCCCTCGCAGCTGGCCGGCGAGCAGTGCAACCCCTATTTCTTCAGCGTGTCCTGGCAGAACGACAACCTGCACGAGGCCGTGGGCAAGACCGTGGCCGACAAGGGCTACAAGCGCGTGGCGCTGATTGCCCCCAACTACCCGGCGGGCAAGGACGCGCTGGCCGGCTTCAAGCGCTATTACCAGGGCGGCGAGATCGTTTCCGAAAGCTACACCCCGCTGAACCAGCTGGACTACGGGGCCGAGCTGTCCAAGCTGCGCGCGGCCCGGCCGGATGCGGTCTATATCTTCCTGCCCGGCGGGCTGGGCATCAATTTCATCAAGCAGTTCGTCGGCGCGGGGCTGTCCAAGGACATGACGCTGTTCGGCCCGGGCTTTTCGGCCGATGAAGACGTGATCCGCGCCGTGGGCAACCCCATGCTGGGCATGTTCAACAGCTCGCAGTGGGCGCACGACCTGGACAACGCCGCCAACCGCCGCTTCGTCGCCGCCTTCGAAAAGGAATATGGCCGGCTGCCCTCGCTGTATGCGGCGCAGGGCTATGACGCGGCCCAACTCATCGCCGCGGCGGTGCGCGACACCAAGGGCAGGCTGGACGATAAGGCCGCGGTGCACAAGGCGCTGAAAGCGGCCCGGTTCGAATCGGTGCGCGGCGGCTTCAGGTTCAATGTGAACCAGTTCCCGGTGCAGGACTACTACCTGCGCGTCATCACCCAGGACAGCAAGGGCCGCGTGACCAACCGCACCATCGGCACCGTGTTCAAGAACCACGGCGACGCCTACGCCGCCCAGTGCAGGATGCCGGCACTGTGATCCGGGCGGTGGTGATGGTCCGTGGGCTGCCGCCTCCTGCGGCGGGCTTGGGCCGGCCCGGCCCGGGCGGCGCAATGAGCGGCGGCGCGCGATGACCGGCTTGCTTGTGCTGGAGCAGGCCCTCAACGGCCTGCAGTTCGGGCTCATGCTCTTTCTGCTGGCGGCCGGCCTGACGCTGGTCTTCGGCATCATGGACATGATCAACCTGGCGCACGGCTCGCTGTACATGGTCGGCGCCTATTTGGTAGCGGCGGCCACGGCTGTCAGCGGTTCGTTCTGGATCGGCTTGGGCGCAGGCGTGGTGGCGGCGGCGCTGTTTGGCGTGCTGCTGGAAGTCACCGTGCTGCGCCGCCTGTACACGCGCGACCATCTGTCGCAGGTGCTGGGCACGTTTGCCATTTTGCTGATGTGCAACGAGGCGGTGCGCTTCATCTGGGGCTCGCAGCCGGTGATGCTGAGCGCTCCCGATGCCCTGGCTGGTCCGGTGGAGCTGCTGCCGGGCTTTTATTACCCGGCCTACCGCCTGCTGATCATCGCCGTGGGGCTGCTGGTGGCGCTGGGACTGTGGGGGCTGATCACGCGCACGCGGGTGGGCATGCAGCTGCGTGCCGGCGCATCCAACCGGGAGATGGCCCAGGCCATGGGCGTGCCGGTGCGCGGGCTGTTCACTGCGCTGTTCGGCCTGGGGGCGGCGCTGTGCGCGGTGGCCGGCGGCTTGCTGGGGCCGCTGCTGTCGGTGCAGGTGGGCATGGGCGAAAGCATCCTGATCCTGGCCTTCGTGGTCATCGTCATCGGCGGCATCGGCTCGGTGCGCGGGGCCCTGCTGGGCGCGCTGCTGGTCGGTCTGGTCGATACGGCGGGCCGCACGTTGCTGCCGCTGGCGCTGGCGGCCGTGTTTGGGCCGGCGCTGGCCGACCAATTGGGGCCGGCGCTGGCTTCCATCCTGATCTACGTGCTCATGGCCGCAGTGCTGTTTTTCCGGCCGCGCGGCCTCTTTCCCGCCCATGGCTGAGACGCCGCCGCGTGCCGTGCCGCTGCCGCGCAGTTCGCTCGACCACGCGCTGGGCTGGCGTGTCGCGCTGCCTGTGTTCGCGCTGCTGCTGGCGCTGCCCTGGATCACCGCGCAGGCCGGGGGCGATTTCTATCTCGGGTTGGCGGCGCGCATCCTCATCTACGCGCTGGCTGCCAGCAGCCTGAACCTGATTCTGGGCTTTGGCGGCATGGTCAGCTTCGGCCATGCCGCGTTCATCGGCGTGGGAGCTTATACGGCTGCCATCCTGCAGCAGGCCGGGGTGGGCTCGGCCTGGCTGCTGTGGCCGGCAGCCATGGCGGCCGCGGCGCTGGCAGCCGCCGTGATCGGCGCGATCAGCCTGCGCACGCGCGGCGTCTATTTCATCATGATCACTTTGGCGTTTGCGCAGATGCTGTACTACGTGGCGGTGTCGGTCAAAGCCTACGGGGGCGACGACGGGCTGCCGCTACCCGCCCGGCCCAGCCTGGGTGCAGGGCTGGATCTGGGGCAGGAACGGGTGTTTTACTGGACGGTGCTGGCCTTGGCGGCGCTGGCTTTCATGCTGTTATGGCGGCTGCTCAACGCCCGCTTTGGTCATGCCCTGCAGGCCATGCGCGACAACGAGGTGCGCATGCAGGCCATGGGCTATGCGGTGTACCGGCACCGGCTCGTGGCCTTCGTGCTGGCCGGTGCGCTGGCAGGTCTGAGCGGCGCGCTGCTGGCGGCACTGGGCAGCTTCGTCAGCCCGGCGCTGATGCAGTGGAGCCAGTCGGGCCTGCTGATGGTGATGGTCATCTTGGGCGGCGTCGGCAGGCTGTGGGGCGGTGTGGTGGGCGCGGCCGTGCTGCTGGTGCTGGAGGAAGTGTTGGGCCACTACACCATCCACTGGCAGTTCGCGCTGGGCGCGGTGCTGCTGGCCGTGGTGCTGACGGCGCCGAACGGGCTGCTCAGCTTGTTGGGGAGCAGGAGCCGGCCATGAACCATGCCGACCCCATCCTGCAGGTCAGCGGTCTGACCAGGCGCTATGGCGGACTGGTGGCCACCGACGGGGTGGACCTGACCGTGCGCGCCGGTGAGGTGCATGCGCTGATCGGCCCCAACGGAGCGGGCAAGACCACGCTGATCCAGCAGCTGTCCGGGGCGCTGCGGCCCGATGCGGGGCGCATCGTGTTCGATGGCCAGGATGTCACGGCCCTGCCCATGCACCAGCGGGTGCGCCGTGGGCTGGCGCGGTCCTATCAGGTCACGAGCATTTTTCCCCGGCTGCCGGTGCTGGACAACGTGGCGCTGGCGCTGCAGGCGCGCAGCGGCTCCAGCCTGCGCCTGTGGCGGGCAGCGCGCCAAGAGCACGCACGCTATGCGCAGGCGGCCGAGGTGCTGCAGCGCATCGGGCTGCACGGGCGTGCCGCCCAGCTGGCGGGCGCGCTGTCGCATGGCGAGCAGCGCCAGCTGGAAGTCGGCATGGTGCTGGCCACCGGCGCGCGCCTGCTGCTGCTGGACGAGCCCATGGCCGGCATGGGGCCGGAGGAATCCGAGCGCATGGTCGAGCTGCTGCACAGCCTGCGCGGCACGCACACGCTGCTGCTGGTGGAGCACGACATGGACGCGGTGTTCCGGCTGGCCGACACGATATCGGTGCTGGTCAGTGGCCGTGTCATCGCCAGCGGGCCGCCGGCGGCCATCCGTGCCGATGCCGAGGTGCGGCGCGCCTATCTGGGTGACGAGCTGGGGGGCACTGCGTGAGCGCGCTGTTGCAGGTGCAGGATCTGCAGGCCGCCTATGGCGCGAGCCAGGTGCTGTTCGGCATCAGCCTGACGGTGCCGGCCGGCGGCGGCGCCACCTTGCTGGGCCGCAACGGCATGGGCAAGACGACCACGGTGCGCGCCATTTTCGGGCTGACGCCACCGCAGGCCGGGAAGGTGTGGTTCAGGGGCGAGCGCATCGATGGCGCCAGCCCCGAGCGCATCGCGCGCATGGGGCTGGCCCTGGTGCCCGAAGGGCGGCAGATTTTTCCCAATCTGACGGTCCAGGAGAATCTGCTGGCTTTCGCGGCCAACCGCAGCCACAGCGCCGAGCCGTGGACGCTGGAGCGGGTGTATGCGCTGTTTCCGTCCCTGCAGGCGCGCCGGCGGCACATGGGCGGCCAGCTCTCGGGCGGCGAGCAGCAGATGTTGGCCATCGGCCGCGCGCTGATGACCAATCCGCATCTGCTGGTGCTGGACGAAGCCACCGAGGGGCTGGCGCCGCTGGTGCGCGAGCAGATCTGGGCCTGCCTGGCGCAGCTGCGCGCGCAGGGCCTGAGCCTGCTGATCATCGACAAATACGTGCAGCGCCTGATGGCGCTGGCCGACAGCCACACCCTGATCGAGCGCGGGCGCGTGGCCTGGCAGGGCAGCTCGGCCGAGCTGGATGCGGACCACGCGCTGTGGCATCGCTACCTCGGTCTGTGAATGATTTCCACTTATCAACTCAGGAAAACGTGAGTCTGGCCTAATCCTTGCATGTTTTGAGACTGTGCGAGGAAATCATCGAAATCACGCGATGGAATGCCATTCGTATGAACGATGTGCTGCCACAACTATCCCAGTGGTGGTTGCATGGGTTAAACCAATCGGAAGCAAGCATAGGTATTAGTCAAGTGGGCCATACCCAGTAGCGACCTCCTTCTGACTGCGGAGCCGAAATTGAAACAAGAGAAGAAGCGATTGGATTATTTAGTGCTTGGCGCACTATGGTTGATGCCTTTGCTATCCGCTGCACAGTCTGCTGGATCTCCGGCTATGCCTTTTACTGGCGGTGAATCTCAAATGGCCGCTTTGCAGCCTCAGCTGTCCGATGGTCCAGTACTGGGACTTCGCGAGATCATCAACGCGGTTTTGAAAAACAACCCTGGCCTGCAGGCAGCGCGTAGTCAGCGTGAGCAAGCTGCTGCAGGTGTCACGTCTGCAGCAGCCATAGCCAATCCCCGCTTAGAGTTCAGCCAAGGGCAGAATGAGGCCCGGGTTGCTACTGCCACGCCTGGAACGGTACAAGCCTGGGGGCTGAGCCAGTTTATTGAGAATCCCGCGGTACGCAATGCCCGTATCGAGGCGGCTCGGTCGACCGAACGTGGCAGTCAGCATCAGGTGGCGGTCGTGCGCAACGAGCTGGTTGCGTTGGTTCAGCTGCGAGCGTATGAATATCTGTGGCGACGGGAGGAAGCGCGTGCTCTGGCCGAGGATTTGGCTCTTCTCGAGCAGGTCCGTGAAAGGGTACGTTTGCGCGTGGAAAGCGGCGAAGCGGCACGCTATGAAATCATCAAGGCCGATGCTGAAATCATCAATGCACGCCAGCGGCAGCGTACGGCCGTTTTACAGGCCGAGCAGGCACTGCTAGGGAAACGCTGATCAAGTCCCCGCGCTGCGGCGAGATCGTCCTGCGTGGGGCG
>DAIUCJ010000060.1:0-6630 GCA_036846225.1 Hylemonella sp.
ACCGCGCAACGCCGCAGATGGCCTACCGCAGCAGTTTTTCAACGGCCTGTTAGAAGCCTGGCGGGCGGTGCGGCACCGGGCGCGGGCGGCCCTGCTCGTCGATGGCCACGTAGGTCAGCGTGGCCTCAGTCACCTTGACAAACTGGCCCTGGGCGCGGAACTGCTCGGCATAGACTTCGACCTTGACGGTCAGCGAGGTGCGGCCGACGCGGGTGAGCTTGGCGTAGAAGGACAGGATGTCGCCCACCCGCACCGGCTGCTTGAAGATGAATTCGTTGACCGCCACCGTGGCCATGCGTCCGCCCGCATAGCGGGCCGGGATCACCGAGCCGGCCAGGTCCACCTGCGCCATCACCCAGCCGCCGAAGATGTCGCCATTGCCGTTGGTGTCGGCGGGCATGGGAATGACCTTGAGCACGAGCTCTTCGTCGGAGGGGGGCTGGATGGGGCCGGGCGGTGCAGGGATGGACATGGGTGACAATCGCAGCAAACAAAGAAAGCGAATTGTCTCTCATGCGCGGTCGTGGTGAACGTCTATCCCTGCCAGCGGGGGCGTGGCCCGAAGCCGGGCCGGCTGCGCCGCGCTCGGACTGGGCTACGCTGCGCCGGTTGCTGCCCTACCTGTGGCGCTACCGCTGGCGGGTGCTGCTGGCGCTGGCCTTCATGGTCGCGGCCAAGCTCTCCAACGTGGGTGTGCCGGTGCTGCTCAAGCAGCTGGTGGACGCGATGAACGTGCCGCCGGGCGATGCGCGCGCCCTGTGGGTGGTGCCGGCCGGCCTGCTGCTGGCCTATGGCGGACTGCGCTTTCTGACTTCGCTGTTTACCGAACTGCGCGAGCTCATCTTTGCCAAGGCCACCGAGGGCGCGGCGCGCACCCTGTCGCTGCAGGTGTTTCGCCACCTGCATGCGCTGAGCCTGCGCTTTCACCTGGAGCGGCAGACCGGCGGCATGACGCGCGACATCGAGCGCGGCACGCGCGCGGTGCATTCGCTGATCTCGTACTCGCTCTACAGCGTCGTGCCTACGCTGATCGAGTTCGCGTTGGTGCTGACGCTGCTGGGAGTGCGGTTCGACCTGGGCTTTGTCTGGATCACGCTGGCGGCCTTGCTCTGCTACATCGCCTTCACGGTGGTGGTGACCGAATGGCGCACGCGCTTTCGCCGCCGCATGAACGAGCTGGACTCCACCGCGCACAGCCGCGCCATCGACTCCCTGCTCAATTACGAAACCGTCAAGTACTTCAATAACGAGGAATTCGAAGCCCGCCGCTACGACGACAACCTGGAGCAGTACCGGCGGGCGGCCATCAGGAGCCAGGCATCCCTGAGCCTGCTCAACACCGGCCAGCAGCTCATCATCGCCACCGGTCTGGTGGCCATGCTCTGGCGCGCCACGCAGGGGGTGATCGACGGGCGCATGACGCTGGGGGATCTGGTCATGGTCAATGCCCTCATGATCCAGCTCTACATCCCGCTGGGCTTTCTGGGCGTGCTCTACCGCGAGATCAAGCAGAGCCTGACCGACATCGACCGCATGTTCGCGCTGCTGGAGCGTCCGCGCGAGGTGGCCGACCGGCCGGGCGCGCCGGCGCTGGCCCTGCCGGCTGGCGGCGCGGCTCCTGCGGTGCGTTTCGAGCACGTGCGCTTCGCCTATGACCCGGCGCGTCCCATCCTGCACGACGTCAGCTTCGAGATCCCCGCCGGCAAGACCGTGGCCGTGGTCGGGCCGTCGGGGGCGGGCAAGTCCACGCTGGCGCGTCTGCTGTACCGCTTCTACGACGTGAGCGGCGGGCGCATCGAGATCGCCGGGCAGGACATCCGCGACGTGACCCAGGAGTCGCTGCGCCGTGCCATCGGCATCGTGCCGCAGGACACGGTGCTGTTCAACGACACGGTGGAGTACAACATCGCCTACGGCCGCCCCGGGGCCAGCCGCGCCGAGGTGGAGGAAGCCGCCCGGGCCGCGCGCATCCACGACTTCATCCAGTCCACGCCGCGGGGCTACGACACGTTGGTGGGCGAGCGCGGGCTCAAGCTCTCCGGCGGAGAAAAGCAGCGCGTGGCCATCGCCCGCACGCTGCTGAAGAACCCGCCGATCCTGATCTTCGACGAGGCCACCTCCGCGCTGGACTCGGCCAACGAACGCGCGATCCAGGCCGAGCTCAAATCGGTGGCCCAGGGCAAGACCACGCTGGTCATCGCCCATCGCCTCTCCACCGTGGTCGATGCGCACGAGATCCTGGTGATGGAAGGCGGGCGCATCGTCGAGCGCGGCTCCCATGCGGCACTGCTGGCGCGCGGTGGCGCCTATGCGCGGATGTGGGCCCTGCAGCAAAGCGCCGAGGCCGCCGCATAATGCGGCGCCATGGAGACCAAGTGGCTCGAGGACTTCGTCAGCCTGGCCGAGACGCGCAGCTTCAGCCGCGCGGCCCAGCTGCGCCACGTGACGCAGCCGGCCTTCTCGCGCCGCATCCAGTCGCTGGAAGCCTGGGCCGGCACCGATCTGGTCGATCGCAGCGCCTACCCCACGCGGCTCACCCCGGCCGGTGAGACCCTCTACGGCCAGGCGCTGGAAGTGCTGCAGGCGCTGCAGCAGACCCGGGCCATGCTGCGCAGCCATACCGCGGCGGGCGAGGACGTCATCGAGTTCGCCGTGCCCCACACCCTGGCTTTCACGTTCTTTCCGGCCTGGGCCTCGGCGCTGCGGGAGCGTTTCGGGCCGTTCAAGAGCCGGCTGATCGCGCTGAACGTGCACGATGCCGTCATGCGGCTGGCCGAAGGCAGCTGCGACCTGCTGCTGGCCTATCACCATGCGGCGCTGCCTTTCCAGCTCGATGCCGAGCGCTATGAGATGGTCACGCTGGGCCAGGAGACGCTGGCGCCCTACAGCCGGCCCGACGCGCAGGGCCACCCGCTGTTTCCCCTGCCCGGCCTGGCCGCCCAGCCCCTGCCCTATCTGGGCTATGCGCCGGGGGCCTATCTGGGCCAGGTGGTCGATTTCATGCTCAGGCAGACTGGCGTGCCCACCCATCTGGACCGTGTCTATGAAACCGACATGGCCGAGGGCCTGAAGGCCATGGCGCTGCAGGGCCATGGCCTGGCCTTTCTGCCGCAAAGCGCCGTGCGCAGCGAGTTGCGCGCCGGCCGGCTCGTCGGCGCCGCGCCGGCGCAGGAAGCCGGGCGCTGGCAGGTCACGATGGATGTGCGGCTCTACCGCGAAAAGCCGCAGCCGCGCGACAGCGGGCGCAGCAGCCACCGCGGTACCCCCAAGCGTACCGCGCAAGCCCTGTGGGATCACCTGCTGCAGGCACACCAAGGGGCCGGCGTGGACAGGCCCTAGAATCGGTTCCATGGCCGCAGCGCTACGGGCGCTTGCGGGCAGCTTTTCAACCTCACGAGGAGTTGGTCATGAACAAGCACATCCTGGCCTGGGTCGCACTGGCTCTGGCCGCCGGCGGCGCGCAGGCGCAAGGCAACGACACCCTGGCCAAGATCAAGGCCAGCGGCAGCGTCACGTTGGGCGTGCGCGAATCGTCGGTTCCGCTGAGCTACACCCTGGGCGATGGCAAGTACGTCGGCTTCCACACCGAAATGGGTGAGCGCATCTTGGCCGACATCCAGAAGCAGCTCGGCCTGTCCAAGCTGGACATCAAGCGCCAGCCGGTGACTTCGCAGAACCGCATTCCGCTGGTGACCAACGGCACGGTCGATCTGGAATGCGGCTCCACGACCAACAACGCGGCACGCCAGAAGGACGTGGCCTTTGCGATGACCACCTACGTCGAGGAGGTGCGCATTGCCGTCAAGGCCAACTCGGGCATCAACTCCATCAAGGACCTGAACGGCAAGACCGTGGCCACCACGACGGGCACGACCTCGGTGCAGACCCTGCGCAAGCACGAGCGCGCCCATGGTGTGGACTTCAAGGAGGTCTATGGCAAGGACCATGCCGACAGCTTCCTGCTGCTGGAGTCGGGCCGGGCCGACGCCTTCGTGATGGACGGCTCCATCCTGGCCGGCAACATCAGCCGCTCCAAGAACCCTGCCGACTTCAAGATCGTCGGCGAGGTGCTGTCGGTCGAGCCCATCGCCTGCATGCTGCGCAAGGACGACCCGGCCTTCAAGAAAGCGGTCGATGACTCGATCAAGCGCCAGATCGCCGACGGCTCGCTGGCCAAGCTGTATGACAAGTGGTTCATGCAGCCCATCCCGCCGAACAACGTGAAGGTGGGGCTGCCGCTGTCGGAGGCGACCAAGGCCGCCTGGGCCAACCCCAACGACAAGCCGATGGAAGACTACGCCCGCAAGTAAGGGCCTTGCCGCGGCGCGGGTGACCCCTGCCACCCCCGGGGTGACAGGGGTTTTCTGTTTGCCGCCGCACGAGGAGCAGACATGACTTGGGACTGGCAGGTGTTCTGCGAGGACACCATCGAGCGCACCCCCGTGGCGGGCTGTTTCGGGCACGGGGGCAGCGTCACCTATCTGGACTGGATGCTGTCGGCCTGGGGCTGGACGGTGTCGGTCGCGCTGCTGGCGCTGCTGATCGCGCTGCTCGTGGGGGCCGTGGTCGGCACGCTGCGCACCTTGCCGCAGCATCCTTGGGTGGTGCGGCTGGGCGACGCCTGGGTGGAGCTGTTTCGCAACATTCCGCTGCTGGTGCAGATCTTTCTCTGGTATCACGTGGTGCCGGCCCTGGTTCCGGCCATGAAGGGCGTGCCCGGCTTCGTGCTGGTGGTGCTGGCGCTGGGGCTGTTCACCTCGGCGCGCATCGCCGAGCAGGTGCGTGCCGGCATCCAGGCCCTGCCGCGCGGGCAGCGCTATGCCGGGCTGGCGCTGGGCCTGACGACGGCCCAGACCTACCGCTACGTGCTGCTGCCGATGGCGTTTCGCATCATCATTCCGCCGCTGACCAGCGAGACGATGAACATCTTCAAGAACTCGTCGGTGGCTTTCGCGGTGTCGGTGGCCGAGCTGACGATGTTCGCGATGCAGGCGCAGGAGGAAACTTCCCGCGGCATCGAGATCTACCTGGCCGTCACCGGCCTGTACATCGTTTCGGCGTTCGCGATCAACCGCCTGATGGCCTTCATCGAGCGGCGCGTGCGGGTGCCCGGCTTCATCGCCACCGCGGGTGGGGGAGGGCACTGAGCATGAATCTGGATCTGTCGTTCTACAGCTGGGAGCTGATCCGCAACTTCGTGCTCAAGGGGCTGGCTTTCAGCGTGCTGCTGACCATCGTGGCCACGCTGGGCGGCATTTTGTTCGGCACGGTGCTGGCGCTGATGCGCCTGTCCGGCCGCAAGTGGCTGGACCTGCCGGCTGCCATCTACGTCAACGGCATGCGCAGCATCCCGCTGGTCATGGTCATCCTCTGGTTTTTCCTGCTGGTGCCTTTTCTCATCGGGCGGCCCATCGGCGCGGAAGTGTCGGCGGTGATCACCTTCATCGCCTTCGAGGCGGCCTATTTCAGCGAAATCGTGCGCGCCGGCATCCAGGCCATTCCGCGCGGGCAGGTCTTTGCCGGACAGGCCCTGGGCATGACCTACGGCCAGAACATGCGGCTCGTCATCCTGCCGCAGGCGCTGCGCAACATGCTGCCGGTGCTGCTGACGCAGACCATCATCCTGTTTCAGGACACTTCGCTGGTCTATGCCATCGGCGCCTACGACATGCTCAAGGGCTTCGAGGTGGCGGGCAAGAACTACGGCCGCCCCATCGAGGCCTATCTGGCCGCCGCCGTCGTCTATTTCGTCATCTGCTACGCCCTGTCGTACGCCGTCAAGCGGCTGCACCGGCGTATCGCCATCGTTCGCTAGGAACCGCCATCATGATCGATCTCAAGAACGTCTCCAAGTGGTACGGCAGCGTGCGGGTGCTGACCGACTGCTCCACCACCATCCGCAAGGGCGAGGTCGTCGTGGTCTGCGGGCCGTCCGGCTCCGGCAAGTCCACGCTGATCAAGACCATCAACGCGCTGGAGCCCATCCAGCAGGGCGAGATCTGGGTCGATGGCGTGCCTGTGCACGATCCCAAGACCGATCTGCCCAGGCTGCGCAGCCGCGTGGGCATGGTGTTCCAGCATTTCGAGCTGTTTCCGCACCTCTCGGTCACCGACAACCTGACGCTGGCCCAGGTCAACGTGCTGGGGCGCAGCGTCGAGCAGGCCCGCGAGCACGGCCTGCGCTATCTGGAGCGTGTCGGCCTGATCGCCCACAAGGACAAATTCCCGGGGCAGCTCTCGGGCGGTCAGCAGCAGCGCGTGGCCATCGCCCGCGCGCTGGCCATGGATCCCATCGTCATGCTGTTCGACGAGCCGACCTCGGCGCTCGACCCGGAGATGGTGGGCGAGGTGCTGGACGTGATGGTGGGGCTGGCCAAGGAGGGCATGACCATGATGGTGGTCACGCACGAGATGGGCTTTGCCCGCAAGGTGGCGCACCGCGTCATCTTCATGGACGTGGGCGGCCGCATCCTGGAGGATTGCTCGCGCGACGAGTTCTTTGGCAATCCCGATGCGCGCCAGCCGCGCACCAAGGACTTCCTCAACAAGATCCTGTCGCACTAACAGGCCGTTGAAAAAACTGCTGCGGTAGGCCATCTGCGGCGTTGCGCGGTGCTCGCTTCCTCGCCT
>DAIUCJ010000061.1:0-6415 GCA_036846225.1 Hylemonella sp.
CGCGCCAGAACTTGATCAGCAGGCAATCAGCAGCCGTCAACTGCCGGATTTAGGGAAATTCCTCACCGCCATAGCGGCCGATCAGGTCGCTGCGGCGCAGGTGGCGGCGCAGGAACCAGCCCAGATTGCGGATCACCTGGTCGCCCAGCGGATGGCCGTGGCGGTCGTTGATCTGTTTGAAGTGGTCGATGTCCAGCATGGCCGCTGCCAGCGGCCGGGCCTGGGCGCGGGCCTGCGCGATGGCGCGCTCCAGCCTGTCCTTGATATGGGCGTGGTTGTACAGGCCGGTCAGGCTGTCGCGTTCCATCGCGCGGCGCAGCGCGCGGTAGCGCTCGATCTTGCTCTGCACCACGGCGTTGAGCACCACCGGGTTGTAGGGCTTGGTGAGGAACTGGTCGCCGCCCAGGCGCAGGGCCTCTACCTGCATCGGCACGTTGGTGTCGCCCGACAGGTAGACGATGGGCACCGAGAGGAACTCGCGGTGCTGGCGGATCACCCGCGCGGCCTCGATGCCGGTGCAGCCGGGCAGCTGCATGTCCATCAGGATCAGGTCGGGCTGGAACTGCGCCAGCTGCTGCAGCACCCGCGCGGGGTGATCGACCACGCGGCACTGCACGCCGATCATGGCCAGCGTGCGCGTGATGGCCTCGCTGGCGGTGCGCGAGTCTTCCACCACCAGCGCGCGCCACGGCTCTTCGATGCCGTCGTCGCACAGCTCGATGAGGCGGCCCAGCAGCGCCGCCGCAGTCGTGCCCGGCGGCAGGCAGTGGTCGGCGCCGGCGGCCAGCGCGGCGCGCAGGCTGTCGAAGTCGTCCGGGTAGCCATGCACCAGCAGCTGGCTGGCCGACAGGCGCTGGCGCAGGCGGGCGATCTGCTCGCAGACCTGCGCCACCTCCAGGCCCGTGGCGTCCAGCAGCGCGATGGCCGGCTCCTCGCCCTGGGCGGGCAGGTGCCGCAGCTGGCGGAACTCGGCATCGATCTGGAAATAGCCCAGCTGCAGCACCAGCTCCTGCCAGGCCGCGCCGGCGCTGCCGAACAGCCAGACGCGCCGCGGCGGCCGGCCCGCGGGGGGCGCCTCGCTGGCGGCGCGGCGCTCGGCGGGCACGGGCGCCGGTGCGTCCAGATAGTCCGCGATGCGCTGCGCCAGCTCGCGGACCTGCGCGTCGAGCGCGGCCAGCGCATCGGCCGGCCAGGCAGGCGCGGCGGCGGCGTCGAGCAGGGCCAGCGTGTGCTGCTCCAGCAGCCGTGCCAGATGGTGCAGGCCTGCCAGGCCCTGTGCGTGCAGGTAGTCGGTGAAGCTGGAGATGGCTACCGCGAATTCCAGCAGCGCATCCAGGCCCGGGGTGGCCTGCGCGCGCTGCCAAGCCGTCTGCACGGCCGCATGGCGCTGGCGCAGTTCGTCTTGGGGCTGGTGGGATGGGGACATGCGGGCCAGGCGCCGGCTCAGGGCCGCGGAAAGAGGGAAGGGGCGTGGATGCGAGGGCGCATGCTGCAGCCGAGTCTAACCCGCCCGCCGCCGCAGCGCACCCTCACGCGCGGTCGCTGAGGCGGTACAGCCACAGACCGGCCAGCTCGTGCAGCGCGGTCTGCCACTTGCTCAGCGCGCGCGCCCAGGAGTAGCGCCACCACGGGGTGTGCAGGCCGCTGCGGTAGTCCACCGGCCAGGGGGTGACGTTCCAGCCCGCGTGCTCGAAGGTGGCCAGCGCGCGCGGCATGTGCCAGGCCGACGTCAGCAGCAGCCAGGGCTGGCGCGGATCGACGCCGGGCAGACGGGCGCTGAACACCGCGTTTTCATGGGTGGTGCGCGAGGCGCTTTCGTACAGCACGCGTTCGGCCGGCACCCCCATGGCTTCGTAGAAGCGCCGGGCGCGCTCGGCCTCGCTGAAGCCGGTGGCAAAGACTTCGCCTTCGCCGCCGGTGAACAGCAACTTCAGGTGGGGCGCCTGCCGCAGCAGCGGCAAGGCGGCGGTCATGCGCTCGGCCGCGCCGTTGAGTGCGGGCTGCGCATGGCCTTCCCAGACATAAGGCGCTTCCAGCGCGCCGCCGAGCACGATCACGCCCGCATAGCGCGACCACTGGGGCGCCGCGGGCGCCGGGTGCTGGCTCTCCAGCCGGCGCAGCAGCGCATCGGGCAGCGGCTCCCAGCCCAGCGCCAGCAGCAGCACGGGGGCACTCCACAGCAGCGCGTTGGCCGTGCGCGGCCAACGCCGGCGCAGCAGCAGGCCGGCGGCCAGCAGCGCCAGCACCCACGACAGGGGCTGGGTCCAGCCAGCCAGCAGTTTGGTCAGCACGAACATGGGGCCCGATTGTCGGCCTTGCGCCGCGGCCGGCCCTGTCTTGTGCGGCGCAATAAATTCAGCCTATCGTTAGGATTGATAAATCAACATGACGATTTGATAGCTTTCATCTACAATTTGCCGGATCGGTTCAAATTGAACCGGTTTATTCGATAACGGATCCTTATCAACCTTTCCAGGAGTGACGTCATGTCCCTGATCAATACCCAAGTCCAGCCTTTCAAGGCCCAGGCTTTCCACAACGGCAAATTCATCGAAGTCACCGAGCAGTCGCTTAAGGGCAAGTGGTCCGTGCTGATCTTCATGCCGGCTGCCTTCACCTTCAACTGCCCGACCGAGGTGGAAGACGCCGCCGACAACTACGCCGAGTTCCAGAAGCTGGGCGCCGAGGTCTATATCGTGACCACCGACACCCACTTCTCGCACAAGGTGTGGCACGAAACCAGCCCGGCCGTGGGCAAAGCCAAGTTCCCGCTGGTGGGCGACCCCACGCACAAGCTGACTCGCGCCTTTGGCGTGCACATCGAGGAAGAAGGCCTGGCCCTGCGCGGCACCTTCATCATCAACCCCGAGGGCGTGATCAAGACCGCCGAGATCCATGACAACGCCATCGCGCGCGACGTCAAGGAAACCCTGCGCAAGCTCAAGGCCGCCAAGTACGTGGCCGAGCACCCCGGCCAGGTCTGCCCGGCCAAGTGGAACGAAGGCGCCAAGACGCTGACGCCGTCGCTGGAACTGGTCGGCAAGATCTAAACAGGCCAGCGCTGAGCGTTGGGCGTTCGGCGTAGATGTGCGCCGAGCGCCCTTCCCCCAGCGCTGGTTGCGCCACGCACTGCACACCACGGAGTTTTGCCATGCTCGACGACACCCTCAAATCCCAGCTGCAGACCTATCTGGGCATGCTGCAGCGCCCGATCCGTCTGATCGCCAGCCTCGACGGTGGCGAGAAGTCGGCCGAGCTGCGCGCGCTGCTGCAGGAGATCGCGGCGCTGTCGCCACAGATCACGTTCGACGACAGCGGCCGCGACGCGCGGGTGCCTTCGTTCGTGATCGCGCGGGAGGGCCAGGCCCATGGCGTGCGCTTTGCCGGCATTCCGCTGGGCCATGAATTCACCTCGCTGGTGCTGGCGCTGCTGTGGACCGGCGGCCATCCGCCCAAGGTAGCGCCGGAGGTGATCGAGCAGATCCAGGCGCTGGATGGCGACTACCGCTTCGAGGTCTATATGTCGCTGTCCTGCCACAACTGCCCGGACGTGGTGCAGGCGGCCAGCCTGATGGCCATTCTGAACCCGCGCATCCAGACCACCGTGATCGACGGGGCGCTGTTTCAGGCCGAGGTCGATGCGCGCCAGATCATGGCCGTGCCGATGACCTTCCTCAATGGCGAGGTGTTCGCTTCCGGCCGCATGACGGTGGAGGAAATGCTGGCCAAGCTGGACACGGGCGCGGCCGCGCGCGAGGCCGCCAGGCTCAGCGCCAAGGATCCGTTCGACGTGCTCATCGTCGGCGGTGGCCCGGCCGGCGCGGCCGCGGCGGTGTATGCCGCGCGCAAGGGCATCCGCGTGGGCGTGGCGGCCGAGCGCTTCGGCGGCCAGGTCAATGACACGCTGGCCATCGAGAACTACATCTCGGTGCTGGAGACCAACGGCCCGGCCTTTGCCGCCGCGCTGGAAGCGCAGGTGCGCCACTACGAAGTCGATGTGATGAACCTGCAGCGTGCCGAGCGGCTGCTGCCGGCCGAGGAGCCCGGCGGCCTGCTACAGCTGCAACTGGCCGGCGGCGGCGTGCTCAAGGCGCGCAGCGTCATCCTGGCCACCGGCGCGCGCTGGCGCAACGTCAACGTGCCCGGCGAGCAGGAATACAAGAACAAGGGCGTGGCCTACTGCCCGCACTGCGACGGCCCGCTGTTCAAGGGCAAGCGGGTGGCCGTCATCGGCGGGGGCAACTCGGGGGTGGAAGCGGCCATCGATCTGGCCGGCATCGTCGAGCACGTCACGCTGCTGGAATTCGCCGACCAGCTCAAGGCCGACGCGGTGCTGGTGAGCAAGCTCAAGAGCCTGCCCAATGTGGACATTCACCTGAATGCCCAGACCACCGAGATCACCGGCGACGGCAGCAAGGTCAACGGTCTGCGCTACAAAGATCGCGTCAGCGGCGCGGAGCAGCTGATTCCGCTGCAGGGCGTGTTCGTGCAGATCGGCCTGGTGCCCAACACCGAATGGCTCAAGGGCACGGTGGATCTGAGCCGCTTCGGCGAGATCGTGGTCGATGTCAAGGGCCACACCAACGTACCCGGCGTGTTCGCCGCCGGCGACTGCACGACGGTGCCATACAAGCAGATCGTCATCGCCGCCGGCGAAGGCGCCAAGGCCGCGCTCAGCGCTTTCGACTACCTGATCCGCACGCCGGTGGCCGAGCCCGCGGTGGCCGCCTGAGTCGCCGGTTGAGCCGTTCATCGGCCACGAACCGGCGCCCCTGCCGGCATCGGTTCGTGGCTGGTCCAGCCAGAGCGGGCCGCTGGCCCCGCTATGATGGCCGCGCAACTTCGGGAGATTCGGGATGTCGGTTGGCGCGGCGGTTTTCTGGGGCGTGGTCATCGTCGGGGTGATCTACGCCATCCTCCTTTACAACGGCCTGGTGCGGCTCAAGCACGGCGTGGCCAAGGCCTGGGCCAATATCGACGTGGCGCTCAAGCAGCGGCATGACGAACTGCCCAAGCTGGTGGAGGCATGCAGGCAGTACCAGCAGTTCGAACAGGCCACGCTGCAGGCCGTCACCGAGGCGCGCGCCCGTGTGCAAAGTGCCCGCGAGGCCCACGATGTGCCCGCGCTCAGCCGCGCCGAAGGGGCGCTGCGCGCAGGGCTGGGCCAGATCTTCGCCGTGGCCGAGGCCTATCCCGAGCTCAAGGCCAACGAGCACTTCATGCAGCTGCAGCAGCGCATCAGCGGGCTGGAGAGCCTGATCTCCGACCGGCGCGAGCTCTACAACGAGGCCGTCAATCTCTACAACGTGCGGCTGGAGTCCTTCCCGGATCTGCTGCTGGCGCGGCTGCTGGCTTGGCGGCCCCAGGCGCTGCTGACCTTCGCGGACGAGGAAAAGGCCGACGTGGACCTGCGCCGTCTCTTTAGCCGTTGAGCGCCGGGCATGCCGCTGCCGTGGCGCATCTGGCTGGGGCGCTGGGGGCTGACCCCGCATGGCCTGCTGGTTTCGGCCCAGCTCCTGCTGCTGATGCTGGGCTGGAAGGCGAGCCAGCGCGAGGTCTGGCTGCCCGTGCTGGCGGTGGTGGCCGCGCTGGCCCTGCTGGCCTGGGTCATGGCCTGGCGGCGGCGGCACGCCATCGAGGGTACGCCGACTTCGCGCATCGCCACTGCGGCCCAGGGCCTGGTGGAGTTGCGCGGCGTGGGGCGGCCGCTGGACATCAACCCCCTGCATTCGCCGGTCAGCGGGATGCTGTGCCTGTGGTACCAGTACCAGGTGGAGCGTCGCACCAGCGACAACAAATGGGAGACGGTCGAGCAGGATCGCAGCCACACCAGCTTTGTGCTCGATGACGGCAGCGGAACCTGTCTGGTCGATCCCGAAGGGGCGGAGGTCGTCACCCGTCACTGCAAGCGCTGGAGCCAGGGCGATTACCGTTACGTGGAGTGGACGCTGCGGCCCGACGACCGCCTGTATGTGCTGGGGCAGTTTCTCACCCGCCACCCGGCCCAGGGGCTGGATGCGCGGGCCGAAGTGGGGGCGCTGCTGGCCGAATGGAAGCGCGACGCCGCCGGCCTGCTGCGCCGCTTCGACCTCAACCGCGACGGCCAGCTCGATGACCGCGAGTGGGAGCTGGCGCGGCGGCTGGCGCAGGGGCAGGTCGAGCAGCGCCACCGTGAGCTGCGTCAGCAGCCCGAGCTCCATCTGGTGCAGGGCAGCGCCGACAGCCTGTACCTGATCAGCAACCACGAGCCACAACGCCTGGCCGCGCGCTACCTGTGGATCGGCCTGGCGCAGCTGCTGGTGTTCTTCCTGGCTGTGGGCTGGGCGGCCTGGTGGTGGCGCCAGCCGATGGCCATGGCGTTCTAACAGGCCGTTGAAAAACTGCTGCGGTAGGCCATCTGCGGCGTTGCGCGGTG
>DAIUCJ010000062.1:0-4610 GCA_036846225.1 Hylemonella sp.
CCGCGCACTACCGCAAGTCGGCCAAGGCCGGCAAGGACGACAAGCCGGTGGCCACCGCGCCCTGCGCCGACCCCGGCCCCTTCGTTTACCAGCCCGCCACGGTCGGCGCGCCGGCCGCGGCCCCTGCGGCGCCCGAAAAGAAACCGGCCAAGAAGTCCTGATCCCCTCACCGCCGGTGTGATCTTGCGGGCCGGGCAGCGATGCCCGGCCCGTTTTGCTGTAGCTTTCCCTCTATGCCCCGCTTGCTACCCCACCTGAGCCAGGCCCGCGCGCCACTGACGCGCGAAGTCACCGCCGTCAACGAGCACGGCGAGGTGCAGACGCTGGCCATACCCTGCGAGCGGGCGCTCACCGTCTATGTGGACAAGCGCGAGCTCGTCACGCTGATGACGCTGGGCGGCCACCCCGAGCTGCTGGTGCTGGGCTATCTGCGCAATCAGCGCCTGGTGCGCTCGGTCGAGGAGGTGGAGTCCATCACCGTCGATTGGGAGGTGGGCGCGGCCGCGGTGCGCACGCGCGCGGGCATCGCCGACATCGAGGCGCGCACCGCCAAGCGGGTCGTCACCACCGGTTGCGGCCAGGGCAGCGTCTTTGGCGAGCTGATGGACGAGGTCGATGAAATCCGCCTGCCTGATGCTACGCTGACCCAGTCGCAGCTCTATGGCATCGTCAACGCGATCCGGCTGCAGGAAAGCACCTACAAGTCTGCCGGCTCAGTGCACGGCTGCGCGCTGTTCCGCGGCGAGCAGATGCTGTTTTTCGTCGAGGACGTGGGCCGCCACAACGCGGTGGACACCATCGCCGGCTGGATGTGGCTGCAGGAGGAGGGCGCGGACGAGCCGGGCCCGATGTCCGGCGCGGACAAGGTGTTCTACACCACCGGGCGGCTGACCAGCGAGATGGTGATCAAGTCTGCGCAGATGGGCGTGCCCATCGTGGTCTCGCGCAGCGGCATCACGCAGATGGGCCATATGGTGGCCGAGCGTGTGGGCCTGTGCGCCATCGGCCGCGCCACCAAC
Source organism: Hylemonella sp. (assembly GCA_036846225.1). Taxonomy (GTDB): domain Bacteria; phylum Pseudomonadota; class Gammaproteobacteria; order Burkholderiales; family Burkholderiaceae_C; genus Hylemonella. The sequence continues at coordinate 1,020 of DAIUCJ010000062.1, forward strand.
AGGCATTTCCTGTGCTACACCGCGCCGCAGCGCCTGAAGCTGCAGCCCGAGCTGGCTGGTCCCAGGCTGCGGGCGGCGGCGTGATCGGCCTGGTGCTGGCCGACTGGTTTCCCGCCAGCCGCCCCTGCCGGTTCACGTTGCGGTCCGATGGGTAACGGGGCCTGGCCTTTTCAGTCCCTAAGACAGACGTAGCGCGACAGGTCGGGCGCGGTCCAGTACGGGGTTGCCGGTTTGAAGCAGCCAGCGTAAACATAGCGCCCACCGGGATTTGTGCACAAACTCGTTACCACCATGGATCGCTTGCCCGGACCGACGCTCCAAATCCCCGTAAAACCTGTGTTCTGGCTGTAAACGCCAGCGAACGGATAGCCGGGTGTGATGGTTCCCACACCTACGCAACCGGTGAGGTATTCAACAGGACGGTCGCAACGGTTTTCAATGTAGCGGCCGCTGATGTCGCGCGTCAGCCGTAGACAATGTCCGGCGAGCATCGCCGGGTCTGCCGTTTTGCCTCCATACGGACCGGAGCCTGGTGCGCTCGATCTGGTCGCTGGGCCTTGCGTGCTGCGACCAGAGGTGGCCGGGCTGGCCGGCGCCAGCGCAGGCGGCGCACCGACCTGCGATGAGCCCGGGCCGCTGCCTGGGCTCGCAGGGGCCTGCGCCGGCTGCGGGCTGGATGTGTAGGGCGTGTAGGCGGTTGAGCCTGTCGAGTAAGGAACGGTTGCCGGCTGCGGCGCCACATAGGTGCCTTGTCCTGCCTGCAGGGTGGCGGCGGCCTGATTGGTGGCGTCGGCCATGGCCTGCCAGAACTCGGGGTCTTCAAAGGCCGCGCAGCCGCCCAGCAGCAGGGGCGCGGCGTATCGGATCCACTGTTTCATGCCTGTGACGGGTCTCAACACGAATCGATACAAAACGCACGCCAGCGTTGCGCAGGCACGCCAAGGCTACAGGACGGCATCGGCATGCAGGCAGTGCAGGCTTTGCGATTTGATTCTAATCAAGGTTGGTCCAATCTCTCAAGCAGGCGGGCGTGAATATTCCACAAGGATCTGTGGCTGTGCATGGCGCCGCGCATGCCGCTTAACGGTGCGGACAGGCATACTCGAAGCAGCGGCTGTCGGCAGGACGCTCTAGGCCCAGTCCATGAGCCACGCGGCGGGCCCGCACGTCTGGCGGTTCAGGGAGGTATGAGGGACCATGCGATCCATGCGTTCAGACAAGTCATCCGCGGCCGAGCCATCGCAGCAGGGGGCTGTTGCGCCGGCAGCTGCGGCCACGAATGCCGCGCCGGCCCTGCAGGCGCGCATCGAATGGAATCTGGTGGAGCAGCTCTATGGGGCGCTGCCCAGCATCCTGGTCAACCTGACGCTGATGCCGCCGGTGGTGGCCGCGGTGTTCTGGGGCAAAGCCTCCACCGCCTTCCTGGTGGCCTGGCTGGTGGCCGCGCTGCTGGTGCTGATCGTCCGCTTTGCCCTGGCCAGGATCTATGCCCGGGTTCGCCCGGGGGCGGCGCAGGCGCGGGTCTGGGCCTGGTACTTCACGGCGACTTCCCTGGCCTCGGGCCTGCTCTGGGGGGTGGCTGGTTGGGCGCTGTTCAACCCGGCGCAGACCGCCGCGGTGATCTTCCTCTACGTCTGCGTGATCGGGCTGGCTGCAGGCTCCATCATCGTCACATCCTATTGGCTGCCGGCTTTCTACGCCTATGCCGTGCCTTCGCTGGGCCTGTCGATCGCGCGCCTGCTGCTCGAGGGCGATGGCGTCTATACCAGCCTGGCGGTTCTCATGCTCATGTACCTGGCCATCATCTCGCGCGTGGCCCGGCGGCAGAACCAGGTCGCCCGCGAGCTGTTCGCGCTGAAGTTCGAAAACGAGGATCTGGTGCGCCAGCTCAGCCAGGAGCGCGACAGCGCGCTGCACATGAACGAGATCCTGGACCAGCGGGTGCGCGAGCGCACCGCGGAGCTGGAGCGCGAGGTGGCCACCCGCAAGCAGGCGCAGGAGGAGCTGTACCGCATCGCGCACCACGATGCGCTCACCGGTCTGCCCAACCGGCTGGCCTTCACGAAATACCTGCGCCAGGCCCTGGCCGCGCAGCCAGCGCCCGAGCTGGCCGTGCTGTTCATCGACCTGGACCGCTTCAAGGAGATCAATGACACGCTCGGCCACGCCACCGGAGACGCGGTGCTGTGCGCGGCCGCCCGCCGTCTGGCGCAGCTGGACCAGGCCGCTCTGTTCTGTGCGCGCCTGGGCGGGGACGAGTTCGTGGTGGTGCTGGACGCCCGGGCAGGGCTTTCCGAGGTCTATCGCTACGCGCGGCTGTGCATCGAACGGCTGTCGGCCGGCTACGAGATCGACGGGACCGCGCTGTTCGTCTCGGCCAGTATCGGCATCTGCCTGGCGCCCGGCGACGGCCGCGATCTGGACACCTTGGTCCGCAACGCCGATACCGCCATGTACGACGCGAAAAACGCCGGGCGCAACCGCTACAGCTTCTACCGTCCCGAAATGACGGCGCTGGCCACCGAACGGGCCCGGCTGGAGCGCCTGTTGCGCACGGCCCTGGACCGTGGCGAGATGTCCCTGGCCTACCAGATCAAGGTCGATGCCCATGGGCGCCCGGCCGGCCTGGAGGCCCTGCTGCGCTGGAACAGCCCCGAGCTGGGCGCGGTGTCGCCGGTGCAGTTCGTGCCCGTGGCGGAGGAAACCGGCTTCATCCTGCGGCTGGGCGAGTGGGTGCTCGGCCAGTGCTGCACCCAGCTCGCGCAATGGCGCGAGTTGGGCTTGCCGATCCCGCAGATCGCGGTCAACCTGTCGGCCAAGCAGGTCGAAGACGGCGACATCGTGCAGGCCGTGCGGCGCGCGCTCGAGCAGGCGCGGCTGCCGGCTGCCTTCCTGGAGCTGGAGATCACCGAATCGGCGCTGATGAGCATGAGCGACGGCCAGGCCGTGCTCAACGACCTGTCGGCGCTGGGCGTCAAGCTGGCCATCGACGATTTCGGCACTGGCTACTCGTCGCTGGCCTATCTGCGGCATTTGCCGATCGACTGCCTCAAGATCGACCGCAGCTTCGTCTGCGGCCTGGGGCAGGGCAGCGGGGACGATGCCATCGTCGGCGCCATCCTCGCGCTGGCGCGTTCGCTGGATCTGAAAACCGTCGCCGAGGGCGTGGAAACCCCTGTGCAGCTGCAGGCGCTGCGCCAGCTCGGCGTCGATGAAATCCAGGGCTATCTGTATGCCCGTGCCGTGCCGGCCCAGGACGTGCCGGCGCTGTGGCAGCGGCTGGCGCAGGCCGCGCCGGCCGGCGCCGGGCTTGGGGTGGCTGCGCCGGGCTGAGCGGCCGCGCAGGATATCGTGGATACTGCCGGCCTGCCGTGATCTGGTCCACCCGAATGCCCATTTCCCCGTTTCTGCTGGCCGGTCGTTCCCTGCGCCGCGATCTGCGCGCCGCGCCGTTGCGCATCCTGCTGCTGGCCATCGTGCTGGCGGTGGCCGCGCTCACGGCCGTGGGTTTCTTCGCCGACCGGCTCAAGGCCGGCCTGCAGCGCGACGCGCGCCAGCTGCTGGGCGGCGACGCGGTGGTGGTGAGCGACC
>DAIUCJ010000063.1:0-4110 GCA_036846225.1 Hylemonella sp.
ACGGCGCGTTGACAGACTGCTTTCGAGCCAGACCGCGGTCGGCGGCAGGCGGCCAGTTGCGGACGGTCAAGCATCTTCCCGGTAGCGGACGTTCAATAGTGTCTCTGACCTGCTTCGCTCCCTCTATGAAGGGAGGTCGCTGGCCCATCCGCGCACTCACAGCCTGCCAGTAGGCGCAAATTGGCAGCGCTCCGTCCGGCAGCGCACAGACTGCGGCCGTACGTCCGCGTAGGTTCGCTTCAGCAGTTTCGATTCGAAAGTTCAATGTGATTGCTGCGGGCGGTCGTCGCAGTTGCGCGGAGGCGATGATGCACAATCACGGGATCGGCAGATAGGTTCTTCGAAGCTGCAAGAGTTAAAACATTCACACATGAAAGATTGAAATGGATACACGATTATTTGCTTTCGTCGGCGCAGACATTGGCCCTTGGCGGATTGTCAGGGCCGAAACGAGAGTTGGCGAGCCCCTGCCTGAAGCCAAAAGGCTCAACGTCGTATCCGCTTCAGAGTTGCAGTCTGAAACCAATGCACCCTGGATACTTCGTGGAATAACCAGCAATGAACGATATGTCATGCGCGCAGAGAAGAATGAAATTGTAGCGAAGCAGCAAGGTCTGGCGCGCCCAGAAGCAACGTGCGGTGCGCTAATACCGATCCGGAAGAACGCAGCTTGGTGGGAGCTCACGCAAGACGAACGCCGGAGCGTTTTCGAACAGTCGAAGCACGTCCAAATCGGGCTTCAGTATTTGCCTGCAGTAGCGCGCAAGCTCCACCACTGCCGCGACCTCTCAGAGAATGAACCGTTCGATTTTCTGAATTGGTTCGAATACGCGCCAATTCATGAGGTTGAGTTCAACAGGCTGCTTTCCGAACTGCGTGCGTCAGAGGAATGGAAATACGTCGACCGAGAAGTCGATATTCGTCTTACGCAAGCACAGGTCTAACCCGCCGATGAACACGGACCCCCAACAGCGGCGCGTTGCGCCGCCGTTTCGGGCCGGTTATCGGCAACGTAGAACTCTCGGATACAGTTGTTCTGTAATAACTTCTCAAGCCAAATTGATTTTTGGAGTGGATATGGAAATGGAATCAAGAATATTTTCGGTAACAGAATATATTCGTCCGTCTGACGGCGAACCAATTCGTTCAGTGGTTCTGGAAACCAAGGACTCAGCAGTTGTTGTTTGGCATGCCCATCCTGGGCAAGAAATAACCGCTCATGTTCACCCGGACGGCCAAGATACTTGGACGGTTATCTCTGGAGAGGCTGAGTATTACCAAGGAGGCGGCAAAGTCGCTCATCTAAAGGCTGGAGATATTGCCATAGCAAAACCTGGCCAAGTGCATGGCGCTCTAAATACTAGTCCAGTGCCGTTTGTATTTGTCTCAGTGGTTGCATCTGGCAACGCGGGTTTTGCGTTGGCTGAAAAATAGTCTTTCTCAAATGTGTGCCCCAGAGAGTTCTAACCCATCCATCAACACGGACGCTGCGCGATGAAGCCGCGCCGCGCCGGCTAACTCCACGTTGAGCGTCAGCTTTCCATATGTCTGGGGGTCTGCAACGGGTCGGGTGCCGTCGCGTGCGCAGTGTCAAAGCTGACATGACTAATACATGAGATGGGCTGATGCTCGCCGTCCGGTCAGGCAGCTGCCCCCCTGCAGGACTCACAGCAGTTGTATGCCACCCGTCATCCGAGACGTCAGTCGGCCTCATCCAGACCGGAACAATCTGGACGTGACGTCCGGCTGGCATTGCCGTGATCGAAATGGCGGCTAGTGACACGACTGTTGGGTCTACCCCATCGACCGGGCGCGGGACAAGCCACGTTGATCGGCTGACGGAATTTTCGGCGGTTCCGGCTTAGAACCCCAGATCTCTGAGGGCAGGCTGCGCAGCGTGCTGTCGGTGAACGTGCCGCGCGACATCAAGGTGGCCAAGCGCTGGCTCAAGCAGGGGACCTGCCCGCCGCCGGAGGTCCTCGCCGACCGCACGGTCCGCCTGGACAAGCTCTGAGCGGGCTGCTCGCGGGGCGGCCCGGTGCCGCTGCCGCCTGCAGCCCGGCCACTGGGCGCGTGCGCAGGAGGGATCGGCGCGGGAGCGCCGACGCTATTCGACCCGCAGCTGCGCGGCGACCATCGCGCTCAGGCTGTTCGCGAACTCATCCACGCTGATCTTCTCGGCCCGGTACTTCCAGCGCTTGACGTACCAGTCCTGGATGACGCTCTGCAGGTGCGCCGCCAGCAGGAAGGCTTCCCGGTCGCCCATCTCGCGCACCTGCCGGATCTGCCGCGCCATGGCGGCCTGGAAATCCACCTCGGCGGCCCTGGCCACCTTGCGCTGATCAGCCTCGAGCACGCGCGACTCCATGTACACGAAATAGAACCACGGCTGCAGCAGCTCGGACATGAAGACGTGCGCCCGCAGGCTGCTGTCCAGACGCACCAGCGGCGCCAGAGACGCCTCGTCGAACCAGCGAGGGATCTCGCCGCCGATGTGCCGGATCAGGTCCTCGACCATGGCGGCCAGGGCGTCCTTGCTCTGCAGGTAGCCGTAGAGCCCGCCCATGGACAGGCCGGTGGCCTTGGACAGGTCCCGCAGCGTCATCGCGCCGAAGCCCACCTGGTTGGCCAGCTGGAAGGAGGCCTCGAAGATGGCCCGCAGATTGGCCAGCGCCACCGGCACGCGCTTGACCGTGATGGCGTGCGCGTTGCGCGCGTACACCAGCTCCCACAGCGTGTCGGGCGGGATGGGGTTGATCCGCTTGAACTGTGCGAAGGTGAATCGGGGCTCGAGACCGAGGGACAGGGGCATGGCGGGAAGGCGTGGACGCGGTCGGGTGGGGGGCGGGGCAGGTTGCCCGAATTGACCGCCGGTCGGGAATGATTGTAAACTCCCTCAAAAACCGAGCGAGCGCTCGGTGTTTATTTCGAGCGAGACAACCCCACATGGCCACTGCCACCATCAGCGAGCGCGAGCTCGCCTTCCTGCTTTACGAAGTCCTGGACACCGCGGGCCTGCTGCGGCGCGAGCGCTATGCCGAGCACTCGCGCGAGGTCTTCGACGCCACGCTGGAGACGGCGCGCCAGCTGGCCGAGGATTTGCTGGCGCCGCATCTGCGCGAGGGCGACGAGAACGAGCCACAGTTCGAGAATGGCCGGGCCCGCCTCGTCGCGCCGACCCGCGCGGCGTGGCAGGCCATCGCGGATGCCGGGTTCCTCAGTGCGCACTGGGAGCAGGCCGAGGGCGGGCTGCAGCTGCCGGAGGTCGTGCTGCGCGCGGCGATGAGCGCCTTCTACGCGGCCAACGTCGGCACGGCGGCCTATGCGATGCTGACGATCGGCGCGGCCAATCTGCTGCGCACCTTCGGCAGCCCACAGCTCCGGGCCCGCTACCTCGCGCCGCTGGGCGACGGCCGCTTCGCCGGCACGATGGCATTGACCGAGCCGTCGCAGGGTTCCGCCCTGGGCGACATCAAGACCTACGCCGTGCCCCAGGCCGATGGGAGCTACCGCGTTTTCGGCCAGAAGATGTTCATCTCCGGCGGCGAGCAGGACCTCACCGAGAACATCGTGCACATGGTGCTCGCGCGCATCCAGGGCGCGCCGCCCGGCGTCAAGGGCATCTCGCTGTTCCTGGTGCCCAAGATCCTGCCCGGCGAGCACGGGGCGGCGGACACGCCGAACGACGTGGCGCTGGCCGGGCTGCTGCACAAGATGGGCTGGCGCAACACCACCTCCACCGTGCTGTCCTTCGGGGAGAAGGGCGGCGCGGTGGGCTGGCTGGTCGGCCGCGAGCACCAGGGCCTGGCCCACATGTTCCAGCTGATGAACGAGGCGCGCATCGGCGTCGGCGTCATGTCCGCCAGCATCGCCTGGCGCGGCTTCAGCGAGTCGCTGGCCTACGCGCGCGAGCGGCCGCAGGGCCGCCTGCCGTCGAACAAGGATCCGCTGTCGCCGCAGGTCAAGCTGGTCGAGCACTCCGACGTGCGCCGGATGCTGCTGGTGCAGAAGGCCTACGCCGAGGGCAGCCTGGCCCTGTGCCTGTACGCCTGCAGCCTGTTGGGGTCTCCTCGTTTTCAGTGCAATAAGTGACGGTACGAAAAGCTAGCA
>DAIUCJ010000064.1:0-3959 GCA_036846225.1 Hylemonella sp.
GCCGCCTCAACGGCGTTCAGACTTTACCGCGCCGGCCTGGTGTGAACATACAAGCTGCCGCCCGCGCCACGCGCGGCAGGCAGGCGCTGCCGCCTGCGCCGTGCTCCGCCTCCCTCTCTCATCATCCCTACCCACTCACTGCACCGATCCCATGCCTGCCCAACTGATCGACGGCAACGCCCTGAGCCAGCAACTGCGCGCCGACGTGGCCCGCCGCGCCACCGAACTCACAAGCCGGGGGGTGACGCCCGGGCTGGCCGTCGTCCTGGTCGGCGACAACCCGGCCTCCCAGGTCTATGTGCGCAACAAGGTCAAGGCCTGCGGCGACGTGGGCTTCCATTCGGTGCTGGAACAATACGACGCCAGCCTGAGCGAAGCCGACCTGCTGGCGCGCATCGAGGCGCTGAACCGTGACCCGTCCATCCACGGCATCCTGGTGCAGCTGCCGCTGCCGCCCCACATCGACGCGCACAAGGTCATCGAAGCCATCGCCCCGGCCAAGGACGTCGATGGCTTTCACGTCGCCAACGCAGGCGCCCTGCTGGTCGGGCAGCCGGGCTTCTGGCCCTGCACCCCCTATGGCTGCATGAAGATGCTGGAGAGCATCGGCTACGACCTCAAGGGCAAGCATGCCGTGGTCATCGGCCGCTCCAACATCGTGGGCAAGCCCATGGCGCTGATGCTGCTGCAGGCCAACGCCACCGTGACCATCTGCCACAGCGCCACCCGGGACCTGAAGGCGCTGACCCGCCAGGCCGACGTGATCGTGGCCGCCGTCGGCAGGCGCAACATCCTCACCGCCGACATGGTCCAGCCCGGCGCGGTGGTCATCGACGTGGGCATGAACCGCAACGACCAAGGCAAGCTCTGCGGCGACGTGGACTTCGAGGGCGTGCGCCAGGTGGCCGGCTGGATCACCCCGGTGCCCGGGGGCGTGGGGCCGATGACCATCACCATGCTGCTGGTCAACACCCTGCAGGCGGCCGAGCGCGCCGCCGCCGCGCGCTGATCGCGCCGATAGCGATTCCCCATCGCCGGCCGGGTTGAAGCGCCCGGCCGTGCCCTTACCATCCTGGCCATGACCGCTGCCAACCCCCTGCTCGACTTCACCGACCTGCCCCGCTTCGACGCCATCCGCCCCGAACACGTGGCGCCGGCCATCGACACGCTGCTGCAGCAGGCCGAGACCGCGCTGCAGCAGGTAACCGCGCCCGACTTTCCCGCCGACTGGACGGCCATGGCCCAGGTGCTGGACGTGGCCACCGAACGGCTCGCGCGCGCCTGGGGCGTGGTCAGCCACCTCAACAGCGTGGCCGACACGCCCGAGCTGCGCGCCGCCTACAACGAAGCGCTGCCGCGCGTGACCGCCTTCTGGACCCGGCTGGGCGCGGACGAACGCCTGTACGCCAAGTACAAGGCCATGGATGCGGCCACGCTCAACCCCGAGCAGCGCCAGGCCCGCGAGCATGCGCTGCGCAACTTTGTGCTGGGCGGCGCGGAGCTCACCGGCGCGGCGAAAGAGCGCTTTGCGCAGATCCAGGAACGGCTGGCCGAGCTCAGCCAGAAATTCAGCGAGAACGTGCTGGACGCCACCGACCGCTGGGCCTATTACGCCAGCGCCGACGAACTCGACGGCGTGCCGGCGGACGTGCAGCAGGCCGCGCGCGCCGCCGCCCAGGCCGAAGGCCGCGAGGGCTACAAGCTCACGCTGAAAATGCCCTGCTACCTGCCGGTGCTGCAGTTCGCGCACAGCAGCGCGCTGCGCCAGCGCCTGTACCGGGCCTACGTCACGCGCGCCTCCGACCAGGCCGAGGGCGAGGGCCGCCAGTTCGACAACACGGCCATCATCCGCGAAATCCTGGCGCTGCGGCAGCAAGAGGCCCACCTGCTGGGCTACCGCAACTACGCGGAGGTTTCTCTGGTGCCCAAGATGGCCGAATCGCCCGAACAGGTGGTGCGCTTCCTGCGGGAGCTGGCGCAGCGCGCCCGCCCCTATGCGGAGCGCGACGTCGCCGATCTGCGCGCCTTCGCCGCAGACCAGCTCGGCATCGCCGACCCGCAGCCCTGGGACTGGCCCTACATCTCCGAGCGGCTCAAGGAAGCGCGCTACGCGTTCAGCGAGCAGGAAGTCAAAGAGTATTTCACCGCCCCGCGCGTCATCGCGGGGCTGTTTCGCATCGTCGAGACGCTGTTCGAGGTGTCGATCCGCCGCGACAACGCCCCGGTGTGGCACCCGGCGGTGGAGTTCTACCGCATCGAGCGCGACGGACGGCTGGTCGGCCAGTTCTATCTGGACCAGCCGGCGCGCGCAGGCAAGCGCGGCGGTGCCTGGATGGACGATGTGCGCGCGCGCTGGCTGCGCCCCGACACGGGCCGGCTGCAGACGCCGGTAGCCCATCTGGTGTGCAACTTCGCCGAAGGCGTCAACGGCCAGCCGCCGCTGCTGACGCATGACGACGTCATCACCCTCTTCCATGAGTTCGGCCACGGCCTGCACCACCTGCTGACGCAGGTCAACGAGCGCGATGTCTCCGGCATCAGCGGCGTGGAGTGGGACGCGGTGGAACTGCCCAGCCAGTTCATGGAGAACTTCTGCTGGGAGTGGAGCGTGCTGCGGCAGATGACTGCCCACGTGCAAACCGGCGAACCGCTGCCGCGCGCGCTGTACGACCGGATGATCGCCGCGAAAAACTTCCAGAGCGGGCTGCAGACGCTGCGGCAGATCGAATTCGCGCTGTTCGACATGCTGCTGCACACCGAGCACGACCCGGCGCAGGATTTCCTGCCGCTGCTGCAGCGGGTGCGCGACGAAGTGGCCGTGCTGCAGCCGCCGGCCTGGAGCCGCACCGCGCACAGCTTCAGCCACATCTTCGCCGGCGGCTATGCAGCTGGTTACTACAGTTACAAATGGGCCGAAGTGCTCAGCGCCGACGCCTATGCCGCCTTTGAAGAGACGGCCGCCCCCGATGGCACGCCCAGCACCGAGACCGGCCGGCGCTACCGCCAGGCCATACTGGAAGCGGGCGGCAGCCGGCCGGCCATCGAGTCGTTCCGCGCCTTCCGCGGCCGCGACCCCAGCCTGGAAGCGCTGCTGCGACACCAGGGCATGCTGCCCCAGCCCGAGCCGGCATCAGCAATAATGGGCGCATGATGCCCACCGCAACCCGTCTCGCTGCGCTCATGCTGGCTGCGTGGACGCTGACCCCGCTGGGGACGGCAGCCCAGCCGATCTACCGCATCGTCGGCCCTGACGGCAGGGTCACGTTCTCCGACCGGCCGCCGGCCGGCGCCGAAAAAGCCGTGCCGCTGGGCGCAGGCGGTCGCGCACAGCCTGCCGACAGCGGCAGCGCCGAGTTGCCCTTCGAGCTGCGCCAGCTCGTCGCCCGTTACCCGGTGACGCTGTACACCGGCGACAACTGCGAGCCCTGCATCGCCGCGCGCAACCTGCTGGCAGAGAGGGGCATTCCCTATACCGAGCGAACCGTGCGCAGCAATGCCGACATCGAGGCGCTGCAGCGCATCAGCGGCGATGCCTCGGTGCCGCTGCTGACCATAGGCAGCCAGCGACTCAAGGGCTATTCACCCACCGACTGGAACAGCTACCTGGACGCGGCCGGCTATCCGGCCAGCTCGCGCCTGCCGGCGGGCTACCGCAACCCGCCGCCGCAGCCGCTGGCGCCACCCGAAGCGGCGCCGCCGGCCGCCCCCGCCCCGGCTACCGGGCAGGAAACAGCGCCCGCGCTGCCACCACCGCCTCCACCGCCGACGCCGGGCGGCATCGTTTTCTGAGGGCGCTGCAGGCTGCCAGGCCGCTTGAGCGGCCAGCGGCCGTTCAACCTAGAAGCGGCAGTTGAACAGGGCCGAGTGGGTTGTCAGGGCGTGGGCTGGCCAGGCGCGAGGACGCCGCGGGCTGGTTGCCCGCAAGGACGAGCAACGCCGCCAGCGCGCGCCATGGCAGC
>DAIUCJ010000065.1:0-3752 GCA_036846225.1 Hylemonella sp.
ACGGCGCGTTGACAGACTGCTTTCGAGCCAGACCGCGGTCGGCGGCAGGCGGCCAAGAGCGACCAACTGATGTGAGAACCTGAGCGGCAGTTTGAGGCTGGGAGCAGTCTGTGGTCACAGTTCGAACACAGGCGGCTTCCGACCCATACCGGCCATCGCCCAGATCCAAAGCCGCGCGTTGCGCCTTCTGCGAATCTTTCATTCGCCGGCCTGTCATGCGACCTGGTTGCTCTGTGAGACGGTTCGCAATCGCTCTGCAGTCGCAGTCACCACGTCCAATCACCCACAATCCGGCCCTTACACATTGACGCAAAACCTCCGGTCAATAGCGCCCATCTCGCTGACAGGACTCCCATGACCAACACCGCCCGTTTCGAACTCTTCTCTTTCTGGCGCACCTCCGCAACCTATCGCGTCCGCGTCGCCTTCAACCTCAAGGGCGTGACGCCGCAGGAGCACACCATCAACCTCGATGCCGGTGAGCAGCGCAGCGAGGCCTTTCTCAAGATCAACCCGATGGGCGCCATCCCGGCGCTGGTGGACCACGGTCCGGGTCAGCCGCAGACGCCCCTGACGCAGTCGCTGGCCATCCTGGAATTCATCGAGGAGAGTTTTCCGACGCCCGCGCTGCTGCCGACCGATGCGCACGGCCGCGCTCGGGTGCGCTCACTGGCTGCCATGCTGGCGGCGGACACGCACCCGTTGATCACCCCGCGGGTCAAGAAGTACCTCACCACCCAAAGCGGTTTCGATGATGCGGCCTGGCGTGCCTGGCAGATCCACTGGTTCACGACGGGCTTGCAAGCCTTGGAGCAACGGCTGATCAACGAGCCCGGGACCGGCACCTTCTGCCATGGCGACACGCCGACGATCGCCGACATTTGTCTGGCCAGCATCATCGCAGTGATGCGCGTGTTCAAGATCGACGTGCCGGGCATTCCGACCGTGATGCGGGTGATGGCGGCCTGCGAGCAGCTGGAGGCCTTCGCCGCGGCGGATCCAAGCCGGCAGGTGGGCGCGCCGAAGGTCTGACGGACGCCTTGGGCGGCGTCTCGGAGCGCCGCCGACCCTGCAAAGGCGCCGGTGAGCCCACACCCCAGTGCTGAATTCCTGCCATTTCCAGACATCGCCTCGCCAGATCCAGACACGCGATCCTAGGTGCTCGCCATAAATTTGTCTCCAGCCGATGCCACGCCATCGCGGCGCACCGGTCACCACCAGTAACCAAGGAGACACACCGTGACGAGTTCAAAGACAAAGGCCACGCTGGACAGCGTGCTCACCCAAACCACCCAGCGCCATGGCGGCGCACCGGGCGTGGTGGCCATGGCGACGGACCGCAATGGCAACTTCTACGAGGGCGCCTCCGGGACGCGAGAGCTCGGACAGGATCGACCCATGACGACCGACAGCGTCTTTGCGATCTTCTCCACCACGAAGGCGCTGACCGGCACCTGCATCATGCAGCTGGTCGAGGAAGGCCGCATCTCGCTCACCGACGATGCCGGCAAGTACGTGCCTGAGATTGACCAGCTCCAGGTGCTCGACGGCTTTGGCGCTGACGGCCAGCCGCGCACGCGTGCGCCCAGGCGCAAGATCACCGTCAACGACCTGATGCTCCACACCTCGGGGCTGTGCTACGAGTTCTTCAGCGCCGATGACCTGAAGTACCGCACGGCCAAAAACATCCCGACGGTGGTGTCGGGCAGCTTCGATTCGATCCGCACGGTGCTGCTCCACGAGCCGGGCGCTGCCTGGACCTACGGCGTCAACATCGACTGGCTGGGGCGCATCGTCGAGCAGCAGCGCGGCAAGCGCCTGGGCGAGGTGATGAAGGAGCGCATCTTCGGGCCGCTGGGCATGAACGAGATCGGTTTCCAGATGACCGAGGCGATGAAGGCCCGGCGCGTGACGATCCACGATCGCGCGGCCGACGGCAAGCTGACCCCGCTGCCCGACCTGGTGCTGCCCGATCCGCCGCCGATGGACATGGGCGGCCATGGCCTGTATGCCACGGTGGGGGAGTACATGAAGTTCATCCGCATGATCCTGAATGACGGCGCCGGCCCGAACGGCCGTGTGCTCAAGGCCGAGACCGTGCAGCAGATGTCGCAGGACGGCCTTGCCGCCCTCGGGCTGTCGGTCGGCGGGTGGACCACGTCGATCCCGTCGCTCAGCAACACCGGCGAGTTCTTCCCGGGCACCGCCAAGGGATGGGCCTACACCTTCATGACCAACCGCGAGCGCACGCCCTCGGGCCGCCCCGCCAACTCGCTGATGTGGGCCGGCCTGGCCAACTGCTTCTACTGGATCGACCGCAGCAGCGGCATCGGCGGCTACTGGGCGACCCAGATCCTGCCGTTCCAGGACGCGGCCTCGTACCCGGGCTTTGTGGAGTTCGAGACGGCCGTCTACCATCACCGGTGAGCCGCCGACTTTCGCGGCGCACGCCGTGAGGAGTACACCAGCATGGAAGCGATCCGCAACGTCCTGGTCACCGACGTCACCGGTGCCCCCAGCACCCGCCACCGTCTGGTGGCGTCGACGGACTGGGACGAAGTCCAGCACTGGAGCAAGCAGGTCTACATGCCGTACGACGCGGCACCGGTCGGGCTCGTGCGGCAGCCCGACTCGGTGCTCGACGCCATCCGCATCGGGCACTTCACGCTCAGCCGCTTCAGCTACGGCGTGCCGGTGCACCTGACCGGGTTTGCCGCGGAGGCCGGCACTGGCATGGTCCTCACGACCGTGCGCGGCGCCATTCGGCATTGGTCGAGCGGGCGCGAGTATGCGGACACGGGGGTCGGCGAAGCCTTCCTCGTGGACAACTCGCGCACCCACTACTGGCTCGATGCCGATCCGCATCATCTGCAGGTCAACCTGACCTTCCAGCATGATGCGATGGCCGCGCTCCACGAACGCTGGTTCGGCGCGCCGGCTGATGAGCGGATGTGGGCCCGCAAGTTCCGCTTCGGCGGTGCGCAGTCCAGCTGGATCAGCCTGTTGTCCTACGTGTGCCGCTGCATCACCGAGATGCCGGACGCGGTGGAGCAGGGTCCGCTGGGGCGACACCTGGAGGAGATGATCGGGCTGCACCTGTTGACGTTGTGGCGACAGCAGCTGGAGAGCCCTCAGGAGCCGACTGTGCACCGACTGGTGCCTCGCCATGTGCTGCTGGCCGAACAGCACATGCGAGACCATGCTCAGCACGCGCCCACCTTGAGCGAACTGGCGCGGAGTGCCGGCGTCAGCGTGCGCACCCTCAATGCCGCGTTTCGGGAGTTCAGGGGCTGCACGCCGATGCAGTGCCTGCGCGACATCCGCCTGAACGGCGTGCGCGCAGAGCTGCTGGTGGCCTCTCCACAGACCAAGGTTCGAGACGTGGCCGAAGCCTGGGGCTACGCCAACCTCGGCATGTTTGCCGCCAGCTACCGCAACCGGTTCGGCGAATCGCCCTCGACGACGCTTTCTCGGCGCTGAACGCATTCGGGGCGATGTCTGTGAGACGGAGCAGTTCGGCGGTAGAAGGTCGACGAGCCGACGGCAGGTCCCCGGGCAGGTAACTGCCGAGTGGCCGTTGTTCGGCAACCAGCCGGCCGTCCGCTCGTGGCCGAGCGCGGTCTTGCGGCGTGAGTGACTGACCGGCCGCTCCCGCTGCACTGCCGGCGCTGGGCCAGAAATTCTGAGCGGCTCTTGAGGGTCGGGTGCCGTCGCGTGCGCAGTGTCAAAGCTGACATGACTAATACATGAGA
>DAIUCJ010000066.1:0-2554 GCA_036846225.1 Hylemonella sp.
CCCCACGCAGGACGATCTCGCCGCAGCGCGGGGACTTGATCAGCGTTTCCTTAAGTGCCACGCCTTTGTCGTAGGCGATGACACTGGATGTCAGCAGGATAGGAATGTTCGAGGGGGGCATGCGGGAAGCGGTGCGCTGGGCGTCTGAAGCAGTAGGTTCGAAAGATCAGATGCGGCCTAGCCGCCGTCGAATTCTGCGGCCAGCCCGGGACAACCAGTTCCCGCCCTCGACCGGCCAGTCCAACTCCCGCTCCCATGACGACTGATAGATCACGCCGCTGTAGAGTTGGGCTAAGCCATCCTCGTCAAGCCCGTTGCGGCGATCCTGGTCCAACTGCCAGGCGTAGTGATAGACCTTAAAAAAAGGTTCGGTCGGGAGCAAGGGCACGGCCTTGTACTTGAGCAGCGCCTCACCGTACCAGCGCGACTCCAGCGGCGCTAGCTGGATTGCATCGGCAAAGCTCATGCCTTTCAGTTGTAGGTACTGTTGGTCCAGGCTCTCCCAGACCCGGCGGTGCCAGACCATGGGCATAGGGCCGAAACTGTAGGCCTTGCCCTTGCGGCAAAAAATTTCCTGCAACTGTCGCGCTTCCCGGTGGAAATTCTCGATCACTTGGGGCTTGCGCCGGGCCAGCGCAAGTGCAAGCAGATCGTGCGCCTCGTTGATAACCGAATAAGGCGAACCGTCGTCGGCCAGGAAGTCGCTGGTGCAGAACGGCCGGATAAAGAAGGAATCGGAGTCCAAGCACAGATAGGACTCGGACAGGCCGAGGCGCCAGAACTCGGATTTCACAACCTGCTGCGACAAGCTACCCGGCATGGCCGCTACCTGATCCAGATCGATGCGCGGGGAGGCGCGCAGGATGTCCTCGTCGGCCAGCAGTTCCACGCCTATGCCAGCTAGGTGGTCGCGAAATAGTGGTAGCTCAGCCTGCGGAACCGAGACATGGAACGGCAGCTGTTCGGTGTTGAAGCGTCGGATGGATTGCGCCAGGCGCATCACGCGGCGCAGGTCGGTGCTGTAGCTTTTGCAGTAGAGCGCCAGTGGCTTCATGCGCGGCGGTCTTCGTAGCCCGTGGCTACTTTCATGAAGAATTGCAGCGGATTGGTGGCCCGCGCCACCATGATGCGGCGCAGGGTGTAGGGGTTTGCGCCAGCGGCGTTGCGGCCGCGTTGGGTGGTGGTGGCGGTGGCGTAGCCAGCTTCCCGGGCCATGGCGGCGTGCTCGGCGGTGAAGTGGCCGTAGGGGTAGCAGAAGTGCCGCACCTCGCAGCCGATGGCCTGCTCCAGTTCCTGTTTGGAGAGGGCGATTTCTTCCCGTGCCGCGGCGGCTGGCAGTTCGGTGAGGTGGGCATGGGTGCGGGTGTGCGAGCCCACGTCCATGCCGGCGGCATGCCAGGCGCGCCAGTCTGCCAGCGTCATCAGCGGTTTTTCGGCCACCTTGCCGCGGTCCCAGGCGTTGGTGCCGCCGATCAGGCGGCTTACGCCATAGCAGGTGGCGGTAAAGCCATGCTGCCGCAGCACCGGCAGCGCATGGTGCAGGTTGTTCTGGTAGCCGTCGTCGAAGGTGATGCCGACGACCTTGCCCTGCCTGCGACCCTGCAGGTAGGGCTCCAGTTCGCGCATCGACAGGCCCCGGTAGCCCAGTGCGCGCAGCATGCGCATCTGCCAGGCAAACGAGGCAGGAGCGACGATGAGCCCGCGCAGCGGGGTTCCGCGCGGCGGCGGCGCGTCGATCTGGTGGTACATGAGGATGGGGATCTTCATGCGCGCCCTTCCTGGCCCTGCATGCGGGTGAGGTTGGCATAGTAGCCGCCGGCGGCCAGCAGCTCGGCGTGGGTGCCGCGCTCGACGATGCGGCCCTGGTCCAGCACGAGGATCTGGTCCGCGTGCTCGATGGTGCTGAGGCGGTGCGCGATGACCAGCGTGGTGCGGCCCTGCATCAGCGTGGCCAGCGCGGCCTGCACTTGGCGCTCGGACTCGGTGTCCAGCGCGGAGGTGGCTTCGTCCAAGATGAGGATGGGGGCGTTTTTCAGCAGCGCGCGGGCAATCGCGATGCGCTGGCGCTGGCCGCCGGAGAGCTTGGCGCCGTCTTCGCCGATGAAGGTGTCCAGCCCTTCGGGCAGCTGCTGGATGAAGTCCCAGGCATGGGCGGCCTGCGCTGCCGCAATGATGTCCTCGCGCGACTTCTTTTCGGTGGAGCCGAAGGCGATGTTGTGGGCCACGGTGTCGTTGAAGAGCACGATGTCCTGGCTGACGAGGGCGATGTGCCGGCGCAGGCTCTGCAGGGTCAGCTCGCGGGTGTCCACGCCGTCGATGAGGATGCGGCCGGCGCTGGGCTCGTAAAAGCGCGGGATCAGGGCGCTGATGGTGGTTTTGCCGCCGCCGGAGCCGCCCACCAGCGCAAAGGTGCCGCCAGCCGGGATGGTGAATGACACGTCCTGCAGGGCCGGGCGTTCGGCGCCGGGGTAGCGGAAGCTGACGTGGTTGAACTCAATCTCGCCCCGTGCCTGAAGCAGCTCGCGCTGGCCGGTTTCGGCTTCGGCAGGGCTGT
>DAIUCJ010000067.1:0-2499 GCA_036846225.1 Hylemonella sp.
TCTGCGGCGTTGCGCGGTGCTCGCTTCCTCGCCTATCCGCTCGATAGGTTTCGGTCGCTGCGCGCCGCGCGCCTTGCATCTGGCCATCCTCGCGACGCTTTTCAACGGCCTGCTCACTCAGCCTGGGCTCAGGACACGATATAGGCCGCCGCACCGGCGGCCAGCAGCGTGCCGTCGGCCCCCAGGAACTCCATGCGGGTGGAAGCCACCCGCGAGCCCAGGCGCAGCACTTCGGCACGCAGCTCGAAGCGCTCGCCCACGCCGGGGCGCAGATAGTCCACCCGCAGATCGATGGTGCCCAGCTTGGCGAAGCGCTGCAGGCGCTGCTGCGGCGGCTCGTCCATGTGGCGCGCGCCAATGGCCGCCATGATGGCCAGCCCACCCATCGCGTCCAGCCCGGCGCTGATCACGCCGCCATGGATGCGCTGGTGGCCGAAGTGGCCGATCAGCTCCGGCTTCATCGCCACGCACGCGGCCACCCCAGCCGGGGCGATGCGGGTGATCTGCAGCCCCAGCACGCGGTTGAACGCGATCTTGTGCTCGAAGATGTCCTTGAGCGCAGCAACGAATTCCGGCTCGAAACCGCTGGCCGGAAAGGGCACAGTCGGCTTCATCACAGCTGGCTGAAGTCCGGCTTGCGCTTTTCCATGAACGCGCCAAAGGCTTCGCGCGCGGCCGGCTCGCGCAGCATGCGGCCGAAGCTGGCGCCTTCTTCGGTCATCGCCGCCATGACCGGGGCGGCCAGGTGTTGCTTCATCAGGCGCTTGGTCTCGATCAGCGAGCTCAGCGGCTTGGCCGCGAGCTTGCGCGCCTGGGCCTGGGCGTAGGCGTTGGTTTCGGTAGGAGGCAGCACCCGGTTGACCAGACCGACCTCCAGCGCCGCCTCGGCCATGAAAGGCTCGCCCAGCAGCAGGGCTTCGGCCGCACGGTGGTAGCCCAGCATCTGCGGCACCAGCAGGCTGGAGGCGAACTCCGGGCACAGCCCCAGGTTCACGAAGGGCATGGAAAAAGCCGCGTTGTCGCCGGCATAGACCAGATCGCAATGGAACAGCATGGTGGTGCCGATGCCCACCGCCGGGCCGCAGACGGCCGCCAGCGCCGGCTTGGGGAAACCGGCCAGCGCGCGCATGAAGCGCCACACCGGCGCATCGGGGTCGGCCGGCGGCGCGTTCAGGAAGTCGCCGATGTCGTTGCCCGCCGAAAACACCGTCTCATGCCCCTGGAACACCAGCACCCGCACGGCCGCGTCGCCGGCCGCCGTAGCCAGCGCATCGGCCAGGGCCGCGTACATCGCGGCGGTGATGGAGTTCTTGCGCTCCAGCCGGTTGAAGGTGACGGTGCGCACGCCCTCTTCGGTGTGCACGAGGATGTCGTTCATGGGATTCATTCCTTGTAGTAAACGATCTGGTGCGAGGTGCACAGCAGCGTGCCCGCCTCGTTCCACAACTGGGCCGACTGGTCGAAAAAGCCGTTGCGGAACTCCTGCCCGCGCGCCTGCCCCAGCACGTAGCCGCTGCCGCTGGCCTGCAGCTCCCGAGCGCCGGCATGGAAGTAGGTGGTCAGCGACACCGTGCCGGCCGGCACCCGCGTGGCCCGCCGCAGCCACACCCGCGGAAAGAAGATGTCCGACAGCGCCAGCAGGGAGCAGAAATCCAGCGGGCGCGGCGGCGCATCGCGCATCCACAGCCGCGACATGCTGTGGTCGTGCTGGTGACCGTCCCAGTGCTGCGGAATGGTTCCGCTGATGGGGCGCAGCTCGTACTGCTTCAGCCAGGCCACGGGCCTTTCGTCCTGCATGACCGGAGCCTCCTGGGGCCGGGGGACGTCCGGCATCGGCAGGTCCGACAGGCTCCAGGTCTCGCGCCGCACGGCGGTGATGACGGTGGCCGTGGTCGTGACCACGGGCTGCGCGGCCGCGTCGGCCTGCACGATGGCCGCGGTCCAGTGCTGGGTGGAGCGGTTGGTGCGCACCGGCTGCAGCTGCACCTCGAACGGCCCCTGCGTCAGCGCGACCGCGTAGTTGACGGTGATCGACAGCGGCTCGCCCAGGCGCTGGGGGTGCTGCAGCACGGCCTGCAGCACGGTGGCCGCGGTCACGCCGCCGAAAGGCCCCACCATGTTCCAGTAGGCGGGACTGATCTGGCCGGCATACCGGCCCGCGTCCAGCGCCTGCAGCGCCAGCGCCTCATCCAGTGGGTGCTTCTTCTTCATGATCGGCAGTGTGCGGCACGGTGGTGGCCACGTCAGTCGTTTGCGGGACGCCGCCCGCCCCCAGCTGCGGCAGGGCCTGCAGGGCGGCCACGGTGTGCGGCCACAGCGTATCGCGGAAGGTCGCGCGGAACAAGCCGAAATGCCCGATGCGGCGCGCCCGCAGGCTCCCAGACCCGCAGGGCCAGCGCCCCGCCACCATCCAGCGGCAGGCTGCGTGCCTGGCCTTCGCTCATCGGCTTGTATGTTCACACCAGGCCGGCGCGGTAAAGTCTGAACGCCGTTGAGGCG
>DAIUCJ010000068.1:0-2085 GCA_036846225.1 Hylemonella sp.
CCAGCGCCAGCCGCTCGATCTCGGCCAGCTGCGCCTCGGTGGGCCGCCCCCAGCCTGCGCCGCCCTTCGGGCGCGGGCCGGGGATGCCGATGGCCGCCCCGCGCCGCTTCAGTTCCCAGCACCAGGCCACAAGCTGCTGGTCGGTGAAGTCGCGCAAGGATGCCTTGCCGGCAAAGGCCGCCTGCGCGGCCCGCCGGGTCTCCTCATCCATGCCCAGCTGCACGGCAGCCTTGTGCGCCAGCCCCAGCAGCAGCCGGCGACGCTCGCGCTCATCCATCGCAGCCATCCCAGTCTCCGGCCAGCACCCGCGCGGCCAGCATCGCCGACTCGCCCGTGCCATGCGCCGCGATGTGGACGAGCGCCCGCTCGTAGCGCTCCATCCAGGCCATCAGCCCGGCCACCTGCTGCGCCTCCCACAGCGTGCCGCCACCGCGCGCGATGCGTGCGGGCAGCGCCGCGTCCACAGCCCGCGTCGGCGGGGTCGCCAGCGCGGCCAGCGCGGCGTCTTCCCCGTCTTCCATCAGGTCGATCGCCAGCGCCGCCATCTCACTTCTCCGCCGTGATGCGCACCGTCGTGCCCGAGCGCACCGTCAGCAGCGCCCGGTAGGCCGGCGCCATCGGATCGTCGCCGTCGGCGCTCATCTCGATCAGCGCCTCGCTGGGCTTGTAGCTCACCGATTCGCTCACCAGGTCGCCAAAGCGCTCGCCCAGCAGCTCGCGCAGCTTGTCGGCGTCCTTGATGCCCACGCTCGTGGTCTTGGCCACGCTGACGCGACACACCCCAGGCACCACCAGGCTGCGCCCGGCGCCCACACCCTCGGCCAGCTCGGCTTTCACCCCCTTGAGCTCTTCTTCCAGCTCATCGATGCGGCGCATCAGCCCCCAGGCGCGTATCGCCGCCTGCACCAGCTGCGGCGCCACCGCCTGCAGCCGCTCATCCGAGCCGTGCACCTCGATCCACGCCGCCGGCTTGCCCGCCAGGGCCTGCGCCGCCTGTTCCTGCTTCGCTTTCGTGGCAGTCTTTGCCATGGTTTTCACTCCAGTGTCCGCCCGCCGGCCAGCGGGCGCATCCGCCCTCAAAACCCCTCACACCAGCTCCGCCACCCGGCAGCCCGCGCAGTCCTCTCTCGGGCAGCCGTAGCAGATCGAGCTCGCATCGGCGCCGGCCTCCTGCCGCACCCGCCGCACCAGCTGGATGAGCGCCTCGTAGCGCGCGGGCAGCTCGCTGCCCGGCCGGTCGTAGCGCCCGGCGCGGATCATCGATGCCGCCGCCTTGCTCACCCCCAGCACCGCCTGGATGTCTGCGAGCTTGAGCGCCTCCTCCTTCATGCGCTGGCCTCCACCGCATGCCGGTTGGCCATCCACTTGCCGGCCAGCTCCAGCACCGCCGGCGTCAGGCTCTGAATGCCGTTGCTGGCCATGATGCGCTGGCACTCACCGGCCAGCTCCACCGCCTCGCGGTAGTTGCCCTTGCGGGTGAGCGTCCAAAACGCCGTCACCACGTCCTTGCTCTCCACATCGCCAAAGATCGGTCGGATCACATGCGCATACGTCTCGGCGCGGTCCAGGTGGCGCGTGGCCACCCGCTTGGCACCGATGCGGCTGCCGAGCTGGATCAAGAGCGGCCGGGTGCGCGCCTCGGCGAACTTGCGGCTGTAGAGCTCGGTGCCGATCAGGATCACGGCCACCGCGCACTCGTCGGCCAGGTAGCGCAGCGTCTCCAGCACGCGCCAGCTGCACTTGTTGGCCTCATCCACCACCAGCAGCGCCCGTTCCTGCTTGACCCCGCGCCGCAGCAGGCGATCGGCCGCCCCCGGCCCCTCGATGCCCAGCATCTGCGCCACCGCCACCAGAAGTTGGTGCCGCGTCATCCCATCCCACGCCGCGATGCGAAGCGCCCCGTGCCGCGCCTGAATCGCGCGTCCGGCCACCGTCTTGCCGGTGCCCGCCGGCCCCGTGATCTCCCCGATCGGGTTGTCCGCGGCCAGCACCAGCTCCGAGAGCGCCAGCGCCTCGCGCACCACCTTGGTGTGCATGAGCTCAGACACCTTTGGCACTCCTTCGACGAAGGAGCAAGGCCATGCA